>CAKTOO010000008.1 GCA_934590165.1 uncultured Dysosmobacter sp. | reverse complement strand
TTAGAAGCGAACTCGCTACCTCCACCCATGCGCGAAGCGCATATTCAATCAGAGGAGAGGCAGGGTTCCTGCGAATGACCGGAGGCCATTCGTGGGATGCCGGGAAGCGAGTTCGAGCCTCGTTGCCCGCTCCAACGCAGAAAGGACATCCAGCTTTGGATGTCTTTTTTCTTTTGTTAGAAGCGAACTCGCTACCTCCACCCATGCGCGAAGCGCATATTCAATCAGAGGAGAGGCAGGGTTCCTGCGAATGGCCGGAGGCCATTCGTGGGATGCCGGGAAGCGAGTTCGAGCCTCGTTGCCCGCTCCAGCTCAGAAAAAGTCCTAAGGCGATGAAAAAAGCCTTAGGGCTTTTTTCATACGCCGGACGTACTTTTTCTTCGCTTTCCCACCGGGACCGCAGGGCTGGGTCCCGGCGGGAGCCCTACATGAGGACATCCAGCCTTGGATGTCCTTTTCTTTTGGCGGAGACAATTTGGGGCCGCTTTTGAAAGCGTTGCCCGATGGCACACCCTTCTTTTTCCGAAAATTCCGGGGAAAAGGCTATACATTTTACTGAAAACCAGTTATAGTATTAAAGAATATGCAAAGGAAGTGAAACCGTGGAGCTGGACATCATGGAGGCCATGCGCTATCTGGGCGCGGGGGAGGGGGACGATACCCTGCGGCAGCAGCTGACGGAGGTGGCGTCGGAGCTGACGGCCGCCCTGGAGCCCCGGTATGTGTACCGGGTGTTCGACTTGGCCCGGGAGGACAGTGCCATCCGTTTGGCGGGCACCAGCGTCCGATTGACAGGAGCCACAGCGTCCACCATGCTGGCCCAGTGCCGCCGGGCAGCGCTGCTGGCCTGCACCCTGGGCTCCGGCTTTGACACGCTGCTGCGAAAGGAACAGACCCGGGACATGGGCCGGGCCGTCATGCTGGACGCCTGCGGCAGCGCCTGGGTGGAGAGCGGCTGCAACGCCGCGGAGGAGGAACTCCGCGTCCGCCTGCCGGGATTGTTCCTCACGGACCGGTTTAGCCCCGGCTACGGAGACCTGCCCCTTGATATCCAGCCGGCGGTCTGCGCCGCCCTGGACGCAGGACGCCGGGTGGGCATCCATGTGTCGGACAGCTTCCTGATGAATCCGATGAAATCGGTGACGGCGGTCATCGGCATCGCGGACCGGCCGCAGATGGCCAGGGTCCGGGGCTGCGCATACTGCGCCATGGCGGCCAGCTGCCGCCTGCGCAAAGGAGGAAAGCACTGTGGGATTTGAGGGGATCCAAAATAAGATCGTGATACTGGACGGTGCCATGGGCACCGTGCTCCAGCAGCGGGGGCTGTCCCCCGGCGGCCAGCCGGAGCTGCTGAACCTGACGGAGCCGGCGCTGCTGCGTTCCGTGTACGAGGAATACGTGGATGCCGGCAGCCAGGTGGTGTACACGAACACCTTCGGAGCCAACGGGTTGAAGCTGGAGCGGACCGGCCACTCCGTGACGGAGGTCGTCACGGCGGCGGTGCAGCTGGCAAAGGAGGCCGTGGGGAGCCGGGCCCTGGTGGCTCTGGACATCGGCCCCCTGGGAGAGCTGCTGGAGCCCATGGGCAGCCTGCCCTTTGAGCGGGCCTACGACCTGTTCCGGGAGATGGCGGAGGCCGGAGCCCGGGCGGGAGCGGACCTGGCGGTCATTGAGACCATGACGGACCTGTATGAGGCCAAGGCGGCGCTGCTGGCGGTAAAGGAGCACACGGACCTGCCGGCCTTTGTCACCATGTCCTTTGAGCCACGGGGCCGCACCTTCACCGGCTGTACCGTAGCCTCCATGGCCCGGACCATGGAGGGCCTGGGAGCGGACGCCATCGGCCTCAACTGCTCCCTGGGGCCGGACATGCTGGCTCCCATGCTGAAGGAACTGTGTGAAAACACCCGCCTGCCGGTGATCGCCAAGCCCAACGCGGGCCTGCCGGACCCGGTGGACGGCCATTACGACATGGGCCCGGAGGCATTTGCTGCGGCCCTGGCCCCCTGCCTGGACCTGGGCGTCACGTTGTTCGGCGGCTGCTGCGGCACATCTCCGGCTTATATCCGGGCCGTGGCAGCGGCACTGGAGGGCAAAACGCCAGCCAAGAGGCACTATGATGCCGTGCCCTTCGTCTGCACCGCCACGGAGCCTCTGCGGCTGGACGGCGTGCGGGTCATCGGCGAGCGCATCAACCCCACCGGCAAAAAGCGGTTCCAGCAGGCATTGCTGGAGGATGACCTGGACTATATTCTGGATGTGGGCCTCCAGGAGGTGGACGCCGGGGCGGATATCCTGGATGTGAACGTGGGCTATCCCGGCGTGGACGAGGTGTTCATGCTGCCCCGGGTGGTGAAAAAGCTGCAAAGCGCCCTGGACATTCCCCTGCAGCTGGACTCCACCAACCCGGAGGCTTTGGAAGCGGGCTTGCGGGTGTACAACGGCAAGGCGGCGGTGAATTCCGTTAACGGCGACCCGGCGGTGCAGGAGCGGCTGCTGCCCATCGTGAAAAAATACGGTGCCGCCGTGGTGGGCCTGGCCCTGGATGAAAACGGCATCCCCCAGACGGCGGAGGGCCGGGTGGCCATTGCCCGCCGTATTCTGGAGGCGGCCCTGGCCCACGGCATCCCCAAGGAGGATGTGTGGATCGACTGCCTGACGCTGACGGTCTCCGCCCAGCAGGACCAGGCAATGGAGACTCTGCGGGCGGTGCGGACCGTCCACGGGGAACTGGGCCTGCGGACGGTTCTGGGCGTGTCAAACATCTCCTTCGGCCTGCCCAACCGGCCTCTCATCACCCAGAATTTCCTCATCCAGGCCCTGGGGGCCGGATTGAGCCTGCCCATCATCAACCCCAACCAGCGGGAGATGATGGACGCGGTGACGGCCTTCCGGGTGCTCTCCGGCGAGGACCGGGAATGCCGGGCCTACGTGGACCGCTTCGCCGGCGTGGATGCCAAGGCGGCGCCCGCTCCGGCCGCGGCGGATATGACCCTGGATGAGGCCATTATCCGGGGATTGCGGGCCGACGCCGGTAAGCTGACCAAGGCCGCACTGGAGACGGAGGACGAGCTCTCCCTGGTGGAGGGCCACCTGATCCCCGCCCTGGACAAGGTGGGCGAGGGCTATGAACAGGGCAAGGTATTTTTGCCCCAGCTCCTCAGCGCCGCCCAGGCGGCCCAGTCGGTGTTCGAGGTCATCCGGGCCTCCATCGCCCAAAAGGGCGGCGCCCCGGTGAAAAAGGGAAGCCTGGTCATCGCCACTGTCAAGGGCGACATCCACGATATCGGCAAAAACATCGTCAAGACCGTGCTGGAAAACTATGGCTACGAGGTCATCGACCTGGGCCGGGACGTTCCGCCGGAGACTATTTTGCAAACGGTGGAGGCGGAGCATATCCGCCTGGTGGGACTGTCGGCCCTCATGACCACCACCCTGCCGGCCATGGAGGAGACCATTCATCTTCTCCAGACCCTGCCGGAGCCTCCCGCCATCATGGTGGGCGGCGCGGTGGTGACACCGGAATATGCCCGCCAAATGGGGGCGGATTACTACTCCAAGGACGCGCGGCAGTCCGTGGAGATCGCCAGAGAGGTATTGGGATAATGGACATCAGAAGCGCATTAAAGCAGGGGACGCCCCTGCTGTTCGACGGTGCCATGGGCACCTATTTCAACACGTTGACCGGCCTGTCCTCCGACCAGTGCGAGCGGGCCAACCTGGACCGGCCCAAGGAGATCCTGGCCATCCACCGGGCCTATTTGGAGGCCGGCTGTCGGGCCATTAAGACCAACACCTTTGCCGTAGGTGTGGAATTGGCGGAGGGCAATGGGGCTTTGGGCCTGGAGATCATCCGCTCCGGCTGCCGCATCGCCCAGGAGGCGGCAAAGCCCTTCGGCGCCTGGGTGTTCGCGGACATGGGTCCCGTGCCCCAGGGCAAAAGCGTTACCCCGGCGGAGGCTTACTGCCGTCAGGCGAAAGAGTTTTTGGACAAAGGCGTCACCAACTTCCTGGTGGAGACCCTGCCCACCAACGACGGCATCCCGGAGCTGGCCCGGTATCTGAAGGAGCAGTGTCCGGAGTCCTTCCTCATCGTATCCTTCGCCGTCAGCTCCGACGGCGTCACCTGGGAGGGCCGCAGGGGCACGGAACTGTTCCATCAGACGGCCCAACTGCCGGGGGTGGACGCTGTGGGCTACAACTGCGTCTCCGGCCCCCACCATATTTTGGAGCAGATCCAGCGCACGGACATTGAGGGCGTCATCCTCTCCGCCATGCCCAACGTGGGTTATCCCACCGTGGTGGGCCACAAGACCGTGTTCCAGGGCGCACCGGACTACTTCGCCGAGAAAATGGTGGAGATCGTCCAGAGCGGCGCCGCCATCGTGGGCGGCTGCTGCGGCACCACTCCCCAGCACATGGCCCGGCTGGCCGCCGCCCTTTCCAAGCCCCTGCCCGCCCGGCAGGAGAGTCCCAAAAACAGTCAGCGGCCCCAGCGGACAGCGGGAGACAACCCCCTGTGGGATAAGCTCAGCGCCGGCAAGCGGGTGGTGGCCGTGGAGCTGGACCCGCCGGTGGACGATGACATCAGCTTTTTCCTGGACGGCGTGCGGACGCTGCGGGACGCGGGCGCCGACGTGGTGACCATCGCCGACTGTCCGGTGGGCCGTCCCCGGGCGGACAGCAGCCTGCTGGCCTGCAAGGTCAAGCGGGAGCTTGGCGTGGAGCCTCTGCCCCACATGGCCTGCCGGGATAGGAACCTGAACGCCACCAAGGCGCTGCTGCTGGGCCTTTCCATCGAGGGCGTACATAACGTGCTGCTGGTCACCGGCGACCCCATCCCCACGGAGGACCGCAGCGAGGTGAAGAGCGTGTTTAACTTCAACTCCCGGAAGCTGGCCCGCTATGTCAGCGGCTTCAATGAAAGCACGCTCACCACGCCGTTCCGCATCTTCGGCGCCCTGAACCTCAACGCCCGGAACTTCGCCATCCAGCTGAAAATGGCTCAGGAGAAAGAGGAGTACGGCGTGGCGGGCTTTTTGACCCAGCCGGTGCTGTCGGCGGAGGCGCTGGAAAACCTGAAGCTGGCCCGTGAGACCCTGAAGGGAAAGATCTTGGGCGGTGTGTTCCCGGTGGTCAGCTATAAAAACGCCTGCTTCCTCAACAACGAGATCTCCGGCATGCGGGTGTGTGATGAGATCGTGGCTCTGTACAAGGGCAAGGAGCGGGAGGAGGCGGAGGACCTGGCCGTTCGCATTTCCGCCCGGGTGGCCCGGGAGGTGGAGTCCTATACCGACGGTCTCTATATCATGACACCCTTCCGCCGGGTGGCGCTCATCAAGCGCATTTTGGAGGAAATTCAATAAAAAAAGCGTGTACGGAAAATCCGTACACGCTTTTTTGTGTTGGTCACACGGACAAAGACTCCGCCAGCTCCAGGCCGGGGTTGTGCTTGGTGAGGAAGCCCACGGACCACTCGCCGCCGAAAGCTACCAGCAGCCGGTCCCGGAAATCCTCCAAAATGGCGGCACCGGTGCACAGCACCAGGTCCTCCGGCGGGCAGGGACAGGCGGTGATGAGCCGCAGGTGGTCGTAAGGCAGACCGTTCATATACAGCTCCACGCCGTACTCGGAACGCATCCGGTACTGGAACACATCAAATTGCAGCGTGCCCACCACGCCCACAATGACTTCCTCCAGGCCGGCACCGGGAATTTTGAAGATCTGGATGGCGCCCTCCTGGGCGATCTGCTCCGTGCCCTTGATAAACTGCTTGCGCTTCATGGTGTCCTTGGGGGAGACCCGCATGAAATGCTCCGGCTCAAAAGTGGGGATGCCGGAGAATTTGAACTTCTTGCCGGGAACTGTGATGGTGTCGCCGATGGAAAACAGGCCCGGGTCGAACACGCCGATGATGTCGCCGGCGTAGGCCTCGTCCACGATCTCCCGTTCAGCGGCCATCATCTGCTGGGGCTGGCTCAGCCGCAGCTTTTTGCCGCTTTGCACATGGTAGTACTCCGTGTCCCGCTGGAACTTGCCGGAGCAGATGCGCATGAAGGCCAGCCGGTCCCGGTGGGCCTTGTTCATGTTGGCCTGGATCTTGAAGACGAAGGCGGAAAAGTCCTCGCTGAACACGTCCACCTCGCCCTTGTCGGAGACCCGGGGCAGGGGAGCGGTGGTCATGCGGAGAAACTCCTCCAGGAAGGGCTCCACGCCGAAAGTGGTCAGGGCGGAGCCGAAGAACACGGGGGACAATGTGCCGTTCCGCACCGCCTCCATATCGAACTCCCGGCCGGCGCCCAGCAGCTCCACTTCCTCCCGGAGGGCCGCGGCTTTTTTCTCTCCAATCATGTCATCAAGAGCGGGATCATCCAGAGCCACCTCGGCGGAGCTGACCTTTTTGCCCCGCTCCTCGGCCTGGAAGAACAGAATGCGCTGCTTTTCCCGGTCGTAGACGCCCTGGAACTCCTTGCCGCAGCCGATGGGCCAGTTGACGGCATAGGTGTCGATGCCCAGCTCCCGCTCCACCTCCTCGCACAGGTCCAGCGGGTCCCGGGTCTCCCGGTCCATCTTGTTGATGAACGTGAAAATGGGGATGTGCCGCAGGGCGCAGACCTTGAACAGCTTTCTCGTCTGGGGCTCCACGCCCTTGGCACCGTCAATGACCATGACGGCGCTGTCGGCGGCCATAAGGGTGCGGTAGGTGTCCTCGGAGAAATCCTGGTGGCCCGGGGTATCCAGAATATTGATACAGAAGCCGTCGTGCTGGAACTGCATGACGGAGGAGGTGACGGAGATACCGCGCTGCTTTTCAATCTCCATCCAGTCGGAGGTGGCGGCACGGGCCCGCTTGCCCTTCACCTCGCCGGCCTGGGCGATGGCGCCGCCGTACAGCAGAAATTTTTCCGTCAGGGTCGTTTTGCCGGCGTCCGGGTGGGAGATGATGGCGAAGGTCCGGCGCCGGGAGATTTCTTCTTTCAGGGCAGACATAGTGGTGCCTCCTTTTTTACAGTAACCAATCTAATTTACCATATCATGTGGAGCTTTTCAAGATTTTACCGCAGGCTTTGCCCGTAAATATCCGAAAAAAGAGCGTTTTTTCGCCGGGGATTGACAGGCCGCCGCGCCGCGCACTATAATGGCGGCAAATGAACAGGTGCATCGTGTCCCGGAGCCTTTGGCGTCAATGGCTCCGGGATGAGGGAATTCGGTGAGAATCCGAAGCGTGCCGGCACTGTATGTGAGAGAGACCGCCAAAGGGCCGCGCAGCGGCGCTGGACGAAAGTCCGCCATTGGGAAACTGAGAAGGTAGGCGGGACCGCAGGAGCGTTTGCTCCCTATCACGAGTCAGGAGACCTACTTTGCATGACTGCCGAAACGCATCCGCGGCAGCGGATGTGTTTGGTTGCGCTGCGGAAAACCGGCCGCGGCGGTCATTTCGGACCGCCGCGGCCGTTTTCATACTTCCGAAAGCCGGCAGCGGAGAAGCGGAGCGGTGAGACAGAAAGGAGCGGGAAAAACATATGAAAAAACGAGTGGCGAACTGGCTGCTGGCGCTGGTCCTGTTGATCCAGCTGCTGCCGGGAACGGCTCAGGCTGTGAGAGAAGACGGAGAGGAAACAGATGCTCCCCATGCCGTGACCGTGACCCTCAGCGCCCAGCGGGGCACGGACTTTCTGGCGCGGGAGGAGCAGCTGACGGTCCCTTACGGCATGGCGGCCAACTACTGGTATGGGCTTGAACCTGCGGCGGAGGGCGAGATCACCGTTCTGGACGCCCTGGTGGCGGCCCACCGGAAGCTGTATGGCGAGGCCTTTACAGCGGAGACGGCGGAGGACTATCTGTCCATCTCCCATGGCAGCCCCCAGGCCATGTTCGGAAACAGGGAAACGGCGCTGTACAGCGGCTTTGCCGTCAACCATGCCTATCCCATGGATGAAGATGGCAAGGGCTATACGGCAGCCACGGCGCCCCTGGCCGACGGCGATGTGGTGGAGTTCTTCTATTATGAGGACGCAAACTGGTGCGATTACCTCACGTGGTTCGCCGACGGCACCGGCCAACCGCTGGATACCGTGGGGGTGGAGGCGGGCCAGCCCCTTACGCTGTACCTGCGGGGCTTTATCTATATGAACGGCTATGCGAGCCCCCAGCCGGAGCCGGTCTATAACAGCGAGAACATGCTTTCGGCCTATACGGTGGATGAGGACGGCCAGTTGGAGGAGCGCCTGTGCGACATTACAGAGGATACCGGCGCAGCGGTGATGACATTTGACGCGCCGGGCACCTATCAGGTCACAGCCATGGGCTATACGGAGGATGGCTCCCGGATCGTCATGCCCTTCTGCAAGGTGGTCGTGGCGGAGGAAGGCGCCGAAGCGGCCATCAAACTGGAGGCGGAGGGCCTGTCCCCGGCGTTTTCCCCGGAGGTCACCGCCTACACCATGCCGGACCAGGCCTGCGAAAAGGGCAGCGTGGCCCTGACGGTGACGGCTCCGGAGGGTTATGCCATCTCCGCCAGCGTCAACGGGGAAGACGCGGTGCCCATGACTTCCGGCGTCGGCGCCGGGCTTGCCCTGCGGGCGGGCACCAACCAGATCACCTGCACACTGGCATCCGGCACCGAAGAAACGGCTTATACCGTGACGGTGAAGCGGGCCGTGGCGCTGGCGTCCTTGACTGGCAAAACGGAGGATGGCAAGACGGTCGCCGTCTCCATGGTGGGGGAGAACACCTACGCCGCCTCCGCGGCGATCGGCTCCTTCCTGGTGCTGACCCCCGCAGCGGCGGGAGACAAGGACAACACGGTGGTCACCGTCAACGGCCAGCCGCTGGCGGAGCGCTATGCTGTCCGGGAGGGGGAGAACACCTTCCACATCCATCTGGAGAGCCGGGATGGCACCGTCAGCGAGGAGTACACCCTGACGGTCACCGGCGCCGCGGCGGAGAGCGGACTGCCCCGGTATGAGGCCCAGTGGAAAAACTTCCGCAACAGCGATGACAACCTGGCGGTGACAACTGCCAAAACGCCCCGGACGGCGGAGGAGACCGCCCTCCGCTGGCGCAGCAGCGAGAGCCTCAACGACGGGTGGAACTATGTCTCCCCCCTGCTGATGGTGGACGGGGACCTGTTCTGCACCGCCGGGACCACCATCTACCGCATTGACAGCGAGACCGGCGCCGTTGTGGCCCGGGGCACCATGGCGGATGCCGACGGCGCCTGGGGCAACGCGCCGTTGGCTTACGGGAACGGGATGGTCTTTGTCCCCCTGGGAAATGGCCGGGTCCAGGCCTTCAGCGCCGGGGATCTGACCTCCCTGTGGGTCAGTGAGTCTCTCGGCAGCCAGTGCACCACGGCCCTTATTTACCGGGACGGCTATGTGTACGGCTCCACCGGCAACGCCGCCCCCGCCCAGTTTTTCTGCCTGACGGCGGAGGATGAGGACCTGGCGGCGGAAGACGAGACCAAGACCGCCCTTTGGACTGCTTATGAGGCCGATTTCCCCAGCGGCTCCTATTGGGCCACGCCGCTGGTGACGGAGAACGCGGTCATCTACGGCACCGACGCCAACAGCGGCGGGACAGCTGCCCTGTTCTCCCGGGACCGCCGTACCGGCGGCCTTTTGGACCGGGTGGACCTGGAGGGCCTGGGCAGCGTGCGCTCCTCTCTGGTCCGCAGCGGGGATACGCTGTATTTCACCACCAACGGCGGCGATCTCTGCTCCGTGAAGCTGGCAGAGGACGGCACCCTCAGCGGCCTTGCCTGCGTGCGGCATGAGAACACCGGGTACAGCACCAGCTCCCCGGTCATCTATGACGGCGTGGTGTACTACGGCGCCCAGGGCTGCCTGGTGGCGGCGGACGCCGGAACACTGGCAGAGCTGCGGCGGGTGGCCTTCCCGGACAGCGGCGCCGGTGTCCAGTCGTCTCCCCTGCTGACCACCGCCTATGCGGAGGAGGGCGCTGTCTACCTCTATGTGACGCAAAACACCACCCCCGGCACCATGTACGTGGTGAAGGATGACGGCGAAACCCTGGGCCTTTCCGCCCTGTACACACCGGAGGAGTCCGACTGGTGCACCGCCTCCGCCATCTGTGACGGTGACGGCACCATTTACTACCACAATGATTCCGGCTATCTCTATGCTCTGGAGCGGACGGAAACGGCCCGGCAGCGCTGCCGCGTGACCTTCGCCGTGGAGCCCTCCGGTGCGGAGGTGACAGTGGCCGGCTGCACGGCGGAAAGTGACGGGAGCTTCCTTCTGGGAAGCGGAACCTATGCCTATACGGCGCGCTGTGAAGGCTATCAGACTGCCAGCGGCACCCTGACCGTCACGGAGGAGGAGCTGGGCACGGACCGGACGGTCACCGTGTCCCTCGTCCGGGAGCAGGGCGGCGGCACCATTTCCCGCATTCAGGTCAGCGTACAGGTCAAGACCCACGACGGTGAGGCCTGCGGCGGCGGATATACGTATCAGAGCAATGAAAAGGACTACACCACCCTGGTGGCCCGGACGGTGACGGTGCCGGAGGGCACCACGGCCAGCGAGGCGCTGACCGCGGTCCTGGACGCGGCGGGGGTGGAGTATACCATCCGCAGCGGCTACGTGTCCCAGATCGGCGGCCTGGCGGAGTTTGACCACAGCAGCCGCTCCGGCTGGATGTATATGGTGGACGGCGTCCTGCCGGAGGTGGGCGCGGGCCAGTACCAGCTGCGGGACAACTGTGAGGTAGTTTGGTTTTACACCGATGACTATACCAAGGAAGAAGACGGCGCGGGCTACGATGGCTCCGGCGGCAGCGCGGACAAACCTCAGAACACGGAAATGGCGGCTGCGGTCTTTGCCGATGTCCCGGCGGAGCTGTGGTGCCACGACGCGGTGATGGCCGCCGTGGAGCGGGGCTGGTTCCAGGGCACCGGCGACGGCCGGTTTGACCCCGACGCTCCCATGACCCGTGGGATGCTGGTAACGGTGCTGTACCGCATGGCCGGCAGTCCCGCCGTGGAGACGGCGGCGGAGTTTGCTGATGTGGCGGCGGACCGCTACTGTGCCGCGGCGGTGGCCTGGGCAGCAGAGCGGGGCTTTGTGGAGGGCTACGACGACGGCACCTTCCGTCCCGACGCCCCCATGAGCCGCCAGCAGATGGCGGCGGTGCTGGCCCGCTACGGGGAAAGCAAGGGGCTGGATACCGGAAAAAAGGCATCTCTGGACAGCTTTGCCGACGCAGACCGTGTGGGCGTCTGGGCCCTGCCCGCCATGGAGTGGGCTGTGGCGGAGGGCGTTTTCCGGGGCGGCACCGACGGTGCCCTGCACCCAGAGGGGACCTTGACCCGGGCCCACAGCGCGGCGCTTTTGGTGCGGCTGGAAGATAAACTGGCCTGAAAGGAAGAAAAACTGTGAATTGGCGAAAGCGAATCTTGACGGCGGCGCTCTCCGCCGTGCTGCTGGTGTACTTGACAGCGACGGCCTCCGGGGCGGACCTTGCCCCGGAGACGGTCCTGGAGGACACGGCGGAATGTGTGTTGGAGCGGACACCCGCCCCGTCGGTGGGCACCGTGGGGGGCGAATGGGCCGTTCTGGGACTGGCGCGGAGCGGCCATGTCCTGCCGGAGGGGTATTGCGCGCGGTATTACAAGGAAGTGGAGCGCTATGCGGCGGAGCGCGGCGGCGTTCTCTCCACTGCAAAATACACGGAGTACGCCCGGGTGTCCCTGGCTTTGACGGCCATCGGCAAGGACCCCCGGCAGGTGGGCGGTACGGACCTGCTGGCCCCTCTGGGAGATTACCGGAAGGTGGTCCGCCAGGGGGCCAACGGCGCCGCCTGGGCCCTCATCGCTCTGGACGCCGGCGGCTATGCCGTGCCGGAGGCGTCCGGCGCCGCCGTACAGGCCACCCGGCAGCTGTATGTGGATTTCCTGCTGGAGTCCCAGCTGGCGGAGGGCGGCTGGAGCCTGGGGCAGACGGCGGACCCGGACGTGACGGGCATGGTGTTGACGGCGCTGGCACCTTACCGGGACCAGGCGGCGGTCGCACGGGCGGCGGAAAAGGCCCTGGAGCGGATGTCCGCCTTGCAGGAGAAGAGCGGCGGCTTTGCCACGGCGGAGAGCGCCGCGCAGATGCTGGTGGCCCTTATGACCTGGGGAATTTCCCTGGAGGATGGCCGCTTTGTAAAAAACGGACGGACGCTGTTGGACGGCCTGCTGGCGGACTACCTGCCGGGCCGGGGCTTCCGCCACACGGCGGCGGAGACGGCGGCAGACCCCATGGCCACGGAGCAGGGACTATACGCCCTGGCGGCTGTGTGCCGGGCCCGGGCAGGAGAAACCTCCCTCTATAATATGACGGATGTAAAACCGGAGCCGGTTTCTGTGGGGCCGGCAGCTTCCCGGGCGGCGGCCTGGGGCGCGCGGACCGGGCTGGCCGCCTGCTTTCTGGCGGCTGCCTGGATGTAACATGAAAGGCACATATGAAACGAAAAAAACAACTTTTGGCCTTGGCGGTGCTGATGATATTGGCGGTGCTGACCTGCGTTTGCTCTCTGCGTGAAGAGCAAACGCCACCGGAGACGGTGCCTGTGGAGGAACAACCGCTTCCAGCGGAGTCCTCCGCCCCCGGGGACGCGACGGAGGAAACCCTGGCGGAGGAACCCCCGCCGGAGCAGGCGGCGGAAGCGGCTTCCTCCGTTCCAACGGAGGAAGTACCTGATGAAGCTCCCGCTCCGGCAGAGCCGGAGGAGAAAGCGGCAAGCACCTGCACGGTCTCCATCTCCTGCGCCGCCCTTCTGGAGCATCTGGACCAACTGGAGGCAGGTGTCCGGGAACTGGTGCCCGGAGACGGCGTTCTGCTGGCGCCCACGGCGGTGGAGCTGAAGGAGGGAGACCGTGTGTTCGACCTGCTGCAGCGGGCCTGCCGGGAGGCGGGCATCCATATGGAGTACCAGGACACCCCCGGCTACGGCTCCGCCTATGTGGAGGGCATCGGGAACCTGTACGAATTTGACGGCGGCGCCTTGTCGGGCTGGATGTACCGGGTAAACGGCACCTTCCCCAACAAGGGCTGCTCCGCTGTGGCGGCGGCGCCGGGAGACCAGGTGGAGTGGGTGTATACCTGCGACCTGGGCCGGGATGTGGGCGGCGGCGACAGCGGCCAGCTGGGGGCGTGATATGGACGGACGGGACGCCTTTTCCCGGTGCCACCCGCTGGTGGCCTTCATATTTTTCGCCCTGGTGCTGCTGTTGACCATGCTGGTGATGCGGCCGGCGTTTCTGGCCATTTCTCTGCTGGGAGCAGCGGCCTACGGGGCGTACCTGCGGCGCCGCCGCTTCTGGCGGATGTGGCGGACGCTGCTGCCGCTTCTGGTGCTGACGGCTGTTGTGAACCCCCTGTTCAGCCATCGGGGCGTCACGGTGCTGGCCTATTTTCCCTCGGGCAACCCCCTGACCCTGGAATCCATCCTCTACGGCCTGGCCGCGGCGGCGCTGCTCTGCTGCGCCGTTTTGTGGCTGGGCTGCTGCTCCGACGTCATGACCACGGACAAGTTCGTGTACCTGTTCGGCCGTCTGGCCCCGGCGCTGAGCCTGCTGCTGTCCATGACACTGCGGTTCATTCCCCAGGTGCGGCGGCGGCACCGGACCATCTCCAATGCCCGGGACGCCATGGGCGGCAAAAAACGCGGCGAAGCGCTACGGCGGCGGATGGCGGAGCTGGGCATCCTGATCACCTGGTCCCTGGAGGGCGCCGTGGACACGGCGGACAGTATGCGCAGCCGGGGCTACGGCCTGCCGGGCCGCACATCGTTTTCCATTTACCGCTTCCGGCGGCGGGACGGTATGCTGCTGGCGGTCATGGCTCTCTGCGGGGCATATACCGCCTGGGGCTGCCGGAGCCAGGCCCTGGCCTGGAGCTTTTACCCCCGGGCCCAGGGGGCACCGCTGGGGGCGTTTGCCCTCAGCGTCTACGGGGCCTACGGCCTGCTGTGCGCCCTGCCGCTGATGGTGGATCTGGCGGAGGAACTGCGGTGGGCAGCGGCGGAAAGGAGGGCGTGGAATGGGTGAACTGCTTTATCAGGCGGAAGGACTGTCCTTCGCCTATCCCGGGCAGACAGCCTGGGCCTTGGAGAATATCTGTCTTTCCGTAGCGCCGGGGAGCTTCACCGTGGCGTGCGGTCCCTCCGGCTGCGGCAAGACCACGCTGCTGCGGCAGCTGAAGCCCGCCCTTGCCCCCAAGGGCAGACGGCAGGGCCGTCTTCTTTTTGACGGGGAAGATCTGGGAAACCTGGACCTGCGGCGGCAGAGCGCCGGTATCGGCTTCGTCGCCCAGGACCCGGACAGCCAGATCGTCACCGACAAGGTGTGGCATGAGCTGGCGTTCGGCCTGGAGAACCTGGGCCTGGAACAGGCGGCCATCCGCCGCCGGGTGGCGGAGACCGCCGCCTTTTTCGGTATGGAGCCCTGGTTCCACCGGGAGGTGTCCTGCCTGTCAGGCGGGCAGAAGCAGCTTTTGAACCTGGCCTCCGTCATGGCCTTGCAGCCCAGGGTGCTGCTTTTGGACGAGCCCACCAGCCAGCTGGACCCCATTGCCGCCTCGGATTTCCTGGCGGCAGTGGAGCGGGTCCACCGGGAGCTGGGCACCGCAATCCTCCTCACGGAGCATCAGCTGGATCAAGTGCTGCCTCTGGCGGACCAACTGCTGGTGCTGGACGGAGGGCGGCTGGTGTGCCAGGGACCGCCTTCCCAGTCCATTGCCCGGCTGCGGGAGAACGGCCACACGATGTTCCGGGCTATGCCGGTGCCGGTCCGGGTGTGGGCGGCGGTGCCCAATGACCGGTCCTGCCCCCTCTCCGTCCGGGAGGGGAAGGACTGGCTGGAGGACTATGCCGCGGACCATTCCCTTGCTCCCCTGCCTCCGGCACCGGAGCGCCCGGCGGGAGAGGTGGTGGCCCGGCTGCGGGATGTGTGGTTCCGCTATGGAAAGCAGGAAGCGGATGTGCTGCGAGGGCTGGACCTGGAGGTCCGCCGGGGAGAGCTGACAGCACTGGTGGGCGGCAACGGCGCGGGAAAGACCACGGCACTGTCCCTGCTGTCCGGACGGAACCGCCCTCAGCGGGGCACGGTGGAGCTGCGGGGCACCGTGGGGGCTCTGCCCCAGGACCCCAAGGCTCTGTTTGCCCGGAAGACCGTCCGGGAGGAGCTGGAGGAGGTCTGCGGCGACCCTCACCGCCGGTCCGCCATGGCGGCCCTGTGTGGCCTGGAGACGCTGCTGGAGCGCCATCCGTACGATCTCTCCGGCGGAGAGCAGCAGCGGACGGCGCTGGCGAAGGTGCTGCTGGGCGCACCGGACATTTTGCTGCTGGACGAGCCCACCAAGGGCCTGGACCCCGCTTGTAAGCAGCAGCTGGCGGACATTTTGCAGACGCTTTGCCGGCGGGGGACCGCCGTTATCATGGTGAGCCATGACCTGGAGTTCTGCGGAGAATATGCCCAGTGGTGCGTGCTGCTGTTTGACGGTGCTGCCGCGGCGGCGGACATTCCCCGGCGCTTTTTCGCCGGCAGCCGTTTTTATACCACCGCTGCCAACCGCATGGCCCGGGAGCAGCTGCCGGGGGCGGTGACAGCGGCGGAGGTGATCGGATGCTGCGGAGGCACGGAAATGCCGCCTACTCCGCCGCAGGCTCCAGAAAGACGGCCCCTGCCGCCGGAGAAGGCGGAGACACTTCCGCCAAAAATCGAGCGGAGGGGCCACCGGCTGGCCCTGTGCTCTTTGCTGGCGCTGGTGTCGTTGACTGTTCTGATGGGCATGACGGTCTTCCGGGACCGGAAATACCTCTTTACCGCGCTGCTGGTGCTGCTGGAGTGTACGGCGGCCTTCCTGCTCTCCTTTGAACGGCGGCGGCCCCAGGCCCGGGAGGTGGCGGTCATCGCCGTCCTCTGCGCCTTGGGTGTGGCAGGCCGGGCGGCTTTTTCCATGCTGCCCCAGTGCAAGCCGGTCATTGCCCTCTCCGTGCTGACCGGAGCGGCCCTGGGAGGGGAGAGTGGCTTTTTGGTGGGGGCCGTTACCATGCTGGCCTCCAACGTGCTCTTTGGCCAAGGGCCCTGGACCCCCTGGCAGATGTTTGCTCTGGGGCTCATCGGCTTGCTGGCGGGTGTGCTGTTCCACCATGGCCCCCTTCCCGCCGGGCGGACGCCGCTGGCGGTTTTCGGAGCGGTGTCTGCCGTGGGTGTGTACGGCGTGATCATGAATACCGCCTCCGCCCTGATGTGGCAGCAGGGTGGGCTCACCTGGGGAATGGTCATGGCCTACTGGACGGCAGGCCTGCCCATGGACCTGGTCCAGGCTGTCTCCACAGCCCTCTACCTGTGGTTTTTGACCGGGCCGGTACTGGAAAAGCTGGGACGGCTCCAGACCAAGTACGGCATTTTGTCGGCGTGATCTGCAAAAAGGCCCCGCGTTCATGTTGAACGCGGGGCCTTTCTGTATTCAGCCTTGCAGCAGCTCCAGCATTTCCTGAGCCGGGTCAATGAGGGGCAGGCTTGTCCGTCTGGACAGAGCCTCTTTAAAATAAGGGAAGTGGGTACAGCCCAGCAGCAGCGCCTCCATACCGCAGGCGGCGAACCAATCCGCCAGCTCCGCCAGGTGGTGGCGCTCCACCAGCTGGTCCGGGTCCTCGCCCTGCTCAATGGCCAGCACCACCGGCAGCGCCGCGGCGGACAGGGTGTCCAGCGCTGGGTTGGCGGCCAGCAGCACCCGCTCAATGCCCGCCAGCCCTTGTGCGTTGGCGGCGATGAATGCCAGCCGCCGGTACCGGGGGGCCAGGCTCCGGTATACATCCAGCGGTGTCACGATCTTCATGCCGGACTCCCGGGCCAGGGTGGGAAAGTCCACGGAGGCGGACAGGGAGTTGCAGTAGACAAAGGCCTTTTCACAGCCCTGCTCCATAGCCTGCCGCAGCACAGCCAGGGCGCGGGCCTGCTTTTCGGCGGCGGAGGAGATCTGAAAGGCAGTCTGCTGCCGGGGATCGGCGGACAGTGGGAACGCGGTGCCCGACAGACCGGCTCCGGTGAGAAAGTCCACGCCCATTTGCGTGTCCACCGGGGTGCCGGCCAAAACGGCGATGGGGTGCTTCATCTTGAATCCCTCCTGTTTTATTTCGCGGCGCCTGCCGCGGCGGTGGAAAGCTCCTGACCTGATGATATCATGATTTCAGGTGGGGCAAGAAATGCGAAAAAGCGATAGGGCGCTATCGGGCAAAGCAATATCCCCGGAGGACTCAGCCCACCTTCCGCTGGAAGTTGCCGTAGATGCGGGTTCCCTCCTGGGTGGTCACGAAGGCGTGGGGGTCGATAGTGTGGACCGCGTGGGCCAGCTCCTCAATTTCAAATTTGGACAGGCATACGCACAGCACGTGGACATCCTCGCCGGTATAGGCGCCGACACCCTCCCAGTAGGTAACGCTGCGGCCCAGGTTCTCAATGATGAAGCGAGCCAGGGTCCCCTCGTCGCCCTTGGTGAAAATAAGGGCCTGAACACTGACGTTCTGCTGGTGCATCCGGTCCAGCACCATAGCGGTGAAGAAGTTGTAGATGACAGAGTAAATGGCGACCTCCGGACTGAACAGGAACAGGCAGGCGGTGTACAAAACGGCGTTAAAGGTCAGTGAGAACTTGCCCACGGTGAACTGGCTGCCCCGCTTGCTCAGGTACAGGCCCACAATGTCCAATCCGCCGCCGCTGGCGCCGCAGGTGAGGACCAGGCCGCTGCCCACGCCCGCCAGGATGCCGCCCAGCAGGCAAGCGGTGAGATAGTCATCCACAATGGGGACGGAGGGGGAGGGGATAAGACTGTAAAACAGGGAAAAGGCCGCTGTGCAGATGAGCGTCTTTGCGACAAAGGCCCGTCCCAGGTTTTTGTAGGCCAGAAGCAGGATGGGAATGTTCAGCAGGAAATACAAAATGCCGGCCACATCGTAGTCCCCGAAGCTCATGCCCAGATAGTCGGCCGCGAGGGTGCGCAGCAACTGGCACACACCCATGAGACCGCCGGTGTACAGGTTCAGGGGCACAATGAACAGGTTCAGTGCGGCGGCGGCGATCAGCTCGCCGATAACAGCCACCACGAGCCGCAGGCCGCGGTTGTGCAGAGAGTTGTAAAGCATGACGTCTCCTCCTGTCGGTTAGTTATCCGTACTTTGATTATAGGGGCTGTCGGAAAAAACCTCAAGGGGAAAAAGCGGTTTAAAGTCCATAGCGCAAAAACTGGTACAGCCGCGCCCTGGCCCGGCGGAGGGTGCGGGATACCGTGGACCGCTGGACGCCCAGAAGCTGGGCAATGGCGGTGGTGTTCATCTCCTGGTCGTAGTACAGCTCCACCATCTGCCGCTGCCGGGGCGTCAGCTCCCGGAGGCGGGCGTCCTTCAGGTTCCGCCGCAGGCGGGCAAGCTGCTCGTCGTTATCCGGAGCGTTTTCCCGCAGCCATACGGTCATATCGCCGGCCCACTGGTCAGGGCGGCCTCGTTTAGAGGGTGTATTTTTCATGCTTGCGGTAGCTCCTGTCATAGTAGTGGGCGGTCAGCTCCGCCAGGGCACGTGCCTCCCGCAGCAGCGGGTCCAGCGCCGCGATCCTGGCCCGCAGGGCGCGCAGCTCCTCTGGATCTGACAATGCTCCCATGGCGGCGCGCAGCTCCGCAATGCGGAGCCGCAGGGCGGCCGCGTTGTCCGCGTATACGGCGGACATCTCCAAAAGCGTCATAGACGCACCTCCTTTCCACGGGTCTGGCGGTAAGGCGCCAGCTCCGCCCGGGCAAAGGACGGCAGGCACTCCCGGCAGACAGTGCTGCCGTTGCAGTACCAGTACTCTTCGCCCGGCAAGATCTCCTGCCCGCACAAAGAGCAAAGCAGGCTGAGCCGCCCCAGGCGGCGGGTGCTTTTCCTCAAAAAAGTCCCTCCTAAAATACGAAAAATAAAAAAATTGTGTTGACAAAATGAAAACCATCTGGTAAGATAAATCCTGCTGTTGGAACTGCTGGTGTAGCTCAGCTGGTAGAGCAGCTGATTTGTAATCAGCAGGTCGGGGGTTCGAATCCGTCCACCAGCTCCAAGTTCATATGGGGGAATTCCAGAGCGGCCAAATGGGGCAGACTGTAAATCTGTTGTCACTGACTTCGGTGGTTCGAATCCACCTTCCCCCACCAAGTGCCGACTGCCCAATAGGGCGGTCGGTATTTTTTTCATTGCGAATTTGAAGGGGAGCAGCAGTGAATGACACACCGGCGGCGCGTCAGAGCCGCGGAACGGTCCGCTCGCAGGCGGGCGAATCCACCTTCCCCCACCAAACGTCCATCCGAAAGGGTGGGCGTTTTTGTCTTGCAGGGCCGCAGCGGCGTGCAAACCGACGAAACAACAAGAATCTTGTGAACAATGTTAGAATACCACAAGAATACTTGTGTGTCAAGGCATAATTTACAAGTTTCTTGTAAATACTGATTGACAAGAAACAAAAAATCAGATAGGATACATTCAGAAAGGATGTGTTCCCATGAGCTTCGGTGAGCGTATGCGTGCCCGACGGGAGGAGCTGGGCCTCTCCCGGACCCTGCTGGCCCGGCGGCTGGGCGTGTCTGCTTCCGCCATCGGCAATTATGAGACGGGTATCAGCTTTCCCAAGGAGGAAGTGATGCTGCGGCTGTTCGATTGCCTCCAAACGGACCCGAATTTCCTGTTTCAGGACAGCTTTTCCGCCGGAGGGCAGGTCCTCTCCCAAAGCGAGAGGACGCTGCTGAAGCAGTACCGGGGCCTGTCCCCCGTGGGGCGGGAGACGGTGCGTTCCGTAGTGGATGCTCTTTGTGTCTACCGGGACGAACTGGAGCAGAACCGGGAGCGGCAGGAGTCCCGGGTCATTCCCCTGTACCGCAGCCCCGCTGCCGCCGGCTACGCCGCGCCGGTGTTCGGGGAGGATTTTGACTACGTTCCGGTGACGGACGAGGTGCCTTCGGCGGCGGAGTTTGCCGTCCGCATCCAGGGCGATTCCATGACGCCGTACATTGCCGACGGCTCTTTGGTCTATGTGAACCGGGACCCGCTGAAAAATGGCGATGTGGGCATTTTCTGCGTGGATGGCGACATGCTGTGCAAGCAGTATTACAAAGACCCCTTTGGAAATGTGTACCTGTTTTCCCTGAACCGCGCCAGGGCGGACGCGGATGTGCTGATGACGCCCTCCAGTGGCCGGAGCCTGGTGTGCTTTGGGCGGGTCATCCTCCACGCGCCGCCGCTGCCGGGAAAGGAATAAAAAAGTGCCGCTGCGTCCGCAGCGGCACTTTTATTTATAAATAAGGTGTCAGACGATGAAACCGCCGTCAGCGGTCAGGACCTGGCCGGTAATAAAGGAGGCCTTTTCCGAAGCGAGAAACGCCACAGCGTGGGCGATATCCTCCGGGGTGCCCAGCCGCCCGATGGGTGTTTCTGCCACCAGCATCTCCCGGGTCTCCTGCCCCAGGACCCGCACCATGTCCGTTTCAATGCAGCCTGGGGCCACGCAGTTCACCCGAATGCGGGAGGGCGCCAGTTCCAGGGCCAGGGAACGGGTCAGCCCCACGATGGCGGCCTTTGAGCAGGCATAGGCTACCTCGCAGCTGGCACCCCGCAGGCCCCACATGGAGGAGATGTTGACGATGCAGCCGCTCTTTTGACTGATCATGGCGGGCAACACGGCCCGGGCGGCGTTTCGGGCGCCGGTGAGATTCACGGCCAACATGCGCTCCCAGGCGGCGTCCTCCATATCCTGAAACAGGCCTTGCCAGGAGATGCCGGCGTTATTGACAAGAAGGGTAACAGGCCCCAGCTCCGCTTCCGTCTGCCGCACCATTTCATTTACCACGTGACTGTCCGCCACATCCGCCTGGATGGCAATGGCCTTCCGGCCCTCTCCGCGCAGCTGGGCTGCCAGCGCTTCGGCAGCTTCGCGGCTTTGGATATAGTTGATGCAGACGGCGTAGCCCGCCAGGGACAACTCCAGAGCCACGGCCCGGCCAATGCCCCGGGAAGAGCCTGTGATCAATGCGACCTGTTTCATGGGAAACGACCTCCTGTCCTGCTGCTGGGAGCAGTATAACAAAAAAACAAAAAAAAAGCAAGAAAGGTGTTGACAAAACAAAAGAGTTCGTGTATCCTATATTCGTTCCGCTTCGGACGATTAGCTCAGCTGGCTAGAGCACCTGCTTGACGTGCAGGGGGTCACAGGTTCGAGTCCTGTATCGTCCACCAGATAACCTCCTGGAGCCGCAAGGCTTTGGGAGGTTTTTGATTTTACTGTGAATAAGGGAAAACAGGAAAATACGACAAAAATACGACACTTTTGTGAAAAGAGACTCGATAGAGAGCATGGGAAACAGCAAAAGAAGGTGCTTTTATGAGGCACCTTCTTTTGCTGTTTGAATGGCTTTCCGCAAAGTCTCGGGACTGGTGTGGTCATAAATCCTAGTCAGCATCTTTAGGCCACTATGTCCTAAAAGACGGGCAACCATATACGGATCCATCCCCTGAGCAATCCAGAGAGTTGCGTGAGTATGCCTGAGTTCATGGGGGGACAGCTCTGGTACATCGGGATGGAGTTTGTGCAGTTCTTTCATAAAGGGGCGAAAAACACGGCTGGCCCAGTTGTTGGGCTGGTATGCATTTCCCTCGGGACTGTGGATGACCTGTTCGGTCAAAATCACTTTCTTTCCAAACGTTACCGTTTTTGGAGCTTGACACAGACGCTTCCAAAGTGCATCATCAACAATAGGAATCGACCGCTCCCGGAACTTGTTTTTCAAGCCGTCACTTTCCATTACATGCTTTCCTGTATCAGCGGAAAGATAGGCTATATGGGCGATGTGGATTGGGACTCCTTTATCCGCGAATTAGTGGACATCGACTATAATGGGACCTTAAACTACGAGACCGGCAAGACTTCCAGCAACGCCTACGGTTCACTACAGCTGGAATATATAAAGGTAGCATATCAGAACGGCCTATTTTTGCTGCAAAAATATGAGGATATGAAGGCGAAGAAATGCCACAAACCGTGAAAAATGAGTGATGGCTTTTGCACCGAAATAAAAGGGGAAACCATTGCGCCTGCTGTAAATGTATTGATCAAACCAGCCTCTTCGGCCTGCAATATGCGCTGTGCCTACTGCTTTTATAATATCGGAGCACCGCCAGCACGCGTTTGAGGGAATGCTGTCCGTTGAGGATATGGAAAAGGTCATGGCGTCTGCAGTGGAGTATGCGGATGGATGCTGCTCTTTTGCCTTTCAGGGCGGGGAACCCACACTGGCTGGGTTGGATTTTTTCAACAGGTGGTGGCGTTGGGGAAAACATATAGCCGGTCGGGATTGGAGATCCGGTACACCATTCAGACGAACGGCTATTGTATTGATGAAGCATGGGCGCGCTTCTTTGCGGAGCATCATTTCCTGGTGGGCCTTTCGTTGGACAGGCCCGCGGAATTGCATGATTGGAATCGGAAAGACTACAGTGGAAAGGGTACGCACGCTAAGGTGATGCGCGCGGTGCGGTTATTTGAAAAATATGGCGTAGAGTACAACATTCTCTGCGTTGTTACCGGCAGAAATGCCAGATCCATCCGAAGGATCTACCAGTTTTATAAAAAGCAGAACTTCCGCT
The DNA here is from genome assembly GCA_934590165.1 of uncultured Dysosmobacter sp. Taxonomy (GTDB): domain Bacteria; phylum Bacillota; class Clostridia; order Oscillospirales; family Oscillospiraceae; genus Oscillibacter. The sequence continues at coordinate 95,464 of CAKTOO010000008.1, read as the reverse complement.
GGCTGCAGTTTATTCCATGCCTGGAGCCATTGGGGCAAGAGCGGGGAAAAGAGGCGTATCATCTCTCTGCACGGGATTATGGTACATTTCTGGTGCGCATTTTTGACTTGTGGTATCAGGAACTACAGAAAGGCGAATATGTCAGCATTCGCCATCTGAATAACTGGCTGGCGATCCTGCTGTGCGAGCGGCCGAAATCCTGTGATATGACTGGTCACTGCTCTGTCCAATTTGTGGTAGAGGGTGACGGCGGCGTATATCCTTGCGATTTTTACGTGTTGGATGAGTGGCGTCTGGGTACTGTGGGCCAGCAGAGCTTTGCGGAAATGGCGGGGAGTGACGCGGCAAGACGATTTGTTGAAGGCTCCCTCCGGATTCCGGGGACGTGCCGCACTTGCCCGTTGTTTGGAATTTGCCGGAATGGCTGCAGAAGAAATCGGCTGGTACAGGGTGGCCTGGTGAATAGGAATTATTACTGTGAGGCTTACCGCTTCTTCTTTACAGAACGGCGGTGGGAGCTGCAAGATGCTGCACGGCTTATTTTGCGGATGCGATACACATCCAATGGAATCTGACATTAAAATAGTAACTAGGTGATACACTTCGTCCTCTCCTTTCCTTGGGGGTGCAGCACTGCGTGAATGCCGCAGTACTGCGCTGTTTCTAGGCGGAAATGCGGAACAGAAGGCAAGTAAATTTCCACCGGGAACTGTGATTGGATTGGCGGTAAGCTACTATTGTTCGCTGCGAAAAAGGTTTCTGGTAGCGACCTGCATGTAAAATATGCCCAGTCCATTGTTGGTATCCAATCAATAGACGGGACGTTGACTTCTTCTGTGTGGCATAAAATTGTTAATTGACCTTGGCCTATATGATGTGTGGGGGCGCAGGATCGAGACCTGTATCGTCCGCCTGAGAAGTCCCGTAGTGCCGCAAGGCTCTGAGGAATTTTTTTTGAAAAAACAGAGATGTGACATTCACGAGGAATAGACAACAGGGAGGCCCCTTGGAACCTCCCTGTTGTTATTAAAATATTAAAATGTGTCCTTTTTACACCTGGGCGAAGGCCTGCTGGAAGTCGGCGATGATGTCGTTGGGGTTCTCCAGGCCCACGGAAATGCGGACCAGGCCCTCGGGGATGCCGGCCTCTTTCAGCTCCTCGGGGGAGTAGGCGGAGTGGGTCATGGAGGCGGGATGCTGAACCAGGGTCTCCGCATCGCCCAGGGACACGGCGATGGTGGACATCTTCAAAGAATTCACCAGCTTCATACCGGCGGCCTTGCCGCCCTTGACCTCAATGGAGATCATGGCGCCGAAGTCCTTCATCTGCTTCTTGGCCACCTCATGGTTGGGGTGGGACTCCAGACCGGGGAAGTACACCTTCTCCACCTTGGGCTCGGTGGCCAGATACGCCGCCAGCTTCCGGGCGTTATCACAGTGACGCTGCATCCGGATCTCGAAGGTCTTGAGACCCCGCAGGATGAGGAACGCCTCCTGGGGACCCAGCACGGCGCCGGTCATGTCCTTCAGGCCGAACATCTTCACCTGGGTGATGAACTCCTTGGAGCCGGCCACAAAGCCCGCCACCACGTCGCCGTGGCCGTTGATGTACTTGGTGGCGCTGTGGACCACCACGTCAGCGCCCAGAGCCAGGGGCTGCTGGAGGTAAGGGGTGGCGAAGGTGTTGTCCACCACCACCTTGATGTCCTTGCTGTAGGCGTGGGTCAGCTCCGCGATGGCCTGGATGTCGGCAATTTTCAGGTTGGGGTTGGCGGGGGTCTCCAGATACACGGCCACGGTGTTTTCCTTCAGGGCCTTGCGGACCTCCTCGGGGTCGGAGGAGTCCACGAAGGTGACCTCCACGCCGTAGCGGGTCATGCCGTGGCTCAGCAGGGCGAAGGTGCAGCCGTACAAGGTGCCGTCGGCTACGATGTGCTTGCCGGCACCGGCGAGGGTCCAGAGGGTGGCGGAGATGGCGCCCATGCCGGAGCCTGCGGCGGCAGCCGCCTCAGCGCCCTCCAGCTCCGCGACCTTTTCCTCCGCCAGGACGGTGGTGGGGTTGCCCAGACGGGTGTAGATGTAACCGTCGCTCTCGCCGGCAAAGCACCGGCCGCCCTCCTCGCAGGTGTCGAAGTAGAAGGTGGAGGTCTGGTAGATGGGCATGCCCAAGGAGTGGTAGCCCCGGTCCTTCGTTTCGCCACCGTGGATGACCTGGGTGCCGAAGCCGTTTCCGATGTTATGAGACATGAGAATCAAATCCTTTCAAATTGTGATCGTGGTGAAATGATACAGGGCTGGCACCCGGAGGATGCCAGCCCCTGCGCTGCAAGTGGGAGGCTGCTTATCTGGCAGCGGTTTCCTTGGCGGCGATGGCCTTCTCCTCGGGGGTGCGGAGCAGACCGAACTGGATGGTGATGCAGGTGAAGATGATGAGGGCGAACATGTAGAAGGAGTAGGGCAGAATGTCCAGCGGCGTGCAGCCGGCCAGCTCCGTGACGATGAGGATGCCGCCGTCGTGAGGCATCAGGGCCAAGAACGCGCAGGCGAAAATGTCCACCAGGCTGGCCAGACGCTTGGGGGCGATGCCGTACTTGGAGCCGATCTCCTTGGCGATGGGGCAGGTGACGATGATACCGATGGTGTTGTTAACCAGGGCGGCAGACAGAACGCCCGACAGCAGACCAATGCCGTATTCGGCACCGCGGCGGCTCTTGATGCGGGAGGTGATGGCACCCACCAGCCATTCCACGCCGCCGTAGTAGCGGACCAGACCGATAATGCCGGAGATCAAAGCGGCCACGATGGAGATGGAGAACATGTCACTCATGCCGCCGCCAATTGCCTGGACCCACTCAAAGAAGCCCGCGGTACCCTGGGCCAGACCGATGACACCGGTCATCAGAATGCCAATGAACAATACCACGGCCACGTTGATACCCATAAGGGCGGTGACCAAAACCACGATATAAGGCAGGACCTGGATGACACTGTACGCACCGGCTTCCACGGCGCCGGAGCCGTGACCGCCCAGAACGGCGTACAGGACTATGGCGATGATGGCGGCGGGCAGAGCCATGAAGAAGTTCATGCGGAACTTGTCCTTCATCTCGGAGCCGCAGCCCTGGGCGGCGGAGATGGTAGTATCAGAGATCATGGACAGGTTGTCGCCGAAGTAGGAGCCGCCGATGACCGCGGCACCCACGATGGCGGGGTTCAGGCCGGCACCCTGGGCCACACCGATGGCGACGGGAGCCATGGCGGCGATGGTGCCCATGGAAGTGCCGATGGCAGTGGAGATAAAGCAGCACATCAGGAACACACCGGGGACCAGCAGAGAAACGGGGATGAAGTGCAGAGCCAGATTGATGACGGAGGATTTACCGCCCATGGCGGCGGCAGCACCTTGGAAGCCACCGGCCATCAGATAAATCAGGATGATCATCATAACGCCGGAGTTGCCCATGTTCTGGCAAAACACATCCAATTTTTCGCCAACTTTGACCTTGGGGGCCAGCAGCAGCGCCACGGCGATACCGGCCAGCAGCGCCACGTGGCGGGGGAACTGTCCGAAAGGACTTTCAACGCCCAGCAGCGTGAACGTAATGCCGCAGCCCACATACAGGGCCAGGAATACGATCAGGGGAAGAAATGCGGATGCGCCTAGTTTTTTCTGGTTTTCCATGTTTTTTCTCCTCTTCTTAATTTATGGTTCAGCGGCCGCGGACCGCCTGTTCCATCTGAGTCAGAGCCTTTTCAATGGTGGTGCGGGGGCAGGCGGCGTTGAGACGCAGGAAGCCGCTGCCGCCAAAGCCGAAGTCGGTGCCCTCACCGAAGGCCACACCGGCTTTCTCCACGCAGAATTTCTTCAGCGCTGCGTCATCCATGCCCAGTCCCCGGGCGTCGATCCAGCACAGATACGTGGCCTCGGGGGTGTTGGGCTTCAGTTCCGGCAGATGCTCCGCGCAGAACTCGCGGATAAACCGCATGTTGTCACTCAGGTATACCAGCAGCTGGTCCAGCCACTCCTCGCCGTGGGCGTAGGCCTCCATGGTGGCAACCAGGGAGAAGCAGTTGTTGCGGGCGATGTCCATCCGCTTCAGCTCCGCCACATAGGCCTCCTGCTTTTCCACGGTGTTGAACACGATGGTGGAGGACTGGAGGCCCGCCAGGTTGAAGGTCTTGCTGGGGGCGATGCAGGTGGTGGTGATGGCGGCGATCTCCGGAGAGACAGAGGCCATGCAGGTGTGCTTGTGGCCGTCCAGCATCAGGTCGGAGTGGATCTCGTCGGAGATGATCTCCACACCATGGCGGACGCAGATGTCGCCCACGGTCTTCAGCTCCTCAGGGGTCCAGACACGGCCCACGGGGTTGTGAGGGTTGCAGAGAATGAAGTATTTGACGTCCTTGGCCTTTTCCTCGAAATCGGTGTAGTCCATGGCGTAGTAGCCGTTCTCATCCTGCTTCAGGGGGCTGACCACCAGCTCCCGGCCGGTGTTGTTCACCACGTCGGCAAAGGGATGGTACACAGGCTGCTGGATAAGGACCTTGTCGCCGGGCCGGGTGAACATGGTCAAAATCATCCGCATGCCGGGCACCACGCCGGGGGCGAAGGCCATCTTCTCAGTCTCCGGCCGCCAGCCGTTGCGCTTCTCCTGCCAGGCGGCAATGGCCTCAAAATACTTGGGGGTCCGCCAGGTGTAGCCGAAGATGCCCTGGTCGGCGCGCTGCTTGATGGCCTCCACGATGCAGGGAGCGGTGCGGAAATCCATATCCGCGATCCACAAAGGGATCACGTCATTGGTGCCGTAGTGCAGGACGGATTCTTCAAACTTGGCGGCATAGTTTTGGGAGCGGTCCACGATCTCATCAAAATTGTAAGTCATATATTGGTTCCTCCTCACCATGTTTTGATCGACTGCCTGAATATATAGCAAATTATATGCCATTTGAGAAATGAGACCGTTTTTTGTAAGGACAGCCAACTTTCTCGGGGGCTGTTTTTGCAAAATAGACAGAAAAAAGTGAGAAATTTGCTTGGATACATCAAATAAGGCAAAAATAATTGGGTAAAGATTAAATCTTTACCCAATTATTTGGCGGCATTTGGTGAAAGTTCCTGATATAAGGCAAGTCCCTTTTGTGTCAGGCGGCTGCCGCCCCGGCCCCGGGAAACGGAGACCAGGCCCAAGCGGTGAAGGACCAGTAAAACATCCCGGATCTCCTGCTCTGTGGCCGGGATCTGCTGCCGCCGGGCCTCCAGAAGCAGAGCGCCCCGGCCGATGCCCCGGTCCGCCTCCCCCATGGTGCACACTAAAAAGGAAACCAGCTCCTCCCGTCCGTGGGCTGCCTGCCAGAACTCCCGGCTGGCGGCACTTGGCTGCGGAGCGGCTGCCGGCTGAGTCGGTTTGACCGCTGGCCCTGCGCGAAGATAGGGCGGCAGGTCCTCCGCCTCCACGAAATCCTTTCCCAGCATGGAGAGATATTCCACCAGGTTCGCCAGCTCCCGGACATTGCCGTCCCAGCGGTAGGCCCGCAGCACCGCTTGGGCGGAAGGCGCGAAGGTGAAACGGACGCCGCTCCGTGCCATCAGGTGACCGGCAATGAGGAACAGGTCCTCACCCCGGTCCCGGAGGGGCGGGATGGAGATGGGCAGGGTGTTCAGGCGGTAATACAGGTCCTTGCGGAAGGTGCCCTGCCGCACCCGCTCCAAAATGTCCTCGTTGGAAGCGGCGATGATCCGCACATCTGTGGGGATGATGCGGTTGCCGCCCACCCGCATGAATTCTTTTTCCTGCAATACCCGCAGCAGCTTGATCTGTAAAGGTTGGCTCATACCCTCAATCTCGTCCAGGAACAGCGTGCCCCGGTGCGCGTATTCAAAAAGGCCCAGCTTGCCGCCTTTTTTGGCGCCGGTAAAAGCGCCTTCGTCATAGCCGAATAGCTCACTTTCCAGCAGGGAATCCGATAAGGCGGCGCAGTTGATGGCCACGAAGGGCATGTTCCGGCGGGGGGAGGCATTGTGGATGGAGTGGGCGAACAGCTCCTTGCCGGTACCGCTTTCCCCGGTCAGCAGGATGGAGGAATCGGTGGCGGCCATTTTGGCGGCGATCTGCTTGGTGCGCAGCATGATGTCGCTCTGACCGACGATGTCATCGAACACATACTTGGACTGGTAGCCCCGGTGGTACATTTGCAGGCGGAACTGGTGCTGGCGTTCCTCCTCCTGGGTAAAGCGCTGCAGCAGCAAAAAGCAGCCGATGTACTCTCCCTGCCAGTCCACCGGCGCGGTGGAGAGGTTGAGATAGGTGCCCTTCAGCTGAATGAGGCGGGAGGTCTTCTGCCGCCGGTCATTTTCCGTCAGCTGGCGGGCAAGGTCCCGGCAGGCCAGGGGAAAGGGCTGGCCGATAGCCTCCTTCCGCCGCAGGCCAAGCATGTTTTCCGCCAGACCGTTCAGAGCAAAGATGCGGCTGTCCACATCCACGCCCAAAATGCCGGTCTCCAGGGCTCCCATCAGAATGTCCAGATAGGATTCCGCTTTCAGGTTGGCGCTCCACAGGGAGGCCAGACTCTGCCCCTGATCCGCCAGAGAATCCGCGTAGGCGCGGAATTCGGCACTTTTGGGGAACCAGGTGAAGCCCAGCTTCAGGGCGATCTCCAGCAGGGTGTCCGCCGTAAAGACACGGGGGCCCAGGTTGATTACCCGCAGCGCGGTGGGCGGTACATATTGGGTCTCTCCCGGTGTGATGGCAAGAGCGACATCCGTCGGGTAGCTGGAGCCGGGATACACCGGCGTGAATTCGACCTGGGTGATGCCCAGCCGGTTCAGCTCCGCAATGCTCTCGTACGCCATCTGCACGCTGAGATTCACCAGCATGGCCCGGGTGCCCCGGGGCAGTTGCCGCAGGGTCTCGATGTCTTTTTTAAAAAATGTGACGGCGGGGGAAACCACTTTTCCTTCCTCCGGAATGAGGTCCATGATCTGGGCGAAGGCGTCAGAGGAAGTGGCAGCCGCAATGTACAGGTCCGCGTCTGTGGGCATAGCCGGAAAATCGCCTGCTTCCACGCTGAAGCACTCCAGCACGATATTGGAGCCAAAAAACTGGTGGAGCCGCTGCGCGTAGGTGGGACAGGTGGATGCGGCCTGGGTGATCAAAACGAGTCTTTTCGCCATGCCCATTCTCCTTTTCAAACTGATAGTACTCATTATATCAACATCCCTGTTGGGACGCAAGAAAAGCGCGGCTGTTTTGCTGATGCCCCGGCGCGGCAGACAGAGGGACCGCGGCGGAAGATGGCGCAAAGTCATCACAGCACAAGGCAAAGGACCGGACTTCTTTTGGAAGTCCGGTCCTTTGCGTATAGAAGAGAGAGGGGGGAAGAAAAGCAAAAAATGAGGAAAATCAGGCCTTGCAGGGGGTCTCCTTTTCAATATTGATGTGGTGACCGCTGTAATTGCCTGCGATGACCTTTGCCTGGGCCTTGGCGGCGGCCAGGAGCTTGGAGAAGTTGATGCCGGTGTCATAGCCCATCTCGTTCAGCATCCACACGGTATCCTCCGTGGAGAGGTTGCCGGAGGCGCCGGGCGCGAAGGGGCAGCCGCCCAGTCCGCCCAGAGCGGCCTGGATCTTGGTGACACCGCACTCCATGGCAGCCAGGCTGTTGGCCATGCCGAGACCACGGGTATCGTGGAAATGGACCATTAGGTCCAGGGTGGGATAAGCAGCCTTCACAGCGGAGATGACGGCCTTCACCTGGGCGGGATCGGCGATGCCGATGGTATCGCACAGGCAGCAGGTGGTCATACCGGCATCCACATAATCTTTCAGGAACGCCACCACGGCGGCGGGGTCCTCATACTTGCCCTCGAAGGGGCAGCCGAAAGTAGTAGCCAGGTCCACGATCACATCCAGGTCGGGATAGGCGGCACGGATCTCCTTATAGGCCTCCAGGGACTGCTCGTGGGTGCGGTTGATGTTGGCCTTGTTGTGGCTCACGCTGAGGGACACCACATAGCACACCTTCCGCAGGCCCAACTCATAGGCGTTCTGGGCGCCCCGCAGGTTGGGGACCAGGGCGAACAGGTCCACGTCGGGATACTTTTCCAGCACCACCTTGGTCACGTCCTTGGCGTCCGCCAACTGGGGGATGGCCTTGGGGCTGACGAAGGAGGTGTACTCCATATGCTTCACGCCGGCGGCTACCAGGTCATCGATGACCTGAAGCTTCTGCTCCGTGGTGATCTGGGCGCACTTGACGCTCTGGAAACCGTCCCGGGGGCCGACTTCAATGATTTCGATCTGCTTGCTCATGATTTATGCAGCCTCCTTGCTCAGATGACGCCCTTTTCCTTCAGCTCGGCCAGCTTGGCCTCGTCGAGACCCAGCATCTGGCCATAAACGGCGGCGTTGTCCTCGCCCAGCAGGGGAGCGGGCTTCCGGGGCTGAGAGCTGGTGCGGGTCAGGTGCTGCGGAATGGCGGTGATGGCCAACTCGCCGATACCGGGCTGGTTGATGGTGGGGAACATGCCGCGGGCACCGGCGATCTGGGGATCCACCACCAGACGGTCGATGGTGTTCACGGGGCAGGCAGGGCAGCCGCCGTCGTTGAGCAGCTTATCCACTTCGTCGATGGTGTGCTGCTGGGTCCAGGGCACGATCTCGTCCCGCAGGGCATCGTGGTTGGCCACGCGGTCCTTGACCTCCAGGAAGCGGGGGTCGGTCTTCAGCTCGGGACGGCCCATGACATCGCACAGGATGCCGTAGAGCTTGTTGTTGCCTGCGGCAATGACCACGTCGCCATCCTTGGCGGGGAAGGTGTCATACGGATAGGTGGATTCATACCGGTTGCCGATGCGCTGGGGGATCCGGCCAGTGGACTGATAGATCATGGTGATGTTCTCCATGGCAGCTGCCACGGAATCCACCAGGGCCACGTCTACCTTTTCACCCAGGCCGGTCTTCTGCTTGTTCACCAGAGCGGCCAGAACGCCCAATGCCATGTTCAGAGCGCCCAGCACATCGCCCAGGGGGGTTCCGGAGCGGGTAGCGGGGCCACCGGGCCAACCGCTGGTGCTCATAAGGCCGCCCATGGCCTGACCGACGATATCATAACCGGCGCGCTTGCTCAGGGGGCCGGTGTGGCCGAAGCCGGAAACGGAGCCGTAGACGATACCGGGGTTGACCTCCTTCAGAACATCATAGCCCAGACCCAGCTTTTCCATGGTGCCGGGGCGGTAGTTCTCCAGAACCACATCGGCCTTCTTTACCAGTTCCTTGAAGATCTCCTTGCCCTCAGGCTCCTTCAGGTTCAGAGTGATGCCGACCTTGCTGCGGTTGAAGTTGGTGTAATACACGCTGTTGCCGTTGATGAAAGGCCCCATCTTGCGGGTATCGTCGCCGCCCTTGGGATTTTCGATCTTGATGACCGTGGCGCCCAGGTCAGCCATCAGAACCGCCGCATAGGGGCATGCCAGCACACGGCCCAGATCCAGGACGACTACGCCGTCCAGCAAGCCTTTTCCGTTTTCCATAATGTAACCCTCTTTCAAAAACATTTGTTGTGAAAAATCGTCATTGGGAAAATGCGTTTGCTAAATTATTAAGCAAAAAATATGCCAACTATACAAACGCCGAATTTTCCGTAAAGACGGGGAGAAACAGCGGTAAAGCCTTTGGCACGTATCAAAAAATGTTAAAATATGATACAGCGCGACGTTGCACCATGAAACGCCCTGCGAAAGGCGGGATTGTATTCCGGGAGTCTCTTTGTTATAATTCTGAAGAAAGGCCCCGCATGCGGGGTGAATCTGGACACATTGAGGTAATCCATTATGAACGCGACATTTACGGGAACCAACCGGTACGTGGCGTCTGACGAGCTGATGACCGCCGTCAACATCGCCGTGACGCTGCAAAAGCCCCTGCTCATCAAAGGTGAGCCCGGTACCGGCAAAACCATGCTGGCCCAGGCGGTGGCGGATGCCCTGGGCAAGCGGCTTATTATCTGGAACGTGAAATCCACCACCAAGGCCCAGGACGGCCTGTATGTTTACGACGTGGTCCAGCGGCTGTACGACAGCCAGTTCGGCACCCACGGCGTGGATGATATCGCCCATTACATCAAGCTGGGCAAGCTGGGAGAGGCCTTCCAGTCGGAGGAGCAGGTGGTGCTGCTGATCGACGAGATCGACAAGGCGGACCTGGAATTCCCCAACGACCTCCTGTGGGAGCTGGACCAGATGGAGTTTCACATCCCGGAGACGGGAGAGACGGTGAAAGCGAAGCAGCGGCCCATCGTCATCATCACCTCCAATGCGGAAAAGGAGCTGCCGGATGCCTTTTTGCGCCGCTGCATCTTCCACTATATTGAGTTTCCAGACCAGGAGCAGATGGAGCGGATCCTCCGCGTCCACTTCGGTGACCTGGAGGGGGAGCTGGTGGCCCAGGCCCTGGCGGGTTTTTACTGGGTGCGGCAGCTGCGGGATATTGAGAAAAAGCCCAGCACCTCCGAACTGGTGGACTGGCTGCGGGCCCTGATGGCCGGCGGCGTGGATCCCAAGCGCATTCAAAAGGAGATCCCCTTTGCCGGTGTGCTGCTGAAAAAGGACAAGGACCTGAACAACCTGCGCAAGGCCCTGCGGTAAACGGCCATGTTCACGGGATTTTTCTATTTGCTGCGGAGCCGGGGGCTGGATGTGTCCCTCAACGAGTGGCTGACGCTGCTGGAGGGCTGCGCCCGGGGCCTGCACCGCTCCAGCCTCACGGGCTTTTACCGGCTGTGCCGGGCGGTGCTGGTGAAAAGTGAGGCGGACTATGACCGCTTCGACCAGATATTTTTGGAGTATTTCAAGGATGTGCCCTGGGAGGGGGAGCTGCCGGAGGAGCTGTTGGATTGGCTGAACCACCCGGCGGAGGACCTAGGCCGCACCCTGGAGGAGCTGAAAGCCATGGGCGTGCCGGACCAGACCCTGGAGGAGCTTTTGAAGCTGCTGGAGGAGCGGCTGAAGGAGCAGACAGAGGAGCACAACGGCGGCAGCTACTGGGTGGGCACCCAGGGCCGTTCCGCTTTCGGCAACAGCGGCTGGCACCCCGGCGGCATCCGCATCGGCGGCGAGAGCCGCCACCGCACAGCTTTGCTGGTGGCGGGGGAGCGGAAGTTCCGGGATTTCCGCAAGGACAACACCCTGGACACCCGCCAGTTTCAGATGGCTTTTCGCCTGCTGCGGCAGATGTCCCAGCAGACGAACAGCCAGGAAAAGGTGGTGGATGTGGATGGCACGGTCCGGGCCACTTGCGACAATGGCGGCACACTGTCCGTCCGCTATCAAAATCCACGGAAGAACGCGGTAAAGGTGCTGTTGCTCATGGACTCCGGCGGGTCCATGGAATACTACGCGGGGCTGTGCTCCATGCTGTTCCAGGCGGCCACCAAGTCCAACCATTTCAAGGAGCTTCACACCTACTACTTCCACAACTGCGTTTACGAGGAGCTGTATACCAAGCCCACACTGTTCTGGGGCGGCGGCACGTCCGTGCCTCTGGACTGGGTGCTGCAAAACTATGACGGCAGTTACAAGGTCATCCTGGTGGGCGACGCCGCCATGCACCCCTATGAGCTGACGGAGCCCCGATACGACTGGAGCCGGCGGGAATATGGGCCGTCGGGCATTGCCTGCCTGGAGCGGCTGCGGAAACGGTATCCTTACCTCATCTGGCTGAATCCGGAGCCCATGCCGGACAAGCCGGATTACTGGAGCCAGACCCACTGGAAGCTGGGACAGATGTTCCCCATGTACGACCTGTCCGCCCAGGGCCTGGAGGCGGGGATGAAGCGCTTGATGACACGGTGTTGAGGGAGCCGGAAACACCTATTGAAAAAGGAAGCGTCTGTGGGCACTTCCTTTTTTTTACAAAAATGGCTATCTATCGCACCCAACTGTATGCGACAGGAGGACTATTCGTCAAATGGCAGTATTTCGGACGAAAACAATTGGAAGAATTGTGCATTGTAATTGCCAAATACTAATTATATAATCAAAACAGAAAATCAAAAACAAGCGAGATTAAGATTGTTTCCGCTAGAAGAACGAGCACTTGAAAAAACACAAAAAAATTTGTGGATAACAAGGGGAGAATTGTTTGAATAGCTGAAACAAAAATTTTTTGGGAGGTCGTTATCATGCTGACTCTGGAAATGATCCAAGACGCTCAGGCAGCTCTCCGGGGCATCGCCCGCCGGACGCCGCTGGATCCCGCATCCAAGATCGCGGACAATCTGTACATCAAGGCTGAGAACCTGCAGCTGACCGGTGCCTTCAAGATCCGCGGTGCTTACAACAAGATCCGTTCCCTGACCCCCGGTGAGGCCGCCAAGGGCGTTATCGCCTGCTCCGCCGGTAACCACGCCCAGGGCATTGCCCTCTCCGCCACCAAGCTGGGCATCAAGTCCATCATCTGCATGCCCGCCGGCGCTCCCATCAGCAAGGTGGAGGCCACCAAGAAGTACGGCGCCGAGGTGGTCCTCGTTCCCGGCGTGTATGACGATGCCGCCCGCGAGGCCGCCCGCCTGTCCGCCGAGCACGGCTACACCTTCGCCCATCCCTTCAACGACGATTACGTTATGGCCGGCCAGGGCACCATCGGCCTGGAGATCCTGGAGCAGCTGCCCGAGGTCGAGCAGGTGGTCTGCCCCATCGGCGGCGGCGGCCTCATCAGCGGCATCGCCTTCGCCATCAAGAGCCTGAAGCCCGAGTGCAAGGTCATCGGCGTCCAGGCTGCCAGCGTACCCTCTATGTATGAGTCCTGCAAGGCCGGCAAGATTACCACCGTGCCCGACGGCGACACCCTGGCTGACGGCATCCATGTGCTGACTCCCGGCGACAAGACCTTCGAGATGTGCCAGAAGTATGTGGACGAGATTGTCACGGTTTCCGAGGACGAGATCGCTGCTGCCATCCTGGCCCTGATGGAGTGCCAGAAGACCGTTGCCGAGGGCGCCGGCGCCACCACTGTGGCCGCCTGCATGTTCGGCAAGGTGGATATCAGCTCCAAGAAGACCGTGTGCGTGGTGTCCGGTGGCAACGTGGATGTCACCACCCTGTCCCGTATCATCACCAAGGGCCTGACCAAGTCCGGCCGTATCGCTGAGATCTCCACCAAGGTCGTGGATAAGCCCGGCAGCCTGATCCAGGTGCTGCAGGTGGTTTCCGACTGCGGCGCCAACATCCTCAGCGTCAACCATGAGCGCGAGGCCAAGGACTCTGATGTGGGTGCCTGCATCGTGTCCATGGTCCTGGAGACCCGCAATCAGGAGCATGTGGACCAGATCAAGGCCGCTATGGCGTCCAAGGGTTATTCTTTGCTGGAAAATTGATCCGGCAATCAATAAATAAATAAGGAGGGGGGCCTCCGCAAGAGGACGGAGGCCAAAGAAAACATGGAAAAGCAAAAGAAAAAGCTGGGCTTGCTGCCCAAACTGATCATCGCGATCGTCCTCGGTATTATCGTGGGCTTCGTGGCTCAGAACATGGGTTCCGCCGGTAAGTTCATCATCCGCCTGGGCGCTACCTACAACAGCATCTTCGGTAACTTCATCAGCTTCTGCATCCCCCTGATCATCATTGGCTTCGTGGCCCCCGGTATTGCTGACCTGGGCGCCGGCGCCGGCAAGATCCTGGCCATCACCACTGGCGTTGCCTACCTGTCCACCGTCATCGCCGGTTCTCTGGCCTATGTCGTGGATATCACCCTGTTCCCCCACCTGGTGGACGCCGGTATGTTCACCACCGAGGCTGAGAACGCCGAGGAGACCGTGGTGAGCTCCCTGTTCACCATCGATATGCCCGCCATCATGGGCGTCATGAGCGCTCTGCTCATCGCCTTCATCCTGGGCCTGGGCATGGCCGTCATCAAGAATGGCACCCTGAAGGCCGTCATGGAAGAGTTCGGCGAGATCGTCAGCAAGCTGGTGGCCAGCGTCATCATCCCCCTGCTGCCCTTCCATGTGTATGGCATCTTCGCCAAGCTGGCCTATGCCGGTACCATCGTTGAGCTGATGACCTCCTTCGTGAAGGTTTTCGCCGTGGTCATCGTCCTGCACTGCGTCATCATTGTCTTCCAGTACACCGTCGCTGGCTCCGTGTCCAAGAAGAATCCCTTCGGCCTCATCAAGAACATGCTGCCCGCTTACACCACCGCCATCGGCACCCAGTCCTCTGCCGCTACCATCCCCGTCACCGTGCAGTGCACCAAGAAGAACGGTGTCTCCGATGCTATCGCTGAGTTCGTGTGCCCCCTGTGCGCCACCATCCACCTGTCCGGTTCCACCATCACCCTGACCAGCTGCTCCATCGCCGTCATGATGATGCTGGGCCAGACCCCCAGCTTCGGCAAGATGTTCCCCTTCATCCTGATGCTGGGTATCACCATGGTCGCTGCTCCCGGCGTCCCCGGCGGCGCTGTCATGGCCGCTCTGGGCATCCTGGAGTCCATGCTGGGCTTTGATGCAGATATGCAGGGCCTGATGATCGCTCTGTATATTGCTCAGGACTCCTTCGGCACTGCCTGCAACGTCACTGGCGACGGCGCTATCGCTGTCTTCATGGACACCTTCACCGGCAAGAACAAGGACAAGGTCAAGGCCTGATCCGGCACGACTATCCCAAACACTCTCCCCTGACACATAGAAAAGGCGCCCCGCTTTGCGGGGCGCCTTCTCTGTGCCGGCAAAGAAAAAGCCCGGGCCTTTGGCCCGGGCTTTCGTCTGTTTAATTTCCGCACTCCATGGAGATCTGATTGAATCGGGTGAGAATGTCATCAATGGAAGTGTTCCGCTTTTCTTCCCCGGCCCGGTCCAGTACCACATGGCCCCGGTCCATCATGAGGACGCGGTCGCCGTATTCCACGGCATAGCGGAGGTTGTGGGTGACCATGAGGGCGGTGAGCTTCTTTTCCCGGACCACCTGGTCGGTCAGCCGCATGATGGTGTCGGCGGTCTTGGGGTCCAGGGCCGCCGTGTGTTCGTCCAGAATGAGAAATTTCAGAGGGGTCATGGTGGCCATCAGCAGGGAAACGGCCTGCCGCTGGCCGCCGGAGAGCGCGCCCATTTTCACGTCCAGCTTATCCTCCAGCCCCAGCCCCAGGGACAGCAGCTGTTCCCGGTACTGCTCCACCCGGCGGCGGTTGATGGCCCGGCTCAGACCGAAGGGCTTTCCCTTGTTGTCCGCCAGGGACAGGTTTTCCAGCATGGTCAGGTTGGGGCAGGTGCCGGCGGCCGGATTCTGATACACCCGGCCCATGGTGGCGTAACGCTGGTAATCCTTCAGCTTGGAAATGCTGGTGCCGCCCACCAGCACGTCGCCGCCCTCAATGGGGATGGAGCCGCAGATGATGTTCAGCAGGGAGGTCTTGCCGCTGCCGTTGCTGCCTACGATGGCCACAAACTGGCCCTCATCCACCTTCAGGGAGAAGTGGTCGAACAGCCGCTGCTCCGTAATGGTGCCGGGATTGTAGACCTTTGTGATATCTCGGATCTCAAGCATGGATGATCTCCTCTCCCTTCCGGCCGGACACCACCAGCACCAGCAAAAACAGCATGGCGGTGATGAGCTTCATCATGTTGGGGGGCAGGCCCATGCTCAGCGCCAGCTGGATGCACAGCTTGTATAGGATGCTGCCCACGATGACCGCCGTGGTACCCCGTGGGCTGCCCAAAAAGCGCAGAGCCTTTACACGCCGGAGTCCCCGGGCCGCCGGGGAGGCGGTGTAGAAATTCATCAGGGAAATGCCGATAATGACGGCGGCCAGGCCGTATACCAACTGGCCGGTGCCCATGGTGGCGGAAAAGCTCCGCTGCTCATGGCAGACGACACAGCCTGCCAGGGCCACCAGGGCGTTGGAGAGGACCAGCCCCAGGATCTTCACGCTGCCCCGGTCCTTGGCCAGAGTGGTCACCAGGTCCGCGTTATCGCCCACCGCCCGCAGCAGCAGGCCGGATTTGGTGTTGAAATACAGGTCCAGGATCAGCTTTACCACCAAAATCAGCACCAGGGATACCACCAGCTTCCGCTCCATGAGGGTCAGGCCGCCCAGCACGGACATGGTGGACGGCGCGGTGAAAATGGTGTCCGTCCCCCGGTCCACCGTCAGGTTGGAGCCGTTGGCAATGTACAGGTTGATGGAGAACAGGGCCGTCATGGTGATGATGCCCGCCAACAGGTTGCGGATCTTCAGCCGCACGTGGATGAAGCCGGTGAACAGCCCTGCCAGGGCACCGGCCGCCAGAGAGATGGGCAGCGTCAGCCAGGCGTTCACGCCCTGGGTCAGCAAAATGGCGGTGACGGCGGCTCCCAGAGGAAACGTGCCGTCCACCCCCAGGTCGGGAAAGTCCAGAATGGAGTAAGTGATATAGACGCCGAAGGAGATCAGCGCGTAGATGAGGCCCTGAATGAGGGTGCTGATGAGCAGGTCCGCCATGGGGAGCCCTCCTTCTCAAAAATTAGCCCACGGGGTTGGTGAGGGTGCCAATGCCCTCGATGGTGCAGGACACGGTGTCACCGGGCTTTAAGAACTTGGGCGGGTCAAAGCCCATGCCCACGCCGGCGGGGGTGCCGGTAGCGATGATGGTGCCTGGCAGCAGTGTCATGCCGGCGGTCAGCTCCTCCAGCACATCCTGAATGGAATTCAGGAACAGGGAAGTGTTGGAGTCTTGCCGCGGCTCGCCGTTGACGGTGGAGGAAATGCCCAGGGCCGGGGGGAAGGCGATCTCGTCGGCGGTGACGATGCAGGGGCCCATGGGGGTGAAGCCGTCCAGGCTCTTGCCGAAATACCATTGCTTGTGGCCGGTCTGCACATCCCGGGCGGAAACGTCGTTGAGGATGGTGTAGCCGAAGATGTAATCGCCGGCCTCGGCGGCACTCACATTTTTGGCGGTCTTCCCCAGGATGACTGCCAGCTCCACCTCGTAATCCAGCCGCTCCACCAGGTCCTGGTGGCTCTGGATGACGCCGCCGGGGGCCACGGCCTCGCTGACCCGCTTGGAGAAGTACACCGCCACGGGCTTTTCCTTGGTGAAGGCGCCGGCGTCGTATTTGGCGGCCTCTGAGGCGTGGGCCTTGTAGTTCATGCCCAGGCACAGAACATCCTGGCGGGGGCGGGGGATGGGAGCCAGCAGCTCCACCTCCGCCAGGGCCACGGACGCGCCGCTGCCCTCCGCCGCGGTAACGGCGGAGGACAGATCGGAGAGGGTCATGGTCTCAATAAGGGAATTCATATCGGGGGCGGGCAGCGGCAGGATGGCGGTGCCGTCTTTTGTCAGGGCACCGACCTTTTCAGCGCCGTTTTCGCGGTAAGTGACCAGTTTCATAGAAGAACTCCTTGTTTGATGATTTTTATGCCTCACTGCTCTCCACGGCCTTCTGCGCCACGGCGTCCGGCAGGACGATGCCCATGGCGTCCAGGGCCTCGGAATTCACGTAGATGCCGTATTCGGAAATGGTCTCATAGGGGAGGTCCTGGCAGGTGGCTTCGCCACGGAGGACCTTGGCGGCCATCTGGCCGGTCTGCTTGCCCAGCTGGATATAGTCGATACCGGCGGCGGCCACGCAGCCCAGCTTCACCTGCTCCACCTCAGAGCCGTAGATGGGGATGCCGGCGTCGTTGGTCTTTTCCAGGATGGCGGCCAGAACGCCCACCACGTTGTTATCCGTCAGGTTGGAGATGCAGTCCACCTTGTGGGCAATGAGGGTATCAGCGGCCTGGGTGACCTCCGCCTGGGCGGTGACGCCGATGGCGTCGATGGTAAAGCCGTAGTCACCGGCCTTCTCCTGGTACTCGGCGATGGCGGAGACGGAGTTGGGCTCGCTGGTGGTGTAGATGATGCCGATGGTCTTGGCGTTGGGCTGCAGCTGGCGGATGAGGTCCAGCTGAGCCTCCACCGGCAGCTTGTCGGAGGTGCCGGTGACGTTGCCGGAGTCCAGCTTGGCCTGGACGGGGTCGGTGATGGCGGTGAAGATCACGGGGATATCCTTATCCTCGGCGGCGTTGAAGCAAGCTACGGCGGAGGGAGTGGCGATGCCCACCATCAAATCCACATCCTCGGCGGAGAAGGCGTCGCCGATTTGGGCGTTGACGTTGTCATCGAAGCCGGCGTTCTGGTAGTCCACTTCAAAGTCCACGCCTTCCTTCAGTCCAGCCTCTTCCAGGCCCTGGAGGAAGCCGATGCGGCAGTTGTCCAAAGAGGCGTGCTGGCCGTACTGGTTGATGCCGATCAGGTACTTTTCTGTGGTGGCCTCGGCGGGGGCTTCAGAGCCGCTCTCAGCGGGGGCTTCTTCTTTTTTGCCGCCGCAGGCGGTCAGGGTCAGGGCCAGGGACAGCGCCAGGATGGCGGAAGTGATATGACGGAAGTTTTTCATGATACTATCTCCAATCTCATTTTAAAATTTTGTAAGGGTCCGGTCAATCACGATTTTTCTCTGGACCCGCCATCGTCTGGTGTTGCGTTTCATCAAAAAAACTCCTTTCCGGAAAAACAAAAAAGCCTTATCCCAAATTTGGGACAAGACTTCTGATCCTGCGGTACCACCCAAGTTGACGCATAGCGCCCGCTCGTCTCACGTACAAATCATACGTGCCGCCCTGGTAACGGGTGCGGTCCCCGTCAGTCGCTACTGGGCCATCCGGCTGTTCGCTCTGCCCTCGCAAGTCCATTCGCCGAAACGTTCTCTGCCGCGATCCCACCATCCGCGGCTCTCTGAAAGGTGACCGTAACGGGTACTCCTCTTGCTCATCGGTTTATCTGTTTGATTGCTTTGCATTATACGCATCTGGCGGACAAATGTCAACCGTTAATTTTAACAATTTTTCTTTGCCACTTTAAACAAAAAAAGAGAAAATAGAAAATACAGGTCCCTAACAGCGGCCCGTCCCCGGGGCGCTGTTGCAAAACGCCGGAGTCCCCGGTCAGCGGCTCAGGAGAGCGGCAATTTGTCATCGGCCTTGCCAGAGCCGCTGTTCCCAGCCGGGGATTCCCCCCCGGCCGGGAACCCTTCCGATACGAAAGGCCGGGACGGAGTGAATCCGTCCCGGTCCAAGGATTTCCGGCGGAAAACGCTTGAGACGCACTGGCGTGCGCCCCGCTGCGCGGGGCCCAAAGTCAGCGGCTCAGGAGAGCAGCAATTTGTCATCGGCCTCGTCAGAGCCGCTGACTTTGCTGAACAGCTCCAGCAGCTGGGGGACCGTCAGCTTCTTCTTTTCCTCGCCGGACACATCAATGACGATGCGGCCCTCATACATCATGATGAGGCGGTTTCCATGCTGGATGGCGTCCCGCATGTTGTGGGTGATCATCAGGGTGGTCAGGTGGTCCTTTTCGATGATGCGGTCCGTGGCGTCCAGCACCTTGGCGGCGGTCTTGGGGTCCAGGGCCGCCGTATGCTCGTCCAAAAGCAGCAGCTGGGGCTTAATGAGGGTGGCCATCAGCAGCGTCAGCGCCTGACGCTGACCGCCGGACAGAAGGCCCACCTTACTGGTGAGCCGGTTCTCCAGCCCCAGGTCCAGGATCTTCAGCCGCTCAATGTACTCCTCTCGTTCTGCCTTGGTGATGCCGGTGCGCAGGCTGCGGCTTTTGCCCCGGCGGGCGGCCAGTGCCAGATTTTCCTCGATCTGCATGGTGGCGGCAGTGCCCAGCATGGGGTCCTGGAACACCCGGCCGATGTATTTGGCCCGCTTGTGCTCCGGCATGTGGGTTAGGTCTACGCCGCCGATGGAAATGCTGCCGGCGTCCACCGGCCACACGCCGGCCACGGCATTGAGCAGGGTGGACTTGCCGGCGCCGTTGCCGCCGATGACGGTGACGAAGTCGCCGTCGTTCAGATGCAGGGAAAGGCCCCGCAACGCGGTCTTTTCATTGACCGTGCCGGCGTTGAAGGTCTTCCAGATGTGATTCACTTCAAGCATTGCGGTCACCTCCCATCGTGACTTCCGCTTCAGCGGAAACGCCGGCCGCCTTGACCTTGGTGTGGAAATACTTTCCCTTCCAGAAGGGAACAGACAAGAAGACCGCAACGACCAGAGCGCTGAGGAGCTTCAGGTAGTTGGGATTCAGGCCCATGGCCAGCACCGCCTGGATTACGATGTAGTAAATAACGGCGCCGATGGACACGCTCAAAAGTTTCAAAGCGAAGTTGCGGAAGATTTTGGAGAAAGCCACCTCGCCGATGATGACGGCGGCCAGGCCAATGACAATGGCGCCGCGGCCCATGTTGATCTCGCTGGCACTGTTATACTGCGCCAGAAGAGCACCGGACAGGGCTACCAGGCCGTTGGAGAGCATGAGGCCCAGCACCTTGGCAACGTCCGTGTTGATGCCCTGGGCCCGGGCCATGTTGCTGTTGGAGCCTGTGGCCCGGAGAGAGCAGCCCAACTCCGTGCCAAAGAACCAGTAGAGGATGGAGATGACCACTACCGTCACCAGGCCCACCACGAAAATAGGATGGCGGTAGAAGGGCCGGGAGCCCTTGGCCACATCCTGCACGAACCGCAGGGACACCAGCAGCTTGTCCAGTGTTTCCGGAGAGGTGACGTTGATGGCCACCGTGGCCTTCATGCCCATGATGGCCATGTTGACGGACCACAGGCCCAGCTGGGTCAGGATGCCGGAGAGGATGGCGGGGATGCCGCAGAAGGTGTGCAGCAGGCCGGTGACAAGGCCGGCCACCATACCCACCACCACGGACGCCAGCATGGCGAGCCACAGATTGGTACCTCCGGTGAACAGCACCACGAACACGGCGGCACCGGTGCAGAAGGAGCCGTCCACAGTCAAGTCGGCGATGTCCAGGATCTTATAGGTCAGATAGACGCCGATGGCCATAATGCCCCAGATGAGACCCTGGGAAACGGCGCCCGGCAGCGCGTTGATGAAACCAAGCATGATAAGTTGATTCCTCCTGTTTATGATAGAGCATCTGCGAAGTGCTCATAGCCTTCAATAGTATAGCAAAAAGCGGCGAAAAAGGGAAGTCCTTTTCCGCCGCTTTTGAGGGAACTCAACGTATTATCCAGCGGTAATGGCCTCGTAGCCATCGGGAACGGTCAGACCCAGGTCAGCGCAGGTGGCCTCATTGTACTTCTTGGTGAACTGGGGAGCATACTCGATAGGCATTTCGGCAACGTCAGCCTCGCCGGTGAGGATCTTGGCGGCCATCTTGCCGGTGGCAACGCCCAGGTCATAATAGCTGATGGACAGGGTGGCAACGCCGCAGCCGCCGCAGATGCCCTCTTCGCCGGCAATGACGGGGATCTTGCCATGGCAGATGTTGTCGATGATGCCGGTGTTGTTGGCGCAGGTGTTATCGGTGGGAACATAGATCACGTCGCTGTTGTCGGCGGCGTTCTGGGTCACGGAAGCCATGTCATTGGTATCAGAGAAGGGATACTGGGTGCAGGTGTAGCCCAGCTCCTCCAGGAAGCCCTGGACAGTGTCTACCTGATACTGGCTGTTGGCTTCGGCGGAGCAGTACAGCAGGCCCACGGTCTTGGCCTCGGGGAACCACTCCTTCACCATGGCAGCCTGCTGGTCCAGAGGAGCCAGGTCGGAAGTGCCGGACACGTTGGTGCCCACGGTGCCGGAGAAGTTGTCAATGCCCAGAGCCACGCCGTACTCAGTGACGGAGGTACCCAGAATGGGGATGTCAGAGGTGGCGGAGGCGGCTGCCTGCAGGGCGGGAGTGGCGTTGGCCATGATCAGGTCCACGCCGTTGGACACAAAGCCGTTGACGATGGTGGCGCAGGTGGGGCTATCGCCGGCGGCGTTCTGCTCATCAAATTTGACGGCGTCGCCCAGGGCCTCGGTCAGGGCGTCCTTGAAGCCCTGGGTAGCGGCGTCCAGAGCGGGGTGGGGGGCCAGCTGGCAGATACCGACCGTGTAGGTCTCAGCGGGAGTCTCGGCGGGAGTTTCAGCGGGAGTCTCGGCGGGAGCCTCCTCTTTCTTGGCGCCGCAGGCGGCCAGGCTCAGGACCATCACAGCGGCCAGGGCCAGGGCAAGAAGCTTCTTTTTCATCACAGTGCTCTCCTTCTTTTCATGGAAGATTAAATTATAAAAAGCGGCTCTGCCGAAGAACAGAGCCGCTTTCCATACATGGTCAGCAAATGCATCCTGTTTCAGCCGGACAGACACGACCGATACGGCCCGCAAAGCGGACCTTGCTAAAGTAATAGGAGCCCAGGGAGACAGACCGGGAAGCAAAGGAAATATGACGCATGACCGGGACTCCTTTCCGCCATTTCGGCTAAAATGTTGGTACTTTTACAACATACAGCTTTAAACAAATAAAGTCAATGGCTATTTTCAACAAAATCTGCGGAACATTTTTCAAAAACTGTTAAAAAAGCCGGCGTTGACATTTGAAATACGGGATGATATATTGGGGAAGTATTTTGGTAACGCTTTGAGCAGCGGTTTGCGGCGTGAGCCGCAAAGCGAAAATCGAACAGACGAGCGACACCGCGGATCGCAGCTGAAAGTCCCGAAAGAGACTGGGACTTTTAGCCGCAAAAATGGTCCGGCGGTGCTTTTTATTTGCAAAAAACCGCCGGATTTGTCCGTTTTGCGAGTACAGTCTCTTTTTCGCGGGAAAGATTCATGTGTGTGTAAAGGTAAGGTGAGTGGAATGTCAACAAAATTCGTATTCGTCACAGGCGGCGTGGTGTCTGGTCTGGGCAAGGGCATCTGCGCGGCATCTTTGGGCCGGCTGCTGAAGCAGCGGGGCGTCCGGGTCCGCAACCAGAAGTTTGACCCCTATATCAACGTGGATCCCGGCACCATGAGCCCCTACCAGCACGGCGAGGTGTTCGTCACTGATGACGGCGCGGAAACGGACCTGGACTTGGGACATTATGAGCGGTTCGTGGACGAAGATCTGTCCGGCAACAGCTCCATATCCTCCGGCAAGATCTGGTGGTCTGTGCTGAACCGGGAGCGCCGGGGCGACTATCTGGGCGCCACGGTGCAGATCATTCCCCACATCACCAACGAGATCAAAAGCCGCATCTACGCCATGGCCGGCGACGATGTGGACGTGGTCATCACCGAGATCGGCGGCACCGTGGGCGACATCGAGTCCCAGCCCTTTCTGGAGGCCATCCGCCAGGTGGCTTCCGAGCGGCCTCACGGTGACGTGGTGTTCATCCATGTGCCCCTCATCGTCCAGATCCCCGGCAGCGGCGAACTGAAGAGCAAGCCCACCCAGCACTCCGTGAAGGAATTGCTCTCCCTGGGCATCCAGCCGGATATCCTGGTGTGCCGGTGCGATGCCCCCATCACCGAGGACGTCCGCCGGAAGATCGCCCTGTTCTGCAATGTGGAGCCGGACTGCGTCATCCAGAACACCACCGCCGAGACCCTGTATGAGGTCCCCCTGCTGATGGCGAAGGAGGGCCTGGACGAGGTGGTCTGCCGGAAGCTGGGCCTCATCACCCACCAGCCGGACCTGCGGGAGTGGAGCGCCATGGTCAAGCGGGAGAAGAACGCCCACAAGAAGGTGACCATCGCCCTGGTGGGCAAATACATCCAGCTCCACGACGCCTACCTCTCCGTGGTGGAGTCTTTGAACCACGCCGGCACCGCCAACGACGCCGTGGTGGATATTCTGTGGGTGGATTCCGAGACGGTGACGGAGCAGAATGTCAAGGAGGTCCTGGGGGGCGTGTCCGGTGTGCTGGTACCAGGCGGCTTCGGTGACCGGGGCATTGAGGGCATGGCCCTGGCCGCCCGGTACGCCCGGGAAAACGGCGTGCCGTATTTCGGCATCTGCCTGGGTATGCAGATGGCGGTCATCGAATTTGCCCGGAACGTCCTGGGCTACGCGGACGCCACCTCCTCTGAATTCTCCGAGACCACTCACCATCCGGTCATCGATCTGATGCCCGACCAGGTGAATGTGACGGACAAGGGCGGCACCATGCGCCTGGGCAAGTATCCCTGTGTGCTGACGGAGGGCTCCCGCAGCCGGGAACTGTACGGCACAGCGGAGATATCCGAGCGACACCGCCACCGCTTTGAGTTTAACAACGACTACCGTGAGCAGATGCAGGCGGCGGGTATGCTGCTGGCGGGCCTGTCTCCTAACGGCCACCTGGTGGAGATCGTGGAGATTCCTGAGCACCCCTGGTTTGTGGGCGCCCAGTTCCACCCGGAGTTTAAGAGCCGGCCGGACCGGCCCCATCCGCTGTTCTACGGCTTCGTAAAGGCATCCGTGGAGCGGGTGGAGAAGAACGCATCAGCGCGCTGACACAAGAGAGGAGCGTTTCGTGAATCATTTTAAGGAGATCGCTGTCCAACTGGAACGTCATGACCTGGACGGTATGCTGCTGACGGGGGAGGCCAACCGCTTTTACGCCTCCGGCTTTCACTCTGCCGGCACCGACGGCGTGGCCCTGGTGACCAGGGGGAAGGCATATTACTTTACGGATTCCCGGTATATCGAGGCCGCCGGACGCTATGTCCAGGGGGCGGAGATCCGGGAGGTCCGGGCCGGCCGGGGCTATGGCGCCCTGGTGGAAGAAGTGGTGGTGGAGCGGCACATCCGCCGCCTGGGCTTTGAGGATGCCTACATGACGGTCCAGGACCACGAGCGCTACCGCAAGGCTCTGTCCTGCGACCTGGTGCCCGCCACAGAGCTTCTGTGGCGGCTGCGCTCCGTCAAGGACGAGGAGGAACTGGACGCCATGGTGGCTGCCCAGCGGATCGCGGAAAAGGCCCTGGACCAGATTCTGGGGGAGATCCGCCCCGGCGTGACGGAAAAGGAGATCGCCGCCCGGCTCCAGTATCTGATGCTGCACTATGGCGCGGAGAACATGTCTTTTGACCCCATTGTGGTCTCCGGACCCAACGGCAGCCTGCCTCACGGTGTTCCCGGGGAGCGGGTCATCCAAAGCGGCGAGTTCGTCACCATGGACTTCGGCTGTATTTATCACGGCTACTGCTCGGACATGACCCGGACAGTGGCGGTGGGCTTTGCCACGGAGGAGATGCAGCGGGTGTATCATACGGTGCTGTCCGCCCAGGAAGCGGGCATCCGGGCTGCCAGGGCCGGCGTCACCGGCCGGGAGGTGGACGGCGCCGCTCGGGCCGTCATCGCCGCGGCAGGGTACGGCAGTTATTTCGGACACAGCTTCGGCCATGGCGTGGGCGTGGAGATCCACGAGGCGCCCAACGCCTCCCCCATGAACGAAAAGCCGCTGCCGGCCGGTGCGGTCATTTCGGCGGAGCCGGGCATCTATCTGCCGGGAAAGCTGGGTGTGCGCATCGAGGATGTGATATTGCTGACGGAGGAGGGCTGCAAGGACCTCACCAAAGCACCCAAGGAGCTCATCATCCTGTAAGGGAGAAAAAAATTACGGGACAGCACGCGGAAGTAATCGTTTCCGCGTGCTGTCCCGCCCTTTGACGGCGGTTGACAAAGCGCCGCCGGGGCAGCATAATCATACATAGAAGAATCCTGCTGTAAGGAGAACGCAATCTATGGATACCATTTACATTACCGGACACCGGAATCCGGACACGGACTCCATCGTTTCGTCTATGGCATACGCGGCGCTGAAAAACGCCCTGGGTGACCGGCAGTACCGTGCCGCCCGGCTGGGCCAGGTCAGCGACGAGACCCAGATGGTGCTGGATCGGTTCGGCTTCCAGCCGCCCACCCTCATCACGGACCTGCGGACCCAGGTGAAGGACCTGGATTACGATACGCCGCCCACGCTGTCCGCCGGCGCCACCATCAGCCGTGCTTGGCAGACCATGCAGGCCAACAAGATCTCCGTCCTTCCCGTGGCCAACGAGGACGGTACCCTGTACGGAATGCTGTCCGCCGGAGATGTGGCCAACTACGACATGACCTCCGTCCGCAATCCCCTGGTGGGGGAGCTGCCGGTCTACAACCTGCTGTCCGTGCTGGAGGGTAAGATCCTCAATGAGGGCGGCCAGCTGAAGGATGTGGTTTCCGGCGAGATCGCCGTGGCCCTGCCTGCCGGCCGGGAGAATCTGGAATTTTCCAACCCCAACAGCATCGTCATTTGCGGCGACCAGCCGGATATGATCCGCCGGGCCCTGGACCTGAACGTCAACTGCGTCGTCGTCTGCCAGGCGGAGGTGGACCGGGAGCTGCTGGAGACGGAGACGGAGACCTGCATCATCTCCACGCCCTATGACGCTTACCGCGCCATGCGCCTCATCTGGCACGCCATGCCCATCGGCCATATCTGCAAGAGCCGGGACATGGTGTACTTCCATCTGGATGACTATTTGGATGATGTGCAGGACACGGTGCTGGAAAGCCGCTTCCGTGCTTATCCCATCCTGGACGATGAGGAGCGGGTGGTGGGCACCCTGGCCCGGTTCCATCTGCTGCGCCCCCGCCGCAAGCGGGTGGTGCTTATGGACCACAATGAAAAGGCCCAGTCTGTCCGGGGCCTGGAGCAGGCGGAGATCCTGGAGATCGTGGACCACCACCGTCTGGCGGACATCGAGACGAAAAATCCCATTTATGTCCGCAATGAGCCTGTGGGCAGTACCACTACTATTGTGGCGGATATGTACCAGGAGAAGGGGCTCATGCCCACGGCCAAAATGGCGGGCCTCATGGCCGCAGCCATCGTGTCCGATACGGTCATGTTCAAGTCCCCCACCTGCACGAAGCGGGACGTTGACATCGCCCAGCGGATGGCCCGTATCGCCAATGTCTCTTTGGAGGAGCTGGGCAAAGCCATCTTCTCCGCCACCTGCGGGGACGATAAGACTGCGGAAGCCATGCTGAAGACGGACTATAAGGAGTTCCACATCGCAGGCCACAACCTGGCGGTGAGCCAGATCACCTGCATGGACTCCGACCGCCTCATCGCCCGAAAGGATGAGTTCCTGACGGTCATGGAAAAGGTCCGCCGGCAGAAGGAACTGAATATCGTGGCCCTCATGATCACGGATGTGCTGCTGGAGGGCACCCAGCTGCTGTTTGTGGGGGATGAGGATAGCATCTGCCAGGCGTTCAACGTCAAGCCAGAGGACGCCAGCGACAACGCGGTGTTCCTGCAGAAGATCATGTCCCGGAAGAAGCAGGTTATCCCCATGCTGTCGGCATTGTGGGGATAATCGGCGAGGCGCCGCCGGTGGCGGAAAAAGCGAGCCGATTATCGAGGAAGCGGCGCGATTGGCGGCCCGGAAAGGGCCGGGGATCGCAAAGCCGCGACGGTGGGCAGATGCGAAGCACACCGAATTATAAAAAATCCGGCTGGGAAACCAGCCGGATTTTTTATTGCGATTTCGTACCAATGTCTCTCCAGGTGCATTTCACCCCATCCTCTGCCAGTAAAACCGCTGGGACAGGGGAATGGAAATGGCGGTCAGGACCATGGCGGCAATGAGCAAAATGACCAGGGCGGAACCCTGAAAGGCAAATTTCGCGGCGTTCCCGGAAACGGCGATGGAGGCGATGGCGCCGGCGGTGCCGCACACCAGGAAAATGACCAGGAACATGGCCATCCGCCCCTTTTCCACGCCGAAGCGGAACATCACCGGCAAGGAGATGGCCAGGATGCACAGCCCGCCCAAAGCGGCCATGGCCATCATGGCGGGGGAGAAGGCCCGGCTGCCCAGCAGGGCGAGGACCGCCTGGAACAGGAGGGACAGCACCGCCGCCGCGCCGATGCACAGCCAGCCGAACACATATTTGCCCAGCACGATGTCCCGGGCGGAGTAGGGCATCATGGCCGCCATCTGGTCCCACTTGCTGCGCTCGTCATAGGCCAGGGCGGTGTAGGGCAGCATGGCGGCGTACACCACGGCAAAGGTGTTGTTGAAGCCGCTGGGCAGAGCGGAGAAAATAAGGATCATCACCAGAAAATACTTCATCTGCCGCCAGATCACGTAAATGTCTTTCAAGATCAGCGCTTTCATGCGTTCTTCGCTCCTTTCACCAGAAAGAGGATGATGTCCTCCACACTGGCCCGCTCCAGCTGCCAGCCCACCGGGGCCAGTTCCCGTTTCACCAGGGCACGGACGCCGCCGTAGCCATTGGGCTCCCGGGCGACGATGGCCTCCGGCAGCAGGCATTCCAGCTGGGCGGCGGTGTCGCTGAAAATGCCGTACTCCTCCAGCAGCCGGTCCTTCTCCTCACAGAACAGCAGTCGGCCCTGGTGGAGGAAGGCAATGTAATCGCACAGCTTTTCCAGGTCGCTGAGAATGTGGGAGGAGATGAGGATGGAGTGGTCCTCCTCCCGGGTGAAGTCGTTGAAAATGTCCAGGATCTCATCCCGGACGATGGGGTCCAGGCCGGCGGTGGCCTCGTCCAGCACCAGCAGCTTCGGCTGATGGCTCAGGGCCACGGCGATAGCCAGCTTCATCCGCATACCCCGGGAATAGTCCTTGAACTGCTTGCCCACGGGCAGGTCAAAGCGTTTCAGATAGCGTTCGTACAGGGCCTGGTCCCAGCGGCGGTACGTCGCCGCCATGATTTTCCCCACCTGGACGGCGTTCAGGGACTCGGGAAAGTAGGCCTCGTCCAGCACCACGCCGATGTCTTCCTTGGCCGCCAGAAATTCCGGGGAGCTGACATCTACTCCCAGCGCCGAGGCGGTGCCGCTGTCCGGCCGCAGGGCGCCGCACAAAAGCCGAATGGTGGTGGATTTGCCGGCACCGTTTTCGCCTACCAGGCCGCAGATGGTGCCGCTGGGCACCGCCAGGGTCAGGTCCTGAATGGCAAAGGAGCCGAAATCCTTGCAGATATGGGATAATTCAATGGCATTCATGGCTGTTCCTCCATTAAAATACGCAGCATTTCCGTCAGTTCTTCCCGGCTGAGGCCGCAGCTTTTGGCCAGCTCCGCCGCGGCGGCGAGATGGTCCTCCAGCTCCTTGAGCTGGTGCTCCCGCACCAGGTCCAGGTTTTTCTCCGCCACAAAGCAGCCCTTGCCGGCTACCGTGTAGAGGAAGCCGTCGGCCTCCAGCTCGTCATAGGCCCGCTTGGTGGTGATGACGGAGATGCG
This sequence comes from uncultured Dysosmobacter sp., assembly GCA_934590165.1. Taxonomy (GTDB): domain Bacteria; phylum Bacillota; class Clostridia; order Oscillospirales; family Oscillospiraceae; genus Oscillibacter. The sequence goes on along the minus strand of CAKTOO010000008.1, from coordinate 66,432 downwards.
CAGGTCCTTGGCCAGGGCACGGATGGAGGGCAGGGCGTCTCCCGGCCGCAGTGTCCCGGCGATGATCTGGGCGCGGATCTGAGAATAGATCTGCTCATAAATGGGTTGATTGGCGGTGTTTCGGATCACCAGCTCCATGGCAGCGCCTCCTGTTCGTACTGTACATATACAGTATATACAGTTGACCGGGAATGTCAAGGGGGAATTGTAAAAAACTTTTTGTGTGCATTGCACCTAGGAAAGCGGCGGAAAGTATGGTATACTGCGGATTCAGATAACAGCGGGGAGGAGAGGCTCTTGGAGAGCGTCAGCGGTATCAACAACTGGAAACTGACCGTCCGCCGGGAGGCGGCGGGCGTTACGGTCCTGCGGGCTGTGACCTGCGATGAGCGGGCCGCCCTGCCGGAGAAGCTGTGGGGCCTGCCGGTGACGGCGCTGGGGGATCACGCTCTGGCTCCCAATGCCCCGGCAGTGCCGGGGGAGATGGTGCAAGTCACCTGCGGCCCGCTGCCAGGCGAAGACGGCTGGGACAACCACGGATTGAAGGAGCTGACGCTGCCCCGATACCTGGAGCGGGTGGGGGACTATGTCCTGCTGAACTGCGACGGTTTGGAACGGCTGTGGCTGTGGGACGATGTGAGATTCTGGGGTGGCGGCGCCCTCATGAACTGCCGGAGGCTGCACGCCTTTCACCTGACCCGCACCGGAGAGGACCAGGGGGAGTCCCTGGCCTATTTTGCCGACGAACTGAGCCGGGAACTGGATGTGACCGTCATCACGGCGGCGGGTGAGACGGCCCGGCTGCTGTTCCCGGATTACCTGGAAGTGTACGAGGAGAATTGCCCCGCCCATCATTTTGATTACAACATCTACGGCGCGGGCTACCCTTACCATCACTGCTTCCGTCAGAAAAAGCTGTCCTTCAAGGACTATGACGGGCTGTGGAAGCGCTATCTTGCCATGGAGCATGAAGATGCTTCGGCGGTGCGGCTGGCCTTTTGGCGGGTGCGGTACCCGGTGGAGCTGTCGGAAGCGGCGGAAAAAGCGTACCTTACCTATCTCCAGAGCCGCGCGGCGGAAGCCGTGGACTGGCTGCTGGAGGAAAAAGACATGGTGGGCTTGTCCTTTTTGCTGGAGCGGACGGCGCTAAGCCGGGAGACTTTGGCGGCGGCCTGCCAGCGGGCCCGGGAGGCCGGCGCCGCCGAGGCGGTGGCCCTGCTGCTGGAGGAGCAGCACCGGCGGTTTCCCGCCGGAGGGAACAAAAGTTTTGACTTGTAAAGGCAGTTACCCTGTCACGAAGGGAGGAGGATACCCGTGGAGGAAACACCGAAAAAAGATTTTTCCGCCATCGGGCAGGATATTTTGTTTGCCGCCCGGAACGAGCTGTATCTGAACCTCCCTTATCTGGATGTGGCGCTGTGCAGCCTGCGCTTCCAGCCGGGCGGCGGTGTGACACTGTCCCTGGCCACCGACGGGGAGATGCTGTATTACGACGGCAGCTTCCTGGCAGAGCGGTATCTCCGCAGCCGGACGGCTGTCAACCGGGCTTATCTCCATGTGCTGCTGCACTGTATGCTGCGGCATATTTTCAAAAAACGGGGCAAGGTCCCGGAACTTTGGGACCTTGCCTGTGACGCGGCGGTGGAGAGCATTCTGGATGAGCTGGAGTACGCCTGCCTGACGGAGGGCACCGTGCCCATGAAGCAGAAATTTTACGGCCAGTGCCGCCGGGACATGCCAGTGTTGACCGCTGAAGGGATTTACCGCCGGTTGCTGCGGATTTCTCTGCCAGACTATGAGCTGGCCCAACTCCAGCGGGCCTTTTTGGTGGATGACCACGGCCTGTGGGACCCGGAAAAGCGGGAGGATCAGGAGCAGCGCCAGCAGCAGGACCAGAAGTGGCGGGATCTGTCCGGCAAGACCCGGACGGGTCTGGAAACGGTGCTGGCCGGACAGGCCGCCGGCGGCGAAGCAGTGCTGGAGCAGATCCAGGTGGCCACCCGGGATGATGTGGACTACCGGGCCTTTCTGCGGCGGTTCGCTGTGCCCCGGGAGGTCATGGCCGTGGACGGCGACGCCTTTGACTATATTTTCTATACCTATGGCTTGCAGCTTTACGGCAACATGCCCCTGGTGGAGCCGCCGGAGACAAAAGAGGAAAAGCGCATCGAGGATTTCGTCATTGCCGTGGACACCTCCATGTCCACCTCCGGCGCCCTGGTGCGGCGGTTTCTTGCCTGCACCTATGCCATCCTCCGCTCCACCGCCACCTTCACCCGGAAGGTGAACATCCGCATCCTCCAGTGCGATGACCAGATCCGCTCCGACACGGTGCTCCACGACCTGGAGGACCTGAAGGACTATATGGAGCATTTTACCCTGGCCGGCGGCAGCGCCACGGACTTCCGCCCGGTGTTCCAGCATGTGGAGCGTTTGCGGGCGGAAGGAGCCTTCACCTCCCTTCGGGGCCTCATCTACTTTACCGATGGCATGGGTATTTATCCCCAAAAGCGCCCGCCCTATGAGACAGCCTTTGTGCTGCTGGAGGAGCCGCCCCTCAGCGTGAAGATGCCTCCCTGGGCCATTCGGCTGGTGCTGACCGTGGAGGACCTGGAGCGGGCCGTGGAGAAGACGGCGGAGGAATTTCCCGATGAATTGGACTGGGACGAGCTGCCCCAGCTGTAAGGAGCAACGGATATGAACATCAAACAGGCAAAACAGGAGATCGAAAACACCCTGCGGGCGTACCTGACCCGGGACGAACTGGGCAACTACCTCATCCCCTCCGTCCGCCAGCGGCCGGTGCTGCTGATGGGCCCTCCGGGCATCGGCAAGACCCAGATCATGGAGCAGATCGCGGCGGAGACCGGCGTGGGGCTGGTGGCCTACACCATCACCCACCACACCCGGCAAAGCGCCATCGGCCTGCCCTTCATTGAAAAGCGCACCTACGGCGGGGAGGAGTTCTCCGTCACGGAGTACACCATGAGCGAGATCCTGGCCTCTGTGTACCGACTGATGGAGCAGACGGGCATCCGGGAGGGCATCCTGTTCCTGGACGAGATCAACTGCGTCAGCGAGACCTTGGCCCCCATGATGCTCCAGTTCCTCCAGTGCAAGACCTTCGGCAACCAGCGCCTGCCGGAGGGATGGCTCATCGTGGCGGCGGGCAACCCGCCGGAGTATAACAAGTCTGTCCGGGATTTTGATGTGGTGACGTTGGACCGGGTGAAGCGCATTGATGTGGCGGAGGACTTTGCCGTGTGGAAAGAATATGCCTACCGCAAGGGTCTCCACGGCGCCGTCATCTCTTATCTGGACATCAAGAAGGACAACTTCTACCGCATCGAGAACACAGCGGACGGCTTGCAGTTTGCCACCGCCCGGGGCTGGGAGGACCTCAGCGAGCTGATCTTCGCCTATGAAAAGCTGAGCCTCCGGGTGGACCGGGACGCTATCGGCCAGTATATCCAGCTGCCCAGGGTGGCCAAGGACTTTGCAAACTATCTGGAGCTGTATTATAAATACCAAAAGACCTACCATGTGGAGGACATCCTCTCCGGCACCTGGCAGGCCATCACCGTGTCGGAGCTGCGGGCGGCGCCCTTTGACGAAAAGCTCTCCGTCATGGGCCTGGTGCTCAGCCGCCTGGCGGAATCCGCCGCCGGAGTCCGGCGGCAGGACGCCCTGACTACCGCCCTCCATGCTGCCCTGACGGAATTCAAGGGCAAGATCGCCGAGGCGGAGCCGGCAGCGGTGCTGGGCCAGCTGGTGTGGAAGCGGCAGGAGGCCATGAAGCGGGCCAGGGAGGCCGGCCAGTTGACGAAGGAGGACCGGGACCTGCGGCAGCGGGAGCTGAACGCCCTGGAGGAGTACCGCCAGCGGCTCCAGCGGGAGGACCTCACCGCCCCGGCGGAGGCCATGGACGCCGTCCGGACCTGGTTCAGCGGGGAAGTGGAGCAGCGGAAAGCACTGGCATCGGAGACCGGACAGCGGTTTGACAACGCCTTCCGCTTCCTGGAGCAGACCTTCGGACAGGGCCAGGAGCTGGTCATTTTCGTGACGGAGGTCACCGCTGGTTACGACACCAGCTGGTTTGTGGAAAATTTCGGCTGTGATGCCTATTTCCGCCACAACCGGGAGCTTTTATTTGACGATACCCGGCACCGTATCCGGGAGGAGATCGCTGCGGCAAAGGCGGCGGAAAAGGAGGAAACGACCCATGCGTGAGGACCTGGAAAAAATCGAGGCTGTCTTGAATGAACAGGTGCGCCCCGCCCTGCGGGCCCACGGCGGCGAGCTGGAGGTGGACCATCTGGAGGACGGTGTGCTGTACGTGAAGCTGCTGGGCCAGTGCGCCGGCTGTCCCGCGGCGGACCTGACCAACGAAACCCTGGTGGAGGCGGAGTTGGTAAAGGCCCTGCCGCAGTTGGTGCGGAAGGTCGTGGTGGTCCAGACCGTCAGCGACGAACTGTGGGAGCAGGCCAAGCGGCTCCTGCGGGACCATCACCTGTGAGGACAAAAAAATTCCCCAGACCATAGGACTGGGGAATTTTTGTTTACCAGGAATGCTGGCTCCAGGACTGACTGGGGGTCATGGCGAAGTAGGTATAGTCGATGGTGCTGCCGCTGTCGGCCCAGGTGGTGTCGATGTGGACCTGGGTGCCGTCCAGCACGGCCACCGTCCAGATGTGCTCGTCATTGGACAGGGCGGTGCACTGGATGCCCTCCAGCTTCAAAAGGAGGTTGTATGCGCCGGTATAGCCGTCGCACACGGCGGTGCCCCGGGCGAAAAGACTGTACGGGATGTGGCTGAGGGAATTGTCGGAGGCGCCGTAATCATATACACAGTTTCCGCAGATCCAGGTGTAATACACCCGGGCCTTTTCCCGCTCCGTCATATCGGCAGTGAGAAGACCGTCCTCCCACAGCTGGTCGTGGACGGCGATGGCGGCGGCCATGGTCTCCTCCCGGTAGGCGGACAGGTTTCCGCCGGAATTGGCGGCGGAAAAGGTCAGGCGCAGGGTACCGTCGGCGCCGTAGGTGCAGGAGACCGTGTTGTAGCACTGCTCGCAGTAGGTCTTCACGGTAGCCAGGGCCTGCTCCATAGCCCGGCGGGCGGTGACGGGCGTCAGGGAGTCGTATTGCAGGGTCAGGGTGCTTTGACCACTGGAGAGCATATAGCGGATGGACTCGTCCATCTCCTCCGCTGTGGCGGGGGAGGCAATATAGGTGCCGGCGGGGATGAGGCTGCTCAGGGTTGTGCCCGTGGCGGAGGGAATCTCCGGCTCCACGGTCCAGGTGAGGGTGATGCGCAGGGCGGGGTCCACCATGCGGGTCAGCATGGCTGCCAGTGCGCCCCGGGTGATGGGCTGCTGGGGATAAAAGGCGCCGTCAGTACCGCTGCCCTGGGAGATGCCCGCCCGGTAAAGGAACAGAATGTCCTGATAGTAGGGGGTATACTCCGTTACGTCAGTGATGTACCGCCGGACGGCGTAGCCCTGGGTCACCAGGTCGTCATTGATGAGTGGCAGCGCCTCCTCCGGCAAAGCGGAGACCAGCACATGGGCCACCTGGGCCCGGGTGGCGGCGGAGGTACACAGTCCGTCCAGCTCCGTGCCGAAAACGCCCTCCGCCTGGAGATACAGCTGATAGGGCTCCCAGGCCCGCTGCCCCTCGGCCCGGTAGGGGGCGGCGCCGCTCTCCGGGTCACCGTCCAGCCACAGGCTGCGGACCCGGCCGGCGAAGATGAACAGCTGCCCCACGGTCACGGAATCCCGCGGGCTGAAGGTGCCGCCGGTCTTGCCCACGGAGAGGCCGTATTCATACAACGCCGCCACATTTTCATAAAAGGTGGAATCGGCGCTCAGGTCGGAAAACTGCCCGCTGTATGTTTTGACGCGGTCAGGCTGGCCGATGGCCAGCGCCGGCGTGGTCAGCAGCAGGCACAGGGCCAGCGCCAGGGCGGAAACGCGGTGTTTCATGGATGCGCACCTCCTTTGTGCGGGGGCGGAGCGGTCAGGATGGAATATTCAGGTCCTCCATGACCCGGTCCTCTACGTAAGGGTTCAAAGACTCGTTGACCAGGGACAAAACAGCTTCCGGGTCCAGATAGATGTACGGAGATTTCCACTCGCCGGGCAGCGTGGAAAAAGAAATGTTGTCGGCGCCCATGGAGATGGCCTCCTTGCCCAGCCAGGCAAGGTTCCCCAAGGTCAGGTCCGTCTCCACATACTGCTGGAAGATCTTGGCGAAGGAGCTCACCTTGTCCACATTGGACAGGGTCAGGGTCTGCTTGGCCACGGCCTTCAAAAACTCCTGTTGGGTGCTCATGCGGCCAATGTCCTCATTGCCGTAGGCCACCACGCTGGTGTCCGTGTTGTGACGGAAGCGCACTACCTCCATGGCCTGCTGGCCGGTGAGGTGCTGGGTCCCCTTTTGGTAGTGGATGGACAGGCCCTGGACAGGATCGTCATAGTCCATGTTCACGGGGATGTAAAAATCCACGCCGCCGATGGCGTCAACCAGCGCCACGAAACCGTCCAGGTCCACCGTCACGGTGAAGTCCACGGGAATGCCCAACTGGCCGGAGATGGTGTCCGCCAGCAGGCGGGTGCCGCCGTGGTTATAGGCGTAATTGATCTTGTGGGTGCCGCCGTTGATGACGGCCTTGGTGTCCCGTGGGATGCTGACGCCGTGGATGGCGCCGTTCTCCGCGTCCACCGCCACCAGAATATTGGTGTCGCTGCCGCCGTTTCCGTCATCCACACCGGAGACCAGAATGGTGTAAAAGTTGTCCTTCCGCGCCGTGTGGGCGGCCAGAGCCGCGGCTGCGGCGGCATCCTCCGCTGTGGTGTCCGCCGGCCCTTCGACTGGGACGGTACTCTCCGTGCGGATCCCCTCCAAAAGCTCCGGCGCTCGGAACAGGCAGTGGGCGCCGGCATACACGGCAGCCACAACGAAAACCAACAGTAAGATGGTCCGGCTCCAGCTGCGCCGGCGGCGGTGTTTTTTTGCCATAGAATGGTTGCTCCTTGAAAACGCGGCAGAGCCGCGGTAGTCCTCTTTTGCAGATTTACATAACACTTATAACATTATAGGACAGCTCCCGGAAAAACACAAGAGGAAAATGGCGGAGCTGCCGTTATTCTCCGGGGTCCTCCCCACGCTCCACCAGCAGCCGCTGGAGCAGGGCCTTGATGTCCGCCAGCTGCTGGTTTTGATAAGAGAGGGCGCAGCGGATATAGTGCAGCATGGGGTCCGCCGCCCGGGCGGGCTCCACGCCGCTGACGGGATGGGGCCACCGCCGCACAGGCGGCTCCCGGGAAGCGGGCGGCGTGGGGGCCTGACGTTCCGTCTGCTCGTTTTGGCCCTGGAGACGATTTGGCATATCCATACCTCCATTTCGTTTCAGCTGCCGCGGTATTTTTTCCGGGTGGCGATGCCGCCACGGATATGCCGCTGGGCCTTGTTGACTTCCAATACTTCTTTTACCTGTAAATACAGTGCCCGGTTAAACTGCGGCAGCCGCTCGGAGATGTCTTTGTGTACGGATGTAAATAAATAGAGCGGTTTCATGGAGTTCCATTGTTGGTCATGGAACGAGATCAATAATGCCCGCAATGGTGGAGAAGGTGCTGCTAATTGGCTCTTATAGGTGGTCACCCTTGTCAATGTTTTGTTTCTGATTTGCCTTTGCGATTTGGCCTGTTTTATTATATCAGAGTACATCAAGTTGTGATTCGTCTGATAACATCCTGGTAAATTACCAAAAGGAGGCTCAGCACGATGTTTGATTATTATGACACTCTTATAACTCCTGGAGAAGCAGCGGAACTGCTGGGATGGGGGATGAATACGATTTATAAGATTCTGAAATCCGGTAAACTCAAGGCGATGCGAATTGGCCGCATCTGGAAAATTCCAAGACGGGCTGTTCAGGAGTATATCCTTACCGAATCTCGAATGAAAGCTGCCGGTTGGTAACATAATTCACCTGGACTGCACGGTGTGATGCCGTGCAGTTTTTATTTTTTGGCATTTCATAGGGCCTGCTCCAAACAGAAATGTGGAAACCATCTGCAAACATTATTGTAATGTTAGGTAACGCATCACGATTAAATACGCAGTTATGCTGTATGCTGTAAAGTTATACATGTCCTGCGGGTCATCTGGGACAGCCGAACTTCGACGGCTGCGGATGCCCGGTGCCCGCTGGTCCTGCTGCTGGACGAGCGCCAGAATTTAAACTGGAGGCAGGACGGAATGCCGGTGCGCATCCTGCGCGAAGGGCGGAAGCTTGGGATCGGCGGCTGGTTCGCCAGCCAATGGGTCGAAAACGAGCGTGCAAAGGCGGCTCTGAGGCAGGCGTCGGTGCAGATGCACTTCCGCCAGGATTAGGACGCGGCTGCGAAGCTGGCGCGGACGATGTCAATGAACATGCCGGAAAAGCGGGAATGGTATACGCGGCTCATTCGCTCTTTGCGCAAGGGGTTCTTTATCATAGGAAATTCCTGCGGAGGAATTTGCGTTGGACATATGCGCGCGTCGTTCTAAAGGAACCGGACCGACGCATATGGTGGAGTGAGATCAGAAAGGGGGACAAGCCAATGACTGTTCAGATCCATCCAGCAGAGAAACAGAAGGAGTATACAGACCTGTTGCTGGCACTGTTGGCACAGGCTAATATTCCGGCGATGTCGGAGGAGCTTTTGCTAAGGGAAGACAAAACGCCCCGTACAGCATAAGTGTCCACGGGCCGCTGAGATCAGAGTATGGAAGAAAGGAGGTGTCTTTGCTACGAGGATCGCAGCATACTGCCGGGTATCCACGGATAAGACGGATCAGTTGAACAGTCTTGCTGTTCAGAAGAACTTCTTTGTGGAATACGCGGAAAAGAATGGGCATGAATTGGTCCGACTCTATGCCGATGAGGGAATCTCCGGGACCAAGATCAAGCGGCGGAAAGAATTCCAGCAGATGATGGCCGATGCCGAACGGGGACTGTTTCAGATGCTCGTGGTAAAGGACATCTCCCGTATGGCCCGCAATACCGTGGACCTGCTGCAGAGCGTCCGCCGTTTGAAAGCCCTGGGAATCGAAACGGTATTCCTGACGGCAAACATGACGTCCATGGGTGACAGTGAGTTCGTGCTCACCGTATTTGGCGCACTGGCGCAGGAGGAATCCCGCAACACTTCGAAGCGGGTCAAGTTCGGCAAACATATCAATGCGGAGAAAGGAAAAGTCCCCAACCTTGTATACGGCTATGATAAGATCATCGGGGATTACTTCAACCTGAAAATCAACGAGGAAGAAGCGGCAATCATCCGTCAGATGTACCGCTGGTATGTGGAGGACGGCTATGGCGGCAGCAAGATCGCGGATATGCTGAACCGTCAGGGGCTGAAAACCAAGCGGAACTGCAGCTGGAGCCAGGTCACGGTCTGCCGGATCCTGACCAATCCGATCTATACGGGGAAAGTGATCAACGGCAAGGAGGAGATCGCGGATTTCCTTACCAGTGAGCGGGTCCGCCGGGACCAGTCTGAATGGCAGATCGCAGAAAAGCCCGAACTGCGGATCATCAGCGATGAGCTGTTCCGACGGGCGGGGGAACTGATGCAGTCCAGACGGAAGATGTTCCAGACAGGGCATCAGCGCCAGAGCAACAAGCATCTGTTCTCCACCCTGATCGTCTGTAAGTACTGCGGATGGTCCTTCCGCCGGGTCAGCCGGACGTACAGGAATACATACGTCCGCTGGGTGTGCAGCAAGCACAATGGACAGGGAATCCATAACTGTCCCAACGCGGTCACTGTGGATGAGGAGGAGCTGATCGCCTGCCTGGACGAATACTTCCTGTCGCTGCTGAAAGACCGCACCCATGTGGAACAAGGCCTGCGGCAGAAACTGCGGGACGCTTGTCAGCAGGAGACGAATCAGGATGAACGCCGGACAGCTGTACAGGCGCGGCTGGCAAAGCTGGAAAAGCAGCGGCAAAAGTTTCTGGATCTCTATGCGGATGACATCATCACCCGGCAGGAGCTGGATCAGAAGCTGAATGCCAGCAAGGCGGAACTACTCCGGTTGGAGGAGGAACTCCGACAGATGCAGCTCCATGATTTGAATGATGCGGATATCGACCGGGTCATCCGACGGACTATGGATCATTTGAAGGACTTTGTGTCCGTGAAAAAACTGAATAACGCCCAGCTGAAGCAGCTGGTTGAAAAGATAGAGGTAGACGAAGACGGGACAGTCGACGTCTACCTCCGTCTTTTGCAGAAACAAAGCGGGTAAAATGGGGAGAGTGTATTATGGGGCCGTGATATGGAAACGGCAGGTGTTCAGCAGTTCGCTTTTTGCCCGCAGTACGTTCAACAGTAAAGGGTGCAGTTTTCTGCTCCCTTTGCTGTTTGTGAGATTTAGGTTCAGGACCGTCTGAGACCGCAGGATTAGGGGACCTCTGAAATCGCCTTCATGCCCATGGCATAATGAAGCGATGGGGATTTTTAGCAAATAAGTGTGGTTTGGACTGAAAACAGCCAGTATTCCTCTGCTATTTAAACACTTTTTCCGAAAAAGGGCAGACGAACCCCATATCAGTCCGTGGAGAGTTTTCGCCCGGCGATGGCAAGAGAATACAGATTTGCGCAAGCGAACATGGCGTAGAGCCGGTTTTCGTTTTTCATCAGCCCGCGGTACACTGTTTTCTTGTAGCCAAATTGACATTTGATGATCCGGAATGCATGCTCCACTTTGCAGCGCACTGAGGACCTGCGATTTTCGATATACCGTTTCCAGTCAATTGCCTTATCAGAAACACGAGGCAACTTGCCAGGACGGCGGTTAATGCGGCAGTCAATTCTGGATCAGTGCTCATCGCTGGTTACTTCGGGGCGCCTCTGAATCCCGAGATACCCTGAAGGAGGACACCTTCTTCGGCAGCCGGGTGCTGCGGGACTGGGAGGTGTTCAAGGCCGTCAGCCAGGTGATCATCGCCAACCGGTACAGCCCGGAGCTGGAGCCGGTGATGGACAAGGTATACACCCGGGACCTGTATTTCCGGGATTGATTAGGAGCGCATATGATTCAGAAACTAAGGCTTCACCAGTTCCTCTTTGAGAAACTGGTGAAGCGGGACTTCAAAAAGAAATACAAGCGGACGGCGCTGGGCATGGCGTGGAGCGTGCTGCCGCCGCTGCTGATGCTGCTGGTGATGCGGCTGGTGTTCACCCAGTTTTTCGGACGGAGCACCCCTCACTACACCACGTATTTGTTCTGCGGCAACCTGGTGTTCAGCTATTTCAGCGAATCCACCCGGGAGGGCATGGCCTCCCTGATGGGAAATTCGAGGATTTTTACGAAAGTCAACGTGCCCAAGTACCTGTTCCTGTTCTCCAAGAACGTCCAGACCCTCATCAATTTCGGCCTGACGCTGTGCGTGTTTTTCGTGTTCTGCGTGCTGGACGACATCACCTTCACCTGGAAGCTGATTTTCCTGCTGTATCCCATCGGGTGCCTGGTGCTGTTCAACATCGGCGTGGGGCTGATCCTGTCGGCGCTGTTCATGTTCTTCCGGGACATCCAGTACCTGTGGTCGGTGTTTACCCAGTTGCTGATGTATATGTCCGCCATCTTTTATACAATTGACCGGTATTTTTATAATGTGCAGTGCCTGTTTTTGCTGAATCCGGTGTATCTGTTCATCCGCTATTTCCGCAAAATCGTCATCGAGGCTACCATTCCCACCATTTGGTTTCATCTGCTGATGGCGGCGGACGTGGTCATCGTGCTGGGCATTGGCTGCTGGATGTACAAGAAGTATAACCACCGTTTCCTATATTACGTATAACGGAGGGACAGGCATGAGCGTTTTACAATTGGAAAATGTGTCTATCCGCTATATGACCGGTGATTTTAAAGAAATCGGCCTAAAAGAATACATCATGCGGCGGCTGAAGCACAACTACCACGTTGCGGAATTCTGGGCAGACCGTGATGTCACCTTTTCACTGGAAAAAGGGGATATGCTGGGCATCATTGGCACCAACGGCGCCGGTAAGTCCACATTGCTGAAAGCTATTTCTGGCATTATGGAGCCCACCAAAGGTTGGGTGAAGCGGGAGGGCAATATCGCTGCCCTGTTGGAACTAGCCAGCGGCTTTGACGGAGACCTGACAGTCCGGGAAAATACGTATCTTCGCGGTGCCATGTTGGGCTACACCCGAAAATTCATGGATGAAATGTATGACCAGATCATTGATTTCGCGGAATTGCAGGATTTTCAGGACCGGCCCTTCAAGCAGCTGTCCTCCGGCATGAAGTCCCGGCTGGCCTTCGCTATCGCATCTCTGGTACAGCCAGACATCCTGATCCTGGACGAGGTGCTGTCGGTGGGCGATGGTGCTTTCAAGAAGAAAAGCGAAAAGAAAATGCGTGAAATTATAAATGGCGGTGCTACAACCATCCTGGTGTCCCATTCCATTGGCCAACTACGGGATATGTGCAGCAAGATCCTGTGGCTGGACAAGGGACGGCAGATCGCATTTGGCGATGAGGTTCAACTCTATTGTGATGCCTACGAAGAATTTTTGATGACAAAGCATTCCCATGGGAGTCGATAATGGCGTCGTAGGAGTTGATGGTGGCGTGGATGAACTCCTCCATGATGTAGGGCACGTCCTTGGGATAGTCCTCCATGAAATGGACCAGGTCCTCATCACTTTGGATCTTGTGGGTGCCGGCGGCGCCCACGCCGTTGTCGGGCTTGGCCACGGCGGGATAGCCCACCGTCTTCAAAAAGGCGCGGCAGCCCTCCAGGTCATCCACCAGGTGGTAGCGGGCGGTGGGGATGCCGGCCTTGGCGTAGAACTCCTTCATTCTGGACTTGTAGCGGACCCGGGGCATATCCTCATCCTGGAAGCCGCTGGCGATGTGGAAGTCCGTCCGCAGGCGGGCGTCCATGGTCAGCCAGTACTCGTTGTTGGACTCCAGCCAGTCGATGCGGCCGTGCTTGAAGGTGAGGAAGGCCACCGCCCGGTAGACCTCGTCATAATTTTCCAGACTGCCCACCTTGTAATACTCATTGAGACTGTCCTTCAGGTTGGGACTCAGCTGGTCATAGGGCTGGTCGCCGATGCCCAGCACATTCATGCCGTTGTTTTTCAGTTCGCGGCAGAACTGCCAGTAGTTGGTGGGAAAGTTGGGGGAGATAAAAATGATGTTTTTCATATGTCCCTCTCTTTTCCCTGTAAAGTGGTGGGTGATCTTATGTCATTCCAATCCGTAGAGCAAGGTGTCCATGAAGAAGGGGATCTGCCGTTCCCAGCTGGCCTCGTTGTGGTCGCCGCCGGGGACAATGCGGCTTTCCAGCATCACGCCACGCGCCAGTTCAGCCGGGCGGCCACCCGGCTGAACTGGTGCTTCATGTTGCTGTGGAAGGCCAGCTCCCGGGAGCCGTAGTCCATATAAACCACCGTGTCCGGCTCCAGGGGGGCGGTGCGCAGCAGCCGGTCCAGCCGCCCCGTGGCGAACCAGATGGAGGGGGACAGGGCTGCCGCCCGGGAAAAAACGTGGTTATACGCCGTGACCGCGTACAGGCTCATGAGCCCGCCCATGGAGCTGCCGGCAATGAAGGTGTGGGCCCGGTCCGGCAACGTGGGAAACTCCGCGTCGATGTAGGGCTTAAAGGTGTTCACCGTCCACTCCATGGTGGTATGGCCCCGGCCATCCACATGGCCCAGATCCGGCGTGTCGAAGGTGAAGGGGGAATACTCGCAGAGGCGCCCGTTGTCGGGACTGTGGTTGCACTCCACCGCCGCGATGATGGCCGGCAGCTGGGTCTCATGTACAAAGTCCGCCATGCCCCAGCTTTTGCCGTAGGTGGCGTCCTCATCGAAAAAGACATTGTGGCCGTCGAACATATAGAGGACCGGATAGCGGGCCTCGGGGGCCTCTTCAAAAGCGTCCGGTACGTAGACATAGGCGCTGCGGGGTTCCTCTTCGGTGAGTTCGGGGATCGTGATGTTCCATTTTGCGATCATGCTGGGGGGTCCTTCCTTACAAAACGTGCTTGCCGTAGTTGTACTCCTCTTGGAGCTTGTTGTTGTCGTAGATGGTGCTGCGCCCCCGCTCGATGGCGATGGTGCCGGTCTTTGCGATCTCCAGAATGCCGAAGTCCTCCAGCATCCCGATGAGGGCGGAGTTTTTTCTATGGCTGCCAAAGACCCAGATGGTCAGGGAGCTGTGGCTGATGTCGATGACCTGGGCCCGGAAGATGTTCACCAGCTGGATGATCTCATCCCGGGTGTTGCGGTCCTGGGCGCTGACCTTGATCAGCGCGATCTCCCGGCGGATGCAGCTCTCCTCGTCCAGAATCTTCACGGCCTTCACCGGCAGCAGCTTGCGGCATTGGGCGGCGATCTGGTCGATCATCATCTCATCGCCCAGGATCTCGATGGAGATGCGGGTGATGCCGGGACGGTCCGTGGCACCGGAGACGATGGATTCGATATTATATCCGTTGCGGGAGAACAGGCGGGCCACCTGGCTGAGGACGCCGGGGGTATCGTCCACCAGGATACAGAGGGTGTAGAGCTTCCGCTCCATATTGAATTCCTTTTTCAAGTGTCATCCCTCCTCTCGCTCAGCAAAAAGTCAGTGATGGGCGAGCCGGCGGCCACCATGGGGCGCACCATCTCGTCAATGTCCAGCACGCAGTCGATGACCGCGCCGGTGCCGCAGGCAAGGGCCTGGCGGAGGGCATCCTCCACCTCCACCCGGGTGCGGGCCCGGTAGCCGTGTAGCCCGTAGGCCTCCGCCAGCTTCACAAAATCTGGTCCACGGTCCAGGGTGGTCTCGGAGAAGCGCTTTTCATAAATAAGGTTCTGCCACTGCCGCACCATACCCAGGGTGCCGTTGTTGAAGATGACCGTGATGATGGGGAGACGATAATGCTCCACGGTGCAGAGCTCGTGGCAGTTCATCCGGAAGCAGCCGTCGCCGGTGATATGGATGACCCGCTTGTCCGGATTGCCCATCTGGGCGCCGATAGCGGCGCCCAGGCCAAAGCCCATGGTGCCGAAGCCTCCGGAGGTCAGCAGCTGGCCGGGATAGGTGAAATGCAGGTATTTTGCCGCCCACATCTGATGCTGGCCCACATCGGTGGCTACGATGGTATCCTCCGGCACCAGCAGGCGGATGCCCTCCATGATCTGCTGGGGTGTCAGAATGGGAGAGTCCTCCGCCACGGAGGGGGCCCGCAGGGGGAGAATGCGGGCCTTCCACACCGCATGGTCATATTGCGGCATCCGCTGGTTCAAAGATTCCAAAACCCGCTTGGCGGAGCCGATGATGTGGTGGTCCGTAAGGACGTTTTTATCGATCTCAGCCCGGTCAATATCGATCTGCACGATCTTCGCCTGCTTGGCGAAGGTCTTGGGGTCCAGGGCCACCCGGTCGGAAAAGCGGCAGCCCACGGCGATAAGCAGGTCGCACTGGCTGCAGGCGATATTGGAGGCCTTGGAGCCGTGCATACCGATCATTCCGGTGGTGAGGGGGTGGTCGCCGGGGAAGCCGCCGCCGCCCATCAGGGTGATGGCTACCGGCGCGTCCAGCTTTTCAGCAAAGATGCGGAATTCCTTGTCGGCACGGCCCCGGACCACGCCGCCGCCGCAGATGACCATGGGGCGCTCCGCCTCGGCAATCATCTCCAGCAGGATGTCGATGTCCTGGGGGTCGGCCTGGGGCTTTTCCACCAGGCAGCTGGCGTTCAGCTCCCGGACGCCGGCGCAGCGGCGGTTCTCCCGCCAGGGGATGAACTCATAGTCCACCATCTCCTGGGGAGCGGTCACGTTTTTCAAAAAGTCGATGAGGACCGGGCCGGGCCGGCCGTTGGCGGCCACAGCGAAGGCCTGGCGCATGACGTCGGGGATCTGCTGGGCGTCCCGCACCAGGAAAGCGGCCTTGGTAATGGGCATGACGATGCCGGTGGAGTCCACCTCCTGGAAAGCGTCACGGCCCAGCAGGTTCTCGCCCACGTTGCAGGTGATAAACACCACGGGAGAGGAGTCCAGGTGGGCGGTGGCGATGCCGGTGGTGAGGTTGGTGGCGCCGGGACCGGAGGTGGCGAAGCACACGCCCACCTTCCCTGTGGAGCGGGCGTAGCCGTCCGCCGCGTGGGCGGCGCCCTGCTCGTGGGCGGTGAGTACGTGGCGGATGCGGCCCCGGTAGCGGTAGAGCTCGTCATAGAGGTTCAAAATGGTGCCGCCGGGATACCCGAAAACGGTGTCCACATCCTGCTCCAGCAAACACTCCATGATCGCTTTGGTGGCGGAAATCTTCAAAACACATTCCTCCTATCAGTTCCTGCGGGCCGGATGGGCGCCGCAGCGTGAAAAAAGTCCGTGACCCGGGTGTTCAGGTCACGGACTTCAAAGTATGTTTCCGCGGTGCTCAGCGGCTCCGAAACAGAGCGGCTGAGGCGGCAGCTCCCTTGCTGTAAACATGACCAATTACACGATTCTCATTCCCAATCACCAAAATCAGGGCAAAAATCAGAATCGCGCCAATCAACAAGATGTGAATGGTAGCCATCGTCATATACATGGGAGCCTCCGCCGCCATTACGGCGGCCAACGGACGGTCTTGCCTCATTCAAAGATAAATAAGACATCTTTATTGTTTGTTATTATACATATCTGGCTTTCCCGGTGCAACCGAAAAAAGGACTTTCTATGATTTTCTGAATAATTTTACAAAAAATCCCACAGAAAAAATAACAGATATAGCTGCAATAGACAAAAGGCGAATGAACGCGGAACGCAAAAATACCGCCCTGAGGCAGGCTTTGGCGCCTCGCGGGCAAAGCGGAACGGTCCCCGCTGCGCGCTGCGGGGACCGTTCCTTATCGTGTCATCCGTATGTACGGTGGATTTGCTGATGCCGAATTTCTGCGCGGCGGCGCGGACTGTGGTCCGGTTTTCGATGATGTACTGAGCCAGGCGTTCCGCCCGGTCCTCCATATTACCCTTCAAAGCACAACACTCCCCGCCTCTTGTTGGTTCAGCCTATGCGGCGGAAACGGTGGGTATGATGAAAAGCAAAAATTCCCGCCTCCGCATACCGCGGAGGCGGAGACTTTTCAGGTCCGTCCCCTGCGGGCGGGCTTGTTCTTTTTGGGCGAGGGCTTGGCCCAGCCGGTGGGACGGGAACCGGGCTTTTGCCTCCTGGCGGGCTTCCCGGAGCTTGCGCTTTGGGAGCGTTTAAAGCGGCTGCCGGTGCCGCTCTGGCCGGAACGGCCGCCGGCTTTGCCGTCCTGGGGCGGCCGCTGGCCGGCGGGGCGGATGAGGCACTCCTTTCCGTAGCCGATGAGGTCCTGGCGGCCGGCGGTCTCCAGCGCCTCCCGCACCAGGCGGTAGTTCTTCGGGTCCCGGTACTGGATGAGCGCCCGCTGCATGGCTTTTTCGTGAGGGCTGGTGGGCACGTACACCGGCTGCATGGTCCGGGGGTCCAGGCCGGTATAGTACATGACGGTGGAGATGGTGGAGGGGGTGGGATAGAAGTCCTGGACCTGCTCGGGCATGTAGCCCAGGTCCCGGATGTACTCCGCCAGGGCGATGGCCTCTTTCAGCGTGGAGCCGGGGTGGCTGCTCATGAGATAGGGCACCACGAACTGCTTTTTCCCCAGCTTTTCGTTGAGATGCTGGTACTTGGCAAGAAACCGCCGGTACACCTCGTTGGAGGGCTTGCCCATCATGCTCAGCACCGGGTCGGCGATGTGCTCCGGCGCCACCTTCAGCTGACCGGAGACATGGTGCTCCACCAGCTCCCGCAGGAAGGTGCCGTCCTTGTCGCAGAGCAGGTAGTCAAAACGGATGCCGCTGCGGATGAATACCTTCTTCACCCCCGGCAGGCAGCGGAGCTTGCGCAGCAGCTCCAGGTAATCCTTGTGGTCCACCGTCAGGTTTTTGCAGGGAGTGGGAAACAGGCACTGGCGGTTGGGGCACACGCCCTTCGTCAGCTGCTTTTGGCAGCTGGGATGGCGGAAGTTGGCGGTGGGACCGCCGACATCGTGGATATAGCCCTTGAAGTCCGGGTCCCTAGTCAGCAGCTTGGCTTCTTCGATGATGGCTTCGTGGCTGCGGGTCTGGACAATGCGGCCCTGGTGGAAGGTCAGGGCGCAGAAGCTGCATCCGCCGAAGCACCCCCGGTTGGAGGTGAGGCTGAATTTGACCTCCTCAATGGCCGGGACGCCGCCCAGCTTTTCGTAAGAGGGGTGATACGTCCGCATATAGGGCAGAGCGTACACATGGTCCATCTCCTGGGTGGTCAGGGGTTCCTGGGGCGGGTTCTGTACCACGTAGCAGCCCTCCGCCTCGTAGGGCTCCACCAGCCGCTTGGCCACGAAGGGGTCCGTGTTGCAGTACTGGGTGTAAAAGCTCTCGGCGTAAGTGCGGCGGCTCTCGTTCAGGGCCTCCCAGGAGGGAAGGGTCAGGGCGTCATACACGCTCTCCAGGGACCGGGTCTTGTATACGGAACCCCGGACATAGGTGATATCGGAAATGGCAAGGCCGCTGTCCAGGGCCTCGGCCACCTCCACGATGCTGCGCTCTCCCATGCCGTACAGCAGCAGGTCCGCCTGGGCGTCCAGCAGCAGGGAGCGCTTCAGGCTGTCGGACCAGTAGTCGTAGTGGGCCAGGCGGCGGAGACTTGCTTCAATGCCGCCCACAATGATGGGCTTGTGGGGGAAGCTGCGGCGGATGAGGTTGCAGTATACCACCGTGGCGTGGTCCGGCCGCTTGCCGGTGACGCCGCCGGGGGTAAAGGCGTCGGTCCGGCGGCGCTTTTTGGACACGGAGTAGTGGTTCACCATGGAGTCCATGTTGCCGCCCATGACCAGAAAGGCCAGACGGGGCTCCCCCAGTGCCAGAATGCTGTTGGGGTCTTTCCAGTCCGGCTGGGAGATGATGCCCACCTTGTATCCGGCGTCCTCCAGCACCCGGGAGATGATGGCGTGGCCGAAGGTGGAGTGGTCCACATAGGCGTCACCAATGACATAGACAAAATCACACTGCTCCCAGCCCCGGCGGTCCATGTCCGCCCGGGAGATGGGCAAAAAATCTCGTTCCATAGAGGTTCCCCTTTGTTTTGATGCTCTCAGTATAGCAGACCCGCCGGTGAATGTCGATAGCAAACCGGGACACATGAAAAAATCAACAATTTTTCATGGGATATATCTTGGAAAAAACAACAAAAAAACGAAAACAAAAAACTTTTTGTTTGAAAACAGAAAAAGCGAGGTGGTAAAATGCAGACATCCGAAAAAGAAGGAGGCTCCCTATGAAACGCATCAAGGCCGCCTGCCTGGAACAGACGGTGCATTTTCTGCTGAAGGACGATCTGCCCCATGAGATGGCCGTTCAGGCCGTCCGGGCGGAGTATGAACACTATCAGAACCAGATGCGGCGCAGCCGCACCCAGTTCCGTATCCTGGAGGAGCAGGAGCAGCCGGACGGCTCCCTGGTGGTCAAGCTGAAAAAGCAGTATAACCATTACGACTCCGGTCCATACCTGGAGGAAGCGTGACAGAAAAACGGAGGCGGCAACTGCCGCCTCCGTTTTTATTTTTTCAGGATGTGCATGGCCTCCAAACGGTTCAGGGCCTCGTACAGGGTCTCGTCGTTTTTGGCAAAGTGCATCCGGATGAGGTGGTTCACCGGCTCTCGGAAGAAGCTGGAGCCGGGCACGGCGCCCACGCCCACCTTGGCGGCCAGGTCTTCGCAGAAGGTCAGGTCGCTGTCATAGCCGTATTCGCCGATATCCAACAGCACGTAATAGGCGCCCTGGGGATCTGTGTGGGCGATGCCCAGGTCATCCAGCCCCTGGAGGAACAGGTCCTTTTTGTGGGTGTATTTTGCCAACAGCCCGTCATAGTAGTCCTGGCCGAATTCCAGGGCCGGCATCACCGCCTCCATCAGGGGGGCGGCACAGCCCACGGTCAAAAAGTCGTGGACCTTTTTAGCCCGCTCGATGATGTCCGCCGGGGCGATGATGTACCCCAGCCGCCAGCCGGTGATGGAGTACGTCTTGGACAGGGAAGAGCAGGAGAGGGTCCGCTGCCACATGCCCGGCAGGGAGGCAAAGTAGGTGTGCTGGTGCGGGGCGTAAACGATGTGTTCGTACACCTCGTCGGTGATGACGTAAGCGTCGTACTTTTCCGCCAGGGCGGCGATGACCTCCAGCTCCGCCCGTGTGAACACCTTGCCGGAGGGGTTGGAGGGATTGCACAGCACCAGGGCCTTGGGATGCTGGCGGAAGGCGTCCTCCAGCACCTCCGGGTCAAAGGAGAAGTCCGGCGGGTTCAAGGGCACGTAAATGGGCTCCGCGCCGGAGAGAATGGTGTCCGCACCGTAATTCTCGTAAAAGGGCGAGAAGACGATGACCTTGTCCCCAGGGTCCGCCACGGTCATCATGGCGCACATCATGGCCTCCGTGGAGCCGCAGGTGGCTACGACCTCCCGGTCGGGGTCGATGGGCAGGCCCATGTAATGGCTCTGCTTTTTGGCCAGCGCCTCCCGGAAATTCTGGGCGCCCCAGGTAATAGCGTACTGGTGGGGACCTTCGTGGGCCACCTGGGACAGCCGGTCCGGAATGGCCTGGGGCGGGTCAAAATCCGGGAACCCCTGGGACAGGTTCACGGCGCCGTGCTGCAAAGAGACCCGAGTCATGCGCCGGATCACGGAATCGGTGAAGCTGGCGGTGCGGGCGGAAAGAGGGCGGGGCATGGGGATCACTCCTTACTGGTCGGAATCAGCCGTTTTGCGGCATTATTTTTCGCGGTCTGCGCCTCGTGTAAAGAGGCATTTTGAAAATCATACCAAAAGGCTAGGGAAAATACCAGCCCCAATCTGCATAAAAATCCACCGGCGGACAAATAATCTTTGGACTATGGGGAGAAACGTGATACAATGGCCCTATCATACCTGGAAAGGGGAATCGTTATGAATGAGACATTGAACGTGCTGAAGGAGCGCCGCAGTATCCGCAAGTACAAGGCGGAGCAGATCACGGACGCGGAGCTGGACGCCATTTTGGAGGCCGGCACCTGGGCGGCCTCCGGCAAGGGCTTGCAGCCGGCTGTTATGGTGGTGGTCCAGGACCAGGAGACCATTTCCTATATGTCCCGGCTGAACGCGGAGATCCAGGGCAAGCCCGGAACGGACCCCTTCTACGGTGCGCCCACCGTGGTGGTGGTCCTGGCGGACGGGGAGAACCCCAACTGGATGGCGGACGGCTCCCTGGTGCTGGGCAACCTGATGACGGCGGCCTGGTCCCTGGGTGTCGGCTCCTGCTGGATCAACCGGGCGAGAGAGCTGTTCGACATGCCCGAGGGCAAGGCGCTGCTGGAAAAGTGGGGCCTGCCGGAGACGCTGCGGGGCGTCGGCAACTGCATCCTGGGCTATGCGGAGGGACCTGTGCCCGCGCCGAAGCCCCGGAAGGACGGCTACATCGTCCGGGTGTGAGAGGGGACGCCTATGGAAAGACCTGCACAGAATATCCGCTATGATAAGGCGGCGGAGGTCCTGTATATCATTGACCAGACCCTGCTGCCCGCCGAGGAAACGGAGATCCGCCTGGAGACGGCGGAGCAGATGTACGACGCCATCCGCCTGCTGCGTGTCCGGGGCGCCCCGGCCATCGGCATCTGCGCCGCCTACTGCCTGTACGCCCTGGCCCGGACCATCGAAGCCCCGGACATGGACGGCTTTCTGGAACAGCTGAAAGCGTACAGCGCCTATCTCAACAGCTCCCGCCCCACGGCGGTGAACCTCAGCTGGGCGCTGAACGTTCAGCTGGAGACCGCCGGGGCCCACCGGGCGGAGGGCCGGGAGGCGGTGCTGGACGCCCTGTACGAAAAGGCGGTGGAGATCCATGAGGACGACATGGCCAAGTGCAAAGCCATCTCCGAATACGGACTGAGTCTTTTGAAAGAGGGAGACGGCGTGCTGACCCACTGCAACGCCGGCCCTCTGGCCACCTCCCGCTACGGCACCGCCCAGGGGCCCTTCCTGCTGGCGGCGGAAAAGGGCATGAAGCTGCGGGTGTTCGCCGACGAGACCCGACCCCTGCTCCAGGGGGCACGCCTCACCAGCTACGAGCTGCAAAAGGGCGGCGTGGACGTGACCCTCATCTGCGACAACATGGCCTCCATCGTCATGAAAAACGGCTGGGTCCAGGCCTGCTTCGTAGGCTGCGACCGGGTGGCCGCCAACGGCGACACCGCCAATAAGATCGGCACCAGCGGCGTGGCCATTCTGGCGAAGCACTACGGCATCCCCGTATATGTGCTGGGCCCCACCTCCACCATCGACATGGCCTGCCCCGACGGGGACCATATCCCCATCGAGCTGCGGGACGGGGAGGAGATCAAGACCCTGTGGTACGAAAAGCCCATGGCCCTGCCGGAGGTGAAGTGCTACAACCCCGCCTTTGATGTGACGGACCACACACTCATCACCGCCATCGTCACGGAAAAGGGCATCTGCTATCCGCCCTTTACCAAAAGCCTGGCGGCGCTGTTTGAAGAAAAAGAGTAAACGCAAAAGAGAGGACGGACTATCCCGTCCTCTCTTTTGCATTATGGATTGGAAGAACCGCCGTGGGATTGGGCGTAGACCTCCAGCAGGTGCTGGAATTGCTGGCGCCGCTCATCCCGGCTGCGCAGCTGAATGCGGTCCAGCAGCGGGCACAGCTGCGCCAGCTCCTGGGACGTCAGGTCCGCAGTGAGCCACTCGAAGAAGAAGGACTCCGCCTCCACCTTGGCGTTGCGCAGGACCGCGCCCTTCTCTGTGATGAACAGCTGCTTCCGGCGGCCGTCCTCCGGGTGGGAGCGGCGTTCAATATAGCCCTCTTTTTCCAGCTTGGCGGCCCGGCGGGCAATGGTGCTCTTGTCCAGACAGTACTTTTTCCGCAGCTCCTCCTGGGTGATGCCGGGGCGGCGGTTGACGGTGTGAATCATGTCATAGTCGGAAAGACTCAGGTTTGTGTTGCCCAGTGCCTGGGCCACGAAGCGCTGGGCGTCCTTGTCGATTTTTCGAATCCTGCGTCTGGTGGGGTCCATGGACATGCCTCCCTGCTTTTCAGATACTCCTTTTCTGTATCATAGCAGGTGAAACGGACAAACGTCAATTCCGGCAGGACATTTTTGACGGATTGCACAAATTGTTGCTGATTGCAACAGTTTGAATTGACAACTACCGGACGGAGGCTTAAGATACAAGCGTGGAAGGGCCACAGGAACTGGGAAGCCTGTGGAAGCCCACATGACAGCACCTTGCCGACCGGGAACGGCAGGCCTGAAAGAAAACGCATCGGGTCCGATCAACCCGATGCGTTTTTTGCGTCTTTAGCTGCCGGAGATGGGGTAGACGATGCCGCCCACGCGGATGCTTGCCAGCTCTTCCAGAGGCAGGATCTCCTCAAAAACCTGCCCCTTGTCGCAGACGGTGACGCCGTCTTCCGGCTTGAGGCTGCCGCCGCGGACGTTCAGGCTCGCGCCGCCAAAACCGCCCATCAGGAGACTTTCGGCGTCGGTCCCTTCGGGGAGCAGGGCCGTACCGTCGTCCCGGCGGATGGTGTAGACGATGGCGGCGTTGTACGCGTCGCCGATGATGGCGTCGGCGGTGATGGTGACGCCGTTGTCCGTATCTCCGGCGCCAATGGGATGGCCGATCTTGTCAATGACCTCCGTCTGGGCGGCGGAGCCGCCGAAAATGGGGGCAAAGACCTCCACAGCGGACTTCAGTACGCCGCTGGCCCCGGCACCCACCGCCAAAGCGGCGGTGAGGCAGGCGGCGATGAGAACGGTCCGCCACAGGGGACGGCGGTGGGTTTTGCCTTTGGCCGCGTCCGCGGCCCCGGCGGCCAGGGATGCCTTCTGCTCCGGCGTGAAGCGCAGGGCGTCCAGGGAATTCCGATATTCAAACAGAGCGTTCATAGTCATCTCCTCCCAGTAAGTCTTTCAGCTTTGCCCGCCCCCGGGCCAGCCGGGTGTGAACGGTGGCAGTGGGCACTCCCAGGATGTGCCCGATCTCCGACGCTTGGTAGCCCTCGTAATAATAGAGGTAGATGACGGCCTGGTAGTGGGACGGCAGCTGCTCCACCGCCTCCAGCAAGCTGCCGTCCGCTGCCTCCGGCGCCGGTATCTGGGCGCAGGCCTCCAGGCCGCAGGTCCGCTTCCGCCAGGGGCTTTTCAAAATGTCCTTGCAGGCGTTGGCGGCCATCCGCAGCACGTAGGACCGCTCATGCTCTGGTGTCTCAAAGGTCCTGGGCTCCGCCAGCAGCTTCACGAATACGGTCTGGCAGATGTCCTGGGCATCGTGGGTGCTTTCAAGTAGGTATAGCGCAGGCGGAGAATGGCATCGGCGTAGGTCTCGGCCAGATACTCCGCCCGTTGGTTCAGGTCCATGCGATCAACTCCTTTGGCGCGCGCTCATAAGGAATATGAGCGGGAGGGAGAAAAACTTTCACAGACAGAAAAAAGAGCGGCTTTATGCCGCTCTTTTTTAATGCGCGAATTCGTCCAGCGCCGCTTTGGCGGCCACCAGGGCCTGCCACTGGGGTTCCAGCCCGGCGGTGAGCCCGCCGTGGCGCAAAGGCTCCACCAGGGCACAGGCGGCGTGGTACAGCTCTGTCAACCCCAAGTTGCCGGCCACGCCCTTGATGGTGTGGGCCGTTTCAAAGGCGGCGGCGCCGTCGCCGCTGTCCATGGCCGTCTCCAGGGCACCGAAGGCCGGGTCCGCCAAAAACTGGCGGAAGCAGGCCTCGTAAAGGGCCTCGTCCCCCAAAAAACGCGCCAGGGCGCCGGAGGCGTCATTGCCCCGGCTTGCCAGGGCGGCCAGTAAATCTGACACGGCTCACTCCATGGCGATGAGGGCAATCAGCTCCACCGGCTCGGTCGTGCGGTTGATGAGGCCGTGGAAGTGGCCGTAGCCGGTGGCACCGATGTCGCCGGTGTGGAGCAGGACCTCCTTGTCGTCATCCTGGAACACGGCCTCGCCCTTGATGATGTAATAAAACTCCGTCTCGTGCTGGTGGTCATGGTAGCCGATGGAGCAGCCGGGGTCCACGGTGACATGGGCGAACATGCGGCTGTGGCCGTACAGGCCCTCCTTGTCGGTCAGGTGCTTGATGTGGATGAGGCCCTGGCCGTTTTGAACGCAGGTGTCCACCCGGGGGCAGTTTTCAGACAGTGTGTACATGGAATCGTCCTCCTTGTTGTGCCCTGTCTCCTAGCCGGCGGCGGGGCGGTAAAAGTGACTTTATTGTACCAGACCGGCGGCGGAAAGTCCAGAGGCGCCACCTTGCGGAAAGTGGCGTTATGTGGTAGGATAAAAATGAAAAAACACTTGACCTTCAAGTTACTTCACAGTGTACGCTGAAGGAAAAGGAGGTGGTCTTTTGACCAGCAAGGAGATGGAGGAGCGGTCCGGCGTGCCCCGGGCCAACATCCGGTATTACGAGGCGGAGGGGCTGCTGTGTCCGGCACGGGCGAAAAACGGCTACCGGGAGTACAGCGAGGCGGACCTGGCCGTGCTGGAAAAGATCAAGCTGCTGCGGCGGCTGGGCGTGACCATGGAAGAACTGAAAGACCTTACCGCCGGACGGCTGGAGCTTGCCGCCGTGCTGGACCGGCGCCTTGCGGAAGTGGGCGGGGAGCGGGCGTCCCTGGACCGGGTGGAGGAGGTCTGCGGCCGGCTGCGGACGGCGGGGGAGACCTTCGCCGGTCTGGACGCCGGAGCCTACCTGGACGCTTTGGACGCGCCGGCACTGCCGCCGGAAGGGGGCGAGGCCTGGTGGAAGACGCCCCAGGCACCGTCCCTGCCGGAGACGGACGCCCTGCCGGTCTGCACCAGCATCCCCCGGCGGCTGTTTGCCCGGCTGTTCGATGAGCTTGGAATGCGGATGCTGGTGCTGTGCGCCATGGCGCTGTTAGGGACGAACCCGGTGTCCCACGCGACGGCCATCACCCTGCTGGCGGGGGGCCTGCTGCTGTTCGTGGAGCCGCTGCTGCTCCACCTGCTGGGCACCACGCCCGGCAAGGCGCTGATGGGCCTGCGGCTGGAGGCCCCCGGCGGACGGAAGCTGACATATGCGGAGGGCTTCACCCGGTATCTGTTGCTGCTGTGGTATGGCCTGGGCCTGGGCGTCCCCATTTTCAACCTGGTGCGTTACTACCAGTGCGCCAAGCGCTGCGGCGAGGGGGAGCCCCAGCCTTGGGACACGGACATCGCCTACATCGAAAAGCCCTTCCGCTGGGTGAACCCGGCGGCATATCTGCTGGCGGCGGTACTGGTACTGGCGGCGGCGGAGACGGTAAACGCCTGGTCCCAGCTGCCGCCCAACCGGGGGGAAGTGACCGTGGCGGAGTTCGCGGAAAATTTCAACCGGCAGGCGGACTATTTTGACATGACGTTTTCCGGCCAGTGTCTGGACGAAAACGGCCACTGGCAGGACCCGCCGTACAACGGGACGTTCTATGTCAATATCGGCGACTGGGGACCGAAAAACCTGCCCTTCACTTACACGGTGGAAAACGGCCGCCTGACGGCCGTGACCCTTTCGGCGGAGAAGGAGAACACAGAGGACTGGCTGACGCTTCCCACCAGCCAGATGGAGGCCGCCGCCATGGCTTATACCTGGGCGCGAAAGGAGGCCCCCTTCCGGGCTGACGCCCGCAGGGAACTGCTGGAGCAGATGGAGTCCACGGGGCTGGCGGGCTTCACCCTCCGCCAGGGCGGCACGGTGCTGACGCTGGAGATTCGGCAGCGGGGCTTCCGCTATTCGGATTCCCTGGGGCTGCTGCTGCCGGAGGAGGGCAGGGAAAATTTCTGTTCCTTCACCTTTACCATCGCCCTGGAGGAAGAACAGTGATTGCAAAAGCCGGATGCGGGGTGTAAAATCCCTGTATCCGGCTTTTTCCGGCGGCGGAACTTTGTGCAAATGGCAGAATTTCGCTTGCTACCGAATTACCGCTTTACTTCGGTAATAAAATGAAGTAAAATAATCTCCGTGAAAAGAGAAGGGCCCTTCGGCCCGCGAGGAGGGCATATCCCATGGAACTGGATCTGAATATTTTAAAGCCCCAGGAGCGGCTTTCCCTGCAGCTGCGGCTGCTCTATGAAAAGGCGGGCTTTGGCAAGTACCATATGGGCCGGTTTGAGGAATACGGCCTGTACCAGGAAAACCGCCGCTTTCTCTCGTCTGAGCAGGTCATTACCTTTACAGACCTGGACGGCCGCCTGCTGGCGCTGAAGCCGGACGTGACGCTGTCCATCGCCAAGAACGCCCAGGTGGAGGAGGGCGGCTGCGGCCGGTATTACTACGTGGAAAACGTCTACCGCCCCAGCCAGGAGAGCCATACCTTCCAGGAGATCAGCCAGATGGGGCTGGAGTGCATCGGCACCGTGGACGACGCCGTGACGGCCCAGGCGGTGTCTCTGGCCCTCCAGAGCCTGGCTCTGACGGAGCGGGATTTTGTGGTGGAGTTGAGCCACATGGGGTTTGTCACCGGCCTCTTTGACGCCGTGGGGGCACCGGAGGCCATCCGGCCCCGGCTGCTGACCTGCATCCGGGACAAAAACCTCCACGAGCTGCAAAAGTGCGCGGCGGAGGCGGGGCTCTCCCGCCAGGGCACGGACGCTCTGGGGCGGCTGAGCCGGCTGTCCGGCGGCTGGGAGGCCGTGCTGGAAGCGGCGGAGCCCCTGGCCCTCAACGCCGCCATGGGCGCGGCCCTCACGGAGCTCAGGACCCTTTGCGAAACGCTGGCGGCCCAGGGACGGGCTGAGAAGCTGAAGCTGGACCTGTCTCTCGTGAACGATATGGACTATTATAACGGCCTGGTGTTCCAGGGCTACCTGGCGGGCCTTCCCCGGGCGGTGCTGAAGGGCGGCCGGTACGATCCCCTGGCGGCCCAGTTCCGCTCCGGCGCCCGGGCCATCGGCTTTGCCCTGTACCTGGATGAGCTGGACCGGACGGCGGAGGACACCCGGGAAAACGGCCGGGTCATGCTGAACGTGGCCCTGCCCAAGGGCCGCCTGGGCGATAAGGTCTACGACCTGCTGGCCGGCGTGGGCTACGGCTGCCCGGAAAATTACAACGACACCCGGAAACTGGTGGTGGAAAACCCCGCCGCCGGCATTCGCTACTTCCTGGTGAAGCCCAGCGACGTGGCCATTTACGTGGAGCACGGCGCGGCGGACATCGGCATCGTGGGCAAGGACATCCTGGCGGAGTCCGGCGCCGATGTGTATGAGCTGCTGGACACGGGCCTCGGCAAGTGCCGCATGTGCGTGGCGGGGCCCAAGGACTTTGCCGACGACCCGGGCCGCACTCTGCGGGTGGCCACCAAATTTGTCAACATCGCCAAGCGCTATTACGCCGCCCAGGGCCGGGACATCGATATCATCAAGCTGAACGGCTCCATTGAGCTGGCTCCCATCCTGGGGCTTTCCGATGTGATCGTGGACATCGTGGAGACGGGCACCACCCTGCGGGAGAATAACCTGAAGGTGCTGACGGAGTTCATGCCCATCTCCGCCCGGTTCATTGCCAACCGGGCCAGCTACCAGTTCAAGCGCCGGGAGATCGACACCCTTCTGGGCAAGCTGCGGGAGGTGACGGAGCAGTGATCCCTATTTTGAAATTTGACCAGCTGGCACCGGAGGACATCCTGAACCGGGACATCCAGGCGGAGGAGGATGTGTCCGCCGTCGTGGATGCGGTGCTGGCCGAAGTAAAAGCTAAGGGCGACGCGGCACTGAAGGCATATACCAGGCAGTTCAACGGCGTGGAGCTGGAGGACCTGCAAGTCAGCGGGGCGGAGCTGGACGCGGCCTGGAAGAGCCTGGATTCAGAGTTTATCCGGACGCTGGAGCTGGCGGCGGAAAATATCCGCCGCTTCCATGAGCAGCAGGTCCACAAGGACTTTGTGCTGACTGACAAGCCTGGCATCCTCATGGGCCAGCGGTACACGCCCATTGAAAAGGTGGGCATCTGCGTGCCCAGCGCCCCGGCGGCGTTTCCATCCACCATTTTGATGAACGTCATTCCCGCCAAGATCGCGGGGGTGCGGGAGATCGTGGTGGTGACGCCGCCGGATCAAAACGGAGCCATCAGCCCCGAGGCGCTGGCGGCGGCCCGTATCGCCGGCGCCGACAAGATTTTCAAGATCGGCGGCGCCCAGGCGGTGGCCGCCCTGGCCTACGGCACGGAAAGCGTGCCGAAGGTGGACAAGGTGGTGGGCCCTGGCGGTATCTTCGTGGCCACCGCCAAGCGGAAGGTGTTCGGCCAGGTGGCCATCGACATGATCGCCGGCCCCAGTGAGATTTTAGTGCTGGCGGACGGAAAGTCCGACCCCGCCTGGGTGGCGGCGGACATGCTGTCCCAGGCGGAGCACGATGTGCTGGCTTCCCCCGTGCTGGTGACAGACAGCCAGGAACTGGCTCAGGCCGTCCAGGCGGAGGTGGAGCGGCAGCTGGAGCTGCTTCCCCGGCGGGAGGTGGCCCGCAGGGCCGTGGACGACAACGGCAAGATCATCGTCACCGACGATTTGGAAAAGGCGGTGGAGGCCGCCAACCTCATCGCACCGGAGCATCTGGAGCTGTGCGTGGACGACCCCTTCGCCCTGCTGCCCCGGGTGAAAAACGCCGGCAGCATCTTCCTGGGCCGCAGCGCCCCGGAGGCGCTGGGCGACTACTTCGCGGGCCCCAACCACACGCTGCCCACAAGCGGAACCGCCCGGTTCTCCAGTCCCCTCAGCGTGGATGACTTTGTGAAGAAGTCCAGCTTTCTCTACTATGACCAGGCGGCGCTCTCCCCCGTGGCGGAGCGCATCGCCGAGTTTGCCCGCCGGGAGGGGCTGGAGGCCCACGCCCGGTCCGTGCTTATCCGAAATGAAAAAGGAGGAAATGCACCATGAGCAAGTTCCTTTCCAGGGAGGCCGGCCGTCTGGCCCCCTATACCCCCGGCGAACAGCCCCAGGACCAGCAGTACATCAAGCTCAACACCAACGAAAGCCCCTTCCCGCCCTCTCCCAAGGTGGTGAAGGCCCTCTCCCGGGCGGAGCTTTTGAAGCTGAACCTGTACTCTGACCCCACCTGCGGCCAGCTGGTGGAGGCCATTGCCAAGCGCTATGAATTGCAGCCGGAAAACGTTCTCACCGGCAACGGCTCCGATGAGATCTTGGCATTTGCCTTCCGGGCCTTCTGCGGCGAGGGCAAGCCCCTGGCCTATGCCGACATCACGTACGGTTTCTACAAATCCCAGGTGGCCCTGTTCGGCCTGGAGGCCAAGGTCGTTCCCCTGCGGGAGGACTTCGCCCTGAATGTGGACGACTACATGGACTTCCCCGGCACCATCGTCATCGCCAACCCCAACGCCCCCACGGGCATGACGGTCCCCCGGTCGGATATCCAGCGGCTGCTGGAGGCGGACCCGGACCGGGTGGTCATTGTGGACGAGGCGTATGTGGACTTTGGCGGCGAGAGCTGCGTGCCCATGATCTACCGTTACGACAATCTTCTGGTGGTCCAGACCATGTCCAAGAGCCGCTCCCTGGCCGGCGGCCGGGTGGGCTTCGCCCTGGGCAGCCCCGCCCTCATATCCGCCCTGAACCGGGTGAAGTACAGCTTCAACCCCTATAATGTCAACCGCCTCAGTATCATCGCCGGCGCCGTGGCCGTGGAGGACGAGCCCTATTTCCAGACCTGCACCGCCGCCGTTCAAAATAACCGGGCGTGGACGGTCCGGGAGCTGGAGGAGTTGGGCTTCACGGTCCTGCCCTCCTCCGCCAACTTCATCTTCGCCAAGTCTGACAGGCTCCCCGGCGGGGAGCTGTACCGGAAGCTGAAGGAAAACGGCATCCTGGTGCGGTGGTTCGACGCCGACCGCATCCGGGACTATGTCCGTATCACCATCGGCTCTCTGGAGCAGATGACGGCCCTGGTGGACGAGATCGCCCGCCTGCTGGAAGAACTGTAAGGAGGTGCCGCCATGCGTACCGCGAGTATCAAGCGCGACACGAAGGAGACCCAGATCGAACTGGCACTGGATTTGGACGGCACCGGAAAAGGCGGCATTGCCACCGGCTGCGGCTTCCTGGACCACATGCTGACCCTGTTTGCCCGCCACGGCGACTTTGACCTGACTGTTACCTGCCACGGGGACACCGACGTGGACTACCACCACTCCGTGGAGGATACTGGCATCTGCTTAGGGCAGGCCTTCACACAGGCCCTGGGGGACAAGCGGGGCATCACCCGTTACGGCCAGTTCCTGCTGCCGATGGACGAGACGCTGGTGCTGTGCGCCGTTGACCTCTCCGGCCGGGATTATCTGGGCTGGGCGGTGGGGCTGCCCACGGCGAAAGTGGGGGACTTTGATACGGAGCTGGCCAAGGAGTTCTGGCTGGGTTTCGTTCGCAATTGCCCCGGCTCCATCCATATCCGGGAGCTGGCCGGCGAAAACACCCACCACATCCTGGAGGCCGTGTTCAAGGGCATGGGCCGGGCCCTGAAAGAGGCTGTGGCCCCGGACGCAAAACACCTGGATGAAATCCCCAGTACCAAGGGGACTCTTTAAAAAGTGAGTTGATACCATGATAGCAATCGTAGATTACGGCGTGGGAAACCTGTTTTCCCTGTCTTCCTCCCTCAAGGCCCTGGGCCTGGAGACGGAGATCACCCGGGACGCGGATAAGCTCCGGGCGGCGGACCGCATCATCCTTCCCGGCGTGGGCGCCTTCGGCGACGCCCGGGCCAAGCTGGATGCCACGGGCCTGGTGCCGGTCATTCAGGCGGAGGCGTCGCGTAAGCCCCTGCTTGGCATCTGCCTGGGGATGCAGCTGTTGTTTGACCGGGGCTTTGAGTACGGGGAGCACCCCGGCCTGGGGCTGGTGCCAGGGCAGGTGGTAGACCTCCACGGTGCACTGGAGGACAAGACCCTGAAGGTGCCCCACATGGGCTGGAACAGTCTCCGAATCGTGAAGGACAACCCGTTGTTCCGGTATGTGCGGGACGGGGAGTATGTCTATTACGTCCACAGCTTTTACGCCGCGGACTGCCTGCCCAGCACCCTGGCCACCTCCCGGTATGGCAACGTGGATGTCACCGGTGTGGTGCGCAATGGCAACGTCTGGGGCACCCAGTTCCACCCGGAGAAGTCCGGCGACACGGGACTGCGGCTGCTGCGGGCCTTCGCGGAGCTGTAAAAGGAGGACACCATGCAGATTTTTCCCGCCATTGATCTCTCCGGCGGACAGGTGGTCCGCCTGTACCAGGGAGATTACGACCAAATGACCGTCTACGGCCAGGACCCCTGCGCCGTGGCGAGAGACTTTATGGCCGCCGGGGCCAAATACCTCCATGTGGTGGACCTGGACGGCGCCAGGGACGGCACCCTGGCAAATTTTGAATCCATCGCCGCCATCGCCAAGCAGGGCGGCTTGTATATTGAGGTGGGCGGCGGCATCCGCACCGAGGAGCGCATCAAGCAGTACCTGGATTTAGGCGTGGGACGCTGCATCCTGGGCACTATCGCGGTGAAGGACTTTGCCTTCACCGCCCGCATGGCCCAAACCTACGGTGACAAAATCGCCGTGGGTGTGGATGCCCGGGACGGCTATGTGGCCGTCAACGGCTGGAAGGAGCTGTCCGCCGAAAAAGGGGTGGACTTCTGCCGCCGCCTGTATGACGCCGGTGTGGGCACCGTCATTTACACGGACATCAGCCGGGACGGCGCTGAAAAGGGTACGAATCTGGACGTTTACCGGGAGCTTGCGAACATCGAGGGCCTGGCTGTCACCGCCTCCGGCGGCGTCAGCTCCCTGGAGGAGCTGCGGCAGCTGGAGGCCATGGGCACCCGGGCCGCCATTTTAGGCAAGGCGCTGTACACCGGGCGGCTGGATTTGAAAACGGTGATCAAGGAGGTGGGCGCGTGTTAGCCAAGCGCATCATTCCCTGCCTGGATGTGAAGGACGGGCGGGTGGTCAAGGGCACCAATTTCGAGGGTCTGCGGGACATGGCGGACCCGGTGGAAATGGCCCGCTTTTATAACGATTCCGGTGCCGACGAACTGGTGTTTTACGACATCACCGCCTCCGTGGAGGGCCGCAACCTGTTCACGGACATTCTGCGCCGGGTGGCCAGCGAGATTTTCATCCCCCTGACGGTGGGCGGCGGCATCCGCACTCTGGCCGACTTTGACCGGGTGCTCAAATGCGGTGCCGACAAGGTGTCCGTCAACTCCGGCGCCATCGCGGACCCGTCCATCATCGGCGCTGCGGCCAAGAAGTACGGCGACCAGTGTGTGGTCCTCAGCATGGACGTAAAGCGGGTGGATGGGCAGTTCCGCCTGTTCGCCAAGGGCGGCCGGGAGGACACCGGCATCGACGCCATGGAATGGGCTGTCCGGGGCGTGGGCGACGGCGCCGGGGAGATCGTGCTGAACTCCATCGACACCGACGGCGTGAAAAACGGTTTTGACCTGGAGATGCTGGATGCTCTGGCCTCCCGGGTCAGCGTACCCATCATTGCCAGCGGCGGCGCCGGGAACATGGAGCATTTCGCCCAGCTGTTTACCCACCCGGGCATCGACGCGGGCCTGGCGGCCTCCATATTCCACACGAAGCAAGTGGACATCAAGGAACTAAAGCGCTATCTCCGTGCCCAGGGCGTGGAAATGCGCTTGTAAGAGGGGAGCAAAGCAACCAATGGAACTGAAATTTGACGAGCGGGGCCTCATCCCCGCCATTGTCCAGGATCACTACACCAAGGAGGTCCTGACCCTGGCCTATATGAACGCGGAGAGCCTGGCCATCACCATCGACGAGCGGCGCACCTGTTTCTGGAGCCGCAGCCGCCAGGAGCTGTGGCGCAAGGGGGAGACCTCCGGCAACGTGCAGCATGTGGTGTCCATCACCGCTGACTGCGACGGCGACGCCCTGGTGGTGGATGTGGTGAAGGATGGTCCCGCCTGCCATACCGGCGCGGAGAGCTGCTTTTTCAATGAGATCTATCTCTCCGACGAACTGAAGCGGTTCAGCTACGAGGGCCTGTATCACCTCATCGAGGGCCGCAAGACCAGCCCCAAGGAGGGCAGCTACACCACCTACCTCTTTGAAAAGGGTCTGGACAAGATTTTGAAAAAGGTGGGCGAGGAGTGCACCGAGGTCATCATCGGCGGCCGCAAGGAGGACAAGGAGGAGACCATTTACGAGATCGCGGACCTGACGTACCATGTCATGGTGCTGATGGTTCAGATGGGCATTACCGTGGAGGACATTACCCGGGAGCTGGAAAAGCGCCATGTGGTGGACCACAAGGTGAAGCAGGAGCGGATGCAATGAGCCTGACGCCCGCCGTCTGCTCCGTCCACACCCACGCCGCTTTCTGCGACGGGAAAAACACCCTGGCGGAGATGGCCGCCGCGGCATATGCTGCCGGTGTGCGGTATTACGGCGTCTCCTGCCATTCCCACACTCCCATCCCCGCCGACGAGGGCGCTGTCCTGCCCAAGGACATGGCCGCCTACCGCCGGGCGGTGCTGGAATTGCGGGCGGAATACGCCGGCCGCATGGAGGTGCTGCTGGGCCTGGAGTGGGACAGCCAGTCCGACATCGAGCCGGTGGGCTTTGACTACTGGATCGGCAGCGTCCACTATCAAAAGGGCGGAAACGGCCGCTTTTACGCCGCCGACTGGGGGGAGGAGCATTTTACCGCCTGCCGGGATGAGCTGTTCGGCGGCGACGCCCTGGCGGTGGCGGAGGGATATTTCCGGGAGGTGTGCCGGGTGGCGGCGAAAAAGCCTCCCATTTTGGGCCACCTGGACCTCATTACCAAGCTCAACAGCGGCAGCCGCTTCTTTGACGAGGAGGCGCCCCGGTACCGGACGGCGGCGCTGGAGGCTCTCCATGCCGCGGACCCCGCAGCCACGCTGCTGGAGATCAACACCGGCGGCGTGTCCCGGGGCTACCGGAGCGAACCCTATCCGGCGCTGTTCCTCCTGAAGGAGTGGCGCCGCATGGGCGGAAGGATCATTCTCACCTCCGACGCCCACAGCGCGGACACCGTGGTGTACGGCTACGGCCAGTCCGCCGCCCTGGCAAAGGCGGCTGGTTTTACAAATAGCATCCTTCTGACCCTGAAGGGGCCGGTGGAATGTGCCCTGTAACAGCAGAGATTCACGAAAAAGCCGCGACTTCGGCCGCGGCTTTCAGCGTTCCTGCCTCTTGAGCTGGCGGCGGAGACTTGGTACAATAAAAAGACTTTCAACAAACAGTACGAGGTGGTCTGGAATGTATCAGACAGTCATTTTTGATTTGGACGGAACACTTTTGAATACCATTGAGGACCTGGCGGCCGCGGGAAACTACGTCTGCCGGGAAAATGGCTGGCCGGAGTATTCCGTGGGGGAGTTCCAGCAGATGGTGGGCCACGGCATCCCCAACCTGGTGCGGCAATTTTCCCCGGAGGACTGCCGCAGCCCATTGATGGTGGTGAACACAGTGGCCCAGTTCTCCGACTATTACGGCGCCCACAATATGGATAAGACCGCTCCTTACCCGGGCATCCCGGCCATGCTGAAGCGGCTGAAGGCCGCCGGCGTGCGGCTGGCCGTGTATTCCAACAAGGCCGACGAGTTCAGCCAGACCATCATCCGCCACTATTTCCCGGACACCTTCGATTTGGTGCGAGGCAAACTGCCTGGTGTGCCGGTGAAGCCGGACCCCACCGGTGTGCGCCAGGTGCTGGAGGCGCTGGATGCCGCTGGGGCGGATACTTTGTTCGTGGGAGACAGCGATACGGATATGGACACCGCTCACAACGCGGGTCTTGCCGCCTGCGGCGTTACCTGGGGCTTCCGGGACCGGCAGGTGCTGGTGGATGCCGGGGCGGAGCTGCTGGCGGACACGGTGGAGCAGCTGGAGACCTATATTCTGAAACATTGAGCCATAAAAAGCCGCCCGGAGGGCGGTTTTTTATGCCTTAATGCATATCTGTCCACCACAGGATCTGAGCGTTCAGCTGAAAACCATACTTTTCATAGAAGCGGAAAGCGGGATTTCCTGCCACAGCGGCGGAGGATTCCTCCAACGCTTGGAATGGCGGACGGCCGAGACAGGCGCCCCGGTGGCGCAGGGAGACCCGGTTTTGATCATCTGTCGGCTCGCAAAGACAGTCCCGCAGAAATGGATTTTCCTCTGATTCCAGCAGCTGGGGAGCTATGTTCATGACAGCGGCTCTCTGATAATAGTATGAAAATGTGGCAACAGGCAGACGGAAAAAGCAGGCACAACAGCCCGAAGGCATCGCCTTCGGGCTGTTTTCGCGGCGCTGCGGCCTGTTAAAGCAGCTGGCCGTAGCTGACGCCGCCGGCATTCCGCTGCCGGGCGGCAGTATCGCCGTTGGTGGTATTGTTGTTGGCGTTGTTGTTGGCATTGTTGTCCGGAAGCACATCGTCAATGACATCGTTCACGCCGTTTTCCACATCGTGGACGCCATTTTGAATGTCCTCGGACAGGCCACCGTTGGTGGTTCCGTTTCCGTTGTTGGTCCCATTGGTGGTGCCGTTGCTGGTCCCGTTGGTGGCACCATTATTGGTGCCGTTTTCCGTGGTCCCGTTGGCGGTGCCATTGGTGGTCCCGTTGTTGGTCTTGTTTCCGCCGCCGCAGGCCGTCAGGGAAAGCGTCAGCAGCAGGACGGTCAGCAGGAGCGCAAAATTCTTCTTCACAGTCGTGATCCTCCTTTTGCGGGGACGATAGGTGTGCGATACCCGAAGTCTATTGTGGGCAAAAATCTCATAACTATCAAAGGGAATTTTTGAAAAAGAGCTTGACTTTGATGGAAATGTTTGCTATAACAATATCAGTAATTATTACTATTAAGGAGGGGCGATCATGCAGGACCGGCGATTTTCCCACCAGAGGGAGAGGATCTACGCCGCTGTGCTGAACAGCCGAGCCCATCCCACCGCTGAAATGGTGTACCAGCAGCTGAAGCCGGAAATGCCCCGCCTCAGCCTGGGCACGGTGTACCGCAACCTGCGGCAGATGGCGGCGGAGGGCAGACTGGTGGAGCTGTCCGGCCCGGTGGCCCGGTTCGACGCGGTCGTTGCCCCCCACACACATTTCCGGTGCACCGGCTGCGGCGCGGTGCTGGACCTGGACCTGCCCTACGACCCGGCGCTGGACGCCCGGGCGGCGGAGCAGGGCTGTACGGTCACGGGACACAGTCTTTGCTTTACGGGGCTTTGCCCGCAATGCGGAGCAAGCGCCGGTACAAATTCATAAAGTTGACAGAAAGGGGAAAATTTTATGGAACTGAAGGGCAGCAAGACGGAGGCCAATCTGTGGAAGGCATTTGCCGGTGAATCCCAGGCCCGCAACAAGTACGATTATTTTGCCAGCAAGGCCAAGAAGGAGGGCTACGAGCAGATCGCGGCCATCTTCCAGGAGACTGCGCTGAACGAGAAGGAGCATGCCAAGCTGTGGTTCAAGGCCCTCAACGGTATCGGCTCCACGGAGGAAAATCTGGTGGCTGCCGCTGCCGGCGAGAACGAGGAATGGACCTCCATGTACGCCGAGATGGCCCGCACCGCCGAGGAGGAGGGCTTCCTGGCCCTGGCCGCCCAGTTCGAGGGTGTGGCCAAGATCGAGAAGACCCATGAGGAGCGCTACCTGAAGCTGCTGGACAACCTGAAGAAGGGCGAGGTCTTTAAGAAGGGCGAAAAGGTCATGTGGTTCTGCCGCAACTGCGGCCATGTGGAGGTGGCGGAGAGCGCCCCCGCCGTGTGCCCCGTGTGCAATCATCCCCAGGCTTATTTCCAGGTGAAGGCCACCAATTATTGAGGCGGAAAACGCCGCCGGCCGTGGCCGGCGGCGTTTTTTTACATATTTGTCCGCAAAAGAGGGCAAAATTGTAAAAACAGGGCAAAAGTGGTATAAACCACCAAAAAGAAATTTTGCCGAAAGATGTTTTTCCAAAATGTTTGTGAAAAACGCCGTTGACGGCGCAGGGAAAAGCGGTTATGATAAGAATAGTAAATTGACTTGCTATGCGAAGCTGTTCAATCTGACTTGGTATAGAAAAGGAGAGCTGTATCATGTATACACAGGAGATCACAGTTAATAACGAAGTAGGCCTGCACGCCAGACCTGCCACTTTCTTCATCCAGAAGGCCAACGAGTTTAAGAGCGGCATCTGGGTCGAGAAGGAGGACCGCCGTGTCAACGCCAAGAGCCTGCTGGGTGTGCTGTCCCTGGGCATTGTGAAGGGCACCACCATCACCCTGATCGCTGACGGCGCGGATGAGAAGGAAGCCGTTGGCGCCCTGGTGGAGCTGGTCAACGACAACTTTGGCGAATAATTCCCCCAGGATACAGAGCCCCAGAGGCCCCGCGCGTTTGCGCGGGGCCTTATTGACTTGCTTGCAGCACGATCAGGAAAGGAGGGATGCCCGGTGACAAAGGACGAACTGCGGGAAAAAGCCAACGACCTGCCTCTGGCCCCCGGCGTCTATCTCATGATGGACAAGACAGGCAAGGTCATTTACGTGGGCAAGGCGAAAAAACTGAAAAACCGGGTGAGCCAGTATTTCCAGGACAGCGCCGGCCACACGGCCAAGACCCGGCAGATGGTGTCTCAGGTGGACAAATTCGACACCATTTTTGTCTCCAGTGAGTTCGAGGCCCTGGTGCTGGAAAACTCCCTCATCAAGCGGCATATGCCCCGCTACAACATCCTGCTGAAGGATGACAAGGGCTATCCCTTCGTCCGGCTGTCCCGGGGACCCTATCCCCGCTTTTCCATGGTAAATAAATGCGCCAACGACGGGGCGAAATACTTCGGTCCCTTCGGCGGCCGGTTTGAGACCCGGCAGGCGCTGGACGCTGTGTGCGCGGCCCTGCGGCTGCCCACCTGTAACCGGAAATTCCCCCGGGACATCGGGGCGGAGCGGCCCTGCCTGAATTTCCACATGGGCCGGTGCGACGGCTTTTGCCGTCCGGAGATGACGGCGGAGGAGTATGACCGTCGTATCCGGCAGGCCTGCCAGCTGCTGGAGGGCAAGTCCAAGCAGCTCCTGCGGGAGATGACCGCCGAGATGGAGGCGGAGGCGGAAGCCCTGCGGTTTGAGCAGGCGGCGGCCATCCGGGACCGCGTCAACGCCATCGCCGCCCTGGGGAAAAAGCAGACGGTCATTGCGGGCCTGTGTGCCGACACGGATATCTGGGGACTTTACCGGGGGGCCGGCAAGTGCTGCTACGCCATTTTGCACATGGAGGAGGGGAACCTGGCCGGCCGGGAGACGGAGCTGTTTGCCGCGCCCATCGATGAGAGCGAGGAGGAGATGCTCTCCGCTATCACCGCCCAGTACTATCTGCCCAGGGCCATTTTGCCCCATGAGGTCCTGCTGCCCCAGGGGGCGGAGGAGGACTGCGAGAGCCTTTCGGAGGTTTTGACCAAGCGGGCGGGCCATAAGGTGTGGGTCCATGTGCCCCAGCGGGGAGAAAAGGCGGAGCTGCGGGCAATGGCCCAGCGGAATGCCGCCGAGGAGGCGGAGAGGGCCACCACCGCCGAGGAGCGGACGGCCCATACCCTGACGCTGTTGGGTAAGCTCCTGGGCCTGCCCCAGCCCCCTGGCCGTATGGAGTCCTTCGATATCTCCAACACCGGCAAAAGTGACATCGTGGCCTCCATGGTGGTGTACAGCGGCACCAGGCCGCTGAAATCCGCCTACCGCCGCTTCCGCATCCAGTCCCTGGCGGGCCACCCAGACGATTATGCCTCCATGCAGGAGGTGCTGACCCGGCGGCTCCGGCGGGCGGCGGAGGGAGACGAAAAATTTCTGCCCCTGCCGGATGTGTTTCTCATCGACGGCGGCGAGACCCATGCCCGGGCCGCCCAAGAGGTGGCACAAAAGTTCGGCGTGAACGTGCCCATTTTCGGTATGGTGAAGGACGACCGCCACCGGACCCGGGCCCTGGTGACGCCGGAGGGGCGGGAAATCGGCATCGTGACGAACCAGGCGGTGTTCTCCCTCATCGGCCAGATCCAGGAGGAGACCCACCGTTTTGCCATCACCTATCACCATGAGAGCCACACGAAAAGCACCATGCGGTCCGCACTGGATGGCATCCCCGGTCTTGGTCCCAAGCGTCAGGCGGCGCTGCGGAAGGCCTTCGGCACCGTGAAAGCCATCCGGGAGGCGGATGTGGAGACCTTGGCCGCCGTGGTCCCCCGGAGCTCGGCGGAGGCGGTCTACCGTCATTTTCACAAGGAGCATCAGGAAGCATAAAAAAGCGCGGGCTTTGGAGCCCGCGCTTTTTTGACGGCAGGCGGCGGATCAGTGACCCATATATTACCTAATTCAAAAGAAAATACAGAAAAACCGGCAAAAACCATGACTGGTTACAAAAAAGGCGGGCCTGTTGTAAAAAATCAGAAACCGATTTGTGGAAAATGGAGACAGGAAATTTGTTGAATTTACACAGGAGAGACTGTATAATAAGATAAAATGGTCTACATAATCGGAATGTGTGGAAAAGACCGTTTTTCTGGAGGACAGGCACCATGGGATGTTGGCTTGGCCTGGCGGCCTTTGTCTTGTTTTTTATCAGTGATTATAACGACTGGCGGCTTTCCCGGCAGGCATTGAAGCTCTGTTTCCCCGCGGGCGCCGTGCTGCTGGCCGTTGGAACGGTCCTGGAGGCCCGGCGGGGGAGCCCCCTTGTTTCCGGGTGGCTGCGGGGCCTGCTTTTCGCACTGGGAGCGGCGTTTTTGGCGCTGCTGGTCTATACGCTGTTTTTCGCTCTGCCGGTGGAGGCGTCCTATGCCCGCCCGGGGGAAAAACGGCCCGCCTGCACCACGGGGGTGTATGCCCTGTGCCGCCACCCCGGTGTGCTGTGGTTCGCGGGATTGTACGGCTGCCTGTGGGCGGCTGCGGGTGTGCCGCTTTGGGAGGCGGCGCTGTACAGCGGACTGAATGTGCTGCTGGTGATTTTTGAGGACCGGTGTGTGTTCCCGGCCCGGTTGGAAGGGTACGGCGCCTATCAGGCGGCCACGCCCTTCCTGCTGCCCAACCGGCGCAGCATCCGGGCTTGCCGGGAAACCATTTGAGGAGGCGGGGCTCATGCGTTTTGAGGATAAGCTGAAAAAGTACAGCCGCGAGCAGCTGTGGCAGGAATACTGCGGATTTCTGGACATGAGCCTCGACGATTACATGTATACCCAGCGGCGTTTGATGGAGGAGCAGCTCCAGATGTGGAGCAAGAGCGGCCTGGGCCGCCAGCTGCTGCGGGGCAATCACCCCCGCACCATCGACGAGCTGCGTGCCATGCTGCCACTGACCAGCTACGCAGACTATGCGGATGTGCTGCTGGCCAAGCGGACGGAGATGCTGTGCGGCGAGCCCGCCATTTGGATCCAGACCACCTGGGAGGGCGGCCTGCGGCCCATCAAACTGGCACCCTATACCCGCAGTATGCTGGATACCTACCGCCACAACCTGCTGGCCGTCATGATGATGGCCACGGCCCGGCGGAAGGGGGATTTCGATGTGAAGAAGGGGGACCGCATCCTGTACGGCGGCGCGCCCCTGCCCTATATGACCGGCCTCATGCCCTCCCTTTTTGACGAGGATATCGCCTTTACCTGGCTGCCGGACGCCAACGCCAACTCGGACCTGAGCTTCAGCCAGCGGATCAAAA
Organism: uncultured Dysosmobacter sp.; assembly: GCA_934590165.1. Taxonomy (GTDB): domain Bacteria; phylum Bacillota; class Clostridia; order Oscillospirales; family Oscillospiraceae; genus Oscillibacter. The sequence goes on along the minus strand of CAKTOO010000008.1, from coordinate 24,665 downwards.
AGGGCTTTTCCATGGCCCTCAGCGGCGGCGTGGACTTTTTCTTCGGCATTGGCAGCGTGGCCAATTACATTACAGAGAGCTTCGGCAAGAGCAGCGGCGGAGGCGGCGGAAAGCACGCGATCTCCCCGGGCAACGCCCTGCGATACCTCCGGGGCAAGTACATCAGCCGCCGGGACAGCCGCTCTATCACCCCCGGTGATGTATTCCGGCTGAAGGCGTTTTTCTTTGCCGGTACCGATGCCAAATGCTACAAGGACCGGCTGACGAAGGCCTGGGGCATCATGCCTGTGGAGCTGGCCGCCGGCACGGAGTCCACCTGCATCGGCGCGGAGAACTGGGAGCACAACGGTATGGTGTTCTTCCCGGACGCCTGCTTTTACGAATTTATCCCCGAGGAGGAGATGCGGCGGAATCTGAAGGACCCCGCCTACCAGCCCCGCACCTGCCTCATGGATGAGATCCAGGCGGGCGAGACCTATGAGCTGGTGCTCTCCATTCTCCACGGCGGCGCCTTCATGCGCTACCGCATCGGGGATATGTATCACTGTCTTTCCGCCGGCGGCGGGCAGCTGCCCCGGCTGACCTTTGTGGACCGGGTGCCGGATGTCATCGACATCGCCGGTTTTACCCGCATCACCGCCTCCTCCATGCAGGAGGTCATCCGCCTCAGCCGCTTGGAGCTGGGAGACTGGATACTCAAAAAAGAATTCAACCAGAATGACGACCCCTTCCTCCATATGTACCTGGAGATCCAGCCGGACGCCCAGGCCAGCGAGGTGGTGACCCGCTCCGTGCTGACGGAGCATCTGAGCCTGTATTTCAAGTATTTTGACAGTGACTATGGCGATTTGAAAAAGCTTTTGAACATGGAGCCTTTGCAGATCACCATTTTGAAATACGGCACCATCGCGGCCTATGAGGCCCGGATCGGAACCCGCCTCCCCCGCATCAATCCGGGTATGCTGGATGTGTGCGGCTTGCTGCGCCAGCAGGCCGACGCAGAGGGGAGGCCGAGGCTGTGACTAATGTTCCTTTCCTGTACATCAATGTGACGGCCCTGTGCTGCTTTTCATTGATGTTCGTCACCTTCCTGGCCACGAAAAAGACGCCGGAGATCTTGGCGTTCATGGCGGTGCTGCTGGACTGCATCCTCTGGTCCGGCGGTTCCAGCCTCATGCGCATCCAGATGTGGCCGGGACTGCGGTTCTGGTACGCGGTATCTCTGGTGGCCCTGTTCAGCATGGAACTGCTGTTTTACCTGTTCGTGCATACCTTTGCCAGGCGGAAGGGCCGCTTCCTGCTGTTGGTGTTCACAGTGCTGACCTTGGCCATCATGCCGGGGACCATCAGCGGCTTTTACCTGGCGCCGCCCACGCCGGTGGTGAAAGAAAACGGCGCCGTGGTATTCACCTACGGGCTGAACTGGCATATCGTCATTCCCTGCCTGGTGTTCGTGGCCATCATCGGTGCCACAGCGGTGCTGCTGACCCAGGTGGTTAGGGAACAGGGGACCCATTCCCCCGGCATCCAGGTCATCATTACCGGCGGCATCGTGATGCTGGCGGGCAATCTGCTGCAGGTGGGCCTGCCGGGCAACACCTTCCCCTTTGACGCGCTGTCCGGCATCGTGTTCGCGGTGCTTTTGATGTACGCCTTGTATAAGCGGCGGATGTTCCGGCTGACCCTGGTGGTGTCCCGGACGCTGCTGACGGTGGTGCTGGCAGTGATCTGCATCGTCGCCACCGCCAACTTCATCAGCCCCATGCAGGCCTTTGCCGAGGAGACCCTGGGACTTGGGGAGGAACTGGCCACCACCATGGTGGCGGTGACCTTCGCGGCCTTGCTGGGTATCGCCTATCTTCTGATGCGCCGCCTGCTGGAGGCCATGTTCACCCGTGAGGAGCAGCAGAACCGCCTGGTGAAAAACTTCTCCGCCGAGGTCTCCCAGTCCCTGAGCACAGCGGATATTATGGAGAAGCTGGGGAACATCATCTTCCGGGAGATCTCCACGGAGCAGATTTACATCTGCCTGCTGGATGGGGACAGGTATCAGGCAAAATACTGCTCCAGCCCCCTGGCGACGCTGTCTTTCTCCATCTCCAAGGACAGCCCTCAGATTGCTTACCTGAAAGAACAGGAGGCCTATCTGATCGTGGGCGAGTTCCAGAACAGTCCCCGCTACCTCTCCGTGTGGGAGGCGGAAAAGGAGCTGTTCCGCCGCCTGAACATCGACTGCGTGGCGGCCATGCGGGACGGCCGGGAGATCGTAGGCTTGGTCCTGCTGTCCGCCAAGGAGCGTGGCCGGAGCTTCAGCGCCGTGGAGATCGGCTTTTTGGAGACGGTCTGCTCCATTGCGTCCATTGCCATGAAAAACGCCGCCCTGTACGAAAAAATGTTCCGGGAGGCCCGCATCGACCCCCTGACCGGCGTGTACAATTACCGCTTCTTCGTGGAACAGATGGAGGAGCAGTTCCGCGCCTGCGGCCGGGAGTGTCTGACGCTGATGTACGTCGACGTGGACGACTTCAAGCTCTATAACCAGCTCTACGGTGTGGGAGAGGGCGACACGGCCCTGTGCCTCATCGGCGAGACCATCACCCGCTGCGTGGGAGAGAGCGGCACCGTGTTCCGCACCAGCGGCAAGGTGTTTGCCGTGCTGCTGCCCTTCCAGGACACCCAGCGGGCCAGAAAAATGGCCCGGGAGATCAGGAACCGGGTGGGGGAGATCAACCAGCAACCGGAGCGCCGGCGCCTCAAGCCCCTGTCTGTCAGCGTGGGCATCTGCTCCGCGCCCTACGCGGCATCCAGCGCCAAGGAGCTCATGGACAACGCGGACCTGGCGGTGTATAACGCCAAGCAGGGCGGCAAGGACCAGATCGTCATTTTCCGGGGGGCCTCCGATTTGGTGCCTCAGCATCTGGCGGAGCGGACGGATGCCATTGTGGACCGCATCGAGCGGGGCGACGGCGAGTACCGCACGGCCCTGTCCATGATCTCGGCCCTGACGGCAGCCATTGACGCCAAGGACCATTACACGTACGCCCACAGCAAAAACGTGGCCCGCTACGCCGCCACCCTGGCCGTGGCCGCCGGACTCAACGACGACCAGGTCCGCACCATCTACGCGGCGGGACTGCTCCATGATATCGGCAAGATCTCCATTCCGGAGAACATCCTCAACAAGACCGGCCAGCTGGCGGATGAGGAATACCGGATCATGAAGGACCACGTGAACAACTCTATTGAAATGATCCGCCATCTGCCGGAGATGGACTATCTGATCCCGGCGGTGCTGGGCCACCACGAGCGGTGGGACGGCAAGGGCTATCCCCGGGGTATCGCCGGGGAGGAGATCCCTGTCTCCGCCCGGTGCCTGGCCATCGCGGACGTGTTTGACGCCATGACCACGGACCGTCCCTACCGGAAGGGCCTGCCTCTGGAATTTGCCCTGGAGGAGATGGACAAGCAGGCGGGGAAGCAGCTGGACCCCCAGCTGACGCCGGTGTTTGTCCGGCTCATCCGCAGCCGCAGCATTCCTCTGTCTCCCCAGGCGGCGGCACGGCATAAATGAATAGAAAAAAGACTTCCCCGGGAGGGGAAGTCTTTTTTGCGTCATTTACGGAAAAAGCGCCTGCGCAGCTTCCGGCGCCACAGGACCGTCAGCCGTCCCAGGGCCAGGTCCAGCAGCAAAAACACCGCGCAGCCCATCACCGCCGGCGCCGCGGTGAGCCAACCGCCGCCCAATTCCTCCGTCACAGCGGTCAGGCCCAGCAGGCGGATGGTCACACCGTACAGAAAAAACATGGAAAGCCCGCACACGCCCAGGCGGCACACCAGCCGCACCGGCAGGGAGGGCAGAGCGGCGATGCGAGGGCGCAGGATGGGATACCAGCCGAAAAACACATACACCAGCGCCGTTTCCCGGTCCGGCACCAACAGCAGCGCCAGAATGGCCACGGCGCCGTAGGCCGCTCCGGCGCTGCCGGGGCCGTATTCCTCCAGCACAGGCAGCAGCGCCGCCATGGCCAGCAGCGGCGCGCAGTAGACGGCCAGGGAGAAAAGCCCGCCCAGCAGCAAAACCACCACTGCCAGACCGCACAGCACGCCGCATAGGGCGATCTTTCGGTTCTGCTCTCTCATCCGTCGATTTCCTTATACCGCAGCTTGTAAAAGCTCCACTGGCGCCATTTCTGGATGAGCTGGCGGATGTCGCGGCCGCTGGCGCCGTCCGCTGGGGCCCACTGGTCCAGCTCCCGGTCAGGGATGCAGGTGCCGTCCATGGTCACATACGTCTTTTTCTGCACCACCGGCACCACCCGCCTGAGGTCGTTCAAAAAGCGGAACCAGGCGCTCTCATTTTCCCGCCCAGTCAGTTCCACCAAGGCGGCTCCCAGAAAGCTGGCGGAGAGGCAGCCGTCCTCCGGCAGGTCCAGGGCTGCCACAGCGGATTCCCAATCCAGAAGCTCCGCTGCGGCGTCATTGGCCCAGATGACGTAGGGGGTCTCGTAGGAGCAAAGGACGTTTTCCCGGTCCTCCTCCTGCACGGCCACCTCGGAGCCCAGCTCCCGGTAGCCTAGCAGGTTGTCGCCCAGATAAGGCAGATGGTCGCCCCAGAAAGCCAGCACCACCGGTTCCTCCGTGGCGGAGAAGTAGTCCACCAGACGGCCCAGCATGGCGTCGGCGTCCCGGGCACCCTCAATATAGACCTTCAGCAAGGTGTCTACCGCGTCGGAAAGGTCGGCGGTGGTCTCCACCTCCGGGTACACATAGCCCTCGCCGTACTTGTCGGGGGTGTAGGACATATGGTTTTGGATGGTGGTGGTGTAATTGCACAGAAGCTGCCCCTGGGACACGGCCTCCTCGAATTTTTCCTCGATGAAGGCTGCCATGTAATCATCCGTCACCCAGCGGCCCTTGTATTCCAGATTTTCCATCTGGTCGGCGAACACAGTCTCCTCAGCCCCCAGCCAGCGGTACACATTCTCCCGGTTGTAGAACCAGTCGTCGCCGGGGTGGAAGAAGGAGGTGTGGTAGCCGTCCTCTCCGAACAGCCGCAGCACACTGTCCAGGTTCCGGTTCACCACCCGGAAGGAGGAGGTGGTGGCGGCGGAGAGGGCGTTGGTCTGCATACCTGTCAGCACGTCAAATTCCGTGTTGGCGGTGCCGCCGGCAAAGCCGGGCACCACCACATGGCCGCTGACGGCGTGGGCGTCCTGACGCAGGGCATGGAGGTTGGGCAGGGGGTCTTCCCTATAAGAGAACACCGGGTCGTCCGTTAGGTCGGAGAAGGCCTCATTCATCACCATGATGAGGTGGACATCCTTGCCTTGGTCCGCCTCTGTGGGGGCGTCGTCCCATGCTATGGCCTGGGCTTTGCTGAAGCCCTCCGGCCGGTCCACGGGATAGGTGGTGAACTGGTGGCAGAAGCAGTAGGGGAAGCCCAGTTCGTTGAACACGGAGGGAATATAGTAGGCGTTGGAGACCGGGAAGGAATTGTACAGGTCGTTGGAGGCGTACACCGTCAAAATGAGGGCGGTCAGCACGCTGAAGCTGGCGGCGGCGCCCAGGAGGCTCCCCAGCCACCCCCGGAGCCGGGCGATGGGGAAGGGGCGGCAGCGGAGGAAAACGCCCAGCACCGCCAGCATCGCCGTGGCGGCCACCACTACGGCGATGACCTTCACCGGAAAGTGGATGTCGTAGGTGCCCATGGCGCTGCCCACTTCTTTCAAGAGGGCGAAGTCCCGGGGGAACACCGGCTCGTCCCGTACCTCCAGCTTGATGCGGTTGGCGATGGACAATGCGCATACGGCAAAGTTCACCAGGGCCCCGGCAAAAAAGATGTTGCGCAGCAGGCAGGTGACGGCCAGCAGCAAAAGCCCGATGGGCAGGCAGTTCAGCACGATCAGCAGCGGCTGGCGGCGGAAATTGGCCACGATGGTCCGCAGCGCGTTGGGCTGGCACCACAGGGCCAGCAGCGTGATGCAGCCCGCCAAAGCCGCGGCGGCCAGCAGCGTGGCCCACAGGGGCAGGCGGTATTTCGGAAGGCGTTTGGAAGTATTCAAACCGTCAGGTCCTCTCTTTCAAAAATCCGTAATACATCTATTATATAGATTTTGAGGGAAAAAGCAAGGCTGGGCGAAAACAGCGTCCTTTCTCCGAGATGCAGACGAAAACCGGAGAGCCCGTAAAAAACTCCCCTTCGTGAAAACAGAGGGGAGTTTTTCTGCTTGATTCAACAAAAAGTATTCACTTTCGTTAGAAGGTGACGACCTCCTGGGCGGGTTTTTCGCAGGGAGCGATGGAGAGAATGTTCATGACCGGTCCTTTGCCCTTGTAGGCCTTGTGCTTTTCCACGGCCATGCGGGCCGTGACCTCGATCCAGTCCCGGTTTTCATACTGATCCAGCTGGTCACCTTTGGCGATGAGGCCCAGGAACTGCACATCATTTTCGCAGCACACCATGGCGAAGCGGCCGGGGCAGTGAATGCCGGGGTATTTCTTGGAGTGGCACATGATGAGCTTCATGTGGACCAGGTGGCCGTCGTAACGCTCCGGGTGGTCCATGACATCCACATACCAGACGCCGAAATCGCCGTCGGGAATGTCGATGACCTCCTGGCTCATGTCAAAGGGGCACTCGTCGCCGATGAGATAGTCTTCGCTGGTGCCGTCCTCCATCTCCAGATAGATGTCCGCCCGGCGGTTCACCATCCGCAGGTTCCGCTTCCGCAGGGAATCCCGCAGCTCCGGTGTGCAGCGGTTGAATACCAGCATGTCGGCGTTGGTGATCTTTTCCATCATCAGCTGGCCCATGTTCTTGGCGTACATGTCAAAAGTGGAGGCCTCCACAAAGGTCATGATCTGGTACAGCACCCAGTTGGCCGGCAGCACTTCCCTGTAAAGGCGTTCCATTTGCCACATGCCGTTGTACTCAATGAGCACTTGCTTGGGCTTGTATTTCTTCTCCAGCTCCTTCAGCCAGGAGCACTTCAAGTTGGACTCCTCGTCCACGGTGACCACTGTCACGTTGTCCAGGGCCCGGGGGTTGTACTCCTCCTCGCCCTCCTCGCAGCAGATGAGCAGCGTCCGGTCCTGGCGGGCGAAGCCGTCCTCCAGGATGCCGTTGATGAAGTTGGTCTTGCCGCCGTCCAAAAAGCCGGCAACGAGATAAACAGGAATATCCATGTGAAGTAAAATTCCTTTCCAGACTTACAGGCCGAACAGCTCTGCCAGTTTATCTTCCTTCAGCTCCGAGCCGATGACGCACAGGCGACCGGTATAGTCGGGCTTGCCGGGACGGATGTCATGCTCCTCGGGCACATAGTCGAACTCCACCCAGGCACCGTCGCTGCCGCTGACGATGCCCTTGGCCCGGAGGATCTTGCCGTAATCGCCGGTGTCCAGAGCCGTGAGGATGCGCTGAATGTCCGCCTGGGAGAAGGCCTTGGGAGTCTCCTTGCCCCAGGAGGTGAACACCTCGTCGGCATGGTGGTGATGATGGTGATGGCAGGAGCAGTTGGGGTCATCGCACTCCTGGTCGTGATCATGGCCGTGATGATGCTCATGTTCATGCTCATGCTCATGATCGTGATCGTGATGATGCGCGTGTTCGTCCTCGTCATCATCGTGATGGTGGTGATGATGCTCGTGCTCGTCATCCTCGTCCTCATGGTGATGATCGTGGTCCTCGTGGTCGTGGTGGTGATGCTCATGCTCGTGCTCCGCCTCCTCGGCCTCGTGCTCCGCCCGCATCTTGGCCAGCAGCTCGTCGGCCAGGGACACCTTCTCCATGGCGGAGAGGATGACCGCGCCGTCCAGCTGGTCCCAAGGGGTGGTCAGAATGGCGGCGTCGGGATTTTTCTCCCGCAGCATGGCCGCGGCGGCCTCCAGCTTTTCCTGGCTCAGCTTCTGGGTCCGGGACAGGATGATGGCACCGGCGGATTCGATCTGGTTGTTGTAGAACTCGCCGAAGTTCTTCATGTAGACCTTCACCTTGGTGGCGTCCGCCACGGTGACAAAGCTGTTGAGCTTCATGTCGGGGATGTCCGCCACGGTGTTCTGCACCGCCACGATCACGTCGCTGAGCTTCCCCACGCCGGAGGGCTCAATGAGGATGCGGTCGGGGTGGAACTGGGCCTGCACATCCTTCAGAGCCTTGCCGAAGTCGCCCACCAGGGAGCAGCAGATGCAGCCGGAGGACATCTCGGAGATCTGCACGCCGGAGTCCTTCAAAAAGCCGCCGTCGATGCTGATCTCGCCGAATTCATTTTCAATGAGCACCAGCTTCTCGCCCTGGAAGGCCTCTGCCAGCAGCTTTTTGATAAGCGTGGTCTTGCCGGCACCCAAAAAACCGGAGACGATGTCGATTTTCGTCATAGAATCAAGTCCTTTGCATAAAAATTTTCAACGCCTTTATCTTACCATTAAAATGGGAAAATGCAACTCTGTCACAGAAAATTTACAGGTTTTCTCTGCTTTCCCCGGTAAAATTCCGGCTGGAACGCCTCCATTTCCCGGGAGGCGGCACCGGAGAGCAGCAAAAGGCAGACCAGGTTCGGCAGGGCCATGAGGCTGTTGAACAGGTCTGAAAGGCCGAAAGCGGCCTCCACATCCAAAAAGGCCCCGGCCAGGGCCGCAGCGGCGAACAGGCAGCGGTACAGGGGCACGGCCCGGCGTCCCGCCAGATAAATCAAAGCGATCTCCCCCTGGTACGCCCAGCCCAGCATGGAGGAAAAGGCAAACAGCACAATGGAGACCGCCAAAAAGATCCGTCCTGCGCTGCCCAGCACCGTTTCAAAGGCCAGAATGGTCAAGGCGGCGCCCTCCGCCGGAAGGCCCGTGGCGCTGTCCGCGGTCCCCAGAACGCCGGAGCAGCAGATGGCGAGGCCCGTGACGGTGCAGACCACAATGGTGTCGAAAAAGACGCCGGTCATGTGGATGCAGCCCTGGAGGGCGGGGGAGCCGCCGGCGGAGGCGGCGGTGATGGCGGCGGAGCCCATGCCTGCCTCGTTGGAGAAGATGCCTCGGGCCACGCCCCAGCGAAGGGCGGTCCCGGCGGCGCCCCCGGCGACGGCGGCGGGAGAGAGGGCTTGAGAAAACATTTCTCCCAGGGCGGCGGGGACGCTTTGCCAGTGGACCGCGATGACGGCCAGCCCCGCCAGCAGATACCCGCCCGCCATGACCGGCACCAGCACCGACGCCGCCCCGGCGATGCGGTGAATGCCGCCCTGGATGATGATGAGGGTCAACGCCGCCGTCACAAACCCCACCAGCACCGGCGGAAGGGAAAATGCCTGGCGAAGGGCGGCGGCAATGGAGTTGGACTGGGTTACATCGCCGATGCCGAAGGAGGCCAGCACTGCGAAAAATGCGAAAACGGCAGCCAGGACCCGGCCCAGGAGCCGGGGGCGGATGCCCCGGGCCATGACGTACATGGGGCCGCCGGAGACTTCGCCGGGGCGGCGGAATTTGACCGCCAAGGCGCATTCGGCAAATTTGGAGGAAAGACCGAACAGGGCCGCGATCTCCATCCACACCAGGGCGCCGGGGCCGCCGGCGGTGATGGCGGTGGCCACGCCCACAATGTTGCCGGTGCCGATGGTGGCCGCCAGGGCGGTCATGAGGGTGGAGAGGGGCGAGACCCGGCCGCCGCCGGCGGAGCGGGATTCCCGCCGGGTGAGGAGCTTCAGAGCGGGAAACAGGTTCCGCCAGGGAAGAAACCCCATGCGCAGGGTCAAAAACACACCGGTGCCCAGCAGGGCGGGCAGCGTCACGGCGCGGACGGCCTGGAACATGGAGAGGGACCAGAATGCCAGCATAAGACCGCCTCCTTTTCAAATCTCTAAAGCATACGGCGGCGGGGCTGTCCCTATACGAAAAAACACGGACGCCTGAGCGTCCGTGTTTTTTCTCAGCCTTCCATATGCCGGCCCAAAAAGGCGGCGATGGTCTGGGCCAGCTTGAATTCCGTTTCTCCAGTGGCGGCATCCCCGTCGCCCACAAACAGCACCAGCCCCAAAAGGTCGCCCTCCGCCAGGATGGGCGCGGCCACGCGGGCCCGGAGCTTGTCGGAGTCCTCCGACACAGGAACAGCGGGGCCCTCTCCGGTGGATTGGTAAATTTTCCGGGCCTCCATGATCCGCTCCAGCTCCGGAGAGATGCGCTTGCCCATCAACTCCCGCCGGGCCCCGCCGGCCACGGCGATGATGGTGTCCCGGTCCGTGACGGCACAGATGGCGCCGGTAGAGCGGCTCATGGTCTCACACAGGTCCGCCGCGAAGTCCTCCAGCCCTCCCAGCAAAGAGTATTTTTTGAAGATGACCTCTCCGTCCCGACTGGTGTAAATTTCCAATGGGTCTCCTTCCCGGATGCGCATGGTGCGGCGGATCTCCTTGGGAATGACCACCCGGCCCAGATCATCAATTCTTCTGACGATTCCAGTTGCCTTCATAGTTTACATTCAAACCTTTCCTGCTGTTTTTGCAATGCTGTTCAGCCCGGCCGCGGTGCCCGGGTGAACGGAAACTAAAGGTAGTATTTACGCCCAGAAAACTGTTATGCTGGAAAAATTGGGGAGCAGACGGCGGAAATCAAAAAAAGCGCCGGCTGCTTTTGGCAGCCGGCGCGTTGCTTGAAAAATTTACTTTTTCTTGCTCTCCCACTTGGTGACGCACAGGGAGCAGGCGATGTCGCCGGTGACGTTCAGGCAGGTGCGGCCCATGTCGAACAGGCGGTCCACGCCGTAGATGATCATGATGAGGTTCACGTCGATGCCCATGGCGGTCAGCACCATGGCCAGCATGATCATGCCGGCGCCGGAGACACCGGCGGTGCCGATGGAGGCCAGGGTGGCGGTGACCACGATGGTGACCATCTGGCCGATGGTCAGGTGCATGCCGGCGCAGGTGGCCAGAAACACGGTGGCCACGCACTGGTAGATGGCGGTGCCGTCCATGTTGATGGTGGAGCCCAGGGGCAGCACGAAGGCGGCCACATCGTCATCGGCGCCCAGCTCATGGGCGCACTCCTTGGAGACGGGCAGAGTGGCGGCGGAGGAGGTGGAGGTGAAGGCGAACATCATGGCGGCAAAAGCGCCCTTGAAGAACTTCGCGGGGGTGATGCCGGCGAAGGCCTTGGCGGAGAAGGAGTACACCAGCACGGCGTGGAGGATATAGGCGATATAGGCGCACAGCAGCACCAGAGCCAGATGGCCCAGGATCTCGGCACCCTGGGTGGCCACCACCCAGGCCATCATGGTGAACACACCGATGGGGCTGAGGCTGATGATGAAAGCCATAAGCTTGTTGATGACCTCATTGAAGGAGGAGACGATGTCCCGGCACAGCTGGCCCTTCTCGCCGGCGGCCATGATGGCACCGCCGAAGAACAGGGCAATGACAATGACCTGGAGCATGTTGGCCTTGGTGAAGGCATCCCACATGTTGGAGGGGAAAATGCCAACCAAGGTATCCATAAAGTTGGCGGAGGTGGCCTTATCCCAGGTGGCGCCTTCCTCCAGAGTCAGGGTGGGGAACAGGCCCGCACCGTTGAACAAATTGGCCATCACCAGGCCGATGACGCAGGCAATGGCAGTGGTGCACAGGAAGAACGCCATGGTCTTCCAGCCTACGGCGCCCACCTTCTTCATGTCGTTCATGGAGAGGATACCGTCGATCATGGAGAACAGGACCACGGGGACCACGATGAATTTCAGAAGGTTGACAAAGATGGTACCGAAAGGCTTGAGATAATTGGTGGTGAAATCAGCGGTGTCGGTCGTGTAGCAGATCAGGCCGACGATGACGCCCAAGACCAGGGCAATCAGGATCTGAACGGGAAGACTTAGTTTCCTCTTCATAGGCTCACCTCAAAATAATAGTTTGTGGCGGGACGGGCCCGCTGCGCTTCGGAAATAGACACGAAGCGCCCCCTCAAGTTGCAAATATTATAGCAAAATATTAAGAACGTGTAAAGAAGCATGGGCGGAATCTGTGAAAAGTGTAAATAAAACGGGGCAAAAGAAAGCCCGGTCAGGCAAAATGCCAAACCGGGCGTGAAAAATTTGCGTTATTCACCCTTGACCTGGAAGCCACACCAGCGAATGGCAGATTTTGCCAACTCCTCCGTGGGGTCCAGCGTGGGAGCGGCCAGACCCAGAGCCGCCGCGGCCAGCGGCAGCTCCGTGCAGCCCAGAATGAAATAACCGGCACCCCGGCGGGACATGGACTCCACCACGGCCTCCAGGTCGGCCCGGTAGGCCTCAGGAGCCGCATCGGCCTTCACGCCGTCGTAAATGACCCGCATGAGGGCGGCCTGCTCCGCCTCGTCGGGGATCAAATAGGGGACCTCCTCCGCCTCCAGCGCCCGCTGGTACAGGCCGGAGGACAGGGTGCCCCGGGTGGCCAGCACGGCGGCGGTCCCGCCGGAAAAGCGGTCTCGGGCGGCCTTGGCGGCGGCTTCCAGCATACTGAGGAAGGGGACGTCTGTCAAAGCCTGAAGTCGGGGCAGAAAGTAATGGGCGGTGTTGCAGGGCATAATGATGCAGTCGGCGCCGCAGCGCTCCAGCTTCCGCAGGGAATCCCGCATGGCGGGCAGGGGGTCGGGGCCGCCGTTCAGAATGGCCGCTGTCCGGTCAGGGATGGAGGAATTGCTGTCGATGTAGACGCGGATGTGGTCGCCGTCACAGCCGGCGCAGGTCAAGGTCACGATCTTGCGGAACAGGTCCGCCGTGGCCAGCGGCCCCATGCCGCCCAAAATACCGATGGATCTTTTTTCCATAGTGCACCTCCTGTGTTCAGCTCCAGAATTCCGGGAACAGCAGCTCGCTGCCCGCTTTCACCGTCAGCAGGATCAGCACCAGAATAACGGTAGGGCGGACGATCTTGCTGCCGTTTTTGATGGCCAGGCCGGCACCCAGGTAGTGGCCTGCGATGGAGGCCACGGCGGAGATGAGACCCACGCCCACATATACATATCCGGCGGTGAGGGCGGTGAACAGGCTGCCCAGGTTGGAGGCGAGATTGATGACCTTCACGCCGCCGGCGGCGTGGCGGGTGTCCAGCTTAGCCAGGCGGATGAAGATGATCATGAGGAATGTGCCGGTACCGGGACCGTAATAGCCGTCATAGCCGCCCACCAGGAAAGAGGCCGCCCAGACGATGGCCGCCTGGATGCGGAAATCCATCTCACTGGGCTCGTCGGGCCAGCTGCGGTTGCGCAGCGTCACCACCGCCACCACCGGCAGCACCGCCAGCAGCAGGTATTTCAGCACCCGGTCCGGCGTGTGGAGCTGGAGCCAGGTGCCGCACATGGAGCCGCCCAGGGCCAGAACGATGGCGGGGGCGAACAGGCTCCAGCGGACATAGCCCTGCCGGATGAACCGGGCGGTGGAGAACACGGTGCCGATGCCGGCAGAGAGCTTGTTGGTGCCCAGGGCGTAATAGGCTGGCAGGTCGCCGAAGGCGATGAGGTAGGTGGGGACGGAGATGATGCCGCCGCCTCCGGCAATGGCATCCATAAAGGACGCCAGAAACACACCCACGCAGATGAGCAGCACTACCCACAGGGCAAAGCCATCCACCGTCACGCCGGTGAGCAGGGAAAGAATCGCATCCATGGAAAGGACCTCCAGAAAAATCACTCTTTTGCAAAATCCGACTTATTATACCAGCGTGAAGCGGTAAAATCAACAACGGGGCGCGGACCAAGGCCGCCGCCCGGAAAAAGAACAGGAACGGTGGGCGTTGTGCGTTTCCAAAATGGGGGTTAAAAACAGGAAAAGCCCCTGCGGAATCCTGCCTTTTTTGACAAATGTATCCAAAAATAACTGTGAAAACAGAGAACAAAAAGGTAAAACGAACCAAAAACGCGGTTCCTTTTTCGACGGAGGCATCCTTGACGGTATTTCATCAAAGAAGTATAATATACACGATATATAGTGGCAGTTCATTTGTATAAAGCAACAAAGGAAAAGCGCGAACCGGCGCCGGGACCGGTGTCCGGTGAGAGGAGTAAACAATATGACAAACAAGGAACAAGCGGCTCAATACCACGCAGGCAAGCTGACAGACGGCTGGCTTTGGTTTGGCGCCCACCCAACGGAGAAACGGGGAAAAGCGGGTTGGACCTTCCGGGTCTGGGCTCCCCACGCGAAAAGCGTCTCCGTGGTGGGCGATTTCAACAGTTGGGATAAAGCGGCCGATCCTTTGACCCGCAAGGGTGAGGAGTGGGAGGGCTTCATCCCCGGCCTGCAGGAGTTCACCGCTTACAAATATGCGGTCACCGGCCCCAACGGGGAGACCCGACTGAAGGCCGATCCCTACGGGTTCCACACGGAGACCCGCCCCGCCACCGCCAGCAAGCTGTATGACATCACCGGCTTCCGCTGGAGCGACAAGGCCTTCCGGGAGCGGCAGGGCAAGCATCCGGTCTATTCCTCCCCCCTGAATATTTACGAGGTCCATCTGGGCTCCTGGAAAAAGCGGGACAACGGCGACTTTATCGATTATAAGGACCTGGCCAAGGACCTGGCCGCCTATGTCAAGGACATGGGCTACACCGCCATCGAGCTGCTGCCGGTGACGGAGCACCCCCTGGATGACTCCTGGGGCTACCAGTGCACAGGGTACTTCGCCCCCACCTCCCGCTTTGGCAAGCCCAAGGACTTCATGTGGTTTGTGAACCATATGCATAAAAACGGCATCGCCGTCATCCTGGACTGGGTGCCCGCCCACTTTTGCAAGGATATCCAGGGCCTGTATGAGTTTGACGGCACCTGCTGCTACGAGTACAGCGACCCCAACAAGTGGGAGCACGGCGGCTGGGGTACCCGGGTCTTTGACTACGGCCGGCCGGAGGTGCAGAGCTTTCTGCTCTCCTCCGCCCGGTTCTGGCTGGAGGAGTACCATGTGGACGGCCTGCGGGTGGACGCTGTGGCCTCCATGCTGTATCTGGACTACGGACGCCAGGGCGGCGCCTGGACCCCTAACAAATACGGCGGACATGAAAACCTGGAGGCCATCGACTTTTTGCGCCAGCTCAACGCCATGGCCTTCTCCGTCAATCCCAATGTGCTGATGATCGCGGAGGAATCCACCGCCTGGCCCATGGTGAGCCGTCCGGCGGAGATCGGCGGCCTGGGCTTCAACCTGAAGTGGAACATGGGCTGGATGAATGACATGTGCCACTATCTGAAGATGGACCCCTGGTTCCGTCAGGACCACCACAAAGATATCACCTTCTCCATGATGTATGCCTTTTCCGAAAACTTTGTGCTGCCCATCTCCCACGACGAGGTGGTCCACATGAAGGGCAGCGTGGTGGGAAAAATGCCCGGAGACTACTCCAACCAGCTGCGCTGCCTGAAGGGCTTTTACGCGTACCTGCTGGCCCACCCCGGCAAGAAGCTGTTGTTCATGGGCGCGGAGCTGGGCCAGTGGCACGAGTGGAATTCCGACCAGCAGCTGGACTGGTATCTGCTGGAGCGGGAGGAGAACCAGAAGATCCACCAGTTCTTCAAGGACATCAACGCCTTCTACAAGAAGGAGCCGGCTCTGTGGGAGATCGATTTCGACTGGGCGGGCTTCGAGTGGCTGGTGCCGGACGACAACCACAACAATGTGGTGGTGTTTCTGCGGAAGGACAAAAAGGGCCGCGACCTGCTGTGCGCGGTGAACTTCTCTCCCAATACCTATGAAAACTACCGGATGGGCGTTCCGGCCCACCGGAAGTACGTCCCCGTGTTCAATACCGACGATGCCGCTTACGGCGGCGCCGGCTTCGGCGACACCGAGCCGGTGCCGGTGGAGACCGTTCCCTCCCATGGGAAGGACTACTCCGCCGCCATCCGCATCCCGGCCTTCGGCGCGGTGTTCCTGCGGGGCGAAGGCGCATATCCAAAGCCCAGGAAGAAAAAACAGGCAAAGGAGCTGGAGAAAAAATGAAAAAAGAATGTATCGCCATGCTGTTGGCGGGCGGCCAGGGCAGCAGACTGTACGTCCTGACCGGCGAAATGGCGAAGCCGGCCGTCCCCTTCGGCGGCAAGTACCGCATCATTGACTTCCCCCTGTCCAACTGCACCAATTCCGGCATTGACACCGTGGGCGTTCTGACCCAATACCGCCCTCTGGAGCTGAACAGCTATATCGGCAGCGGCCAGCCTTGGGACCTGGACGGTTCCACCGGCGGCGTACATATCCTGCCGCCCTACCAGGGCAGCAAGGGCGGCACCTGGTACAAGGGCACCGCCAACGCTATTTACCAGAACATCGGCTTCATCGACCTGTATGATCCCGACTACGTGGTCATCCTCTCCGGCGACCATATTTATAAGATGGACTACTCCAAGATGGTGGCGCGCCACAAGGCGGCCAACGCCGCCTGCACCATCTCCGTCATGGAGGTGCCCTGGTCCGAGGCCTCCCGCTTCGGCATCATGGCGGTGGACAGCAATGACATGATCACCGAGTTCGCCGAAAAGCCCAAGGAGCCCAAGAGCAACCTGGCGTCCATGGGTATTTACGTGTTCTCCTGGAAGGCCCTGCGCCGGTATCTGACGGAGGACGAGGCTGACCCCAACTCCGAAAACGACTTCGGCAAGAACGTCATCCCCGCCATGCTGAATAACGGCGAGCGGATGGCCGCCTACCGCTTCGAGGGCTATTGGAAGGATGTGGGCACCCTGGAGTCCCTGTGGGACGCCAACATGGACATGCTCTCTCCCGAGTCCGGCCTGGACCTGCTGGATGAGACCTGGCCCATTTACGCCCGTTCCGTCAACGCGCCGCCCGCCTTTCTGGGCAGCGATTCCCAGGTGCACCACAGCGCCTTCAACCGCGGCAGCGTCCTGGAGGGCGCGGTGGAAAACTCCGTCCTGGCTCCCAATGTGGTGGTGGGCAAGGGCGCCCGGGTCAGCTATTCCGTCCTGATGCCCGGCACCGTGGTCAAGCCCGGCGCCGTGGTGGAATACGCCATCCTGGGCGAGAACTGCTCCATCGGTGAAAACTGCCACGTGGGTGGCACACCGGAGGAGACAGCGCCCGACCCCTGGGGACTGACGGTCCTGGCTCCCGGCTGCTCTCTGGCGGAGGGGAAAGAGGTCCGGTCCGGCATTATGCTGGACCGCAACGGTGAGGAGGTGTCCAAATGAACGGACTGCATGGTATCATCTTTTCTTATGAAAAGCGCAACGACCTGCGGGAGCTGAGTGAGATCCGCTCCGCGGCGTCCATTCCCTTCGGCGGACGGTACCGGGCGGTGGATTTTGCCTTGTCCAACCTGGTGAACGCCGGCTGCACGGATGTGGGCGTGGTGCTCCACGGCCGCTATCAGAGCATGGTGGACCACCTGGGCACCGGCAAGGTGTGGGATCTGTCCCGCAAGCGGGGCGGCCTGCGCATCCTGCCTCCTTTCAACTACCAGCGCAACTGGGGCGTCCTGCCCTTCCGGGGCAAGGTGGAGGCTCTGGCCGGCGTTCGTACTTACCTGAACGAGATCCGCCAGGACTATGTGGCCATGATGGACGGCGACCTGGTGGTGAACCTGCCTTTGGCGGACGTTTATGAAAGCCATATCAAGTCCGGCGCCGACATCACCGTAGTCTGTGGTGATGACAGCTTTGCCACGGAGGATGGCACCTATTTTGAAAAGAACGCCGATGGCCGCATCACCGAGGTCCTTTATAACCTGCACAAGCCCCGGGGCTACCGTGGCCTGGAGGTGTACATCGTTTCCACCGCCCTGCTGAAGGAGCTGGTGGACGAGTGCACCGCCAAGGACCAGTTCAGCTGGCACCGGGATGTGCTGCGGGCCAAGAAGGACACACTGAATATCCGCTGCTACATCTGGAAGGGCTTTGCCGCCCAGATCCGCTCCGTGCAGGAGTATTATGACCGCAGTATGCAGCTGCTGGACCCCGCCATCCGGGCGGAGCTGTTCTGCCCGGAGCGCCCCATCCGGGCCAAGGGCGCGGACAAGTCCTCTACCTACGTCAGTGACAATGGCCGCTGCGTCAACTCCCTGGTGGCGGATGGCTGCCGCATCGAGGGCGTGGTGGAAAACTCCATCCTGTTCCCCGGCGTGGTGGTGGAGGAGGGCGCTGTTGTCCGCAACTGCGTCCTGTTCAAGGAGGATATCGTCCGCCGCAACGCCCAACTGGCCTACATCATCGCCGACAAGGATGTGGAGGTGCTGGAGAACCGGACCCTGATGGGTCATGCCACATACCCCATCGTGCTGGCCAAGGGCAGCATTGTGTAAAGCCTGAAAAGGGGGGACCTTCCGTCCCCCCTTTGTCCCAGTATTCAGGAAACCGATTACCAAAGGAATATTGATTGAAAAGGAGTATTTTATGAAGATCTTGTATGCGACCAGTGAGGCTGTGCCCTTCTGCAAAACCGGCGGACTGGCCGACGTGGCCGGCTCCCTGCCTCCCGCCCTGGCCGCCGAAGGCGCCCAGGTGGCCGTGATCCTGCCCATGTACCAGAAGGTGAAGGAGAAGTTCGGCGACCAGCTGAAGTTCCTGTGCTACGACTATGTGGACCTGGCCTGGCGCCACTGCTACTGCGGCCTGTTCTCCCTGGAGCAGGACGGTGTCACCTGGTACTTTGTGGACAATGAGCAGTATTTCAACCGCCCTGACCTGTACGGCTACATGGATGACGGCGAGCGCTTCGGCTTCTTTTCCCGGGCGGTGGTGTGGATGCTGCCCCACCTGGCTTTCTGGCCCGATGTGATCCATTGCAATGACTGGCAGACCGCTTTGGTGCCCATCTACCTGAAGGATGACGGCGTCCGGGAGGAATGCTACCGCTCCATCAAGACCACCCTGACCATCCACAACATCGAATACCAGGGCCGCTATGGCCAGGATACCCTGGGCGATCTGTTCGGCCTGGACCACGGCTGGGCAGAGGACGGCACCATTATGATGGACGGCGACGTGAACCTGCTCAAGGGCGCTATTTTGTGTGCCGACGCGGTGAACGCCGTGTCTCCCACCTATGCCAACGAGCTGAAAATGGCCTATTTCGCCCACCGGCTGGACGGCATCATGCGCCAGTGCGGCTATAAGCTCTCCGGCGTACTCAACGGCATCGACATGAAGCGCTACGATCCCGCCAATGATGAACACATTGCCGCCCGCTTCTCCGTGGCGGACATGGCCGGCAAGTCCGTGGACAAGGCGGAGCTGCAAAAGCTCATGGGACTGCGGCAGGAGCCCAACGTGCCCATCGTGGGCATCGTGTCCAGACTGGTGTCCCACAAGGGTTTGGACTTGATTTGTGAGGTCCTTCATGATATGATGGAACTCCCGTTGCAGCTGGTGGTGCTGGGCAAGGGCGATCAGAAGTACGAGGAGTTCTTCCACTGGGCCGCCCAGCAGTATCACGGCCGCATGGCCGTCCGGCTGGACTACAACGAGAGCCTGTCCATGGCCATCTACTCCGGCGCCGACCTGTTCCTGATGCCCTCCAAGAGCGAGCCCTGCGGTCTCAGCCAGATGATCGCCATGCGTTACGGCGCCGTGCCCATCGTCCGGGAGACCGGCGGACTGAAGGATACCGTTCAGCCCTACGAGGCCTGGAGAGACGACGGCAACGGCTTTACCTTTGCCAACTATTCCGGCGGCGACATGCTTCATGTGATCCGGGAGGCTGTGTACCTGTACAAGGATTATCCCGATGCCTTTGCCCGCCTGCGTCGCCGGGGCATGGAGTGCGACTTCAGCTGGGGCCGCAGCGCCAAGGAGTACCTGCGCATCTACGCTGGCATCACCGGCCAGACCTGGCCTCCCGTGGAGACTGCTCCGGTGGAGGAAGCCGCTCCCGCCGCGGAGGAACCCGCGCCTGCGGAGGAGCCCGCGCCCGTTCAGGAAGCTCCCGCTGAGGCGGCCGCCCCTGCGGAGGAAGTCCCTGTCGCGGAGGCTGTTCCCGTCGAGGAGCCCACACCCGCTGTTGAGGAGCCTGCTCCCGCTCAGGAGCCGGTGAAAAAGCCCCGGGCCCGGAAGGCTGCCGCCAAGAAGCCTGCCGCCAAAGCGGAGGAGAAGGCCGCCGAGGCCGCGGAGAAAAAGCCCACGGCAAAAAAGGCCGCTGCCAAGAAGCCCGCGGCAAAGAAGACCGCCGCAAAAAAGCCGGCTGCCAAGAAAACTGCCGCCAAAAAGACTGAGGAAAAGGCGGAGTAAATAAACCAAGGCAACAAGGGGCCGCTTCGGCGGCCCCATAGAAAGAGACCACAAAGAAAGGGCCCGCCGCGAAGGGAAAGAAGGATGCGGCGGAGTAAGGGAAACTATGACACCATTTACCACACAATCGTTGGAAAACGCTCTGACCGCCAAGCTGATGCTGAACTTCGGCAAGACGCCGGAGGAGGCCACGGACCAGGAGATGATGAAGGCCTGCGCCCTGGTGCTCCGGGACGTGATGGCCATGCGGCGGGTGGAGGCAAAAAAGCAGATCCGTCGGGAGCAGAAAAAGCAAGTCCACTACCTGTCTTTGGAGTTTCTCATGGGCCGCAGTCTCATGAAAAACGCCTATAACCTGGAGGTCCTGCCGCAGCTGCGGGAGGCTCTGGACCACCTGGGCTTCAAGGCAGCGGATATTTTTGAGATCGAGCCGGACGCCGGCCTCGGCAACGGCGGTCTGGGCCGTCTGGCTGCCTGCTACCTGGATTCCATGACCACCCTGGAGATCCCCGCAGCAGGCTATTCCATCTGCTACGAGCTGGGTATTTTCAAGCAGAAGATCGTGGAGGGCCAACAGGTGGAACTGCCGGACAACTGGAAAGACCTGGGCGCGGCCTGGCTGCTGCCCAAACCCGAGGAGGCACAGACCGTCCAGTTCGGCGGCACCCTGCGGGAATTCTGGGATGACGGCCATCTGCACATCGTCAACGAGAACGCCACCTCCGTGTTGGCCGTTCCCTGTGACATGGTGGTGGCCGGCTACGGCACGGACCATGTGAACACCCTGCGCCTGTGGGACGCCCGCTCCACCAAGCCGGTGGACATGTCCCTGTTCTCCCGAGGCGAATACCTGAAGGCGGCGGAGGAGGAGGCCATGGCGGCCACCATCGCCAAGGTCCTGTACCCCGAGGATAACCACTACGAGGGCAAGTCCCTGCGGCTGAAGCAGCAGTACTTCTTCGTGTCCGCCACAGTCCAGTCCATTGCCACCAAGCATCTGGACACCTACGGCACCCTGAAGAATTTCCACGAGAAGAACGTCATCCAGATCAATGACACCCACCCCGCCCTGGTCATCCCCGAGCTGATGCGCATCTTCATCGATGAGGCCGGCATGGACTGGGATGAGGCCTGGGACATCACCACCAAGTCCGTGGCCTATACCAACCACACCGTTCTGGCGGAGGCACTGGAGCGCTGGCCCCAGTCCCTGATGGAGAGCCTGCTGCCCCGCGTGTGGCAGATCATTCAGGAGATCTCCGCCCGCTGGCAGCAGAAGGTGGAGAATTTCTACCATGACCCTGCCAAGACGGCCAACATGGCCATCATCTGGGGCGGCGAGGTCCGCATGGCCAATTTGTGCATCGCCGGCGGCATGGCCGTCAACGGCGTCAGCGGCCTGCACTCTGAGATCCTGAAAAAGGATGTGTTCCGGGACGCTTACAACATGGAACCCTGGAAGTTCCAGAATGTCACCAACGGCATCGACCACCGCCGCTGGCTTAGTGAGATCAACCCCGGCCTGGACGCCCTGGTGAAAGAGCTCACCGGCGGGGACGATTATCTGCTCCAGCCCACGGTCCTGAAAAAGCTGGATGCTTACGCCGATGACAAGGCCGTTCTGGAGCGCCTGGCCGCCATCAAGCGGACCAACAAGGAGGACTTTGCCGCCTACGCCAAAAAGACCCGGGGCGTTGTTTTGAACCCCGACGCCATTTTTGACGTACAGGTGAAGCGGCTCCACGAATACAAACGGCAGCTTTTGAATGTGCTGCACATCATCGCCCTGTACCAGAAGCTCCAGGACGACCCCAATGCCATCACCCATCCCCACACCTTCCTGTTCGGCGCCAAGGCGGCCCCCGGCTACGCGGTGGCCAAGCGGATCATCCGCCTCATCAACTCCCTGGCGGACCAGATCGACCACGATCCCATCTGCAAGGATAAGCTGCAGGTGGTGTTCCTGGAGAACTACCGGGTCTCCCTGGCGGAGCGGCTTATGCCCGCCAGCGAGGTCAGCCAGCAGATCTCCACCGCCGGCAAGGAGGCCAGCGGCACCGGCAACATGAAGTTCATGATGAACGGTGCCCTGACCGTCGGTACCCTGGATGGCGCCAATGTGGAGATGCACGATGTGCTGGGCGACGAGAATATGTTCCTCTTTGGCCTCCATGCCGATGAGGTGGCCCGGGTGAAGCGGGAGGGCTATGTTCCCCAGCGGCTGTACAGCCGCAACGACACCCTGCGCCGCTGCCTGGACGCGCTGCGCCATGGTTTCCGGGACGGTGTCAGCTACGATGACCTGTACCAGCGGCTGCTGTTCGGTGCCGGCGGCAGCCCCGCCGACGAGTATTTGCTGCTGGCGGACTTCGATTCCTACTGTGAGGCGGAGCGCCGCATGGCGGAGACCTATGCCGATCTCATGAAGTGGAACCGCATGAGCCTGCACAACATCGCCCGCAGCGGCATCTTTGCCGCCGACCGGGCCGTGGCGGAGTATGCCGACAACATCTGGCACGTTTCCCACAAATAAGCGGTTTACAAAAAAGCCGGGCGGAGCAAGATGCTTCGCCTGGCTTTTTGCAGGACTGCCCGTTGAAAAACGAAGAAGGACAGGCTTGTCCCCTGACCTTCTTTCAGCGTTCTTTGCTGAGCCCCAGCAGGTAATCGGTAGATACTCCGTAATACTTGCTCAGCGTAATCAAATGGCGGATCGGCAGCTCATTGGCACCGCGCTCATAGCGTGCGTACATCGTTTGGGAAGTCCCCAGAACTTCAGCAATCTGCGTCTGTGTCTTGTCGGCGTCTTCCCGCAGATCTCGTAGAATGCGTACGTAATCCATTCCGTTCACTTCTTATCCCCCCGTGGCAAGCCCGTGATTACTTTCAAAAACAATTTAGCATAAAATTGTGAATCGGCGGGAACAAAATACACAATTTTACTATAATTAGACAACAAATTTACTGAAAAATAGGAAAATATTGGCGGTTTAACAAAATTTTTACTAAAACGGCAACATTCTGGCATCTTTTGACGCAGGAAACTTTTTTCCCGGCATAAAAGCGGGAATTTACGCGGGCACTTTACAATGTGTTTTTTTGCGGATATAATACTGGTATTATGGATGATTCCGTGCATTTATAAAAAATGATAGCGTAAAAAAAGAGGAATAGAGTATGGAATATACACAAGGCGTCCGGTTTGACAGCCTGGGGCTGTCGCCGGAGATCATGCGCGCCATCGGGCAGCGCAATATTCAGATATCCACACCGGTCCAGGCGGGCTGCATCCCTCCCATGATGGACTGGCAGGATGTCATTGCCAAGGCGCCCACCGGCACCGGAAAGACCTTTGCCTACGGCATCCCCATCGTGGAGCATGTGGACCCGGAGGATGAGAGCGTCCAGGCGGTCATCTTGGCGCCTACCCGGGAGCTGGCCATCCAGATTACGGATGAGATCCGGATGCTGTCCACCTTCAAGCCCGGCGTCCGCTGCGTGTGCCTGTACGGCGGCCAGCCCATCGGGAAGCAGATCGATATGCTGAAAAAGCGGCCCCAGATCGTGGTGGCCACCCCCGGCCGCCTGTCTGACCATATGAAGCGCCGCACCGTCCGGGTGGAGACTGCTCAGACTGTGGTGCTGGACGAGGCGGACCGGATGCTGGACATGGGCTTTATCCACGATGTGACCCGCCTGCTGGACCGTATGAACAAGCGGAAGAATCTGGGATTGTTTTCCGCCACTATCTCCCGGGAGGTCATGGACATTGCCTGGGTGTATCAGCGGGACGCGGCGGAGATCACCGTCCGGGAGGACGAGCAGAACAAGCCGGACATCAAGCAGTTCCGCATGGAGGTGGCCCAGAACGAAAAGGCTGACGCCATCGCCCGCATCCTGGAGGAGACGGGCTTTGACCGCTGCATGGCCTTCTGCAACACCAAGGGCTCCACGGAGCGCATCACGAAATTTTTGCAGATGCAGGGTGTGGATGCCCAGTGCATCCACGGCGACATCCCCCAAAAGCGCCGGGAGCAGGTGATGGACCTGTTCCGCCAGGGAAAGCTGCGGGTGTTCGTGTCTACGGATGTGGCCGCCCGGGGCATCGACGTGGATGATGTGGACATCGTGTTCAACTGCGATGTGCCCGATGAGAATCAGGACTATGTCCACCGCATCGGCCGCACGGGCCGTGCCAAGCGCCAGGGCGTGGCGGTGACCTTCATCGCCGACTATCCCTCCAAAATGCGCATTGACGATATTGCCCAGAAGACCCGCAACGAGATCACGCCGGTGAAATTCGGGCCCGACGGCAAGCTGATGATAGTGGAATCCTAAAAACCACAAAGGCTGTAAAGGAAACGCCCGGTCCAGGCCTTTGCCTGGACCGGGCTTTGATTTGTCAGTCTTCCAAAGGCAGGAGATTCTCCTCGGTCTCGGGGTCAAAGAGGTGGATCAGATCGCCGCGGAAGGTGAAGTGAACCTG
>CAKTOO010000007.1 GCA_934590165.1 uncultured Dysosmobacter sp. | reverse complement strand
GCCGGTTGTATCGCCAACGCCCTGCTTGACCGGGATGTGCCGGTGCTGATGACGAACTTTCCCACCATCCTGAACCGTCTGACGGGAATGTTTTCCGAGGACAGGGCCGACTTTATCGCCAGCTTTGACGAGTACGACCTGCTTATCATTGACGATTTGGGTGTGGAGCGCAGTACCGAGTATGCGATGGAGCAGATGTTTTTCGTCATTGACAGCCGCTACCGCAGCCGCAGGCCCATGATCATCACCACCAACCTGAAGCTGGCCGAACTCAAAAACCCGCCTGACCTGGCCCACGCTCGTATCTATGACCGTATCCTGGAACGGTGCGCCCCGATCCTCTTTGCCGGGAAAAACTTCCGGGAGGAAAACGCCGGGGCCACCAAGCAGGCGGCGAAAGACATTGTAAACCGTAAGCATGAGTAATTTTGTGCCGGACGGCACAGCCCCGCCCGGAGAAAGGAGCGCCATGAGCGAAGAAACCCGTACCATGCAGACCGCAGACACCACTCCGGCCAGAGCGCCGGAGGACGCCCCCGCGCTGGTAAAGAAAATCGGCAAGACCACCTACAAGGTGCGCGTCCATTTCAGCCAGACCAGCACTGAAACCATGAGCGACAAAATCAAGCGTATGCTCAAAAACGAGATACAGCAGATGTGACCGGCTGATAAAGCCAGCCGCCTTGTGTTAAACTGATGATGGTACACGCCAAAACTTTTAGCCAAGGAGGACATGAAAATGCTGTACGAAGAAACGGAAAAGAAAGAGATTGAGAGGGTTTACGCGGTGTTTGCCGACTACATCCGGGAAAGCCCCTATCTGGAATGGCTCTGGTCTGATAAGCTGGGCTATCTGCTGCTGAAAATCAGCACAAAAAAGCGGTATGTCGAGGAAGAAATACTCGTTGACACCGCCGACCAGCTTGCCGAAGTGCTGTTTTCCGAGGTGTCGATGGATGTGTTGCAGATGACCGGCAACGATCACACTGAACAGACCGCCGACCCTCTGGAACTGGCAGAGATAAAGCGGCGCTGGAACCCCTTCCTTGAACGGCTGCCGGAATACCAGACCGTTTGCGAAAAAATCCTTGCCGGGGAAAAGTAACCCCACCCGCCTGAGTGTCAGGAGCATGAAAGTGCTTCTGGCACTTTTTTTGTGGCTTTTTTGTGAATTTGATTAAAAAGTCCTTGACAACTCGTTTCGGGCAAAACGCTCAAAAGCATACTGATTTCCTGCGGGGCCAGGTTAGCCCCCTTTGACATAAAAGAGCTCCGGGACCTGATGGAAACGGACGAGCTGGAGCTTGACACCTTGGGCGACCGGAAAACGGCGCTGTTCGTCATTATCAGTGATACGGACAGCACCTTCAATTTCGTGGCCGCCCTGATGTACTCGCAATTATTCAACCTGCTCTGCGACAAGGCCGACGACTTTTACGGCGGGCGCCTGCCCGTCCATGTAAGGCTCATTCTGGACGAATTTGCCAACATCGGCCAGATACCAAACTTTGACAAGCTGATCGCTACCATCCGAAGCCGTGAGATATCGGCTTCTATTATTTTGCAGTCGCAGAGCCAGCTAAAGACCATCTACAAGGACGCGGCGGATACCATCGTCGGTAACTGTGACAGCACCTTGTTTTTGGGAGGCAAGGAGAAATCCACGCTCAAGGAAATATCGGAGCTTCTGGGGAAGGAAACGATCGATTCCTACAACCAGTCCGAGAACCGGGGCAGCCAGGTTTCCCACGGCCTCAATTATCAGAAATTGGGAAAGGAGCTGATGACACAAGACGAATTGGCAGTAATGGACGGAGGCAGGTGTATCTTCATGCTGCGGGGCGTACGGCCGTTTCTCTCCGAGAAATATGACCTCACAAAGCACCCCAACTACAAGTACACCGCCGACGCCGACCCTAAAAATGTCTTTGACATGGAACGGTACATGAGAAGGCAGCGCGCCGTGGTAAAGCCTTCGGACGCCTTCGATGTGTACGAGATCGATGTAAACGAATAAATCAAACACATTTTTAGGAGGATCAAATTTATGGAATTTTTCAACAGCGCAGTGAACGTATTGCAGACTCTCGTGGTGGCCCTGGGCGCAGGCCTTGGTATCTGGGGCGTCATCAACCTTCTGGAAGGTTACGGCCAGGACAACCCGGCCTCCAAAAGCCAGGGCATGAAGCAGCTCATGGCCGGAGGCGGTGTCGCCCTGATCGGTATCACCCTGGTGCCGCTCCTGTCCGGCCTGTTCGGTTAAGCGGCCGGGGGCGTGATTGCTTATGGGCGGCATACTCGACAAGCTCGATGAATGGCTGAGGGGGCTGCTCATCGAGGGGATCACGGGGAACCTGTCGGGCATGTTCGATACGGTCAATACCAAAGTAGGCGAGATTGCCGGGGAAGTGGGGCAGACGCCGCTGGCATGGAACAGCGGCGTCTTTTCCATGATACGGAACCTTTCCGAAACGGTGATCGTGCCGATTGCCGGGGTCATCCTTACCTTTGTGATGTGCTATGAGCTGATCCAGCTCGTGGCGGAAAAGAACAACATGCACGACGTGGATACCTGGATGTTCTTCAAGTGGATATTCAAGACCTTCTGCGCGGTGCTGATCGTAACGAACACCTGGAACATCGTCATGGGTATCTTCGATATCGGCCAGAGCGTGGTGAACAGCAGCGCCGGGGTCATCATCGGGGAAACCTCCATCGACGTTTCCTCCGTCATTACGGATATGGAGGCGCAGCTTGAAGCCCTGGGCCCCGGGGAGCTGTTTGGGCTTTGGTTCCAGTCCCTCTTTGTGGGGCTTACCATGAACGCCCTCTCCATCTGTATCATGTTAGTCATCTACGGCCGGATGATCGAGGTGTATTTGACGACCTCCATCGGTCCGATCCCCCTTGCCACGATGACGAACCGGGACTGGGGCCAGACGGGGCAGAATTATCTAAAGTCTTTGTTCGCCCTGGCGTTCCAGGCGTTTTTAATCATGGTGTGCGTCGGTATCTATTCGGTGCTGGTCCAGGGCATTTCGGCGGGCGGCGACCTGTCCGGGGCGATCTGGTCCTGCATGGGGTACACGGTGCTTCTGTGTTTCGCATTATTCAAGACCGGCAGCCTCTCAAAGAGCCTGTTCGGCGCACATTAAGGAGGTTGATAAATTGGCGTATGTAACGGTCCCGAAGGACCTGACAAAAGTAAAAAGCAAGGTGCTGTTTGGGCTTACCCGGCGGCAGTTTGTGTGTTTCGGGGCGGCGGTGCTTGTAGGAGTGCCGCTTTTCTTTTTGCTCCGGAGGGCGGTGGGTTCCAGCTCCGCCACGTTTGCGATGATCGTCGTCATGCTGCCCCTGTTCCTGCTCGCCATGTATGAGCGGCATGGGCAGCCTTTGGAGGTGGTGGCGGGCCAGATCATCCAGACGGCCTTCCTCCGTCCGAAGGAACGGCCGTATCAGACAGACAATTTCTATGCCGCCGTGGAGCGGCAGATTCAGGTGGAAAAGGAGGTGAAGGCCATTGTTCGGAAAGCGAAAGCAAGGACCGCAGGCGGAACCGGCAGCCCGGAAGGTAAAACTCACCGCTGCGGAAAAGCGTGAGATCAGGAAGGTCCTGGAAACGGCCAGGGGCGACGGCAAGCCCCATTCGGCCCAGGATACCTTACCCTTCCGGCAGATGTACCCGGACGGGCTGTGCAAACTGGATGACAGCACATGGAGCCGGTGCGTGGAGTTTGAGGACGTGAATTACCAGCTCGCCCAGAAGGACGACCAGACCGCCATCTTTGAGGCCCTGTGCGATATGTATAACGCCCATGATTCTTCTATCGGTATGGAATTATCCCTGATATGCCGGAGGGTGAACAGGGCGGATTTCCGAAAGAGGATCGAGATCGCCGCCCAGGGGGACCCCTTCGACGGGGTGCGCGCCCTCTACACGGATATGCTCCGGGGGCAGCTCGAACATGGCAACAACGGTATGGTAAAGACAAAGTTCCTGGTGCTGACGATCGAGGCAAAGAACATCAAGGAGGCGAGGGCGAGGTTTTCCCGGATCACCCTGGACGCCCTCAACTACTTCAAGGCTATGGGCGCCCTGGCGAAAGCCCTGGACGGGAAGGAATGGCTGGCGGTGCTGCATGGCGTCCTCCACCCGGACGGGGAGCGGTTCTCCTTTGAGTGGGAATGGCTGGCGCCCTCCGGCCTTTCTGTAAAAGATTTCATCGTGCCGTCCTCCTTCCGTTTCGGGGAGGCAAGGCGCTTCCGCATGGGAGGCAGGTTCGGGGCGGTGAGCTTCTTGCAGGTCACGGCCCCGGAATTAAACGACCGGCTGCTGGCGGACCTGCTGGATACGGACGGGACCATCTTTGTGAGCCTCCATATCCGCAGCATGGACCAGAACGAGGCGATCAAGACGGTCAAGCGGAAGATCACCGATATTGACAGCATGAAGATCGACGCCCAGAAGAAAGCGGCGCGGGAAGGGTTCGACATTGACATCATCCCCTCCGATATCGCCACCTACGCGGGGGAGGCAAAGAACATCCTCCGGGATTTGCAGACCAGGAATGAGCGGATGTTCCTTCTGACCTTCCTGGTGGTGAATATCGCGGACACGAAGCAGCGATTGGAAAACGACATCTTCCGGGCTTCCTCCGTGGCGCAGAAGCACAACTGCCACCTGGTACGGCTGGACTTCCAGCAGGAGCAGGGGCTTGTGTCCGCCCTTCCCCTGGGAGTGAACCAGATCAGGATCGAGCGGGGGCTTACCACTTCCTCTGTGGCGATCTTCGTGCCCTTTATCTCCCAGGAGCTTTTCCAGGGCGGCGAGGCGCTGTACTACGGGCTCAACGCCACCTCCGGCAACATGATCCTGGCGGACCGAAAGCAGCTAAAGACCCCCAACGGCCTGATCCTGGGCACGCCGGGCAGCGGCAAGTCCTTTTCCGCAAAGCGGGAAATCCTCAACGTGTTCCTGGTAACGAAGGACGATATCATTGTCTGCGATCCCGAAGCCGAGTATTTTCCCCTGGTCCACCGGCTGGGCGGGCAGGTCATCAAGATATCCCCCACCAGCAGCCAGTATGTGAACCCGATGGATATGAGCCTCAACTATTCCGAGGACGACAACCCGCTGGCGTTGAAGTCGGATTTCATCCTGTCCTTCTGTGAGCTGGCGGCGGGTGGCAGGAACGGTCTGGAGCCGGTGGAGAAAACGGTGATCGACCGGGCGGTCCGCATTGTGTACCGTCCTTACCTGGCAGACCCGAAGCCGGAGAATGTCCCCATCCTGGGAGATTTGTATGACGAGATCAAACGGCAGCCGGAGCCGGAGGCCCAGCGGATCGCCGCTGCATTGGAGCTCTATGTGCATGGCTCGCTCAATGTGTTCAACCATCGGACAAACGTGGATATCAATAACCGGCTGGTATGCTTTGATATCAAGGAATTGGGAAAGCAGCTCAAAAACCTGGGGATGTTAGTCATTCAGGACCAGGTGTGGAACCGGGTCACGGTGAACCGGGGCGAAGGGAAATCCACACGGTACTATGTGGATGAATTCCACCTTCTTCTGCGGGGCGAGGTGGGCTCCTGGAGCGTGGAGATTTGGAAACGGTTCAGAAAATGGGGCGGCATACCCACCGGTATCACCCAGAACATCAAGGACCTCCTGGCCTCTGCGGAAATCGAGAACATCTTTGAGAACAGCGATTTTATCTATCTCTTGAACCAGGCCAGCGGCGACCGGAAGATACTCTGTGAGCGACTGAACATCTCCACCCAACAGGCGGCGCATATCAGTAATTCCGGCCCCGGCGAGGGATTGATCCTGTTCGGCAGCGTGATCCTGCCCTTTGTGGACCACTTCCCCCAGGACAATGAGCTGTACGGCATTATGACGACCCGGTTATCCGATATTTCCGGGCAGAAGCAACCGCAGACTGACGCGCCGGAGGAAGCGGCGTGTGAAGCAGGAACAGGAGGTTACAATGGAATACCTGAAAGCAACAGCATTTAAGAACAGCGAGTTTGGCAGCGTCCGTATCATCGAGGATGAAGGGAGGCTGCTTTTTTGCGGGCCGGATGTGGCGGCGGCATTGGGATACAGCAATTCCCGTGACGCATTACGCAGGCATTGTAAGGGCGTCGTGAAACGCGACACCCTTACGGCGGGAGGGCTGCAAACCCTTTCCTTCATCCCGGAGGGCGACGTGTACCGCCTGATCGTCCACAGCCGCCTCCCCAGTGCGGAGCGGTTTGAAAAATGGGTGTTTGAGGAAGTGCTCCCCGCCATCCGAAGGACCGGGGGCTACATGGCTCCCTCCCTGCTGGAGCAGGCGAAGGCGGACCCGGACGTCCTCCTGCGGTTCGCGGGGGAGCTCCTGGCGGAGCATGAAAAGAATGAGCGCCTTTCCCATGAGGTATCCGCCCTCCGTCCAAAGGCGGATTACTACGATACCTTTATCCATCCCGGAGACTGTACCAACCTCCGGGCCACGGCGAAGGAGCTTGGGATCGGGGAGCGGGCCTTCTGCCGGTTCCTGGTGGACGCGGGCTTTTTGTACCGCTGCCCGGCCGGGTACCTGCTCCCCTATGCGAAGCCCTCCAACAAGGGGCTGTTTAAGGTCAAGGATTTTGTGGCGGAGAACGGCCACTTCGGACAGCAGACCGTCATCACGCCCCAGGGTAAGGCGCTTCTGCGCCTGCTCCTGCATGAAAACTGAAAGGAGATTCTGATATGAGCAAAGACAAGATTTATTTGATGGACCAGGCCCCGGAGGATACCGGGGAGGACTTTGAGGCAGCCGCTTTCGCGGCGCTGTTGGAGGATATGGCGGGGAAAGCCCATTTCCTCGCGGAAACGCTGGATATCCTTGCGGGGATGGAGGCAGAGGACGACGATCCTGATTTTGGTGAAGAACCGGAGGACGGTATGGAGGATGACATGGACGCGGACATAGAGCCGAAAACGGACCTGTTCCTGATTCCTGGCGGCGCCTTCCGTCTGCTGGTGGGCGACCTGTATGACCTGTACGTCCATCACTTCTCTTTGGCGCGGAGGCTGGCGGGGGCGGAAACGGAGAAGGATTTCCGAAAAATCCAGAAGAACGCCTCCGGGTATGAGCGGCTGGCGAAGCGCCTCTGCCGGAGTTGGAGGCTCCCCCATGACGGGGAGGAACCCTGGGCCTATGACACGCTGGAAGAAAGCCTCCGCAAACATATCCTGACCCCGGCATATCCGGCGGGCAGCCATGAGTGAGCTGACCCATGTGAGCCTGTTTTCCGGCATTGGCGGGCTGGACCTGGCGGCGGAGGCGGCCGGGTTTAAGACCGTCTGCCAGTGCGAATGGGCCGACTACCCCTATTCCGTCCTGGAAAAGCACTGGCCGGACGTGCCCAGGTTCCGGGACATTACCACATTCAATAAGGAGGCGTTTTTTGAAAAAACAGGACTTGATACCGTCACCGTCATCTCCGGGGGCTTCCCCTGCCAGCCCTTCTCCACCGCGGGAAGGAGGAAGGGCTTTGCGGATGAACGCTACTTATGGCCGGAGATGTGCCGCATTATTACCGAGCTGCGGCCCCGTTGGGTGCTTGGGGAAAATGTTGCTGGCTTCATCGATATGGGGCTCGACAAAACGATCTTTGACCTGGCAAAAGCGGGATACGCTGTTCTCCCATTCGTATTTCCGGCTTGCGGCGTCGGCGCATGGCATGAGCGCCAGCGAACTTTTATCGTCGCGGCTGATGTTTCCCACGCCCCTTGCCTCCGACAACAACACCGCCAGGGACGCGGCAAGCCTGGATGTGTACCTGTCGGACAATGGGATTTTCCGAAAAAGGAACAAAAACGGGGCGGTCTGGAGCCTGTCCCTGTCGGCGGCGGTGTTCTACCTGACGCCGGTTGCGTCGGACGGGTTCCGCTCGACCCTGAAACCGTCCTCCTTCGCCCCGGAGAAGAAGGACCGGAACTTATCGGCCCAGGTGATCTTCCGGGAGAAGCCGGAGCTGGACACGATGGCGCTCAACCCGGACTGGGTGGAGTGGCTGATGGGGTTCCCGAAGGGATGGACGGACGTATCCTCTGGGAGCGGGAGCCCGATGGAGTCCCCCGCATGACGGAGCGGATGGATGGGCGGGCCCTGCGGCTGAAAACCCTGGGGAACGCGGTCTGCCCTCCCCAGGCGTACCCCATCTTCCGTTATATCTCCATGATCGAAACGGGGGCCTGCTCTGCGGTCTGCCCCTATGGAAAGGCAGGTGATGACTGATGAAGGAACTGAAAGCAACCGAGAAGGTCACGCAGAAGATGACCCGTGACGGTGCGGTGTCGGAAAACCTTGCCACGGGCGAGGTGACGAATATCAGTGGGCGGGAGGCGGAAACCGACCTCTCCGCTGACCGGGAGCCGCTGGATGTGGCGGAGGCTGCGGCGGAGCGTGCGGCAGACGCGCATGGGCGGCACAAGGCGAAAAAATCCGCAAGGGCGGAGGCGGAAACGGTCCGGGCAGGATCGGCGGCCAGGGGGCGCCCTTCCTCCCGGCTGCAATTCACCGGCGAGGAACGGGCCGCCCCGGATTTGCAGAAATCCATCCGGCGGTCGGATAAGGCGGCGGATAAGCTGGACGCGGCGAAGGAGGCCATCCCCACAAGGAAGGCCCTGAAAACGGAACGTGTCTTTGATGAAGCGGCCGGGAAAGGCAGGAACCGCCTCCGCTTTGAGGAAGTGGAGAAGAAGCCCAACGGCCATCTGCGGCACAATCCCCTTTCACGGCCGGTCCAGGAGTTAAGGGCCGCCGCACACGGGGAGGTCCGCAAGGCGGAGCATGAAAATGTGGGCGTGGAGGCCGGGCACAAGGGCGAGGAACTGGCGGAGCGTGGAGCCGCCCATGCCGCGGGGCGGGTTCGGGAAGGTATCCGGGAGCACCGCCTAAAGCCCTGGCGGGACGCGGCGCGGGCGGAAAAGGAGGCCATCAAGGCAAACGCGGATTTCCGCTACCAAAAGGCGCTCCATGACGATCCGGCCCTGGCCGCCTCCAACCCGGTCTCCCGGTATTTACAGAAGAAGCGTATCCAGAGAAATTACGCAAAGGAGATCCGCCAGGCGGAGAAAACGGCGAAGAATACGGCGGCGGTCACAAAGAGCGCCGCGCAGAAAGCGAAGGACGCCTTCAAGGAAACCTTCCTTTACATCAGACACCACAGCCGGGCGGTTCTGCTCATTATCGGGATCGGCGCCTGCGTGGGTCTCCTGTTCGGCGGGATGTCCTCCTGCTCCATCCTGGGCGGCTCCGGGGTGAGCGGGGTATTTATAACCTCCTATCTCTCCGAGGATACGGATATGCTGGCGGCGGAGGCGGCCTACGCGGATTTGGAGGCGGAGCTTCAGGATGAATTGGACAACTATGAATCCTACCATCCCGGCTATGATGAATACCGCTTCGACTTAGACGGGATCGGCCATGACCCCTATGTGCTGATCTCCATCCTGTCGGCCTTCCATGAGGGCGTGTTTACCATTGACGAGGTTCAGCGTGAATTGCAGGAGCTTTTCGACCGGCAGTACACGCTTACCCAGACCGTCACCGTGGAGGTGCGCTACCGGACGGAGACCAGGACGGACAGCGAGGGCAATGATTACGATGTGGAGGTACCTTATGATTATTACATCTGCAACGTGACCCTGGAAAATTTCGACCTCTCCCATCTGCCTGTCTACCTGATGGACGAGGAACAGCTTTCCCTGTACGCGGCGTACATGAGCACCCTGGGGAACCGGCCGGACCTGTTCGGCGGCGGGGAGTATCCAAACGCCTCCACCTTGCAGGAACCAACCTATTACGATATTCCCCCGGAGGCCCTGGAGGATGAAACCTTTGCGGCCATGATCGCGGAGGCGGAGAAATTCTTAGGTTATCCCTATGTATGGGGAGGCAGCTCACCGAGCACTTCCTTTGACTGTTCCGGCTTCGTATCCTGGGTTATCAATCATTCGGGATGGAATGTGGGCCGCCTGGGAGCCCAGGGGCTTTACAACATCTGCACCCCGGTATCCAGCGCCCAGGCAAAGCCCGGCGACCTGATCTTTTTTGTGGGGACCTACGACACGGCGGGCGTCTCTCATGTTGGTATCTATGTGGGCGGCGGAATGATGATCCACTGTGGCTCGCCGATCTCTTACGCCAACATCAATACGAATTACTGGCAGGCTCATTACTTTAGTTTTGGCCGTTTACCATGAGGGGAGGCGGATATCATGCTCAGCTTGCAGCCGGTATCCCTGGCGGACGCCAACGCCTTTGTCGCCCTCCACCACCGCCACCACAGGCCGGTCCGGGGGCACAAGTATTCCCTGGGCTGCTTCCGGGAGGGGCAGCTTGTGGGCGTGGCGATCACCGGGCGGCCGGTTAGCCGCTATCTGGATGACGGGCTCACCCTGGAGGTCAACCGCCTCTGCACCGATGGCACGAAGAACGCCTGCAGCTTCCTTTACGGAGCGGCGGCGCGAACGGCAAAGGCTATGGGCTACCGGAAGATCATCACCTACATTTTAGACACCGAGGACGGGGCCAGCCTCCGGGCGGCGGGCTGGACCTGTGCCGGGCTTGCCGGAGGGAAGGAATGGACGGGCAGGCGCAGGCCTTCCGAGCCCCTGTATCCGGCACAAATGAAATACCGATATGAAAAGCTGCTCAATGGGAGGTGAGAACATCAACATTGTTTCCTATGGAGGCGGGACCAACAGCACCGCCTTACTTGTGGGGCTGCATAAGCACCATATCCCCGTAGACCTGATCCTTTTTGCGGATACAGGCGGCGAACAGCCCCACACCTACGCCTATCTGGATATCATGGATCACTGGCTGAAGGAGCATGGAATGCCGCAACTCACCCGTGTCTATAAGACTACGCGGGACGGTGTGCGGCTGACTTTGGAGGATGAATGTCTGAAAAGCGGCACGCTGCCCTCTATCGCTTATGGCTTCAAGCGGTGTTCCCTGAAACACAAGATCGGGCCGCAGGAAAAATTCTGCAACCGCTATCCTCCATGCCGCAGGGTATGGGACAGCGGAAGGAAGGTAGTCAAATTCATCGGCTACGACGCGGGGGAAGGCCGCAGGAGCGGAAAGGTGCTCCTGAATGACCTGGCGGACCCCAAATACAGCAAATGGTATCCCCTGATGGAATGGGGATGGAGCCGGGAGGACTGTATCCGGGAGATTGAGGCGGCGGGGCTGCCCCAGCCGGGGAAATCCTCCTGCTTTTTCTGCCCCAGTATGCGGGCGGAGGAAATCATAGGCCTTCGGGAGCACCACCCGGATTTGTTCCGGCGCGCGGTCGCCCTGGAGGATAACGCCCAGACAAATTTGAAAACTGTCAAGGGTCTGGGGCGCAGCTACTCATGGAAAGAACGATTTGGAAAGGAGTTTTTTGCACATGGCAACTATTGAAAAAATCCGCAATGATATTGCGAAAACGAAGGAGAAGATCGCCGAGCAGCAGAAAAAGCTGCGGGCATTGGAGGCGCAGCTTGCGGAGGAAGAAAACCTGGAGATCGTCCGCATGGTAAAGGCCGTGAAGATGGATAACCGGGAGCTGACCGCCTTCCTGAAGGCCTACGCCAGCGGCCTTATCACTCTGCCGGAGGACATGATGGCGGAGGCCGGCGGCGCGGATCACGATGAAACGGAGGACCAGGGATATGAGGAATAAGGTGCTTTCGCGGCTCATGGCCGCATTTCTGGCGGCGGCGCTGTGCGTCCCCGCCTTTTCCGTTCCCGCCCTTGCCTATGGCGGCGGGGATAATGAGGATCAGACCGTGGAGGTTACGGGCGGACTGGAGCCGGAGGCAGAGGAACCCACTTCGGAGGATACAGACAGTGCGGAGGACGATATGGACGCCCTTCTGACTGACGGGGATATCGCTTCTATTCTTTCTGCCCTGTCCGGCTTCCAGGTGAGCGTGACGGAGAACGGTATCCAGATTGACAGCGGTGAGAATGGGACCGGAAAAACCGGGACCGTGACGACAAATGGCGGCAACCTGAACGTCCGCACCGGGGCGGGGCTTGACAATACCGCCTTTACGCAATTACCCAACGGGGCCTCCGTGGAAGTCATCGGGGAGAACGGCGACTGGATTCAGATTCTCCTGCCGGAGCGTGTGGGCTATGTCCATTCGGACTACCTGACCGTATCTGACGGAGGATCGGCGGCTGGCGGCTTTTCCTTCTCTTTGAATGAGGATGAAATCGCCTCCCTGTTGGAATTGTTCACGGGCGGGGCGGGCGCCGCCCTGACCCCGGACGGAAACCTGACGCTGATTGACGATATCGGCAGCGCCACGGCGGCTGGCAAGCAGTTCATCACCGTGGAGACCAAAACCGGGAATGTCTTTTACCTTATCATCGACCGGGATGACAAGGGGGAGGAAACGGTACATTTTCTGAACCAGGTGGATGAAGCCGACCTTTTGGCGCTTATGGAGGACGAGCAGAAAGCGGAGACGCCCATTGTCTGCACCTGTACGGAGAAATGTGCGGCGGGAGCCGTCAATACCTCCTGCCCGGTGTGCGCCTCCAACATGACGGAGTGTGCCGGCAAGGAGGCCACCGAAGAGCCGGAGCCGGACGAGGCGGAGGAACCCGCCGCTGAAAAGAAAAGCGGCGCCGGGACGCTTCTGGCGGTGCTGCTGCTTTTGGGAGCCGGTGGCGGTGCGGCCGCTTATTTCCTGGTGCTGAAACCGAAGCAGGGAAAGAAGGTGCCCTCAGACCTGGATGATCTGGATTTGGAGGACGAGGAAGAATTTCTGAATGAGGACGAAGAAACGGAGGAAACCGAATGAAGTTAGTGATCTGCGAGAAACCGAGTGTTGGAAAAGCAATCGCGTCGGCCCTGGGTGTTACATCCAGGGCCGATGGCTTTTATGAAGGAAACGGGCTGATCGTGTCCTGGTGTGTGGGGCACCTGGTATCCCCGCTGGACGCGGCGGGGTACAACGAGCATTTCAAAAAATGGCGCTATGACGACCTCCCCATTCTCCCGGAGCCCTTCCGCTATGTACTTGCCCCCGGCAAGGAGGACGTGTTCCAGAATGTGAAGCGGCTCATGGAGCGGGAGGATGTGACCGAGATCGTCAATGCCTGTGACGCGGGACGGGAAGGCGAGCTGATCTTCCGGCTGGTCTATGAAATGGCGGGCTGCAAAAAGCCCATCCTCCGCCTCTGGATTTCTTCAATGGAGGACATGGTGATCCGGGAGGGCTTTTCCGACCTGCGCCCCGGCACCGATTATGACGCCCTCTATCAGTCCGCATTGTGCCGCCAGAAAGCGGATTGGCTGGTGGGGATCAATGCCACAAGGCTTTTCTCCGTCCTCTACCACCGGACCCTGAACGTGGGGCGGGTGCAGACGCCTACCCTGGCAATGCTGGCGGAGCGGGACGCAAGGATCGGCGGCTTCCGGAAGGAGAAATACCATCATGTGCGGCTGAAGGTGGACGGGACCGAGGCGGTGTCGGAAAGAATTGCCTCCCCGGAGGACGCTCAGACGGTGCGGGCGGCATGTGACGGACAGGAGGCTGTCTGTACTTCCGTGATCCGGGAGCAGAAAAAGGAGCAGCCCCCGAAGCTCTATGACCTGACAACTTTACAGCGGGAAGCAAACCGGATGTTCGGCTACACGGCGAAGCAGACCCTGGACTACGCCCAGAGCCTCTACGAAAAGAAGCTGCTGACCTATCCCCGGACGGACAGCCGGTATCTGACCTCCGACATGGCGGAAACGGCCTCCTGCGTGATTCACCTGGCGGCGAAGGTGCCGCCCTTTGACGGGTGCGCCAGTTTCTTCCCCCTGGTGGAATCCATGATCTCCGACAAGGACGTATCCGACCATCACGCCATCATCCCAACAATGGAGATGGAAAAGGCGGATATCAAGGGGCTGCCCGTAGGGGAAAGAAATTTGTTCCTCCTGGTCTGCTGCAAGCTGCTGTGCGCGGCGGCGGAGCCCCATGTGTATGAAACGGTCACGGCCTCCTTCTCCTGCGGCGGCCATACTTTCACGGCGAGGGGAAAGCATGTCCTCTCCGAAGGCTGGCGGGAGATTGAGCGCATTTTCCGCTCCTTCCTGAAGGAAAAGGCGGCGGACGAGGACAGCGGCGGCGACCTGCCTGACTTTTCCGAGGGGCAGGCCTTTGAGCAGGTGGAGGCTGTTATCACGGAGCACTTTACTTCCCCGCCCAAACCTTTCACAGAGGATACGCTTCTTGCCGCTATGGAGCGTGCCGGCGCCGAGGACATCCCGGACGAGGCGGAGCGGAAAGGTCTGGGGACCCCGGCGACCAGGGCGGCGGTCATTGAAAAGCTGGTGTCGGCCGGGTTCGTGGAGCGCAAGGGCAAGAGCCTGATCCCAACAAAAGCCGGTATCAACCTGGTGGCGGTGTTGCCGGAGCCTCTGACCTCCCCCATGCTCACCGCTGAATGGGAGCAGCGCCTTCTTGCCGTGGCGAAAGGGGACGCCGATCCGGGCGTGTTCCTGGAGGATATCCGGGATATGGTGCGGGAATTGGTATCGCACTATTCCCAGGTATCCGAGGAAGGACAAAAGCTGTTCGCCCCGGAGAAGGAAGTGATCGGCCTCTGCCCCCGCTGCGGCCAGCCGGTGTATGAGGGAAAGAAAAATTTCTCCTGTTCCGACCGTTCCTGCGGGTTCGTCCTTTGGAAGAATGACCGTTTCTGGACCTCCCGTAAGAAGGAGCTGACGAAGAAGATGGCGGCCGACCTTCTCAAAAAGGGCCGTACCAACGTAAAAGGAATGTGGTCCGAAAAGAAGGGAACATCCTATGATGCGGCGGTGATCCTGGACGACACGGGCGGAAAATATATCAATTTCAAGCTGGAATTTCCGAAACGGAAAAGTAAATAAGGAGGTGCTGATTTATGCCGCAGTATGGATATGACAAGGATTACCCCTTTGCCGCCTTCATTACCAACCTGGGAAAATACAACGAGGGCGAGCTTGTGGGAGAGTGGGTAAAGTTCCCCACCACCGCCGAGGAAATGAAAAAGGTCTTTGACCGGATCGGGATCGGCCAAAAGGACGACTTCGGGCAGCCCTATGAGGAATGGTTCATCACGGACTATGACTGTTATGTGGACGGCCTCTATGACAAGCTGGGCGAATACGAAAGCCTGGACGAATTGAATTACCTGGCGTCGAAGCTGGATGAAATGAGTCAGGGCGAGTATGAGCAGTTCCAGGCCGCTATGGAGATCGGCGACCATTCCGGCAGCGTGCAGGAGATTATCAATCTCACGGAAAATCTGGATTGCTACGACGTGTACCCCGGTATCGAGAGCTACGATGACCTGGGCCGGTACTATATCGACGAGCTGGACGCTATGCAGGTGCCGGAGCATTTGAGAAATTACATCGACTATGAGGCATACGGCCGGGATGTCGCGCTGGATGAAAGCGGCGACTTCACCAGCTTCGGCTATGTGCGGGATACGGGCAGCTCCTTCCATGAGTATTACGATGGAGAACGCGGCAGTATCCCGGAGGAATATCGGGTGATGACCTTCCAGGACGATATCCCCGAAGAAGAATTGTCCGAGTGGGCCATGGATATTGCCTTTGACATGGATGAATTTTTCCGGCAGCATGATCCCCAGTACGCGGCGGAGCACCCGGAGGAACATGCGGCGAAGGAGGAAATCTACGAAAACCTGATGGCAGGCCGCATTTCCGCCCTGGATGAAAAGCTGGCGGCCATGGGACAGACCCAGGATGACTACCTTCCTTCGGAGATCGAAAAGTTCAAGGACGCTTCCGGGTATGAGGAATCTTTGGATACCTCCCAGGCGGAGAAAGCCCCGCAGAACCGGGGGCAGGCTATTGATGATGAAGCTGCTGAACGGGACGATCGTATGCTGACCGCCTCTATGGAGCTCGCAGGGGATATTGATATCTTTTTCCGTGAGCATGATATGGAATACGCAGCCATGTTCCCGGATGACACCATCCAGCAGATCGCTCTGCATGAGCATTTGTACGCTGGCGACACCTCCGCAATCAAGACCGGGCTTATCAACGCGGGCCGTGAAAAGAACCTGGCGGAAGAAACGGCTCCGCTGATCGGGCGGCTGGACGACTACGAAAAGGAATTTGGGATCAGTACCTACATGGTCTATCAGTTGCAGGGCGGGGATAAAACTCTGGACCTCCGATTTGAGCCGCTGGACAGCATAAAGGCTATGGGGCATACCGTGGATATGGCAAACTATGAGCTGGTCTATGCCGCGCCCTTTACGCCCGGCGAGACGCTGGAAACGATCTACCGGGACCTGAACATGGACCGGCCGGATAACTTCCACGGCCATTCCCTGTCTGTTTCGGATGTAGTCGTGCTGCGGGAGAATGGGAAAGAGACCGCCCATTACTGTGACCGCTTCGGATTCTCCCAGGTGCCGGAGTTTTTGCAGGAGCGGCAGCCAGAGCTTACCCCGGACGCCCTGGAGACCGGCGAAACGGTGCGGACGCCCAGGGGCAGCTTCTATGTGACCGCCATGAGCCGGGAGCAGATGGAGGCGGCCGGGTACGGCCTCCATCATCAGTCGGACGATGGGAAATACCTGATTATGGGGAACGGCACACGGGCCTTCGCTGTCCTGGCGGAGCAGCCCCAGGAGAAGGAAAATCCCCTCCGCACCGCGGAAATGACCCTGGAGGACGACTACGGCATGATCGACGGGGTTATCAACAACGGCAGGCGCGGGGAGGAAATGGAGAAGGCGGAGGAGGCTGCCGCCAGGGACGGGGCGGAGAAAAAGCCCTCCATCCGGGAGCGGCTGGAGGACGCGAAACGGGAATGTGCGGACCGCAAGCCCCCGGAAACGAAACGCCCCGGCCGTGACGCCCCGGAGCATGGCGGCCTATGAGCAGGAGCAAGAAATGGCGGCTGGAATGGTCCTTCTTCCTGGATGAAAGCGGCAGGCGGAAATATAATAAGGTCTGCCAGGGCTGCGCCCATGATTGCAAGCAGAGCTTCCGGGCGGCGCTGGTAGCCTGCCCCCATTACCTTTCCAAACGCTCAAAAAAGTGCGGGAATAGGGGTTGAAAATGAGCCTGAAAATCGCCTGTGGCGGCTTTTGAAGGGGCAGCCCTTATGTTTCCCCATGTGCCGGGGTTCTCCCCGGTATGGAGGGGAAAAAGCCTCTTTTCGCACACTTCCCATGATAGAAAAACGGGAGGACAGCTTCTCGTCCGAGGCTGCCCTCCTGCTCTTTTTTTGTTATCGGATGATATCTACTTTCCGGGCCGCTTCTTCCAGCCCGTCCACTTCATTCAACATTCAACGTATAATTTTTCAACAGTTCTTCACCGCTCCGGTATCTTGTGCAGCTTCTGGCGTATTGATCCAGCCAGGCTTTTGATACCCGTATCTTCTTTGTGGGCCATGCCCCGGTGCTGTTTTGTCCGGCAGCCCTTTCATCGTAAATCTCGATTTCAACCATAATGATCCTCCTGTATGATGGATAGGAAAGGATAGGGTGGATTTTCGCCGTAGCAGGCGTTGTGGGAATGTGCATAAACCGGCAGGTATGCGGAGCTGTGGGAAACCTGTTTGCAGGCTGTGGGAAAGGGCTTGTCCTTTTCCATCGGGCTGTGAATGGGTTTTCCATCGGCGGGAGCGCCGGTTTTCCGCATTTCCATGACGCAAATCTTTATCCAACGATCAGACGGTATGCGGTCAGGGGCACATAGCAGACCGCCACAAGGAGACGCCAGACCAGGACAAAGCCACCGATCACACCGCCGAGGATGAAGTTCAGGGAGAACAGCGCGATCCCGCCGCCCAGGGAGCCGCCGCCCGGCACGATCCATACACACATCCGATGGAGGCCGAAGGGCAGGCCGCAGAGTATCCAGAGCTGCACATAATCCAGCTTCCCACCCTCCATGCAGGCGGATTTGAAAATGAAGTATAAGAGCAGAGCCGCCGCCACGGGCAGCACGCTTCTTCTGAAAAATGCTCTGACCGCTTCACTTCTTGTCATTTCGCAAAACCTCCTTCCATGCCTCCATTATACCGAAGGCCGGGAGCCGCGCCCAGGGCCTTATGGAAATCATTTGCTAACATTCTGCGAACATGGGAGGGATTCCGTCCGGCTTTCCTCCCGGAGCCGCAGATATTCCTTGTGCCCTCCGTCCACGATCCGGGCGATGTCCTCCGCTTTATACTGCCTCCCCGTTCCTTCGGAGAGGGCGGCGACTGCCAGGGCGCATTTGACCGCCTGGGATAAATGGAAGTCGGCTTCCTCCCGCTTGGTGGGCCATCCCCCGGCCGGGGCTTCCCCTGGGCGGTGCAGCGTATCCGCAAGGAAAGCCAGCTCCTCCAAAATGCGTCCGCTCTTTTCCGCAAACCATCCCCTCATGTCGTTGGGATTGCCGGATACGGTGATGGTGATCTTCTGATTTTCTTTCATAGTTTCTTTCATGGTGTTACCTCCTGAAAATTCGTTGTGTACAGGGCGGCGGCTATTCCAGCTCATGCCGCCTCTGTTGTTCCTGTTCCTTTGGTACGGCAAGAAGGGCGTCCACGTTCTGCCGGACGGTGCCGATCTCCTGGACCTCGCTCCGGGCGGTCCGGTATTCGGCAAGCAGCGCCTCCTTCTGCTCGGCGAGTGCGGCCAGTTCTTTCTTCATGCCCTCCGTGGTCGGCACCGGGACGGCG
This sequence comes from uncultured Dysosmobacter sp., assembly GCA_934590165.1. GTDB lineage: Bacteria > Bacillota > Clostridia > Oscillospirales > Oscillospiraceae > Oscillibacter. The sequence goes on along the minus strand of CAKTOO010000007.1, from coordinate 99,398 downwards.
CCCAGTCTCTTTAGCTCCCTGGCGGCGGCCTCAAATAGAATGATCTCGCCCTCATGGCCCCGGAGGAATTTTTCCCGGTCCCTGGATTTGCGGTACTGGTCGTAGACCGGCTTTAGCTGCCGGTAGGTGGCGGCGTGTTTGCTCACAAGGGAAAGCTCCGCTGTCCGGGCCTCGATCCCCTTAATGGAGGCATGGGCGGCGTCCCGCTTCTCCGTGGCGGCGGCCAGACGCCTTTCCAGCTCCTCGTAGCTGCCGATCCCATGCTCCGTCAGGTAGTTCATGGTCTTAGCCGCCTGCTTCAGATTGTTCAGCTTCGCCCAGTGCGCGAAGCCGGCGCTCTGCTGTGCCTTGATATTGTTCTGGATATCAATGAGCAGGCTGATCCGTCCGTCACGCTGCTTCGGCTGCCTGAATGGACGGGAGCGTCCGGCGATCCGGGCGGCAATGGCTTCCTCCGTGTAGTCTGCGCCCAGGGTTTTCATCCGGGTAAACCGTTCCTGGTCGGAGGCCCGGCAGGAAATGTATTTCCCCCGCTTGATCTCATACCCTTCCCTCTGCAAGCGGAGCAGCAAATCTTCCAGGTCGGCGGAGGCGGGGATCAGGCGGTCGATGGCGGCTTTCAGCTTCGCCTTGTAGCTGGTCCCGGTCTGGTCTGCCTGGTGCTCGATGTAGCTCTTGCCCTTTTCTTTTCCGGGGATGATGACGGAGAGGCCGTGTTCCTTGCAGATACGGTCGCTGGTGCGGCGGATGTAGTGATAGCTGCACTTGTTGGAATGGTAGTGCTTGTGATCCGTGAAGCTGACTGCATTGAAAATCAGGTGGTTATGGATATGCCCCTTGTCTATGTGGGTGGTGAGCACAAACTCATATTTGCCGCCCAGGATTTCCTTTGCAAGTTCCATCCCGATCTCATGGGCTTCTTCCGGCGTCACCTCCCCCGGCTCAAACGCCTGGATCAGATGGCGGCCCAGGTGAGAGCCCTTGTCGATGGAGTGGCGGCGGGTCCATTCAAACTCAATGTCTGCGGTCTCTGCGGTGCAGCCATAGGAGGATACCAGCAGCTTCCCGTCCGTTTTCTCCGGGTTGCAGATATAGTCGATGGCCGCTTTCAGCGTTGACTTGATAGGATGCGTCTTTGTAACTGCCATATCTCATTTAACCTTTCCCGGATTTCCTCCATATCCGCCTGGTAGGGGGAGCCCCCGGCGTTGATCCGCTTGGCGATCTGATTGATATTCCGTCCGATGGCGGAAAGCTCCGCGGTGAACGCCTTGATATCCGCCGTGTCGGTGTAAATGATATATCCATCAATCGCCATCTTGCGGAGATAGGCGCCATAGCGCCTTGTGGGGAGCTGGGCCATCTTTTCGTCAATGAGCCGTTTTTCTTCCTCCGTGACATAAAATTTCATTTGGATGTTCCGCTTCCGGTTCGCCATGCTCTGCCTCCGTTCTTCATAAGGGTCTGGGATATCCCAGCAAGCATTTTTCATTTTCGGGCAAGGGACCTGAAAATCCGAAAAATCGCAAGCGGGTACTCGCTTGCTGTGCTTGCTACCTCAACCCTACCTTCTGTTTTCCCTCTGCTAATACTACAATCAAGGAGCGAAAAAATGGCAACATACATAGCTCAAAATCAAAAAATTATAGACTGGGGACGTCAAAAAGTGCTATACTAAAGGTAGTTCGTCAATGCTAACCCAGGAGGAAATACAAATGAGCGAACAGCAGTTTACAGACTTCTTTGACCCGGAAGTTCAAAAGATCGTCAGCGAAGATGGCTGCTCCATTTATAGAATGAAGAATGTGACGGGTGAGGGTGTTATCACACGTTACGAGATTCTTCCGGGAATCGAATTATTTTATAATGACTTTCACATGAGCGATGGGCAAAATCAAAATAAGCTCCCGCACTCGGATGTACTGGAAATCAATCATTGTCGGGAGGGGCGCTTTGAATGTGAGTTCGCAAATGGAGATTACCAGTATGTCGGTGCTGGCGACCTCGCTATCAACCGTCTGACAAATGAAACCACGTCAACCTATTTCCCGCTGTCACACTATCATGGTATCTCTATTACCATTGATTTGCCGCAGGCCGACCAGACCCTAAAACGGATAGAGGGCGTAATTGGCGGGCTGAATATAGACATCTTTGCAATCGCAGATAAATTTTGCAAAAATGATACCTGCCTTGTGCTGAGAAGCCAAAGCGAAATTGAACATATTTTTTCGGAGCTTTATCGTGTGGAACCACGGATGATTGCCTATTATCTAAAAGTAAAGGTTCTGGAGTTGCTGATGTTTCTGAATCAGGTTTCCCTTCAAGAGTATCGAGAAGAACGGAGATACTTTGCAAGAAATCAGGTGCAGACAGTTAAAAAAATCCAGGCATACATGACAGCCGATCTTCGCAATCACTATACCCTTCAGGAGTTATCAGAAAAATTTGAAATCCCGCTTACTTCAATGAAAGTTTGTTTCAAGGGTGTCTATGGAAGTTCTATCTACTCTTATATGAAATCCTATCGTATGCAGGCGGCCACGATTTTACTTCGGGATACTACGGACAGCATAACGGAAATTGCGGCTAAAATGGGATATGATAATCCGAGCAAGTTCTCCGAAGTGTTCAAAAAGGAATTTGGGGAGCTTCCATCTGAGTTTCGCAAAAAAATGTCCAAATAGAGGGTGTTTGGTCTTTTTAGAGTGGCGGCAAAACGTCGGATACTATATACTGCCATCTGTGTGAACAGATGATTAAGGAGCGTCGCACACGGCGCTCTTTCTTTTTGGGCATCGGTTAGCTGGTTCTAACCAATTTTGAAGGAGTCGATTGCATGAAACGGGATATGAGAAAATATATCCTGCGGAAACTGGTTGAATTGATATTTACTTTGCTGTTTGTAACATTGCTGTCTTTTTTGCTGATGAGATTATCGTCCGTTGATCCGGCAACTGCTTACGCAAAAAGAATGATTGGCAATCCAACAGCGGAGCAAATTGAAAAAATTCGGGTTCAGTTAGGTTTTGATAAACCTCTGCTTGTCCAGTATGGCCGCTGGGTATGGGATTTACTTCACTTTGACTTAGGCGTTTCTTTAGCGAACGGGCATGATGTATGGACAGATATTGCGACAGCGTTTCCAAAAACATTAGGAATTGTATGTTTGGCGTCCGTCTTTCAGGTTGTTTTTATCGTGATTGTTAGCTGTATTGCTTTTTTGCTTCCTTGGAAATTTCCTAAAAAGGCGGTTCGGCTTTTGTGCATATTTGGTGTATCTATACCGTCTTTTTATCTGGCAGCTGTCTATCTGGATTATTTTGCGGTTCAAAAGTCGCTGATTTCTGTGGCTGGAAATACAACGTTTCTCAGCTACATATCTCCGGCAATCTGCATTGGAGTATTTGGAGCTTCTTTTTATACGCCGCTTCTGATGGACGCTTTGGAACACGAAAGTAATGAGGATTATGCGTTTTATGCCCGCTGCCGTGGGCTTTCAGAAAAAAGACTTTTGCTGTGTCATTTTTTGCCGCGGGCAGCGATTGGACTGGTTCCAAACTTTTTACAGAGTATTGGGCTGGCACTTGCCAACGCAACGGTAATCGAATCCATTTTCTCAATTCCGGGATTTGGTTATCTGATTGTAAACCATGTGCTTGACCGTGATACCCCTATGATTCACGCCGAAGTGTTTTTCTTGGCGTTAGCGATTGCTCTTTGCAATATTGCCGCTGATTTAGTGCAATGGGCAATCGGGCGGAAAAAGGGGGTGGCTTAAATGAAAGCAGCACGTTTTCGGAAATGGTGTGCGCTTTTCATCCCTACGCTCGTGATTGTATTCTTTTTTATTGGATTTCTATTCGCCCCAAATGATCCGATGGAGTCAAATTTACTGGCAAGGTATGCTGATCCCAGCGCAGAATACCCATTTGGTACAGACGCATTAGGACGCTGCATTTTATCCAGGATTCTTTACGGCGGCTGGACGACGCTGGGGATTGTTTTAGGTGGTTCGCTCATAGTTTTTTTAACTGGTACTGTCATTGGAATGGTGACAAGCCGTGCCGTTATGAAAGAAAACGCACTTGTAGACGGTCTTATCAATGCTGTTACGGCAATCCCCCCGATTGCATATTTGATTGTATTCATCGGGGCTTGGGGTAGCGGCGCAAAGACCACGCTTGTTGCGCTGACTGTATCTTATATTTTGAGATACATAAAGCTGGTTCGCACCCGTACTGACATAGAAATGGGAAAAGCCTATGTCATGTGTGCAATAGCCGCAGGAGCTTCAAAGGTCAGAATCATGCTGATTCATATTTTCCCAAATTTGTTCGCTGAGATGGTTCGCTTCCTGTGTCTTTCATGTGCGGATATGATTTTGGCTATTACTGGATTTTCCTTCATCGGATTGGGGCTTGGTGACAATGTGGTAGATTGGGGAAGCATGATTTTAGACGCCAGGGGCGCACTGGTTCTTCATCCCACCTTAATTCTGTATCCGATTGGAGCGGTCATTATATCGACACTCTGCTTTAATGTCATCGGCAGGCAGTTGACAACAAAGGAGGCCGAGTGATGTTAAAGATTGAACAGTTAGATGTAAAGGAGCGGTCAGGCCGCTATCTTCTGAAAGATATATCTATGGAAATTCCGACAGGTCAGGTAATTGGCCTTACGGGTCATAGTGGTTCTGGAAAAACGACCTTGCTGCGAAGCATTTTGGGAATGCTTCACACAAGCTGTCACATCGACGCCGGAAAGATTTTGCTGGATGATGTGGATTTATCACATCTTTCCCGTAAATCGCACCGTGAGCTTTGCGGGAAAAAGTTGGGGTTTATCCCGCAGAATCCTATGACTGCTTTTGACAGTCGCTTGAAAATCGGTTTTCAGATACGGGAAACATTCATCAATCGGTTGCAAATTAGTAACGATGAAGCAATGGCGCTGGCAAGAGAAAAACTGGTTTCCGTAAACCTGAAAGATACGGAGAGGGTCTTAGGAGCTTATCCTTCTGAATTGTCTGGAGGAATGTTGCAAAGAGTGGCCGCCGCAATTTTGTTGGGAATGTCACCGGATTATATTCTGGCTGACGAGCCAACCGCCGCATTGGATGAGGAAAACAGGGATTTGCTGCTCCAAATTATGCAAAAACAGATGGAGGATAAGGGGATTTTATTTGTATCCCATGATGTGGCTGCGCTTAAAACGCTCTGTCAGAATGTTTATGTGTTAGGCAATGGAAAGATTATTGAACATGGAACAATGAAGGGGCTTTTGGAAAATCCGCAAACAGACTGGATGAAACAATTTTCCATGTTGAGCCACAAGGAAAGCCGGGGTGAATGGAAATGGGAGAAATTGTAATCCAGAATATAAATCAAGTGTATCATAATGAAAATCTTGGAGACTTCAATGCGCTTTCAGACATCAATCTACGGCTCAGAAAAGGGGAAAATCTTGCTATTGAGGGTGAGAGCGGCTCAGGAAAGAGTACACTTGCAAGACTATTGATTGGGCTTGAAAAACCTACTTCGGGTAAGATTTTGTTGGATGGTGAAGATATAACCTGTTGGAATTATCGGACATGGAAGCAACATCGAAAAAAGATACAGGCTGTCTTTCAAGATTCTTCCGGCACTTTGAATCCTGCGAGATCTGCATATGCCAACGTGGAAGAAGCCCTGGTGAACCTGACCGACAAGAAAAAGTCTGAACGGAAAAAGCACATTTTAGATTTGATGGATGCCGTCCACATGGACTACAGGCTTTTGGAAACTCCTGTCCGCCAGCTTTCTGGCGGTGAGCAGAGGCGGCTCTCCTTACTTCGGGCGATTGCCGTGGAGCCTGATTACTTAATTATGGATGAAGTAACCAGCGGGCTTGACCTGATCTCCACAGACGCCGTACTTACATTAGTAGAGAACTTTGTAAAGCTATCCGGCAGCTCCTGCATTTTCATCACGCATAGCAGAAAAGATGCCATGCGTATTGCAAACAGGGTAATTATCATGCGGGAGGGGCGGATTGCTGAACAGGGTTATCTAATAGATCAATTATCAAACCAGAAAGGACAAGGATAACATGAAACAGATTTACAAGAAACTTCTCGCCGCTGCATTGGGCGTGAGTATGCTTCTGTCTATGGTTGGCTATGGTCAGAGCGATACCTCCGCGCAGACGCAGACTGACAGCGAGCAGACGCAAGCGGCTAATGAAAACGAAACGAAGGTGCTGACAATCGTCACAGCAAAGGAACTGGACAACCTTACGACACTGACCATGAACAAGGAGAATAATATCGCCTGCGGTCTGGTCTATGAGACTTTAGTCGCCTATGAGGACGGGGAAATTGTTCCCGAACTGGCCGAGGAATGGGGATGGGATGAGACAAATACTGTCCTTACCTTTAAGCTCCGTCAGGATGTTGCTTTTACAGATGGAGCCGCTTTTAATGCGGAAAGCGTAAAGGAAATTCTGGACTTTGACCGTTCCAACCCTAATTTTAGCGGTATCAAGGGCATTTACAACATTGAAAGCGTAGAGGTTGTTGACGAATACACGGTGGCCGTTCATTATGCTGCCCCTTGCTTCTCTTATATCAATGACTTCTGCTTCCAGAATGTTGCTGGTATGATGTCCCCGAACGTGTTTGAAGCTGAGAACTTCCAGACATTCACGGATGTTGTTGGTACAGGTCCGTACATTCGTGAAGAAATGATTTCCGGCGATTGCACCCGCTTTGTCAGAAACGAAAATTACTGGGGCGAAGCTCCTTACTATGATGAAGTTGTTGTGAAATATATCCCAGAGGCTTCTTCACGGCTCCAGGCATTACAGACCGGCGAAGTCGATCTGATTTATGGCGCTGACCTTCTCAGCTATGATGATTATAATCAGGCACTTTCTCTGGACGGCATTGAGGGCGCAATCAACGATGGAAATACCCTGACCCGTAATCTGGTGCTGAACGCTTCCAGCACAATTTTGAGTGACATTAAGGTTCGTCAGGCGATTGCATGCGCTGTCAATAAGGAAGAAATCACCGAGGGTCTGACCTATGGCTATGAAACTCCGGCAACTTCCCTGTTTGTACCCGGAGCACCCTACACGGACATTTCCTATAATAGCACATGGAGCTATGATTTGGATAAAGCTAACGCCCTGTTGGACGAAGCTGGATGGGTGATGAATGACAGCACCGGTATCCGGGAGAAAGACGGCCAGAAGCTCTCTTTGAATTATACTTATTGGACTGATCTTTCTCTCGCCCAGGAAATGGCTCTTGCGATTAAAACCCAGCTTGCAAAAGTCGGCATTGATGTGACGACCACTGGACAGGATCAGATGACCTGGTGGACAGAGGGCGTTGCCGGAAACTATGACATTACCACATGGAACACAGAGGGATCTTATACGGAGCCGCACAAGTTCCTTCAGGAATCTCTTGGCGCTGATCCCCATGCAATTTCCCTGCAGGCGCTTGAAGATTTCCAGAGCTATTCGGATGCGGTAAATGCGTTTTCCACCTCCGCTGATTCCGAAGTGGTTCAGACCGCGATTGCTACTGCATTGAATGTCTCTAACGACAATGTGATTGACCTTCCGATCTCCTATTCTAAGGATTTGGTTGTATATAATTCTTCAAAGATTGCCGGATATACCTTCTCCAGCGTGCCGCAGTTCTTTGAGATTGACAACGTACAACCTGCGGAGTAAGTACAATTTGATGTCTAAATGGAGGGTTAAAAGCCCTATCAGAGTAGCGGAAAATAGTTAAACAAGTATAATGGAGGTTGGTTAGAAACGTTTAACCAACCTCTATTTTTATGAAAAGGAGCGAATGTGTAATGGACAAAAATAATAATCCAATGTCCAGTCTGATGGAACTCGCTGCTCCATATAAGAGTAAATATGTTCTTTCAGTGATACTGGCGGTCTTAGGCGTTGCCGCCGGCTTGTTGCCATTTTTTGTGGTTTCAAAAATTGTTGTTCTCCTGATGAATGGAGAAACCTCTGTTTCTGTCTATATGGAGTGGTGCCTGCTCGCCGGGCTTGGTTTTCTTGCAAAAGTATGTTTTTCCAATCTTTCTACTTTGGTATCCCATACGGCCACCTTTGCAACTTTGGCAGAAATCCGTCTGAGACTTGTGGATAAACTTACCAGGGTTCCGATGGGCTATATGATTAACACTCCATCAGGCGAATTGAAAAATGTTCTTGTGGATCGTGTTGAGGGAATGGAAACTACCCTCGCTCATTTAGTACCGGAGTTGACAGCAAATCTCTGTATTCCTGTCTGTATCCTGATTTATCTGCTGTTCTTGGATTGGAGGATGGCTCTGGCTTCATTGATTACCCTGCCGATCGGTATGTTGTGCTATAAGGGAATGGCGAATGGATATGAGGAAAAATTCAAGGGCCTTATTATGCGTGTGCGTAAAATGACAAATACAGTTGTTGAATATATTGGCGGCATTGAAGTCATCAAGGCATTTAATCAGTCAGCTAATTCTTACCAAAAATATTCAGACGCAGTTGAGGATAATGCTTCTTATGCTGTGAACTGGATGAAAAGTGTGCAGCTTTATAAATCTATGCTTGTTACAATTTGGCCCAGCGTATTAGTGTGTGTTCTCCCTATCGGCTGTATTTTGTATCAAAACGGAACTCTGAGTGTTCCTGCCTTTATTACCTGTATCGTTTTGTCCTTGGGGATTATCACACCGATTTTGAACGCCATGAATTTTACAGACAGCATTTCCCAAATGAAATCAGTGGTTGGGGAATTGTGCGCCGTACTGGATGAAAAAGAGCTGGAACGCCCGGAAAAGCCCGTTCCCATTCATTCTTCTAATATTGCGTTAGAAAATGTCAGCTTTTCATATGAAGCCGGGAAACCGTTACTGAAAAATGTCAGCCTGTCAATTCCAGAAAATACGATCACAGCATTTGTCGGCCCCAGTGGTGGAGGTAAGTCAACCATTACAAAGCTGATTGCGGGATTTTGGGATGTGACGGACGGCGCGGTTAAGTTAGACGGAACAGATATTCGCAAAATTCCATTGCCGCAGCTTATGGCTCATATTGCCTATATCTCACAGGACAATTACCTTTTTGACGAAACGGTTTTGGAAAATATCCGTATGGGAAAGCCCTCTGCAACAGATGAGGAAGTGTATCAGGCAGCCAGAGATTGTGGATGTTATGATTTTATTCTGAATTTGGAAAATGGATTCCAAACGGTTGTCGGCGGTGCCGGAGGGCATTTGTCAGGCGGCGAACGCCAGCGGATTGCGATTGCCCGTGCTGTACTGAAAAACGCACCTATTGTAATTCTCGACGAGGCTACGGCCTATATTGACGCCGAAAATGAGGCGTTAATCCAGGAGGCAATGGCAAAAGTGATTGCCGGAAAAACCGTTCTGATGATTGCCCATCGCCTTTCAACGATTACTGACGCGGATAAAATTGTTGTAGTGAAAGACGGACAGATTGTAGACGAAGGAACACATGAAGAACTGCTGGTTTCCTGTACGCTCTATCAGGAAATGTGGAAAGCGCATATGGATACAAAAGACGCGGCGTAGAACGGAGGTGTAAACAATGATAAGTACATTAAGTAAAATTTATCGGTTTTCGGGAAAAATGCAGGGAACGATGAAAAAGGCGATTCTGTTTTCCGTTCTTCATTCCCTTTTCGATATGATGTCTTTCGCGGCCTTAGCTTTGGTGTTTTCAGGCTTAATAGATGGTTTTACTACTTCCATGATTTGGATGGTATTTGGGATTATCCTGATAAGTATGCTACTTAAAATCTGGTGCAGCTATATTTCTGATTTTGGCAAAGTACAAATTGGATATTTTATGTGTGCAGAGAAGCGGATTCATATAGGAGATCGTATCAAGTATATGCCGATGGGCTATTTCAGCGAGCACAATTTGGGCAATCTGACTTCTGTTGTCACAATCACAATGAGCGATATTGAGAACAATGCTTCTATGGTGCTGACTAACATATTGGGCGGATATATCCACGCGGCGATTATCACTGTCGTCATGCTCTGCATTGACTGGCGTATCGGTGTGACGGTTTTATGTGGGATTCTGCTTTTTACATGGTGTATCAGTCGATTGCAGAAAAAGTCAGAAATCATTTCCCCGCAGAGGCAGCAGGCGCAGGAAACGCTTGTTTCTAATGTGCTGGAATATGTCCAGGGTATGTTGATTGTGAAATCCTTTAATCTGGGGCAGAACTCTAACAGTAAAATGAAGCAGGCTATCATGGATAGTAAGGACAAGAACCTGAAATTAGAGCGTACATTTGTGCCTTACAACATGTTGCAGCAGATCATTCTTTATGGCACAAGTATTTTCGTCATAGCGGAGGGATTGTTCTTTTACCTGGATGGAACAATGGAACTTTCCATTTGTTTGTTGATGACCGTTGCCTCGTTTATGCTATTCGGTCAGCTTCAATCAGCGGGAAATACTTCTGCTCTCCTGCGTCTGCTGGATGTGTCGATTGATAAGGTGGAAGAAATTGATAAAACGCCTGTCATGGATGAACATGGAAAGCCAACCAAACCAGAAAATTACAATATTGTTTTTGATGATGTTTCCTTTTCCTACGGAGAACACAAAATCTTGGATCATGTCAGTCTGTCCATACCTGAAAAGACAACGACAGCTATTGTCGGCCCGTCTGGTGCCGGAAAGAGTACGCTCTGTAATCTGATTGCCCGGTTTTGGGATGTTGATGGAGGAAAAATTACAATCGGCGGAGTGGATGTGCGGGATTACACGCTGGACAGTCTACTGACAAATATTAGTGAAGTATTCCAGAAAGTCTATCTTTTTGCCGATACGATAGAGAACAATATCAAATTCGGGAAGCCGACAGCTTCCCACAAAGAAGTGATAGCGGCTGCAAAAAAGGCTTGCTGCCATGAGTTTATTATGAGTTTGCCAAATGGCTACAACACCGTGATTGGTGAGGGCGGCGCTACCCTGTCTGGCGGAGAGAAACAGCGGATTTCCATAGCCAGGGCGATTCTAAAAGACGCTCCTATCATCATTTTGGATGAAGCTACATCAAGCGTTGATCCAGAGAATGAAAATCTCCTGATGGGTGCGGTAGCGGAGCTGACGAAGAATAAGACGGTTATTATGATTGCCCATCGGCTGAAAACAGTCAGAAATGCAGATCAAATATTTGTGTTGGCTAGCGGTCACATTGTCCAGAGCGGTACGCATGAAGAATTGATGAAACAGTCTGGTATTTATGCGGACTTCATTGGGGTTCGCAAGAAAGCGATAGGCTGGAAATTGAAATAATCACAAAAAGGAGGCTGCCATGAAAATCCATGCGTCGGGTGAGGACTATTTAGAGGCCGTGCTGGTGCTGCAAAAGGAAAAAGGCATGGTTCGCTCCATTGACCTTGCCCGACACATGGGCTATTCCAAACCGAGTATCAGTCACGCAGTAAGCGTCCTGCGGGACGGCGGATTTCTGACGATGGACGAGGATGGATTTCTCCACCTGACCGACATAGGCCGGGAGGTGGCAGAGAAAATCTATGAACGCCATCAATTCTTTACGGAGCAGCTTGTGGCTGCTGGCGTAGACAGAGAAACAGCGGAGCAAGACGCTTGCCGGATAGAACACGCAATTAGCGAAGAAAGTTTCCACAAATTGAAACAACGCATAGGGAGCGATTTGACGCCTTAACTGTCTACACATTAACGAGAAAACCAGCAGATACAAGAATTTCTTGTCTGCTGGTTCACTCGGAGCTTCCTGATTCAGTTTTGTGCTGGCGGGATAACAGTTTTTCAGCCAGGAAATCCAAAGTGCTGAGAAGGATTTGCTGGTTTTCAGGATCGCAAGATCGGAACTTGCCTATAAAGCGTTGGATTGCTTCATCCTCTGCGGACATTTGTGATGGAAACAAAGAATTAGGAGAAATCCCCAGCCGTTCAATAAGTTGACAGAGGGTTTCATAAGTCGTATTCTTCTTTCCCCCTTCTATATCCTGAACGGTCTTAACCGCCAAATTGGACTGGTCGGCCAGCTCCTGTTGGGTCAATCCACAATCCTTTCGTGCTGAACGGATACGGTTGCCCAAATATGTCAGATTATCTTCCGGCATAGTAGCTCACCTCAAATATATTCTATCGTACCGAAAAAAGAAAAGGAATCACCCTAAAGTATGTATATAAAACGTGCTACTATGCCGATTTTGGAAATTTAATTTGAATTGCATTACGCCCTGTTGATGGCTAATAAAAAAAACGGCCATTTACGGCAGGGCTCAGTTGTGTTGCTGCCTGTGACTTGCCGTGGGAGGAAGTCATGGGCAGTTTTCTTTACTCAAAGCATAGAAGAAATAGGACCGGAACAAGCTCAAAAAAATTCCGGTTTCCATCGAACATCTTTCTGTCCAACAAACCGCACTAAAGTATATATTCAAACGGTATTTTGGAGCCTTATACAAAACAAGGTATCTAAACGCCAGGAAGTCTAAACAGCTTCCTGGCGTTTTTGTTTGTCGATTTTTCGGATATTTCCCCGATATCCATAGGTGCCGCTCCCCGCCCTTTCGTTTCGATCCGGTCCCAACAACCTGAACGAAACGAAAGGAGCATACATAATGAGCGGCAAAAATATTTTTTCGCATTTTTCCCATGCGGACAAGCCAAAAGAGCCCCCCGGCAGACGAGTAGTGGGCGAAAGGGGAAGGAATGACCTGCCTCCCGGCAAGAAGGGAGGTGAGACAATGACACCTGACCGCCACTATGAACACAAGCAGCACGCCTTTGACAGCTTCTGCAAGAAAGTGTTGAAGTGCGAGGCCTACAACGGCTATCGGGAGATCAGCCGCAGGCAGTCGCGCGAAGTCGCTTTCAGCGAGCTGTCGGAGGAAACGATGGCGCAGCTTGCGACTTATGACCGCTATCCTTGGGAATACACATCCTTCCCCATCGGGGGAGATGTGATCCTGATCGAGGATGACAGGCTGGCCGAGGCGCTGAACAGGCTGCCCCAGGAAGGCCGGGACATCCTCCTGATGTACTGGTTCCTGGATATGGCAGACCGTGAGATCGCCGAGCGTATGCACATGGCCCGCCGGACGGTCAATACCCGCAGGCAGAAAGCCTATCGGCTGCTGAAGGAGCTGATGGGAGGTGATGTGGATGCCTAAATCTGCGAGCACGCGGGCGGACCTGATCCCTTACCCAGTAATTGCCGCCGCTGTCCGGGGCGAACCGGAGGCGGTGAACGCGGTGATCCGCTTCTACTCCGGCTACATAGCCGCGCTGTCTACGAGGACAAGCTATGACGCTTTTGGATGCCCTCATTCCCAGGTGGATGAAGAACTGCGCCGCAGGCTGGAAACGAAGCTGATTATCGCGATCCTGGATTTCGACCTGAACTGATCCGGGAATGGGGCATTGCGTGTTCCCCTTTCCACGCAATGCTCCGCACCTTGACAAAGAAAGCCCGATGGGAGGCCACCGGCGCAGCATAAGGCAGACGGATACATTCTGTTCCGTATTGAGCCGGACGGCCGGTGCGCCATGACCTCCCTCTTGGGAGTGAGCGATCTCCACCGGGCCGCAAAGCGGGCGTGGTAGCCCGCGGGCGATGACATACGGGCAGGTCAAAGATACTCGCGCATTGAACGCCCTCAAAGCATTGTGCGCCGCACCCATCAGCATGGGCCGGGGTGAGATTCCCGTGGAGCTGTGCCAGCAGCCGTCCGTTTTTGCCTCTTTTAATCAACACCGTCCTCTTGAAAGGGGGGACGTTACATTATAATCAGGAGGTGTTGTATTTTATGAACACGAACGACATTCCTATCTGGGAAAAATACACGCTTACCATCGAGGAAGCGTCCAGATATTTCCGTATCGGTGAAAAGAAGCTCCGCAAGTTAGCCGAAGATAACCCCGACGCTAGCTGGCTCATTATGAACGGCAACCGGCTCCAGATCAAACGGAAACAGTTTGAGAAGGTGATCGATTCGCTGGAGGTTATCTGAAAATGACGGCTGACAATGGGCCGGAAACGCGGTATAATTTATGTATGGCGTATCAAGGCTCATTCCAGGAATGGAAAGGAGCTTACCACCATGTCAGAGAAAAGACGCGATAGCAAAGGTCGAATTTTAAGGACTGGAGAGAGCCAGAGAAAAGACGGAAGATACGCATACAAATATACGGACGCATACGGGAAACCTCAATTCGTGTACTCCTGGAGGCTGGTCGCCACCGACAAGACCCCGGCCGGAAAGCGGGATGACCTCCCGCTCCGGGAAAAGGTGAAGGAAATCCAACGGGACCTTGACGATGGCATTGACACCGTTGGGAAGAAGATGACGGTCTGCCAGCTTTACGCAAAGCAGAACAGCCACCGGAAGAATGTCAAGCGGAGCACCGAGAAGGGCCGCGAGTATCTGATGGCGGTTCTGAAAGCCGATCCCCTGGGGGCAAAGAGCATTGACACCGTGAAAATGTCGGACACCAAAGAATGGGCGATCAGGATGGACGAGAAGGGTTACGCCTACAAGACCATCAACAACTGGAAACGGTCCCTGAAAGCGGCCTTCTACACAGCCATTGAGGATGACTGTATCCGAAAGAACCCCTTCAACTTCGCCCTGGATACGGTCCTGGAGGATGACACGGAGGAAAAGATCGCTCTGACCCAGGAGCAGGAGGACAGCCTTCTCGCTTTTGCGGCTGCCGATCCGGTCTACAAGAAGTATTGTGACGAGATCATCATTCTCCTGGGGACCGGCCTCCGCATTTCCGAGCTCTGCGGCCTGACGACCGACCTTGATTTCAAGGGCAGGCAGATCAATGTGGACCACCAGCTTCTCAAAGACAGTGAGATCGGCTATTATGTGGACACGCCGAAAACCAAAAACGGCACACGGCAAATCCCCATGAGCGGCAAAGTCTACGAAGCGTTGAGGCGGGCGGTGAAGAACCGGGGGAAGGCAGCGGCGGTCAATATCGACGGCTACAAGAATTTCCTGTTCCTTAACAGCGACGGTTATCCCAAAGTAAAGTCCAGTTACGAAAGTATGTTGAGAGGGCTTGTCAAGAAGTACAACAAGCAGCGCAAGCCGGAAGAAGCCCTTCCCAACATCACGCCCCATACCCTGCGGCATACGTTCTGTACGCGCCTGGCAAATGCGGGGATGAACCCGAAAGCGTTGCAGTACATCATGGGGCACTCCAACATCACCATGACGCTGAACTATTACGCACACGCGACTTTTGCTTCTGCGAAGGCGGAAATGGATAGGCTGGCGGCATAGTAGTAAGGGCAGATTTTACTACACTTTTACTACTTTTGATTGCCGGGTGAGGCTTGGAAATGCCACGATATGCCGTGTATCTTCCGTAAAAGAAAACGCCGGAAAAGCCCGTAATTCCGGGCTAAACCGGCATTTGCCAACTAATGCAAAGATAATCAGAAATTCGCTATAACTTTTATACAAAAACTCCGTTTTTTCTTTGGCAGCACACGTAGTTGACAAAAAACAACATCTGCTTTAAACTGTCAGTAATAAGACGTAAGACATCTGATGTTATTTTAAATTTTTAGGAGGTAATTAAAATGAGCAAAATCGATTTGAACGCTGTTGATTTCGAGACTATGATCATTCATGCGGGTCAGGGTCCGGACAGTGCTTACGGTGCGCTGGCTACTCCCATTTATCAGACCTCCACTTTCTGCTTTGATACTGTGGAAGAGGGCGCTGCCAAGTTCGCCAAGCAGATCCCCGGGTATCATCCCGTCTACTCCCGCAGCGGCAACCCCACCACCCGGGCCTTCGAGCTGAAGTGCGCGGCCATGGAAGGCGGCGAGGACGCCGTGGCCACTGCCTCCGGCATGGGCGCCGTGGGTTCCGTAATGCTGGCCTTCCTGAAGACCGGCGACCACATCATTTTTGATAACTCCGTTTACGGCGGCACCAACTATGTGGCCACCACCAACCTGCCCGACCTGGGCATTGAGGTCTCCCGGGTAGATACCTCCGACCTGGAAGCTCTGAAGGCAGCCATCAAGCCCAACACCAAGATCATCTATTTTGAGACCCCCAACAACCCCATGATCAAGGTCACCGACGTGGCAGCCGTCAAGGCCGTGGCCGGCCCTGACATCCGTGTGGTGGTGGATGGCACCTTCGCGCCTCCTCCCATCCAGCACGTGCTGAAGCTGGGTGCCGACATCGTCCTCCACTCCATCACCAAGTACATCAACGGCCACGGCGACGCCCTGGGCGGCGTTGTGGTGGGCACTGCCGCCGATATGAACCAGATCCGTGCCAACTGCATGACCAAGATCAACGGCTGCCCGCCCTCTCCCTTTAACAGCTATCTGGTCCTGCGCGGCATGAAGACCCTGGCTTTGCGCGTGGAGCGCCATTGCCAGAACGCCATGGCCATCGCTCAGTACCTGGAGACCAATCCCTATGTCAAGGCCGTCTATTATCCCGGCCTGGAAAGCAGCCCCAGCCATGAGTTGGCCTGCAAGCAGATGGAAAACGGCCTCTTCGGCGGTATCCTGAGCTTCGAACTGAAGGACGATGTGAAGGGCCTGAGCAGCTTTGAGGCCGGCAAGAAGCTGCTGAACAATCTGACCATCCCCGCCATCGCCGTTTCTCTGGGCGACCCCGATACCCTCATTGAACATCCCGCCAGCATGACCCACGCCGGTGTCTCTCCCGCTGACCGCCTGGCCGCCGGCATCACCGATGGTTTGGTCCGCCTGTCTGTGGGTCTGGAGTCCGCTAAGGACCTCATCAACGACTTCGAGCAGGCGTTTGCCAAAATTTAAGCGCATCCTCTCCCCGCAGGTTCCTCGAGTAATATGAGAGAAAGGAAGCGAATATCTGTGGAAAACAAGAAAAAAGATTACGGTTGGAAAGGCTTTTTACCCCTGCTGGCATTCCTGGCCATCTACCTGGGCGGCGGCCTGATCTTTACCGCCATGGACTATGGCGGTGACTCCTTCAAGCAGATCCCCCGTATGGCCGCTCTGGTGGGCGCCCTGCTGGTGTGTATGGTCCTGGGCGGCAAGGAACGCAGTCTGGAATTCCGGATGGACACCTTCTGCAAGGGCATGAGCAACCAGGGCACCATGATCATGATCATGGTCTTCCTGCTGGCCGGTGCTTTCTCCGGCGTTGCCAAGGCCATGGGCGGCGTGCAGGCCACCGCAAATCTGGGCCTGAGCCTCGTTCCCACCCAGTTCCTGTTTGCCGGCTTGTTCCTGATCTCCGCTTTCATGGCCACCGCCATGGGTACTTCCATGGGCACCATCTCCGCTGTGGGCCCCATCGCCGTAGCTGTTGCTGAAAGTGCGAACCTGAACATGGCTTTCGCCATCGGCACCGTTCTTGGCGGCGCTATGTTTGGCGACAACCTGTCCATGATCTCCGATACCACCATCGCCGCCACCCGCGGCTGCGGCTGCGATATGCGGGACAAGTTCAAGATGAACGGCCTCATTGCCGCCATTGCCGCTGTTCTGGCCATGATCGTCTATACCATCGTGGGCAGCGCCGCTGAGCTGACTGGTGATTTCGCCTATGAAATTATCAAGGTCGTTCCCTATATCTTCATTCTGATATTCGCCCTGACTGGCTGCAACGTGTTCGTGCTGTTGCTGGCTGGCATCGGTGTGGCCGGCGCCATTGGCTTTGGCACCGGTTCCTTCGATGTTCCCGGCTTCGCCCAGGCTATGGGCAGCGGCATGAGCGGCATGTATGACATCTGCCTGATTGCCCTGCTGCTGCGCGGCGTCGGCGGTGTTGCAGAGGAATTGGGCGCCGTCGATTGGCTGGTAAAGAAAATGCATGCCAGCGTCAAATCCCGCAAGGGCGCTGAGTACATGACCGTCGGCATGGTGTCCGTGTTCGACGCTGCTATGGCGAACAATACCATCGCCATCATGATGGCCGCTCCCCTGGTCCGCAAGGTGGTTGCCGAGCACAACGTGGCTCCCAAGCGCGTTGCCTCCCTGCTGGACATCTTCTCCTGCGTCGTTCAGGGCATCATCCCCCACGGCGGTCAGGTCCTGCTGTGCATCTCTCTGACCGGCTTGTCTCCCTTCTCTATCATCGGCGCCAACTTCTACTGCTTCATCTTGGCTATCGTTGCCATCTGCACTATCCAGTTTGGCCTGCTGAAGACCAAGGAGGAGAAGGAAGGCATCAAGATGTACGACGAAAACGACGAAGTGATCGCTCTGAAGTAAACATCCATCTCTCTTCTCACCCCTCGACAGCTGCCGGCCGCCACAACAGTGGTTGGTCGGCAGTTGCCATATTTGGAAGAAAGGAGCTTTCTCATGGACCTGACCACCAGCCGTTGCTGGGTGGAGATCGACCTGGACGCCCTGGCCGCCAATTGCCGCGCACTGCACCAGCTGCTTCCCCCCGGCTGCCGTCTGATGAATATTCTGAAAGCCAACGCCTACGGCCACGGCGCCGTTCCCACGGCCCGCGTTCTGGAGCGCCTGTTTCCGGAGGATTGGATTGGGGTGGCCTGCCTGTCCGAGGCGCTGGAGCTGCGGCAGGCGGGCATTCGCCAGGAGATCCTTATCCTGGGGCACACGCCGCCGGAGGCGGCACCGCTGCTGGCAGCGGAAAACATCACTCAAACGCTGCTCTCGCCCGCATACACCGCCCGGCTGGCCGCCTGCGCCGTGGAGGCCGGCGTCACCGTCCCCTGCCACCTGAAGCTGGATACCGGCATGACCCGCATCGGCTACCTGTGCTGCGGAGACGCCTTTTCCGCCGCTGTGGAGGACGCGGCGGCGGCATACCGGACGCCGGGGCTGCGGGTGAGCGGCATTTTCACCCACTTTTCCAGCTCTTACAGCCATGAGCCGGAAGATGACGCCTATACCCAGGCCCAGTTCGACCGCTTTCTGCGCCTGTGCCGGGCGCTGGAGGAACGGGGCATCCAGCCGGGCCTGCGCCACTGCTGCAACTCCCCCGCCACGGTGAATTCCCCGGAATACGCCCTGGATATGTGCCGGGTGGGCACCGTGCTCTACGGTCTTTTGCCGGACACCGCCATGCTGCGGCCTTTGGAATTCCGGCCGGTCATGACCTGGAAGGCCCGGGTAGCCATGGTGCGGCCTGCTCCCGCCGGGACGGCGGTCAGTTACAGCCGCCAGGCCGTCACCCAGCGGGACACCCTGCTGGCGGTGGTCTCCGCCGGAGACGCCGACGGCTACCTGCGGCAGCTGACCAATCTGGGCCGGGTCCGCATCCGGGGCCAGGTCTGCCCGGTGGTGGGCAGGGTGTGCATGGACATGTTCATGGTGGACATCACCGACTGCCCGGGTGTCACCGAGGGAGACGAGGTGCTGCTCCTGGGAGACAGCGGCGATGGGGCCGTGCCCTGCCAGTGGCTGTACAAGCCCCTGGGTCTGGGGCCCAGCGCCATCACCTGCAACATCCGTCCCAGGGTGCCCCGGATTTACCGAGGAATGTAAGAAAAACAAAAAGCCGCCCCGCCGTGGGATCCCACGGCGGGGCGGTTTTGCGTGATGTCTGGTAAATTAAGTAGTAGGTTTCGGGTCCGTGAACTTCAGTTCGGTGATGGCCAGCGTACCGCTGCCAGTGTTCTTGATGGTCACAGTGCCGTCGTCATTGGGAGTGACTGTGTAGAACATATCCGTCTCAGAAACTGTCTTGTTGCTACGATTGATGCCGCAGGTACCAGTGCCGGAAAGGACCTTGACGCCCACCTGGACGTTCCGGGTGGTATTGACCGTGAACACCAGGGTCTCATTTTCAGCCAGATAGACCTCGTTCTTGGGGCCGTTGTCCAACAGGTCAACCAAGTTATTGCTGTTCGCACCGCTCTGTGTTACGGAATCTCCCATTTCGGAGATGATGACCCCCTTGTAAACCTGGGTGTCGGGCTTGCCGTCAGATGTCATGGCCTTCATCTGCTCCTGGTACAGCTTGATATCCTGCCGCACAGTCAACGCACTGCTTTCAGCGGTGGCACCCAGCTGGATCTTCAGGACCGCGTCGCGCAGCTCCTGGAGCAGGATCTCGCCTTCGCCATCCTTTCGGTAGGCCTCGGTATTCAGAAGCAACGTGCCGTGGACACGGAAGCCATCCAGCGCCACAGTGCCGGTGCCGCTCACATGGGTAATGACCACTTCATATTCCTTGGGATTGACACTCAGCCCTTCGATGCTGGCAATGGGAACATTATTTGCAGATTTGGCCTGCTTACTACCGGAGGTCACAGCCGTCGTGCCCCCTACCATGGCGGTATTCACCGTCAGCATCTTCTTAAGGCTACCGCCATCATACACCTGAATGAGGACCGTGCCGCTGCTGGTGGTGCAATCCGCGTAGATGTCCACGCCGGTGCCAGTGAAGGTAAACTCAGCGGTGCCGATAACGGAAGAAGTATGGCTCATATTTGTGCCGACATAGGCGGGGTCGAAACCATAGACATTTTGCTTCGCGCCTACGAACTCCGTGGTCTGTGCCACCGTGCCCTTCGAACCGATGCTGGTACCCGTGCCATCATGCACGAAGCCCTCTTCATAGTACACCGTGGTGGCAGGATAGACCTTGAAGGTATAGACACCGCCAGCGGTATTGGTCAGATACACCGTATCAACGCCCATCAGGACCGTATTGGGGGTATAGGTCACAACGTTGTCAGACACAGAAACCGTGCCATAGGTAGCATAGTTACCAACCTCTTCACCGCTGCCATCCTTCAAGTCATATCGCTTTTCTGTGCCGCTATAATCAATGACTACGGGCAGGCCAAAGTCGATGACAATGTCCTTGGGAGCGAAAAGCGGCGCGGAGATCTCCGCCCTTGCACTGGCACTGCCTGTAAATGTGCCAGAGCTATATGTGGAACTGTAACTATAGGACAAGGACACATTGTTCACAATATTGGTGTCCAGGTCGCTATCTTGAATCTTATACCGAACCGTATAAGTATACGTCTGATCGGTGCTTAAGGTATTGTTGCTAAGGCTGACAGAATGCGTTGTGGAGCCGTTGTCCGTAAATTCGGCGCCGTACAGCGTATCCGTCAAGGTGGGATTGGTATACGTGATTGCTTCTCCTGTTGCATACTGGGTGACCGTAATCGTATATTCGATCACATCGCCAACCTTGGCGGTCATGCCTTCCGTATATGCTGTGCCGCCAACAGACTTGATTTCCTTCGTTACAGAGGGAAGCTTCCGGGAACGGAAGGACAAATCGCAGTCGACTATTCTGGTTTCACCAGACCCACGAGAGAAACCCTGGGCGCCATCGCAGCCCAAATTCAGTGCAACCTGAATATCAGCCTTGACCTTTGCGTCACCAAAAGCGGAATTATTCCGCTCATTCTTACCAGCACCATCCTGCGTGTAGAAATCGCACTGGGTGGGGTCGCTCTTGTTCTGCAAAGACAGGTATTGCCCCTGAGAGTTCGTCGCAGACATAAAGGTCAGCGCATAATCCGTATAAGGAGCACCATAGAAGTTGACGCAATAGTTTGCACTAGAAGCATAGGTCACATAAATGGCCTCGCCCTCGACAGCCTTGATGAAGCGGTCCGTGCTGCCAGAGCAGTTCCAGGAATACCACACGTTGGTATCCAGGATTTCCGTGATATGAAGACTGCAAAGCTTCGTGGAGTAACTGGTGGTATTCTGCACAATGACCACGGGAATCTGATAGGCCACACCATTAATGGTCGCGGTGACAGTTGTTTCGCCCGCTTTAACACCAGTGACTTTACCACTCTGATCCACAGTGGCAATGCTGCTGTCAGCGACGGTCCACGTCACATCACCGGTAACCGTACTGCTCAAATCAATATCATAGCTCAGTCCAACAGACAGAGTCAGCTTTGTCAGAATCTTACCCGCTCCAGTTAAATCGGAACCAACCACAAAGGGCGTGGTGTCGGAAGTTACATAGGGGGGCAGGTCCTTGACGGTGATGTTGTACAGGGTATAGCCCACGATGGCCGTTGTCGTACCAGCCGCCACGCCGGTAAAGGTGATGGTGGTGTAGCCAGGAGTCCCATCCTTGCCGGACTTGGTGTAAACAGTGATGTCGGGAGTGGTACTGATGTCCTTAGTGGACTGCGTCCCGATTCGCGTCACATTGTCAGCAGAGCTTGTCGTGGAGTAGCCCCAAGTGTATGTGTAGGTATACCAGAATAGGAAGCCCTCAGAGCTTCTCTTTGCATATACCGGATAGAAGCTACCATCATCGGCTTTGTAATAATAGCCGCTGGCAGCCGTCCACAAGTTATCGCTGTCATCCTTAATGAGCTTGTTGCAGGTGACAGAAGCCTCCGTATAAGCCGTGCTCGCCTCTGTGCCAGCCGTTCCATCCACCGTCATGGACGCAACACTGCCATCAGGCTCCTCATTGGTTTCCCAATCTTTATAGTAGCCAGTGTTATCGGTAATGGTCTGGCTCTGCCCGACATAGAGGGTAATATCTTCTGTTTTCGTAGTCACAAAGTCTGTGCTGCGGCCTTCAATGGTCACATCACTGAAGTGGGGCACATGGGCCTTCAAGACGTTGTCGACCAACTGGACGGAGAAGGAGTCAGTTTCCTCCTTACCGCTGACAATGCCGCTGAACGCATCACAATCCGCGAACAGTTCTTTCACTTCTGCATAGGGAAGCTCAATATCCGCCGGACCGGTATAGAGATTGCCGTCGGCATCATACAGCTGAATGGAATAGGTAATGGAGGCAGTCCGGGTATTCTTATCAAACGGCACCTGGGTGGGCTCTCCCACTTCCACCTTCTTCAGGCCGGGAGCGGTGATGGTCAATCCGGTGCTGCCGTCCGTCACGGAAACATACTTCTCCACGGTGGCGCCAGGGGCGATATCGCTGATGGAGAGGCTGGTATAGGTGATGGAACCGGTGCCGTTTTCATACAGCAGGCCGATAGCGGGCCTGGTGCCGTCTTCGCTCTTCAGCTCCGTCAGGCAGGAATAGGCGTAGCTGCCGTTGTTGACATCATAGGTATACTTCCAATTGATGGAGCCATCCTCGTTCACCAGACCCACAAAAATCTTGCCGCAGGTGCGGCCGCTGGTGGGAGCGGACAGGAGGATCGCGGTCTGACCGTCGATCTTGCAGGAATAGGTGATGGCAGACAGCTGGCAGGTGGTGGTGTAACCCACGCCCACAGACTTCTTGTCGGACCAAGTCTCACCATTATCCTCGGAGACATAGTAGCCGCCGTGGCGGGTAAACATATAGATGCGGCCATCAGCCTCCACCAGGGCCGCCTCGGAGCTCTGCTCCTTCATATCTTTACTGCGGTACCAGGTCTTGCCATCGTCATCAGAATAAATGACGCTGGTATTGCCATCCTGGGTCGTATAAGTGTAGCAGGCGAACATGATGCGGCCAGTGGAAGTCACCAGGCCACGGCCGGGACCGACGCCATAGAAACGGTCGCTGTCTTCCTTCACATCAGGATTCAGCATCTGCGGAGCGGACCAGGTCTTGCCGCCATCGGTGGACTTGGTCAGATACAGGTAACTGGTGGACAGCACCTGGAAAGGAGAATTGGAGAAGAACAGATTGGAGGTCGCACCGTTGGGGTCGGTGAGGTTGAAGTAGTCATCGACCGAGTAACCGAGCTGCTTTTCATCCCCCTCCACACTGTAGATCTCGCCGCCTTTCAGATAATAGTTGAAGTCGCTCTCATCGCGCATTTTCAGCAGGAGGTTTCCGGCAGCATCAAAGCCAGTGCCATCCTTAACATTGCCGATATACGTGCCGGCGGGATACAGGTCCACCAGCATATACACCGTGCTGCCGCTCACCGCCAGGGCGGGGTCGATAAAGGCGGTGGAGCGGGTGTCATACTTGTTGCCGTTATCGCCCAGATAGTTGGCAAAGGTATAGTTCCAATTGGCGCCGTTGTCCGAAGAACAGGAAACGATGGTGTCCAGTCCGTAGCCGTCAAAGGTACCGTCCCAACGGGCGTCGGCGGCGGCCACCAATCCGCCGTCAGACAACGTCACCAGCGCGGGAATGCGGAAATTGGAACTGCCGCCGGTGCCTCTGGAGAAAGGCTGACCTTCCGTCGTTCCGTCATCGGGCTTCGTGCCCATGGTGATGTGAGGGATCTCCACCGCGTTCGCCTTGGCAAGGGCCCATTGTGCGGCCTCTTCCTCCGCGGCCTTCCGGGCGGCCTCTTCCGCGGCCTTCTGGGCAGCCTCCGCTGCCTCTTTCAGTGCGGCCTCCTTAGCAGCCTCTGCCTCGGCCTTTTTGGCTGCTTCTTCTTCGGCCAGTCTGGCAGCTTCCTCGGCAGCCTTCTGAGCAGCCTCTTCCTCCGCCTTCTTGGCGGCTTCCTCTTCCTCCGCCTTCTTGGCAGCCTCTTCCGCAGCCTTTTCCTCTTCGGTCTTCTCGCCAGTAATGGGCGTCAGAATATCTTTGATCTCGTCAATGACCTTGTCGACGAAGCTCTTCTCTTCCTCGCCCTCGCCGGTCTCGCCGGTGCCAGCCTCGGAACCGGTCTCGCCGGTGCCAGCCTCGGAGCCGGTCTCACCGGTGCCGGCCTCGGAACCGGTCTCACCGGTGCCAGCTTCGCCGGTCTCGCCGGTGCCAGTCTCGGAGCCAGCTTCATCAGTGCCGGCCTCGGAGCCAGCCTCGCCAGTGTCATCCTGCTTATCCCCGGTGGTATCATCCGGGGCATTGGTCGTTTCATCCTTGCCCGCGGACTCCTGTTCCTCCACGGCGGCGCCGGGCTCGCTGATCTCATCCGCCAGTGCCGTCATGGGCAGCAGGCTCAGGATCATGCAAAAGACCAGCAGCAGGGACAGGCCCTTTTTCAATCCGTGTCTTCTCATAGCATTGAACCTCCTCGGTTTTTCTTGGTCTACTTGAATCTATATGCAAATGCAAATCATATTCACATGGATTTGCAGGTTAAGGGAATCTACTGGCCCAACGTGGCCAGCTCTTCTTTCGCCAGACGCTTCATTTCTTCCACCATCCGGCACAGATATGTGGGGATGCCCCCCGCGCTGCCCGTTTCCGTCATGGCCATGGCGGCACAGGCGTGGCACATTGCCTGGTTGGCACAGCCCAGACAAACGCTGGACACCGCCACCGCTTCGGCTTCCTGTACGAGCTTCGCCCAGGCCTCCGAAAACGGGAGGGTCGCGATATCCACCTTCGGGGTGGGCATCATCCCGCAGGGAGTCATCCATCCGTCCCAGGTGATCCAGAAGGAGGCGTTCCCCGCACGGCAGGCGATCTTTCCGTTCACCGGGTCCACGCACTGTTCATCCAGGCCCGGCGGATCGATCAAGCCCTGCTCCGCGTTTTTCAAAAAGCGGATGTATCGTTCATCCCCCTGCTGATACTGGTACCGTTTGAAGTGGTACCAGGCCGCCTCCTGCGGTGTGAACCGCTGGTTCCGCCCGACCATGGCCGGGTCCCGGCGCAGCGGAGGAAACATATAGGTATTGATTTCTAAAATCAGCTCCCGCTCCCGGGCGTACCGGCAGAGGGCTTCCAGGTCTTTGGCGTTTGCCGGGGTCAGCGAGCAGTTCAGCTTCACCAGAATGCCCGCGTCCCGCAGGTCGCTGATGGCCCGGTCCACGCGGTCAAACATCCCGTCCGCCCGGCACAGGGCCCGGTACGTTTCATCCCCGGCGCCGTAGAGGGTGATGTTGATGCGGGTGGGCGGATCGGCTTTCAGCCGCCGGATGGCCGCGCCGTCGATAAGGGTGCCGTTGCTGTTGATGGACACCAGGAATCCCATGGCGGTCAGCTGTTCATACAGCTTCCAAAAATCCGGCCACAAGAACGGTTCGCCGCCGGTCAGCAGCAGATACAGCATCCCGGCCTGTTTGGCTTCCCGGGCAATGTCCAGCCACTGTTCCAGCGTCATCATGGGGCGGTCGTGGGCGGCCACCTCCTGGGGCGTCTTGCGGACATAACACATCCGGCAGTTCAGATTACACACCGGGGAAAGCTCAAAGGTCCCGCTGAGGGGGAGCCGCGCTCGGGACGCCTTTTGAAACAGGTACTGGGTCAGCGCCGCTTCATAGTTCACTTCTTTACGTTCCATTTGTCTCTTCCTTCAGGAGTTGGGACCGCAGGAGCTCCACCGCCGCCCGGTCCGGCGTGCACCGCAGGGCATACACCGGAACTTCCGCCACCAACTGGGAAAGCAGCGTACAGACACGCTCCACAAAGACCGGGTTCCAGGCATTGACTGTGGTGCCGGCATACAGCTTTTGGAAAGCCGCCGGCTGGGGCAGCCGGGTGAGCCGGCAGTCACTGTCCTGCTCCAGCAGGATGATGACCCGCACTGGGTGCTTTTCATTCACATAGCACCGGGAGGAACCGGCGTATGGAGAGCCGTAGGCCAGCCAGCGGCCGCTGTCTGGCCGGAGGATGGTGCGGTCCCCGTTGATGAGCCTCGCTCCCCCGTACCGCACCCAGAGGTCCGCCTGAGTGGACTTTCCGATGCCGGACGGTCCGGAAAACAGGATGCCGCCAAAGGGCGACGCCACGAAGGAGGCGTGGAGAATGAGCCGGTCATACCAGAGCAGCAGCTCTTCCAGAGCGATGTGGGACACACAGTTCTGGCTCCCGGAGAAAAACTGCCAGTCACCGGAGAGGAACGACACGGTCTCCCGGCCGCTCTTCCAGGCCGCTTCCCCGACCGCGTAGGGGCGGTCCTGTTCTTTTCGGTCGTGGTAGCGGCGCATGTAACCGCCGTCCCTGGGGAAGACGGAAAACGCCATGTCCGTGAACACCACGGGGCCGGTCAGCTCCGGCAGGTGGTCCACCTCCCGGAGATATACATCCACCGTCTCACCGCCGGCGCTTCCCACGAAGGGACGGAAACTATCCGCCAGCTGGACCTCCCTGGGGGCATGCAGGCGGACAGTCACATCCGCGATGCCGTATTCCGTGCAGAAGCTCACGGGAGATCAGGACTGGAAAAACTTCGGCAGGAAATCGGCGCCATTGGTATAGCAGTAGATCTCACACTTTTTTGTGCAAGCCTTACTATCTCCGACAAAACCGCCAGCAAATTCTCCCTCTAAAGAACCATAGAGGGGGCTGGTATGTTCAATAGGATCAACGCAGCATTCCCAAATCGTCTTAGCGTTCAACTTTAAATCACAAGCCGCAATGTGCTGCGACAACTCAAAGCTCTCAAAATAGAGCTCAGGCTTTACATACGTCTTCATGGTCTTCTCCTCTCGCTTTCCGGCCGGTGGGTCTCGCACCCGGCAACGAATTTATCTGCTCAGCTGTTCCGGGTCACCCGTACAACTGCTGCTTCACCCAAATAGCATTCCTCCGCCTGGATCGTGACGCGCTCTCCCGCGGGAATGCCATCCACGGGATACGCGTAAGTCGAACCGCCGAAATAGGTCCCATCAAAGATGCAGTGACAATAGACTGTCAGGCCTGCAAGGTCTTCGTCCGTCAGGTTGGTCAGCGTCACGGAAGTACCCTCCGTCTCCACTGCCACCTGGTCCTCCAGCAAAGGCGTCTCCGCTTCAAAGGACGCCTCGCACTTCAATTCCTTACAGGCGCTGGATGACGCAAAACTACCATTGTCCTGGTCAAACACCCACACCGTCTGTCCCGCGGGGATATCCGCCAGCTGGAAGGTCAGCCTCGTGCCGTCCGCCAGCTTCGCGGTGATCTTTGCGGAGGTCAGGTGTCGGCCAGACTGGTTGGTGACGGCCAGAGAGACGACATTCTCCCCCGCCTCATCGCCGCAGTCCGGATTTTCTCCGGAGTATTGGAACAAAGACGTGACGCTGAGCTGCTCATCCGCCAGCAGGCAGGGAAACGTAACATCTTCCTTCGCCTTTCCGCAGCCGCTCAACAGCAAAAGCAGCGCAATTGCCAGGGCCACAACTCTCCCGGAGAAAGTTGCCTGGATCTTCCCTAGCTGTCTCAAACCAAGATCCCCACTTCCCGCATCTGCTGAACAAACGCTTTCACATCTGCGGCGGCGGTCTCCCGGTCCACCTGGTACTCCGCCAAAAGGGCCTCCACCAGGTCGTCCTCGGTGCACTCCTCCTGGAGCCGGTTCCACAGCAGCAATCCGCTCTCGCTGAGGGTGATCATGCCGTGGATCTTCAGCGCTGTCTGTCCGACCGGGATGAGAAGGTTCTCTCCAGCGATCTCCCGAAGGACCACTTCACTTGTCGCTTTCAAACTTCTTTTCACCCCTTTTTCCATGGCCATAGGAGCCTTACGCCTCTACAAAAGGCCGTTTTACCGCGAATGGGCATAGTACTCCTACTATCAGAATAATTATTGTAATGGTAGCACATTCCTCTGGTAAATTCAAGCGTTCCAGCAGAAGCAAACTGCAAAATTTTGGATTTTTTTCAGCGCATTTTCCGTTTTTCTTTTACAAAATTGCTTTTTTATTTTCCCTTTCAAATTCCTTGACTTTTTATACCCTTTTACCGCCGTGAAAAAGGCCGCCGTGGAATTCCACGGCGGCCTTTCAGCAAGCGCTTATTTCTTGACGTTTACGGGAACGGAGATGACCTCGCCGGGGTTTGCGGCGGAGTTCACCGTGGACCATTCCTTCTCGAATGCCGCCCAGTCACGGACAGGCAGGAGTTTGGTCCAGACCTCATAGGGGTTGCCGTCCGCGTCGTACTTGATCTCGTACTCGTGGGAGTTGGTAGCCTCCTGCATGTTGGCATAGTACCAGGCGTTCTTATCCAGGTTGTCGGGCCAGGTGATCATCTCGCCAGGCAGCAGATGGTCCTTCTCGGGAGCGCGGCCCAGCACGCGGTTGAAGATGGCCATGGCCTGGGCACGGGTGATGTTCTGGTTGGGACGGAAGGTGCCGTCGGAGAAGCCGTTGATCAGCGCGGCCTCGGCAGCCTTGTTGATATAATCCTTTGCCCAGTGGTCGGCGATATCGGTGAACTTATCGTCGCCGGAGTAGACCACCTCGAAGAAGCGGACCGCGATGGTGGCAAACTGGGCACGGGTGATCGGCGCGTAGGGACGGAAGGTGCCGTCAGAGAAGCCCTGGATCACACCGGCACGGGTCATGGTGGAGACAGCGGCATTGCACCAGGTATCCGGCTGGACATCCGTGTAGGGGTTGCTCTGACTCCACAGCTTATTACGGGACTCGTCAGTGAGCATGCGGAAGTAAATGGTGGCCACCTCGCCGCGGGTGATGTTGGCCTCGGGATGGACCAAGCCGTCCTTGCGGCCGATGATATAGGCGTAATGGTCGGTCTCGTTCAGCTCGGCCTTGGGGGGCTCATCATTGGGGATGATGGTCCCACCGCCGCCACCGCCGCTGCCCACATGGTATCCAAGGCTGGGCTCGGGGAAGTAGCAGCGTCCGGCCTCATTGCCGGCAGCGGGGATAATGTCCAGATAGGCCTCCACATTGGTCAGCACATCATGGTGGCCGCTGGAGGCATCATACTGGGACAGCTTGGCATTATAGACCAGAGACACCTTGCCGCCGCGGACGATATCCTGGCCCAGGGTCAGGACAAAGTGCTCATCGGAGCCGGGCGTGTAAACCAGTTCGGAGCCATCGCCAAAGCTCCAGGTGTTCTTCTTGCCCTCAACAGGCTTGCCGGAATAGGAATTCTTGCCCACGACCAGGGTGAAGCCATCCTCGGTGATGACATCAAAATTATAGGTCTCGGTCTCGCCCTTGTCCTTCTGGGTGCGGCCAATGTAATCGGTGACGGTGCTGTCCTTGGGGACCATGATGCTAATCTGGTTGGCAATCTTCACCAGAGCATCCTCAAAATCCATATTGGTCAAACTCTCCGAGAGCTTGGTCTCGTCCTTGCTGATGGCCAACTGCACAAACTCTTTGGCCAGATCCGTCAGAGCGTCGATGCCCCGGTTCTTATAATAGTCTCTGCCTACGGTAAAGAGATTCACATTGCTGGGAATGTTGTTCAGTTCCTGGGCAGCCCAGTAAATGCCGAGCTCGAAGTTGGTATATTGCTGCTCTTTTTTGATCTCCTGGACTGCGGCGGGCAGGGGCTCGTCGGCGTCGGGGGCGCCGTAGGTCGTGGGCGCTGCGCTGGTCACGGTCATATTCTTCCAAGAGGTCAACGCGGTATAGCCGCCATCGGCAGCGTCGCTGTTCATCAAAGAGCTCTTCTTAGGCGTCCCGTCCTCATTATAGGCGCCGGTATAGTAACTGTTGTTGACAGCTTCGTCGCCGTTCATCCAGAAATAGCTGCCGCCGTCGGTGATGAGGACCATGTACTTTTGGGTATACGGGGGCAGGTTCGCATCTTCCAAATCCTTGATGCCGGCCTGGATACCGGCCTGCACGTTGGTGCCCACATCAATTTCCGCCAGGGCTCCCACCAACTTCTCTACGGTAAAGCTGCTGCCATCGCCCACCAACGTCATGGGAACGGCGACCTCTGCCGTCTTGCCGAACACAGTAACGCCCGCATAGACATTGTCCATTTTGCCAGCCAGATTCTCTTTAATGGAATCCATCATATCCTGGAGCCACTGTGTGCTGCTGACAACGCCATGCAGGCTGCTGGTACCGTCCAGCACGAACTCCACCGCCACGGGGCTCTGGTAAGAGGGAGCGGAGATAGTCAGGTTCAGGGTCGTTTCGCCGCTCTTCAGTTCCGTGGCTTCCTTGTTCAGAATGATGCCCGCTTCCTGGTACGTTTTCTCTCCCGGCTTCGGGCCGTTATATACGGCTGTATCCGCCGCCAGCGCGGACGGCACCATGCCAAGCAGCATGATGGCAGTCAGAATCCCCGCTAAGACTCTGTGTTTTCGCATGATTGATACCTCCATTTACACGATTGGCAACACCGGCGGAACACCGTTTCGCCGAGAGACCCGCCAAGGGCACACGCCCACATATAAGTAAATTGATTATAGCACACCCCGTGTCTAACAGCAACCTTAAAACCGCGTTGAATTGGATAATTTTTTCAATTTTATTTTCATTTTTTTCAAATTCCTGCGCCTGCGGCCACCTCCTCAAAAATCCATGGACAGCCGCTCTGACTCCTCCCGGTCCAGCTCCCGTACCTGTCGGTCCACGATCCGGTACACCCGGCGGCACATGCCCAATACGCTGGGCCGGTGCGTGGTGACGATGACGGTGCGGTTGGGCCGCCCGGTCATAAGATTGCGCAGCACCTGCCGCTCCGTGGCAACGTCCAGAGCGGAGGTGGCCTCATCCAGCAGCAGCACGGGCGCATCCTTCAAAACGGCCCTGGCGATGGCAAGGCGCTGGGCCTGTCCCTCGGAAAGGCCTCTGCCCCGCTCTCCAACGCCGCTGTGGATGCCCTCCGGCATCCGGGACACGAACTCCCAGGCGCAGGCCAGGCGCAGCGCCTCCTCCAATTCTTGGTCCGTGGCTTCCTCCTTCACCATACGCAGGTTGTCCGCGATGGTGCCGGAGAGGATGGTGTTGCCCTGGGGAACATAGGAAAAGAGGTGCCGGGTCTCCGCGTTCATCTCCGCCTCCAGGCCGTCTGCGGTCTTCAGGAACACCCGGCCCCGGTCCGGCCGGACCAGGCCCAGTATCAGGCGGATCATGGTGGTCTTGCCCTCGCCGGAGGGTCCCACCAGCGCCACGATCTTCCCCGGCTCCGCATGGAACCCGGAGCCCATGAGGACCGGCTCCGCCGGGTCATAGCCAAAGTCCACATCCTCCATCCGGACGGCAAAGCCCCCCTCCCCATGGTGCTCCAGGCCGCTGTCGGGGATGTGGGGCTCCTTGGGGAGCTCCGTCAGCTCCCGGATACGCCGAGCGGAAACGGAGCTGGTCAAAAAGGCGGGCACCACGCCTATGAGGCTGCTGAACGTGGAGGAGAGCTTGGCGCTCTGGGACAAAAACAGCGTCATGGTGCCATAGACGATCTTCCCGCTCCACAGCAGGTACAGGCAGTACCCAAAGCCCGCCAGCTGCACGACGGAGCCCAGCAGGGAGATGGCCGCGTCCGTTTTGATGCTGAACAGGTTATAGTCCAGGCTGGCTTTTTTGAAGGTCTCCTGCCGCTGCCGCAGGCCGCGGCCATACTGGCCCATGATGCCGAAGCTCTTGATGGTATCCACATTGTAGAAGGTCTCCACCTCGTAGGCCATCAGCTGGCTGCCCAGCTCCTTCATTCGCTGGTTGTGCCGCCGCATACGCCCCAGCAGATACCGGGAGCTCACCAGCAAAAACGGTGCGCTGGCCAGGGCGATGAGAGCCATGACGCGGTCATAGTAGAGAATGACGAAGAACGTGGCGATGAACGTATACAGGCTCACCAGAAGGTTCGGCAGCCAGCTGATAGCGTTGCTGGCAACGGTACTCACATCGCTGTTGAAGCGGCTGAGGAGGTCGCCGCTGCTGTACCGGCTGAGGGCCAGCCAGTCGGCGTCCAGCACCTTGTCAAACACGGAGGCCTGGATATCGTTGCTGACGAAAATGCTCACCTTGGCGGACACCCGGGAGACCAGGCTCCGCAGCAGCAGGCTGGCCAGGGCCGAGGCCACCATAACCGCCGCCATGGCGCCCAGGCGTGAGGTCTGGTAACCGGTGATGATATCGATGGCGTATTTGCTGGCCACCGCCGACACCAGCCCCAAAGAGGCGCTGGCCACGCCCAGGACCAGATAGCAGGCCACCGCCCATTTATACCGCTTTGTATGGGCCAAGATCCACCGCCAGTCCTCCAGCAGCTCGCCGAAGGTCCCCTCCCGCCAGCGCCGCAGCAGAGTGCCCAAAGCCTCGGAGCCCAGAGCCGTCCGGTCCTCCCAGCCATTATCCAACTGTGTCATGGTCACGTCCTCCTCTCCTGAACATACGGAAATACACACCATACAGCCGCCGCAGCAGGGGCCGCAGAGGCAGCAGCCACAGCCAAGGGCCGGCAAAAAAGTCCCACCAGAAGGCCCCCGGCCCGATCCAGCGGCCCTTGCGGCACACCTTCGTCACCACGGCGAACACCTGTCCGGGAGGGACAGGCCCCTCCACTTCCTGCTGGCCGTCCCCCACCAGGAAGTATCCGTCCTCCTCCGCCCGCAGGACACGGTGCATGACATAGTCTCCGTTCTCCCGGCGGAAAAACGCCATATCCCCCCGCTTCAAAGGAGCGGAGGGCTTTTGAAAGCTGATCTGGTCCCGGCCGTGGACCAGGAAGGGAGACATGCTGTTGCCCGTGACGGTGAGGCTGACGCTCTCCCCCTGGTCCAAAAACTCCATCAGCACCGGCAGGTAGGTGTGGATATCCACAATGCGCTTTTTCGGCTCCATGGCTCCCCTCCTTTCTCCAAAAAGGAAAGAAGCTGCCCGGTGATTTCTCCGGCAGCTTCTTCCCGGCCGTGATTTTACGGCTCCTCCTCCGCCGCCTTGCTCTTGCGGTGGGCATTGTATTTTCCATAACCATAGCCGCCGTAGCCGTAGCCATAGCCATAGCCGTAACCGTAGCCGCCCTGTCCGGGCTGCACACCGTTGAGGACGCAGCCGACCATCCGGGTACCGCTCTCCGCCAGGAATTGCAGGCTGTCCATGATGTGGGACACCTCCACGGCGCCGGCACGGATCACATACAGGGAGCAGTCCGCCAGCCGGGCTACACCGGCGCTGTCCGCCAGGATGCCGCAGGGCGGCGTATCCAGCACGATGTAGTCCGCCTCCTGCCGCAGGGCGTCCAGAATAGCGCCCAGCCGGCGGGAATTGATCTGCTGGCGGGGGTCCGCCGCGGCGCTGTCTCCTGCCAACAGGGAAAGGCAGCTGTTGTCCAGATGCAGCAGCTCCTCCGCCGGCTCCGCCGCCGGGTCCGCCAGCAGCTCCGGCACACCCTTGGAGGCCTGCCGCACACCCAGCGCCTTTTTCACAGAGGGCTTTCGCAGGTCCAGGTCCACCAGGATGACCCGGGCGCCGTTCTGGCCCAGGGTCAGGGCCAGGTTCACCGCCACCGTGGTCTTGCCCTCGCTGGGCAGCGTACTGGTGACCATGACCACCTTGCCCCGCTGCTTCTGGGCCTCCCGCAGGAATTTGATGCGCATGCTCCGCACGCTCTCCCGGAAGGCGCCGTCCACCCGCTGGTTCAAAACGGAAACGTTTTTATCGATGGCATTGCCCCGCCGCTTAAACGTGACCTTGGGCAGTGTGGCGATGCAGGTCTGGTTCAGCCGCCGGTGGATATCCTCCGGGTCCCGGATGCTGCGCCTGGTAAAGGCGTACAGCAAAATGACCAGCAGCCCCAAAAACGCCCCCAGAAAAGCGCCCTTGCAGATGGTGGGAACGGGTCGGAACGCATTGTAGGGCTCCGCGGCCACCTCCGGCTGCGTCAGCACATTCATCTCCGTGTTGCCGATGACGTAATCCGCCACCTGGGGATACACCTCCGTCACCGCCACCAGAATGTCATAGGCGTCCTGGGCCGATGCACTGGTGACCCGCAGGGAAAACAGGCTGGTGTTGTCCACCGTCTGGGCGGTGATATTGCCATTGATCCAGCTTACACCCATGGCCTGGCACAGCTTGCTTTTCATCAAATCCGACTGGACCAAGTAGGGAAAGGTCTTCGTCAGCTGCTCCGCCGTGGCTTTGTTGTAGTAGCTGGTGCTGCCGCCGATGTCCGTCAGGGAGGAATCCGCCGTCTGAATGGTAAACGTCACCTGGGAGGCGTACATGGGCGTATAGCTCCGACAGGCCCGCAGGCCCAGCAATCCGCCGCAGGCCACCGCCAAAAGGACCGGCAGCCACCACAGCCGGCAAAAGGACTTCCAAAATTCCTGAAGGACCCGGAAAATATCAATTTTTTCCAGTTCTTCCTGGTCTTTTTTAAGCTCTTCCATGAGTCCCCTCCGACTGCTTGTCCGTTATTTTGCCGCTTTTGGGCTTTTGCCCGTAATATCCGCCGTAGCCGTAGCGGTCACCATAGCCATAGCCGTAGCTGTGGTGGTCATTGGAGAAGGGCAGACCGCGCACATCATTGAACACACAGCCCAGCAGCTCTGCCCGGCACTGGTTCAAAATATCCACCGTGTCATTGATGCGCCGGGCTGGGGTCACATCCTGACGCACCACCAGCAACGACAGGTCCGCCCGGTCCGCCAGGGCCTCCACATCGGAAAACAGGGCCATGGGCGGGGAATCGATGACAATGTAATCCATCTCTTCCCGGGCCTTGTCCAGCAGCGCCCCCATCTCCCGGGAGACGATCGGTTCCGCGGCGCCGTCGCTGGATTTTGTGGAAAACAGGGTATACATACCCTGTTTTTCCAGCAGCTCCGGCTGATAGGGCGCCTCACCCCGGAGAATATCCGCCAGGTCCACCGCTGGCTTGTGGTGGAACAGCTTGTACTGGGCGGCCTTGTGGAGGTCCGCGTCGATAAGCAGCACCTTCCGCCCACCCTGGGTCAAGGACAGGGCCAAGTTGGCGGCTACGGTGGACTTACCCTCGTTTTCCGCCACGCTGGTGACCAGGATGACCTTCCGCTCCCCGTGGCGGGCGGCATAGTCCACCTTCGTCCCCAGCTTGTAGATTTCCTCTGTAAAGTAGAAGCTGGCCACCGGCATGGTGATGAGGAGGCCCTTGTTGGCCTTTTTCAGCTTCGTCCGCAGGGTCTTGTTCTTTTCCTCGTGATGAATGGTGGCAAACAGCTTCACATCCAGCTTCCGCCGCACAGCCTCGGAGGTCTGCACCGTGTCAGACAGGATGGCGATGGCCAGCAGCAGCACCATCATGGCGCCGGCGCCGCCTAGGAAGGCCCGTTTCAGGAGTTGTCTCCGGTTTACGGGATTGGAGGGCCGAATCGGAACGGAGGGGCTGTCCAGCTCCTTCAAAATCACGTTTTGGAACACGTATTCCGAGACCGTGTCATAGTTATCCAGCAGCAGCTGCAGCGTTCGGAAGGCATCCTCCGGGGAATCGGCCGTCACACGCAGCGTCAGGATATTCGTCTCCGGCAGGACGGAGGCCGTCAGCTTGCCGGGCAGACTGCTGGTACCCAGCTTACTGCTGGCAATGCCGCCGAACATATTGCTTTCAAACAGCTTGGTAAAGGTGTCCGCGATCTCCGAGGACATATTCAGATTGGACAAAACGGAGGAATAACCGCCGCTTTTCACGCTGACCGCCATGGTGGCGCTGGCCGTATACTCCGGCTTGTACAGGTTTTGGATCGCCGTCTCGGTCAGCATGGCGGCGATGAGCCCCGCCGCCACCACCAGCAAAAAGTCCCTGCCCAGCCGGCGGAGCAGGCAGAACGGGTTCAGGTCCGTCCATCGGAAAGTCTGTTGTTCATCCATATTCGTTTCCTCACTCGGTCACAACGTAGAGGACGGTGGAACCCACGGTCCCGTTTTGTCCCACGCAGGAATAGGTCACCTGGCTGACGCCGGCCGACAGTCCGCCCTCCGGCAACTGGATGGCGACATCCTCCACCGCTCCGCCGCTGACGGAATCCAGATAGGCCCGGGCGTCAAAAGGCTCGCCGGCCTTCCGGTACACCAGATACTGCGTCAGGGTGATGCGGGGTTCGCCGGCGGCATAGTTCCGCACCACCACATCCATGGTGAGAGAGGCGGTATCGCCCAGGCTGTTGGTGACCTCAAAGGTCACGGGATATGTGCCCTCGTAATAGGGAGAGAGGTCCTTGGAGTTCACCTTGATGCGGTCCGACAGGTCGCCGTCCACCACATCCGTGGCTGTCAGCCGGTCCTTGATACGGACGCTGCTGCCCATGGAGTAGCGCAGCTCCTTGGACAGGGCAAAGCGGGGCGGCGTATAATCCGTGTACTGCAAGGTCCGGCTGCGGCTGGCCACATGATGGTCACTGTCCACCACCACGTAAGTGACGGTGATATCGCCGTCAGAGGCGCGCCCGATGCCCTCCAGCAGCAGCTGGCCCGTCAGGTCGCCGTCCTTTTCGTCATAAGCGGTCACATCCCGCATCAGCACTTCGGTGCCGCTGTCCTTCACAGACAGCACCAATGGCTCTTCCGGGCAGTCGATGACGGGGATTGTCTTGTCCTCGCTCCAGACCTGATAGGCCGTGGAAGCTCCCAGAGCCGCCGCCGAAAGCAGGAAGCAGGCCAGGGTGATGATGCGAAGTCGTCTCATAAGTTCTCCTCGGGATATTCAAAATTCCGCCAGGACCGGCCGGATGGGCTGGTCCTCCAGGATGCGGCGCGGGTTATCCCGCAGCAAAAAATCCGCGATCTCCGGCGAATCGAAGTCCGCCGTATACGCCCAGGTCTCCTCCATGCGGGGCGTCCTGCGCCAGGGACTGTGGGCGTCACTGCCCAGCAGATGGACGCAGCCCTCCCCCAGGCACCATCGGGCCGTCTGGGCCGCCCTCCGGCCAAACCGGCCCAAAAGGCTCCCCTTGTTGACTTGCAGGGCGCAGCCCATTTCCGCCCACCGCAGCAGACACTCCGGCCGCGGCTGGACAAAATGGTACCGCTCCGGGTGGGCCACCACCGGCACCACGCCGGCCTCCAGCAGCGCTCCCAGCATCCGCTCCGCGAAGTCCGGCTCCTCATCGAAGCCGAATTCCACCAGCAAATACCGGCTGCCCCCCAGGGTCAAAAGCCGTCCCTCCCGCAGATGGCGGGGCGTCTGATCCGTCACGAACACCTCCATGCCCGTGTACAGCCGCAGGGGGACATGCTCCCGCTCCAGCAGCCGCTCCAGGCCGGTAAATCTGTCCATCAGTCGTTCGTCCGCAAAGTTTTCAAACTGCCCGGGCACGCCGCAGTGGGGCGTGGCTGCCAGGGCCGTGACGCCGCTTTCCGCCGCCATGCGGGCCATCATATAGCTCTCCTCTTCGGAGGCGGCACCGTCGTCCACGCCCGGCAGGATGTGGCAGTGCAGGTCGATCATGCTGTCCTCCGCCCTGTCAGCCGTTCTGGAATTTCTCCAGATAAGCCGCTTTTTTCAGGCTCTTTTCGTTCTGGTACGTCTCCTCCACCTGCTTGGCCAGGGAATCATCCCGCCCAGCTTCCTTCAAAAGCTCCCGCAGGCGGGACACCACCTGGGCCACCTGGGCGTCGCACTCTTTTTCCAGCGCCGTCAGCTGGTCCAGCTTGTCATAGACCACCTGTTTGCGGTTCTCCTCCGTGTGGTCGCCGGCGACATACTCGTCAATGGCGGACTGGGCGATGGCCTCCAGCTTGCCCACATAGGTGCTCCGCAGCACGTACATGGTGGCGATCTGCTCCTGAATGGCCTTTTCTGTTTCGGGCTGGGGCTCGGCCTCCTGGGACGCACTTTCCTGCTGGCCGGACGCTCCCTCCGGCGATGCCGCCTGGGGTATCTGTCCCTCCAGTAGTTTCTTGGTCGCCTCTTCCGTTGAAAGCGTCCCGTCCGCCAGCTGGGCGATCTCCTCCTGAGAGAAGGTGTAGCCCTGGATATCATACTCCGCCATGGCATCGTTCAACGCCTGCTCATTATCCTGGAGCTTCTGGTCGATGGTGTCCCTATCCAGGGTCAGGCCGTAGCGCAGGGCATTGAGGTTGTTCCACTGCCATGTCGCCAGGGCCGCGCCGCCCACCATCAGAACGCCAATAATGCCAAGGGTGATCTTCACTCCTTTTTTCATTGCTCAATCCTCGCTTCTACACATTCTGCGCCAGGGCCAGGTCCTCCAGATGGGCAGCCTGTCCCTCCCGGACGGCACGGATGGCCTCCCGGTTCACATCCTCCGGACTGCGGAAGGTGGGTACCAGCTCATGGAGCACCTGGAAGATCTGCTGGCGGCTTCCGCTTTCCACGACGGCTGCCAGCTCCTCCAGCCAGTCCTTCAGGTCACTTTCTTCAACGGCGGGTTTTTCCTCCACGAAAATCTTCTCGTTTTCCGTTCTGCGCAGGTCCGCACTCTGTGTCAGCAGTTCCTCATAGAGCTTCTCTCCGGGCCGCAGGCCGATTTCTTCGATTTGGATGTCCACATAGGGCGTGTAACCGGACAGGCGGATGAGCTTTTCCGCCAGGTCCAGAATGTGGACAGGCTCTCCCATATCCAGCACATAGACCTCGCCGCTGCGGGCAAGGGAGCCGGCCTCCAGCACCAGCTGGACCGCCTCCGGGATGGTCATGAAATAGCGGATGATCCGCTTGTCCGTAATGGTGACAGGACCGCCGTAGGCGATCTGCTTTTTGAACAGGGGAATGACGGAGCCGTCGGACCCCAGCACATTGCCGAAGCGCACCGCCGCGAACTCCGTGCGGCTGCCCGCCCGCAGGCCCTGGAGCACCTGCTCGCACAGGAACTTGGTGGTGCCCATGATGTTGGTGGGATTCACCGCCTTGTCCGTGGAGATCAGGACAAACTTTTCCGCTCCGTATTTTTTTGCGGCGGAAGCAGTATTATAGGTGCCGAAGACATTGTTTTTGATCGCTTCCTCCGGGCAGTTTTCCATGAGAGGCACATGCTTGTGGGCCGCCGCGTGGAACACCAGGTCCGGCCGGTACTTTTCAAAAATGCGGTCAATTTTTTTCCGGTCCCGGACAGAAGCAATCTCCACCGACATGGGGAAATCCGCGCCATGGAGGTGGAGCAGATCGTTTTGCAGGCTGTATGTGGTGTTCTCCGCGATATCCAGGATCACCAGCCGCTTGGGCCTGTAGCCCGCCACCTGGCGGCACAGCTCCGAACCGATGGAACCGCCGCCGCCTGTGACCAGCACGGTCTTGCCGCGGATAAATTTCTCGATGCGGCAGTTATCCAGCTGGATGGTCTGCCGGCCCAGCAGGTCTTCGATCTGCACTTCCCGGACGCTGGCCGCCAGGGAGGTCTTTTCCCGCTTCAGCTGGGACATGGGGTCCGACAGGATGTGGAGACGGCAATTGGTGGCGGCGCACAGCCGCAGGATCTCCGTCTGCCGCCGGGAGGACAGGTTGGGAATAGCCAGAATGATCTCCGTCACCGGCGTGTTTTGCAGCAGCTCCTGGAGGTTGTTGATAGGGCCCAGAACGGGAACGCCCAGCACCCGTTTGCCCACTTTGTCCAAAGCGTCATCCACCAGGCAATAGGGGATATAGCGGCCTTGGGGATTATTCACCAGCTCTCCCAGCAGCGACACACCCACAGTGCCGGCGCCGATGATGGCCGCGTGGCTGCGCCCCTCCGCGGAACGGCCAGTGATCTTCGTCCGATATGTACGGTACACGAACCGCATCACCAGCATGGCCAGCAGCGCCAGGGATGTGCCTGTCAGAGCCTGGGTGATCCAGATAAGATTGGTGTCCAGCAGCAGGTTCACGCCGCTGTACAGCAGAAAGCCAAGGCTCATGCCCATGAGCAGCACGAAATACTCCCGGCTCTCCGCGTAGCGCCAAAGGGTGTTGTACGTCCGGAACACCAGCTGAAACACCAGGACACAGACCGTCAAAAGGCCGATATGGAGCATCAGGTTGGTGAAACGGATGTCATCACGCAGCAGCGCCGGAAGAAACAGGAGAAAATTGAACATGAAGATCAGGCAAACATCCGCCGCCAGGATGATCTGCCCACGAAATCGTGACAATGACACACGCTTTCTTCCCTTCCAGAAAAAGTTCTATTACGCCAGTCTGTTTTATTATATCCCTGCCATTCGGCAAAGTCAAATATATGTGTCAAATATCGGTGCAAAATTATCATTTTTTTGTAACCATTTTCTTGTTGGCGTTTCCCTGCTCCGCCGTATCCGGCGGTTCCGGCAAAATGCCGGATGGACGCAGCCCTTCCGCCGCTCATTGTGGAAGTTCTTCCCATTGACTTTTTCCCGCCAGTCCGCTAAACTGAAAAGCAGAAATGAGAGCAAGGGCGCTTTCCCGCTGGGAAAGCGCCCTTGTTTTTATTTGCAATATAAGGCCGTGTGCCGCGCACATGGCCAGAGCGAGGCGTTTGACATGAAAGGATCTCTGCCGCTCTCCCAGCGCGCCCAGGCGTACCCCGCCTCCGGCATCCGCAAAATGGCCGCTTTGGCCGCCCAATATCAAGACACCATCAACCTCACCTTGGGAGAGCCGGATTTTGACACCCCCGTTTATATCCGGGAGGCCGCCAAGCGGGCCCTGGACGAGGGCTACACCCATTACAGCCCCAACGCCGGTATGCCCGGACTGCGGGACGCCGTGGCCCGCCGCTGCCAGGCCTTCTGGCCAGGCTACACCCGGGACCATGTCATCATCACCGCCGGTGCCCTGGAGGGCATGACGCTGACGTTCATGGCTCTGCTGGACCCCGGCGACGAGGTATTGGTACCGGACCCCTGCTTTTCCAACTACTACGGACAGGCTATCCTTGTGGGAGCCAGAGCCGTGCCGGTGCCTACCTACGAGGAAAACGGCTTCCGCATCCAGGCCAGCGACATCGAAAAGGCCATCACGCCAAAGACCCGGGGCATTGTACTCAACTCCCCCGCCAATCCCACCGGCGCCGTTTTGAGCCGGGAGGATATCCTCTCCATCGCCCAAGTAGTGCAACGCCATGACCTGTGGGTCTTTTCCGATGAGCCCTACGACGCTCTGGTCTTTGACGGTGTGGAGCATTTCAGCATGGCCCAGGTGCCGGAGGTGCGGGACCGGGTCATCCTCCTCAACAGCTTTTCCAAGACCTACGCCATGACCGGTTGGCGGGTGGGCTATGCCGTCATGTCCGACCCGGCCTATATCGCAAAGCTGGCCCAGCTCCAGGAGGGTGTGGTGTCCTGCATCCCCACGTTTGTGCAGGTGGCCGCCGCCGAGGCCTTCCGCCAAAAGCGCAGTGTGGACGCCATGGTGCGGGAGTATGCCCGCCGCCGGGACATTCTGGTGGACGGCCTGAACCGGATCCCCGGCTTCCGCTGCGGCAGGACCGCCGGCGGCTTTTACGCCTTCCCCAACATCAAGGCCTTCGGCAAAAGCTCCCAGGCCTTTGCGGAGGAGCTGCTGGAGCATGCCCGGGTGGTGGTCATTCCCGGCTCCGTGCTGGGCGCCATGGGTGAAGGATATCTGCGCATCGTGTTCGCCAGCTCCGAGGAAAACCTGCGGGAGGCCCTGCGGCGCATGGACCGCTACGTCCGCTCCGCCTATCCCCAACTGACGGCCGCATTCTGAGCCATGCCGTTCAAAAGCGGGAGGGACCGAGGTCCCTCCCGCTTTTTTCGTTCACCGGATCACCTGGTATTTTTTCAGCAGCTCCACCCGCTGGGCACCGATGGAAAGGCTCTCTCTGGCGGATTCCGTGCCTCCGTTCTGGCTTTGATAGTGCCCGAGCCGCTGGAGCCACGCCGCCGGCAGCAGCCAGGGATACCGCTCCAGATAGGGATACGCCCTGAGCAGGTCCCTCCGGGCCGGGAACATCGTCCGCAGCACCCGGTGGGCACTCCTGCCGCCGGCGCCGTCCTTCACCGCGTTGAGGGTGATGAGGCTGCTGTGCTGCCGGGAAAGGGAGCTGCTGCCGTAAATGCCGCTGGCCAGCAGGTCTGCCAGAAGGTCACCGCAGTCCAAGTTGTCTCCGAATCCGGCCATCCAGGCCTCCGCTTCCTCCGGGTACCGGGAAAAGCCCAGATATTCCCGGCCAATGGCCAGCAGGTTTGCGGCAAACACATCCGCCCGGGCTTGGGCCAGCCGGTCCGCCAGCCGGCGCCAGTCCACTTCCGCGCCATGGGCCTGGGTAAACAGGCAGATATCGCACACCTGCCGGATGCCGAAGCCCGAGTGGAGAAAGTGCTTGAAGCTGTGGAGGATAAGATACAGCAAATGCGCCTCCGGGCACAGGGACCATACCGTCCCGCCCTCCACCGGCACTTCCGCGGCGTTGGCAAACGCATCATCAAAAAAGCGGTTCAGCCCGCCGTACACCTCCGAGGACGCCGGAAACAGCGTCCGGTGCAACTCCAGATACAGTCCCGCCCGGCTGTCCCGGCAGGCCAGCACCTGCTCCGCGTCCGGGTCCTCCACCGTCATGCCGGCCTTCCGCAGCACCGCCAGCACCATGGGCACTTCCTCCTCCGCCACCAGCAGGTCCTCATCCGCGGAGATCCGCAGGTCCGGCTTCGGATACAGCTCCCGGCACAAGATCCCTTTCACCACAAGGGGACGGGTCCCTTTTTCCAGCAGCTTTTGGTACAGCTCCAAGAATATGGCGCTGCGGTGGAACTGCACCGTCATGGTCTGTACGGCGGTTTTCCGCACCGCCGCCAGGATGGCTTCTCCGCCTCCTGTCCGCAGTGCGGGCGCCAGGGCATCCGCCGCCATGGGCAGCACCTTCTGCTGGGCCGCCAGCTCCCACAGCCGTGCCCAATCCTCTTCTTCCGTCAGCAACGCCCGGGCCGGCTCACTCTGCAAAAACGCCCGCAGAGCCTCCAGCAGCTGTCGTTCATACCGTTCCACAGGCGCTTTCACCTCGTTTCTTTTATGATAAGTTTAAGAGCATGATCTCCGGCGGGTTCCACATCCTGGGCAGTATTTCCCGGTGAGTGCCAAGCCCGCTGGTGATGGCCAGCCGAATTCCATCCTTTTCATACAGGCCGTGGATATACTCCGGAAACAGCCCCTGATCTCCGCCGAATACACCCCCCAGGAACGGCAGCACCACCTGTCCGCCATGGTCGTGGCCGCTGATGACCAGCTCCACTCCCCAGGTGGCGCACGCTTCCCCAAACACAAAGCTGTCCGGCCGGTGGGACAGCAGGATGCGGCACCGGTCCGTATCCTGGAACTCCGACAGGAAACCGTACACCTCCGGGTCCATGTGGGCGGGGTCGCAGGTGTTGAAATCATCCAGGGCGAAAGCGTAATCGTACAGCCCACCCAGGCGAAGACGCCGGCCATTCACGGTCAGGTCCGCAAAGGAGCGGTCCAGCACCACAGCGCCGGCGGCGGTGAGCTCCGCCTCCAGCGGTGAGGTTTTCCGCTCCATGTATTCCAGCTCGTGGTTGCCCCAGGCGTAATAGACCGGCGCGATATCCGCCAGATGCCGCACCAG
Organism: uncultured Dysosmobacter sp.; assembly: GCA_934590165.1. Lineage (GTDB taxonomy): Bacteria > Bacillota > Clostridia > Oscillospirales > Oscillospiraceae > Oscillibacter. The sequence goes on along the minus strand of CAKTOO010000007.1, from coordinate 55,422 downwards.
TGAGCACACCCGACCGCTGCTTTCTGAATAGCTGTTGAGCATATCCCCGTCCAGCAGAATCAGGTCCGGCTTCTCTGCCGCCGTCAGCTCCACCAACCGGCGGTTGTCTCCGCCAAAGTCCATGTCATGAAGGTCGGACAACACTGCGAGCCGCACCGGGCCGTCCAGCTGGGGCAGGTCCACCGTCCACTCCCGTGTCACCGGATGGTGGCAGGACTGCCACACCCCCCAGACACACCACAGCACAAAGCAGGACAAAAACCCCAAGCAAGCCCGCTTCGCCCGCCGCAGCCGCCGTCTCCGCTGTCCCGTGTACCGCATGTCCGCCTCCCGCTCCGTTGGAAAATAGTCGCATTATTTTATCATGCCGCCGTCTGAAAGTCCACTGTTTCGCAGAAAACGCGGTCACTCCGCAAGGTAGGCATCGCCCCACGGGGCAGTCATCCCGCACGCCGTCCGAACGTATATTTTGCAGGTATTCCTACGCCGTCATGTCCTTTCCCAGAGGCCCCTCCAATACAGTTTACGATACCAGGTATCCGCATTCTGTATACTTGCCCTCGCCCTTTTTGTACAGTATAATTTTTATACTGTCACAAATCAAGGAGAATTGCCTATGAAAACAGCCATTGTCTATTATTCCAAACACCACGGCAATACGAAACAGCTTGTGGATACCCTCGCGGAAGCCTTTGACGGCATCGACCTGATCGACGCCGCAGTTGCCGCGGATGCCGACCTGAACAGCTATGAGCGGGTGGGCTTCGCCTCCGGCATTTATTATTCCAAGTTTCACAAAAGCGTCCTGCATCTGGCGGAAACATGCCTGCCCGCGGGAAAGCGGGTGTTCTTTCTTTACACCTGCGGGACAAAAAAGCAGGGCTATACAGATGCCATCGCCCAGATCGCCCGCCTCAAAAACGCCGAAATTCTCGGTGAATACGGCTGTTTGGGCTTTGACACCTTCGGGCCCTTCCGGCTGGTCGGCGGCATTTCCAAGGGCCATCCCACTCCGGAAGATCTTGCCGGCGCGGTCCAGTTCTGCCAAAGCATCTTCCAATAGAATTCCAGGAGGAGGCGGCCCAAAGGGCTGCCTCTGCTTGCACTTCCCGGCATTTCGCTGTATACTGAATCATCAAATGCAAATTGGAGGCAGCCGTATGAAAGACGTGAGGACTATGGCCTACATCAACCTTTTCGCCGTGCTGGGCGCCATTCCCTATCTCTGTCAGCTGGACCCGGAGTCCGCGAAGCTCATTGAGGGAAAATCCGTCTCCGTAGGCATCGCCGTAAAGGGCGGGCCGGAGGCCACTTTGTTTTTCGGCGGCGGCCAGTGCCGCATGGTCCCCGGCACGGAGCGGTGCCAGATCAAGCTCCCCTTCTCCTCCTGTGAGAAGTTCAATGGCCTCATCGACGGCACGGTGACACCCATTCCCAGCAAGGGCTTCACAAAGGTGGGATTTCTGTTGGGTCCCTTCACCAAGCTGACGGACCGGCTGGGCGCCTTTTTGAAGCCGGCCCCCGGTGCCCTCAATGACCCGGATTTTTTCCGGATCTCCACCACGCTGATGTTCCATGTCATCGCGGAGGCCATTGCCCAAGTGGCCAATCAAGACACCATCGGCCAATTCTCCGCCTCCAACATCGTGGACGGTACCGCAAAGCTCTCCATTGCCGGCGGCCCCGCTGCGGCCCTGTGCTGCCGGGACCACCGTCTGACCGCTGTCCACCAGGTGCCGGAGCAGTTCCTCTCCTATATGGAGTTTCAGGGGATGCACCTGGCCCGGGACCTGTTTGACGGCCAGGTGAACGCTATCGCCGCCGTGGGGCTGGGGCAGGTCCGCATCGGCGGTATGATCTCCCAAATCGACAACATCAACCGCATCCTGGACCGGGTGTCGGTATATCTCGCGTAAGGAGGGACCATTATGAAGATCAACGACTATTCCAAAAGCCGGGAGGAATACCTCCGGGCCTGTAAGGTGATCCCCTCCGGCATTTACGGCCACCAGGGCCCCGCCGAGGGCTGCTACACCCCTGTGGAGGCGTGGCCCCTGTTCTCCTCCCGGGCCCAGGGCAGCTATTTCTGGGACGTGGACGGCAACCGGATGATCGACTATATGTGCGGCTATGGCCCCAATGTCCTGGGCTACCACGATCCGGATGTGGACGCCGCCGCGGCCAAGCAGCGGCAGCTGGAGGACTGCGTCACCATTCCCTCCACCAAAATGATCGACTTCGCGGAACTGCTTGTGGAGACGGTGGCCTCCGCCGACTGGGCCTTTTTTGCCAAGAACGGCAACGACGTCACCACCCTGGCGGTCATGACCGCCAGAGCACACACCCGCCGGAAAAAGATCGTTTTTTTCAAGGGCTACTATCACGGCGTCTCTCCCTGGACCCAGAAAATGGACTACTCCGGCGTACTGGAAGAAGATGTGATGCACAACCTGTACGTGGAGTGGAACGACTTTGACGCCCTGGCGGAGCTGTTTGACCGCTACAAAGGCCAGATTGCCGCTGTCATCGGCCAGCCCTATATGCACGGCAATTTTAAAGACAACGAGCTGCCCGCCGACGGGTACTGGCAGAAGGTCCGCAAGCTGTGCACGGACGAGGGCGCCATTCTCATCGTGGACGATGTCCGGGCCGGCTGGCGGCTGGACCTTCAGGGCAGCGACCATTACTTCGGCTTTGAGGCGGACCTCATTTGCTTCTGCAAGGCCCTGGCCAACGGCTACAACGTCTCCGCCCTGTGCGGCAAGGAGTTTTTAAAAGGCGCTGTTTCCGGTATCAGCTACACCGGCAGCTATTGGCTCTCCGCCGTACCCTTCGCCGCCGGCATTGCCTGCGTGGAGAAAATGAAAAAGCTGGATTTGCCCAAGATATTGAATGAAAAAGGCAAAAAATTGGGCGACGGTCTCATTGCCGCCGGGCAGAAGTATGGCTTTGACCTCCGTGTTTCGGGAATGCCCAGCCTGTTTTACCTGCGGCTGGCGGACGACCCCAGCCTCATGCTCCACCAGGAGTGGATTGCCGAGTGCGTAAAACGGGGCGTATTCTTCACCACCCACCACAACCATTTTATCAACTATGCCCTCTCCAACGAGGACATTGCCGAAACGATCGCCGTGGCGGAGGATGCCTTCTCCGTCATCCGGCAGCGCCATCCCAAAGATTGAGTTTTCAGGAGGAATCACACAATGGTCACCATGGCACAACGCATCGAAACCCTGCGGACGGAGCGGAACCTCAGCCGCCCTGCCCTGTCCGCCGCTTTGGGCTTTCCCAAAAGCGCGGCGGAAAAATTTGAGACCGGGCGGCAGACGCCCTCCCAGGACCAGCAGAAAAAGCTTGCGGAGTTTTTCGGCGTCACCCTGGCCTATCTCCGTGGCGAGGTGGACGTCCGGGAAGAAGGCCAGGGCACCTGGCTGGAGCGGGCCTACGCCGAGGAGGAGCCCGCCCCCGCGCTGGCGCCCAAACGGCCCGAGGCCCCGGTGGTGGTCCAGTCCTCCGGCGGCAGCCAGGACAGCGCCGTGTTCAGCGCCCTGCTGAACAGCAAGTCCTTCCAGGGCGTGGTCCGCACCGCGGTGCTGGATGTGCTCCGCTCCCCCGAGGGGCAGGCTCTGCTGCGGCAGGCCGTCCGCAAGGAATTGGGCAAATAACGCAAATTCCGCTGCTCTTCTGATGATGGGAGCAGCGGAATTTTTTCACTCTCTTTTCATTTGTGAAAGGCCCCGGGGTTTCTCGCACGAGAAACCCCGGGGCCTCATTCTTCGTTCACGTTGTCTCGCCGCAGCCGGACAAAAGCAGAAACTGTTGTACTTTGTCAGACAAGGCGCTCAACATTTCTGCCAATTTCGTACAGTCCCCGGCCTGCAATCACTGCTCAGCCAGTTTCTTGTATCTGGCGTAACGATCAGCGCAGAACTCCTGGGCCGCCTCGAACAGCTCCTTGGCAGTCTCGGGGAAGGTTCTGGTCAGAGAGGCGAACCGGGTCTCACCCATCATGAAGTCCAGCAGCTGGCCGTTGGGCTCCTTGCTGGTCAGGATGAAGGGATTCTTACCCTCGTCCTTCAGCTCGGGCACATAGCGCCACAGGGGCCAATAGCCGCACTCGCTGGCCTGCTTCTCCTCCAGCTGGACCTGGCCCATGCCCTTGGAGATACCGTGGTTGATGCAGGGTGCGTAAGCAATGATGAGGGAGGGACCATGATGCGCCTCGGCTTCCTTCAATGCCGTGATGAGGTGCTGCTCGTTGGCGCCCATGGCAACCTGGGCAACATAGACGTTGCCATACGTCATGGCGATAGCGCCCAGATCCTTCTTGCCGGTCTTCTTACCGGCGTTGGCGAACTGCGCCACAGCGCCCAGCTGGGTGGCCTTGGAAGCCTGACCGCCGGTGTTGGAGTACACCTCGGTATCGACCACCAGAATGTTCACATCAGCGCCGGAAGCCAGGACATGGTCCAGACCGCCGAATCCGATATCGTAAGCCCAGCCGTCGCCGCCGTACATCCAGACGCTCTTCTTGGGCAGAACATCCTTGTTGGCCTTCATGAAGGCAATGGCATCGGAGGTCTCCGTGGTGGCGTCCAGAGCGGCCACGACCGCCTCGGACAGGGCGCGGGTCTTATCGCCGATATCACCCTCGGCCAGCCAGGCCTCAATGGCGCTCTTCAGTGCGGCGTCGGAGGTGGCAGCCACCACAGCCTCGGCGTGGGCAGCCATCTGACGGCGCATCTGGTCGATGGACAGCTTCATGCCCAGCGCATACTCGGCGTTATCCTCGAACAGGGAGTTGGAGTTGGCGGGGCCGTGGCCCTTCTCGTTGGCCGCGTAGGGGAAGGAAGGCGTGGAGGAGCCTACGACGTAAGCGCAGCCAGTGGCGGAGGTAACGAACATCCGATCACCGAACAGCTGGGACATGAGCTTCATGTAGGGAGCCTCGCCGCAGCCGGCGCAGGCGCCGCTGAACTCGTACAGAGGACGCTCGAACTGAGAACCGCGGACGGTAAACTTGTCCATGGGATTGGCCTTGGTGGACAGGGTCAACGCATGATCCCAGTTCTCCTGCTCGGGCATCTGGGTCTCCAGCAGCTCCATGACCAGAGCCTTCTCCTTGGCAGGGCAGGCATTGGCGCAGGCGCCGCAGCCCTGGCAGTCCAGAGGATCGACCTGCATACGGAAGGTCAGGCCCTCAAAGCCCTTGCCCTTGGCTTCCTTGGTGACAAAGGAGGCGGGCTTCGCAGCCTCTTCCTCCGCGTTCAGCAGGAAGGGACGGATGGCGGCGTGGGGGCAGACCAGGGCGCACTTGTTGCAGCCGATGCAGTTCTCGGGGAGCCACTGGGGCACCTTCACGGCGATGCCGCGCTTTTCGTACTTAGAGGTCTCAGAGGGGGTGACACCGTCGGCGTAAGGCATGAACTCGCTCACGGGGATGGCATCGCCGGCCTGCTTGTTGACGGGGATCTGGATCGCACGGATGTAGTGAGGCAGATTGGCGTCGGGAGCCTGGGTATCGTCAGTCAGGGTCTTCCAGGACGCGGGAACATCGATCTTCACCGCGGCGTCAACACCCCTGTCAACGGCGGCGCTGTTCATATCGACGATCTTCTGGCCCTTCTTGGAGTAAGACTTGACGATAGCGGCCTTCATGTACCCCACGGCATCAGCGATGGGGATGATGCCGGAGAGCTTGAAGAAGGCAGCCTGCAGCACGGTGTTGGTGCGGTTGCCCAGGCCCAGCTCCATGGCGATGGCAGTGGCGTCGATGGTGTAGAAGTTGATCTCACGCTCGGCGATCTGGCGCTTCACACGGTTGGGCAGGTTCGCCTCCAGCTCAGCGCCGCTCCAGCTGGTGTTCAGCAGGAAGGTGCCGTGGGGCTTGATCTCGGAGACGATGTCGAAGTCCTTGATGTAAGAGGGCTTGTGGCAGGCCACGAAATCAGCCATGGTGACATAGTAGGTGCTGTGGATGGGCTCATGGCCGAAGCGCAGGTGGGACTTGGTGACGCCGCCGGACTTCTTGGAGTCATACTCGAAGTAAGCCTGGGCGTACTGGTCGGTGTGGTCGCCGATGATCTTGATGGAGTTCTTGTTGGCGCCCACGGTGCCGTCAGAGCCCAGGCCCCAGAACTTGCAGGAGATGATGGACTTGCCGGCGGTGACAATGTTCTCGCCAACGGGCAGGGACAGGTGGGTGACGTCATCGTTGATGCCGACGGTGAAGTGGTTCTTCTTCTCACCCTTCATGTTGTCGAACACGGCCTTCATCTGGGCGGGAGTGGTATCCTTGGAGCCCAGGCCATAGCGGCCGCCCAGGGCCTCGATGTTGGTGCGCTTGCCTTCCCACAGGGCGTTGCACACGTCCAGGTACAGAGGCTCGCCAGGAGCGCCGGGCTCCTTGGTGCGGTCCAGAACGGTCAGGCACTTGCAGGAAGCGGGGATCTTCTCCAGCAGACGCTCCATGGAGAAGGGCCGGAACAGGTGGACCTGGATGAAGCCGACCTTCTCACCGCGCTCCACCAGATAATCAACGACCTCGGTCAGTGTCTCGCAGACGGAGCCCATGGCCACCACAACGCGCTCAGCATCGGGGGCGCCGTAGTAGTTGAACAGCTGATAGTTGCGGCCGGTGAGCTCGTTGATCTTGCCCATGTACTCCTCAACGATGGCGGGCAGCGCAGCATAGGCGGTGTTGCAGGCCTCGCGAGACTGGAAGAAGGTGTCGGGGTTCTGCAGGGTGTGGCGCAGGGTGGGATGCTCAGTGCTCAGCGCGTGATCCTTGAATCTCTGAACGGCGTCCCAATCCAGCAGCTTGCCCAAGTCCTCATAGTCCAGAACCTCGATCTTCTGGATCTCGTGAGAGGTCCGGAAGCCATCGAAGAAATGCTGGAAGGGGATGGAACCCTTGATGGCGGACAGGTGCGCAACGGCGGCCATGTCCATGCTCTCCTGCACGCTGGAGGAAGCCAGCTGCGCCCAGCCGGTCTGACGGCAGGCCATGACGTCGGAGTGATCACCGAAAATGGACAGGGAGTGGGTGGCCACGGTACGGGCAGAGACATGCATAACGCCGGGCAGCTGAGAACCGGCGATCCGGTACATGGGAGGGATCATCAGCAGCAGGCCCTGGGAAGCAGTGTAGGTGCTGGTCAGGGAGCCGGTCTCCAGAGAGCCGTGCATCGCGCCGGCCGCGCCGGATTCCGCCTGCATCTCGACCAGCTTCACGGGCTGACCGAACAGGTTCTTCTTGCCGTTGGCAGCCCACGCATCCACGTGGTCAGCCATGGGACTGGAGGGGGTGATGGGGTAAATGGTAGCTACCTCGGTAAACGCGTAAGACACGTATGCGGCAGCCTCATTACCGTCCATCGTCTTGAACACTTTGTTCTTTGCCATAAACTTAATTCCTCCCTATTTTTTTGTTTCACAGTGTTCAAAATGGCGGTTTTCCGCCCTTTTGGGAATGCTTGTCAGCATCTTCAGTATAGCCTTTTCCCGTGTATTGTGTCAATTATCTAACAAAGAATCGCCGTGGAGAAATCCGGTGGGGCATTTTGGTGGTTTTGTTCAGGCATCTTTAAAAACTACAAGTTTTTACTTTTTTTCATTGTGTTTTTCACCAAAAACAGGTCTCTCCTTTTCACACCCGCCCTTTTTCGCCGCAAATTTGTCCGTTTCAAGCGGACATGTCCGCTTTTTTGCGCCTGCCGCAAAAAAACACAGGGAGCACCGCAGGCTCCCTGTGCTTTTCATTTGCCGTATCACTTGGAACGCTTCAGCACCTCACGCACGAATGCCCACACCCTCTGCACGGAGGAGATGCTCATCTTCTCCCGGGGTGTGTGGATCTCCAACAGGTCCGGGCCGATGGACACGCAGTCCAGCCCCGGCAGCTTACCCGCCAGCAATCCGCACTCCAAACCAGCGTGGATGGCTTCCACCTTGGGCTCCCGGCCGTACTGCTCCCGGTAGACCTCCGTCATCAGCTCCCGCAGGGGGGAGTCCGGCCGGTACGCCCAACCGGGATATTCGCCGGAGAAGGACACCCTGCCGCCCAGCTGGGCCAGCAGGCAGGCCAGCCGGTCCTTCAGCATTTCCTTCTCGCTGTCCACGGAGCTGCGGATGCAGAAGGACGCCGTCACGGCATTTTCCTCTGTTTTCAAAATGCCCAAGTTCAGGGAGGTCTGTACCAGGCCGTGGATGTCCTGGCTCATGGTCTGCACGCCGTTGGGCGCGCAGGCCAGCAGGCACAGAGTCCTCTCCGTGGAGGCGGCGTCCATGGGCAGCCACGCAGCCGCAGCCTCCTCCGCCGTCACCGTCAGCATCGGGTCGGAACGGCGGTACTCCACCTGGAAGCAGGCGGCCATACGCTCCGCCGCCGCTTTGGCCTTCCGGCCGTCCGCCGCGGCCACCACAGCCTCCGCCGCCACGGGGATGGCATTGTCCTTCAATCCGCCGTCAGCGGACACCAGCCGCAGCTCCGTCTCCGCCGCCATGGCCAGCAGCAGCCGGCCCAGCAGCATACTGGCATTGGCCCGGCCCTTGTGGATCTCTGCGCCGGAGTGGCCGCCGGTGAGGCCCTCCACCCGAACCCGCAGAATATCGCCGCCGAAAGGCGCCTGGGCCACCGGCAGCCCGCAGGCCGCCATGGAGCCGCCGGCACAGCTGACGGTAAAGATCCCCTCCGCCTCGGAGTCCAAGTTCAGCATCTTCCGCCCCCGGATGGGAGACACGTCCAGCGCCATGGCACCGTCCATGCCCACCTCCTCCTCGGTGGTGAGGATGACCTCCAGCCGGGGATGGGGCAAAGAGTCGTCATCCAGCGCAGCCAGGGCCATGGCCACAGCGATGCCGTCATCGCCGCCCAGGGTGGTCCCTTCGGCGTAGATGTAATCGCCCTCCACCGCCAGGTCCAGGCCCTCCCGGGCCATATCCTTCTCACAGCCGGGAGCTTTTTCGCACACCATGTCCAGATGGCCCTGGAGGATGACCGGCTCAGCCTCCTCATAGCCCGCGGAGGCCTCCTTGATGAGGATGACGTTGTTCATTTCATCCTGGTAGTGCTCCAGGCCCCGCGCTTTGGCAAAGGCCACACACCAGTCGCTGACCGCTTTCGTGTTGTAAGATCCGTGGGGGATCGCGCACATCTCCTCAAAAAAGCGGAATACGTTTTTGGGTTCCAATTGGTCCAATACTGCCATACTGCTCGCTCCTTGTTTTTGTTCTGCCTACATTATACCCGGTTTTCTGTCCTTTCCGCAAGTACTTTCCCCCTTCAAGGCGCAAAAAACCAGCGCGCCATACGGCGCGCCGGTCAGGCTCAGGTCTGTTTCTCCCGCTGGGCAGCGGTCCCGCCCAGGCCGAAGTCCCGCTCCGCCGAGGCAGTGTCCCGGTTCAGCATGGTCTCCATGACCCGGATGTCGCTGTCCACATCCATGGCATCCGCCTTGTACAGCTCATCCAGCTGGTGCTCAAAACCCTTGACGATGGCGTCCATGGTGGATTCGATGCGGCTTTTGGCCTGCCGCAGGTTCTCTCCCTCCACACCGGCGGCCTCAAATTCCGCGTAGGAGTCCAGCAGCTTTTGGGTGGTGGGCAGGTAGTAGTTCAAGAACGTGTCGATACGGCTCCGCTTTTTGGGGTCCTCCTCCACCGCCCGGAAAATCTTGGCGGTGATATCCTCCAGCCGGTCGATTTTGGCGGAGAGTACCGGGTCCGCGATACGGTCGTTGGCCCGGCGGATGTTCCGCAGGATGCCGGAATACCCCTCCTCCGCCTCCTTGGGGACCTGGGCCGCGGCTTCCCGCTGCTTTTTCTGGAACGCCGCGTCCGCTTGGCCGCTGCGGAACAGATAGCCCAGCTCCATATTCAAATAGGCCTCGCCGCCGAAGTAGCCCTTGTCGATCATCTTCTGGAGGTCCTTCTCCACCCGCTTTTTGGGGTATCCCAGGACCCGGCTCAGCTCCTCCACCGCCACGGCCTCCCGGTCACCCATGACGGAGAGGTATTTGGTGTGGCGCTTGAGCTGGCGGTCCATGGAAAGGCCGCTGCCAAACATGGCGCCGCCGCCCACCACCATGGCCAGAGCCGTCAGCAGGTCCTCGATATAATAGCCCTCGGCGCTCCCCAGCCAGACCATCATGTCGATGGGCTCCACACAGGCGATAACGCCCACCGCCGCCAGCACCGCACCAGCCAGCTTCAGCCAAAAAGCGGTGGATTTCTTGGCTTGAGGCGTTTTGGTGACCTTTTCCACGGCCTCCCGGGCCTTGCTGGGCTGCCGGGGCGCCGCCTGCTCCGCCGTCTGGCTCCGGGTCTGGAGGGGCGGCGGAGAAGCCTGCTTCTTTTTCCCGTCGCCGCCAAACAGCTTGAAAAACAGCAGTAACAGCGCCAGAGGCGACAGCCCCACGGCAAACAGGAACGCGATCAGGGCCCAGGCCAGCCAGTCGTTGTCTTTTTTCTGCTGCGCGGCCAAGGCTCATTCCCCCTTTTTCTTCAGCTTGTGCTTTTGACCCTTCTCGTCCATGATATAGGTGTGGTCCAGCTGACCCCGCAGGCTGCCCAACACAGAATCCACGTATTCCCGGCGCAGGGCGGCCCGTTCTTCCTCCTCCCATTTCGTCAGCCCCTCGGGGCTTTTGGCCTTTCGGGCCAACTCATTGATCCGGTCGATCTGCTTTTGATCCATGGTTCTCCTCCTCAGATATATCGCTTCAGCACGATGGAGGTACGGCCCTTTTTTGTGACGCCGCCCACCTCCGTCAATTCAAATTTTCCAAAGCCCCTGGCGGAGACGGTATCTCCCGCCGTGAGCAGCTTGTCCAGCTTCGTGCACTCCCGCCAGTTCACCTGCACGCGGCCGGAGGTGATGAGCTCCGCCGCCTTGCCCCGGGACATGCGGAAGCCCGTGGACGCCACGGCGTCCAGCCGCAGAGAAGAAACGGTGTCCCGCATCTCCTGGCACTTGACCTCCGGCACCCGGACCTCCCAGGGCTCAATGGCGGTAACGGTGAGCCTGGCCCGTCCGGCGCTGTTCCAGCTTTGCAGCAGGAACTCCGCCACCGTGTCCAGCACCATAAGGTCCGCGCCGGCAGGTCCCACCAGGATGTCCCCCACCTTTTCCCGGACGATGCCCATGCCCATGAGGCTGCCCAAAAAATCCCGGTGGGTCAGCTTTTCCTCCTCCCGGAAGGATGCCCGCAGGCACCGGATGGGACTCTGGCTCCCGGCGTCGGCGGCCTCCAGCCAGTCCGGCAAAAACAACAGGATGTTCCGCTCGGCCCCCTCATAGCCGCCCAGGCGCGTATATCCCGTCTCCGGGATACCCGCCAGACGCAGCAGGTCCAGGGCAAGGGCCTGCTGCTGGGGACTGAGAAAGTCCGTGGCGGCGGGGATGTTGCGGCTTTGGGCCTGTCCGGCCCGGTCCAGGACCTTGGCCAGCAGCAGCCGGTCCTCTCCAGCAGCCCCCAGCCGGTCCAGCAGCTTCGACTTATCCATGGCGCAGCTCCTGGGTGCGGACCAGCGCCGCGTAGGCGCCGTTTTTCGCCATGAGTTCCTCGTGGCTGCCCAGTTCCGCGATGCGGCCCTCCTCCACCACGGCGATGCGGTCGGCGTTGCGGACCGTGGACAGGCGGTGGGCGATGATGATGGTGGTGCGGCCCTGGGAGAGTTTTTCAAACGTCTGCTGGAGCTTTGCCTCCGTCACACTGTCCAGAGCAGAGGTGGCCTCGTCCAGGATCAGCACCGGCGGGTCCTTCAGGAAAATACGGGCAATGGAGATGCGCTGCTTCTGTCCGCCGGACAGCAGGGCGCCCCGCTCGCCCACATAGGTGTTGAAGCCGTCGGGCATGGCCACGATATCGTCATAGATCTCCGCCAGCTTCGCCGCCTGGGCCACTTCTTCCTCCGTGGCGCCGGGGCGGCCGTAGCGAATATTTTCCAGAATGCTGGCGGCAAAGAGGAACACCTCCTGCTGCACCACGCCCACGTTCTGCCGCAGGGACTCCTGGGTGACGGAGCGCACATCCTGGCCGTCAATGAAGATGGCGCCCTCGGTGACATCGTAGAACCTGGGAATGAGCTGGCAGAGGGTGGACTTGCCGCCGCCGGAGGGACCCACCACCGCCAGCGTCTCGCCGGGGCGGATGTGGAGGTCCACATCGTGGAGCACCGCCAGGTCATCCTGATAGGCAAAGCTCACGTGGTCTACATCGATGCTGCCCTTCACCCGCCGGAGGACCTTGGCGTCCGGTGCGTCCTTCATGGCGGGCTCCGTCCGCATGAGCTCAATGAACCGGGAAAGGCCGGCGGTGCCGTTGGCGAACATCTCCGCCATGGTGGAGAGCTTGCGGATGGGGTTGACAAAGGTGGTGATATACAGGCTGAAGGTGATGAGGTCCACGGTGTCCATCTGGCCCCGCATGATGAAGAAGCCGCCGGCGGCGATGACCGCCGCGGACAGGATGCACAGGAAGAACTCCATGGTGGCATTGAACCGGCCCATGGCCTTGTGGAACTGCCGCTTGGAGGTCTTGAAGCTGTCATTGGAGCTTTCAAACTTTTTCAGTTCCGTCTTTTCGTTGGCAAAGGCCTTGGCGGTGCGGATGCCGGAGAGGCCGGACTCGATGTCCGCGTTGATGACGGCTGTCTCCTGCTTCACCCGGGCGGAGGCCTCCTGCATGGAGCGGCGGCTGCTCCACACCACCAGCATGAAAATGGGCAGGATGACGGCGATGACCAGGGCCAGCCGCCACTGAATGGTGAACATGATGACCAGCGCGCCCACGATGGTGACGCCGGAGATGAACAGGTCCTCCGGGCCGTGGTGGGCCAGCTCCGTGATGTCGAACAGGTCCGCCGTCAGCCGGCTCATGAGCTGGCCGGTGCGGTTGCGGTCAAAATAGTCGAAGGACAGCTCCTGCATGTGGCGGAACAGGTCCCTGCGGATATCCGCCTCCACCAGGATGCCGAAGGTATGACCCCAGTAGCAGATAACGTACGTCAAAACCGCCCGGAGGACAAAGGCCGCGAACACCACCGCCATGACGGCGAAGAATGCGTTGTAGGCGCTCTCGGGCAGCAGCTCATACATGCACCAGCGGGAGACATAGGGAAACGCCAGGTCGATGAGGGATATCATCAGGGCGCAGCTGAGGTCCATGAAAAAAAGCCGCCGGTGTGGTTTGAAATACGAAAGGAAGATGTGCAGAGGAGAACTTTGCTGAAAATCCTTGTTGGTCATGGTCATGCTCCTTGTCCGTTTGCAATCATAGATATGATACCACGGTTTTTCCGCCTGTGCAATGAAATATCCCCGGATGCAAAGCATCCGGGGATATTTTATGACCATCAGTCGTTTTTCAGGAAATCGCCCTTCATGTAGCCGGCGGTCTCCACGCCGCCCACACCGGAGAAGGTGATCTTGTACCAGCCGTCACCGGCACTGCCCGTGATCTGGACGGAGGCGCCATTGGGTACGGTGGCCAGAGCCTCATAATCCGTGCTGGGACCGGAACGCACATTTACGCCGTTTCCGCCGTTGATGACCACCGCGGAGCCTGTCTGCAGGATGCCGCTGGTGCCGGAGCCCGTGCCAGTGCTGGAGCTTGTGCCGGTCCCGGGCGTGGTAGCCAGGGTACCGCTGAAGCTGCACCGGACAATGCATACGGCCTTCTTGCTGCCATCGGTGACCAGCACATTGACAGTGCCCCGGGAAATGGCAGTGACCTTGCCGTTTTGATCCACGGAGGCAACACCGTCATCCTCGCTGAGCCAGGTATAGCTGCCGCTGCCGCCGGAGACCTGAATGGTATGGGTCTCCCCCGCTGCCTTCATCGTGAAATCCGTGGTGCTGAGGGTCAGGCCATCGGGCAGCTTGGACGCCGTCTCATATTCGCTGGCGGAGGGCGCCGTAGTGGTGCCGGGGGCCGGCTCCGTCACATCAGGGTCCTCCGGCATATCGGTACCGCCCGGCTCCGTGTCGGCGGGGGCCTCCACCTCCGGCTGCTGGGGCTGCACCTCACCCACGGAAGGCGCGTCCTGTTTGACCGGTTCCTTTTGGAACCGGTCACCGAACAACAGGTAGATCAGCAGCGCTGCCATAATGAGAATTAGTACGATCAGAGTGGGCGTCAGCAAATTCATCTTCTGCTTGCCGGCGGTCCGCCGGCCGCCCCGGCGGACCTTGCCGCCGCTTCGCAGCGCCGCCTCCTCCTCACAGAAGGGGCAATTTTTATAGGTATCGGAATATTTTTCCCCGCAGACGGGGCAGCGTTTCATGGCCATGGATGGCACTCCTTCCGAAAGCTTCGTTGTACTTTACATAATATCGGCTTTCCGCCATGCCGTCAAGTATGGCAGCGTCGAATTTTCAGCTTTTTCACACTTTGCCGCCGCAAGTCCTTGCTTTTGAGCGAATAAATTTTTATAATAGGCCCAAAGGGCAAATGCATCGACGCGGAAGGACTGAGGCAGATGAACACAATTCTGATCGGCATTGCCGGCGGCACCGGCTCCGGCAAAACCACCCTGACCCGGCACTTGAAGGAGCATTTCGGAGACAGTGTCACCGTTATCGGCCATGACAGCTATTATAAGCGCCAGGAGGGCAAGACCTACGAGGAGCGGGCCAAGGTGAATTATGACCACCCCAGCGCCTTCGACACGGAGCTGCTCATCCAGCACCTGGAGGAGCTGAAGGCCGGCCATGCCGTCCAGTGCCCCGTGTACTCCTATGTGGACCACAACCGCACCGGCGAGACGGTGACGGTCCGGCCCAACAAGGTCATCATCGTGGAGGGCATCCTCATCTTCCAGAACCCCGCCCTGCGGGACATGTTCGACATCAAGATCTTCGTGGAAACGGACGCCGATGTCCGCATCCTCCGCCGGGCGCTCCGGGATGTGGAGGAGCGGGGCCGGACGCTGCAATCCGTGGTGACCCAGTATCTGACCACCGTGAAGCCCATGCATGAGCGGTACGTGGAGCCCTCCCGGAAATACGCGGACATCGTGGTACTGGAGGGCGGCCACAACCTGGTGGCCTTGGAGATGATCATGCAGCGCATCCAAAATCATATTGACAGTGAATAAACCGCAGTGCCGGAGGCGAAAGCCTCCGGCGCTGTTTTCAGTATTCGTACAGGACCTGGGCTTCACCGCCTGCCAACGGTATCCGGCACACCTGGGTCACCATCCGCGCATAGCCGTCCCGCCAGTCGGCAGACCATTCCTCCGCGTAACGGCCCACCTCCAGCGTGTACCACAGCCAGCCCCCCAGCCACGGCAATGTCCCGTATCTTCCGGCAAGGCTCCGGTTCTTCCCCGTCATACTCTGTCTCTGGAAAGGCGATGCCGTCCACCAGGGTAACAGTCTCTCCGGTGCGGTCTTTCACCACCTGGATACAGCCGCCATCTGCAAAGGGAACGCCCACTGGCCGGAGCCAGACGGGGCCGTCCGTCTGCGCGGTCTCTCCGGTCTCCACGTTCAGCTCCAAAGCCGTTTCCCCATCCCAAACCAGTTCGTGTTCAGCAGGGTATACCAGTGTCACCGTTCCATCCCGTTCCCGCAGGAAGAACCGGTCGAAATGAACGCCGGTCAAGATATCACAGCCGCTTCCATCCAGTTTGGCGGCGGCCAGCCAGCCGCCCTGGAACACATTGGCCGTGCCGTCATAGGCACCGTACAGGAAATAAGCCGTATTCCACGCCGTCTCCAGTTGGGTGATGATGGGGCCGGAATTGCCGCCGTATTCCACCGTCACACGGGCCAGCTCAGTCCACTGGCCGTCCCAAGCCAACCGCCAGAGGATAGCCTCCTCATATTGGGAGCAGTCCTGAACATACAGTGCGCCGCCCTCATAGCCAAGATACCGCACCATTTCCGCCAGGTCTGTCCGATGCCCCTCCCCGTCCAAGGAGAACACCGTCCAGCCACTGGTGCATATCAGCGACCCCCGCTCCGGGTCGGCGGTCCGGACGGTGACACCTTCCCCATCCAGCGTCCACAAAACCTCTCCTGCCGGGGACAGGCACGTCAGGCCGCCGCTTTCTCCCGCCACATTCCGCACAATCAGACGGTCTCCCAGCACCCACATGGGACCGAACCAAGGGCCAGAGGCCAGGACCGTTTCCCTTCCGTCCTCACACCGGATCAGTTGATTTTCCGCGTTTGCCCCGGGGCTGTAATCTCCCCGCAGCCCTCCCGGCTCAAAGCTGTCCGCGCTGTACAGTCAATAATAGACTGCGTCCCCTATCTGCACCACCGGCGCTCCATTCCGGGAAACCAACTGCGTCTCCTCCGCCTCTTTCCCGGCGCAGCCGCACAGCAGCAGACACAGCGCCGCGATCAGGCAGCAGCTTTTCTTGGACGCCGCCTCACTCCACATAGCCGTACATTCCCCGGACGGAGACCTCGCCGGAGCGGACGGTTTTTTCCGTGCCGTCCGCCGTCCGCACCACCAGGCCGAACTGCTCGTCGATGCCCACAGCCTCCACCGTCTCCCGGCCCAGGGGACTGATGAGCTGCACGGTCTTTCCCAGATTCACGCAGTCCCGGCGATAAGCGGCAAGATACGCGGACAGGTCTCCGCCCTTCAGCGCCGTGTACAGCCGGTCCAGGGCCTCGATCTCCGCCGCCGCCAGGGCCGGACGGGACACAGACCGCCCCAGCTCCTGGGAGATGGAGGTGGCCACGGCCGCCACTTCCGGCGTGAAATCCGCCGCCGTCTGCCCCACGTTCAATCCGATGCCCACCACCAGGGACTGGAGCCGCCCGGTCTCCGCCTCCAGAGACATCTCCGTCAGAATGCCGCAGAGCTTTTTTCCGTTCAGCACCGGGTCGTTGGGCCACTTCAATTTGGGCCGCACACCGCAGACCTGCTCCACCGCGCCGCACACCGCCACCCCCGCTAGGGCTGTCACGGAGAGAAGGCGGTCCATGGGGATATCCGGCCGCAGCAACGCCGTCAGGTAAATTCCCTTGTCCCGGGGGGACTGGAAGGTGCGGTCCATCCGCCCCCGGCCCGCCGTCTGGCAGTTGGCCACCACCACGACGCCGTCCTCCCCGCCGGCCATGCCCAGCTGCTTGGCGTAATTGTTGGTGGAATCGATCTCATCAAAGCACAAAAGCGTCCGGCCCACGGTGTCCACCGCTCCCAAGTGGTTTCGGATCTCCGCCTCCGTCAGGACATCCGGCGCCGCCGCCAAGCGGTATCCCAGGCCCGTCCGGGCCTCGATGGTGTAGCCCTCCCTCCGCAGGGCGTCCACCGCCTTCCACACGGCGGTGCGGCTGAGCCCCAGTTGGCGGCTCAGTTCCTCTCCCGAGAGAAATTCTCCCTCCCGGGTACGCAGATAGGTCAAAACAGCCTGTCGGCTCATGGCGCTCCCTCCTTTGTTCTTAGAGCGAGTGTACCACGTTTTTTCCGTCCTGTAAACGAAAATGCCCCGGAGGGTTGACCCTCCGGGGACTGTTGTTTTCAGGATGCAGGCTCCTCCACTTTTCCGGTGGCGCGGCCCAGGGCAATGTCCAGTGCCGAGGGCGCTTTTTCCTCCGCTTCCTCCGGAGGGAGTTCCTCCAAGGGCGCTTCCACCTCCTGCGGTGCCTCGCCCCACAGCACCGCCTGGACCACCCAGCGGGTGGCGTGGCCCTGGCCAGTACAGGTGGACAGGGTCAAAACGCGGTCATAGGTCCGGGGCACCACCCCGGTGTCAATGACGGACTGGGCAAGGCAGTAATCAATAAAGGCCCGCTTTTCCTGGTCGCTCCCAAAGCCCAGGCGGTAGGTGTCTCCCTCCGTGCTGACCTCATAGGCGGCAAAAATCTCATATTTGTGGCTGCCGGAGTCGTCGGTGAGGTACACGTACGGATGAGCCTTCCAATAGCTCTGGGTCTTATAGTTTTTCAAAGCGGCGAACATGGAGCCGTTGTTCATGCGGTGACCGTAGATAATGGTGTTGAAATCCCTGAGGTCCCGACTGTTCCGGCATTCCAGGAAGATGGAGCCCACCACGCTGGTCCACTTTTTCCAGGTGTGGTTCAGGTAATAGTCGTTATCCGTCCCCTGGACCACCGGATAGGACACCGCCGTGCCTGGGATCAAGATCCAGCCCAGCACATCGCTGTTGACCTCCCGTAGGGCGGAAAAGTCCATGTTCCGCAGAGCGTCGGCATAGGGGTCCACATACACCGGCTGTTCCTCCTCCGGGGCGCTCTCCCCGCCGGCAGGCTCTTCCGGTTCTTCGGGCTCCTCCGGGGCAAGCTGGCTAAGATCCGGCAACTCCACCAGGGCCTCCGCCTCGGCGTAATCCCTCTCACCCTCCCGGTATTGGATATTTTGACGGATGAGCATTCCCACGCTGACGGCCAGCACCAGTGCCAGCGCAGCGATGAGCAGCAGCCGCAGCTTTTTCATGGGTTCTCCCTCCTTTGGAGCGGTTTTGCGGCTCTATTATACCGCCGCCCTCGGTTCAATACAAGAGGCCCGGACAGATGTCCGGGCCTCTTGCTCTGTTTTAGGTTTCAGTTCGCGCCAAATCAGGCGTCCTCTTCCCTGCGCTTTCTGCCAGAGATGGCCAGCCAAACCAGGCCCGCTCCAGATGCGGCGGCAGCCATGGCCCACAGCCAGGTCGCGTCGCCGGTCTTGGGCACGTCAGCCTTGGGCACATCCGGATCATTCAGGCCCGTTCCGGTGTCGCCGGAGGTGGGGACATCGGTATCCGGCAGGTCCGTGGTGGGTGTTTCGGGATCCTGGATATCCATGCCCTCCAGGTTGTTGGTAATGGTCCATCTGTTGCCTACCGCAGAGGTCTTGGACACATAGCCGTCAGGTACATTGATCTCCCCGACAGTCCAGGTATAGTCATCGCTCATGTCATACCAGGTGTATTTCCAGCTATTGTCCTCGCTGAGGGTCACCGCTTTGCCGTAAGCCTTTCCGCCGCGGTAAAGCTGGACAGAGATGCTGTCAGGACGCAGGTCGGAATCGTCATCGTTCCAGACCTTCTTGACGCTGATATCAACATCAGAGCCGGGATCGGGTTTGGGTTCAGGTTTGGGGTCGGGAGAAACTTCCTCCGTCCGCTCGTACCACAGGACCAGCTTATAGGTGCCGGGCGCGGTGATCTCCTTCTCTGTCAGGTTTCCTTCATTGTCCGCGTCATACGTGAACTCATGTCCGTCGTGAGTCAGGGTCGCGGGAGGCGTCACCTTGGCGGTGTCGTTTTTCTTCACCTCGGTGGTCTGCTGATAAATATACTCGCCATCCACAGCGTCCGTGCCGTCCTGCTTGTGGGTCACGTAGTTGACCACCACAAAATACTTGTACTCATCGGAGCTTCTGTAGGTGTTGGTGACGGTATAGCCGTTGTCCTCGGTACCGCTGGTGACCGTGTAATGGTCATCGCCATGCCGGATGGAGCCACTGTCAGCGCCCACTTCCTTGACGGTGTAGCGGATGGTGTGGCCATCGCCGTTGTTCTCAAGTGCGTACACAGGAACGTTCTGGAAGGAGAAGGTCCACTTTCCCTCGCTGTCGGCTCTCACGGCAACAGGGTTCTCCTGGCCATCCAAATCAACCAGCTGGCCGTTCTCGCTGTACAGGCCAATCTGGATGCTGTGGGGCAGGTCCAGGCTGCCGGGAACGCCTTCCCACTTCTTCTCGCCGCTGATAGTGGTATACTCCTGCTCCACCTTATTCGTGATCACAAAGGTCGTCCCCAGCTTTTCACCGGACACCGTATATTCCTTGCCGCCGATGGTAATCGTCTGACCATTCTCAGTGATCTCCGCCACGGCGTCATCGTCGCCGAGCTCCTTGACGGTATATTCATAAACGTTGCCGTTTGCGTCGTACTTGGGCTGCTTGGCAAACACACCCTTCCAGACATGTTCACTGTTCAGCAGCGTGTGCATATTCTCGCCGGAGACCGTGTCCACCAGGGTGCCGTTTTGATAGAGGCCGAAGGCCACATCACTGCTGGCAGGGCCGATCCAGACCTTGTTCACCACGAATTCCACAGTGTCAGTGCTGCGGGTGTTGAAGATGTTGCTGCCGGAGTAGGTCACGGTATAGGTGTACTTCTCGCTGTTGGCGGGGGACTCGTAGGTGATGGTGCCATTGGGCTCCACGGGGGTCTTGCCGTTCAGCTCCCGCACGGTGTACTTGATGACCGTGGAGGGAGAGAAGGGCCAGCCGGAATACAAAGGCAGCTCCTTGAAGGCATACTGCCAACCGTTGTTGGCGGTCACGGTCTTCGTCTCCACCAGCGTACCGTTGGCCAGCAGGCCCACCTGGATGCTGGCGGGACGGTTAGAGACACTGTCACCGTCCTTCCAATACTTCTGGCCGCTGACAGAGGTCTGCTCCTGGATGAAGGTATTCCCAATGGAGATGGTGTAGTTTCCGGTCGCTTCGTCCAGCTTCCAGTTCGCCTTCTCGGTTCCGCTGGGCTGATAGCCGGAGACGGACACTTCCTTCACCGCGTAGGAGATGACCTTGCCGTCCTTGTCGTATCTGGGCAGGTTCTCCTGCTTATTCGTCCAGCTGTTGGTCTCGTTCAGGGTCAGGGGATAGGTCTTGCCGTCGCCGGAGAGGACCACCTCGACACTATCGGGGTGTGCGGCATTTTTCGGGAAGCCTTCCCACTTGATGCCGGTTTCCGTGTTCCAATCCTTTTCAACGGTGATGTCAAAATGCTTCTGCTCCAGCTCGTTGGTCACCACGAAGGCGAAGCTGTATCCGGGAACCGCAGCGGCCTCTACCTTGCCGGTCTGGTACTTGGCAGCCTTGACCTCAGCGACATCGCTGGCGGTATACGTGATCTTCTTGCCGTCTCCGTCAAATCTGGGAAGCTCGAACTCCGCCACCCAGGCCTCGATCTCGCCGTTTGCATCCACGGTGCCGTCCAGGGTCACCGTCTTGCCGGCCACGGTGATGCTGATGCTGTCGGGACGGGTACCGTCGGCATTGGCGTCGTCCTTCCAGAGCTTTTCCACGCGCACCTTGACCGTGTCGCTGCTCTCGCCCAGGGCGTTGGTGACGGTCAGGCTCTCCTGGTCGTAAGAAACGCCGTATTTGACGCCGTCATTACCCGCAAGGATCTTGTCGTTGTCGTTCACGCCGTCCTCGGTGACGGTGTAGGTATACTTGAAGCCGTCAGCGTCATACACATCGAGGTCCTGGAAGGTATGCTCTTCCCGGCTCTGGTAGCTGCCTGCCACCTGCTCAAAGACATAGTACTCGTTGAACGTATCGTCGGTCACGGTTGTGCCGTTCTTGGTGACGCTGCGGTGGAGGATGAGCTTCACGCTGTCGGGACGGGTGTCCTCCGCGTTTTGTCCGTCGTTCCAGACCTTGGTGACCTTGACGTCCGCAAGGTCATCGCGGATGGTGTTGGTGATGTCGTAGCCGGTACCGCTCTTATCGTAGCCATCCACGGCCACTTCGTCCACAGAATAGTCCAGCTGGACGCCGTTCATCGCAATGCCAGCCTTCTTCAGCGCCGCCAGCACGCCGGTGGTATCTCTGGAATCCTCCAGGGCGTACTTGGGCAGGTTGTTCCATCTGTATGCCCAGCCATCCGTGCTCGTCACAGCCGTGCTGGCGACCTCGGTCCCATTCGCATACAGCTTCACAGTGATGCTGCTGGGCCGCGTTCCGCTGGAGCCTTCGCCATCCACCCAAGTCTTGGTACCGGAAACGCTCTCGGTGAACGCCTGGGCAGGCGTATTAGTGACCGTATAGTCTTTCACATAAACGTTGTAGGTGACACCGCCCAGCACAATGCGGCCGCTGTCCACATAGGTGTTAGTGGCGGGGTCCAGTTCCTTGACGGTGTAATCGACCTGGTCGTTTCCGTCGTAGGCGTCCACTTCCACCTTTTCGCTCCACGCGCCGTTCTTGGGCAGTGTCACGGTCTTGGCGGAAGTCTTGGAATTGCCGGCAAACAGGCCCAGGGTCACCTGGGGATGGCTGCTGGATGCGTCACCCCACACCTTGGCGACCTCAATGGTCTTTATCCGGGTGGTCTGGTTCTCCAGGGTAACACTCAGTTTCTCGCCCTCTTTTACGCCGGAGTTGGTTGCCAGCTTATAGTTGTCGTTCGCCGTCTCCGTCACGGTATAGGCGATGTGCAGGTTGGTGGCCTGGTCCATCGTGGGAAGGTCCTTGATGGTGCCGGTCCAGCTGCTTTCATTTAGATTGCCCGTGATCGTGTGGTTCTGGCGATAGACCTCCACGGCTTTTCCATCCTTGGTAATGGTGCCGACCACGGTGACTTCAATGCTTGTAACATTGGCGCCAAGTATATTGGGCAGCCAGTTCTTGGTGATGACCAGGTCTTTCTTCTGGGGATCGGCCTTGTTCTTGAACGTAGAGCCATCGAACATCTCGTCCGTGCCGCCCACAGTCAGCTGGCCCCAGGCCACGGTGACGGGATACGTCTTATCAAGCTTCACATACCCCGTGGGAGCAGTCTCTTCTTCCAGCACATACTTGTGGCCGGAGGGGATGTTCTCAAAGGTGACCTTGCTGTTCTTATATTCAGAGGTATAGCTCTTGCTACTCTCCACACCGCAGGGGCAGTCGCTGTCGTGGGTCAGGGTAAAGGCAGCGCCGGACAGCACTTCCTTGTCGTTGTGGAAAGCCGTTTTCGTAAAGGCGAGGGTTTTGCCCTCCATGGGGTTCACAGTGGGCTTTACAAACCATGCGGGCTTCAGGTCCTTTTCATCCGTGGGCCAGGTGCCGTCCTCATTTGCGACCATGTATTTCAGTTCGGCACTGTCGTTGGTAAAATACCCACCGTCCTTCTTTTGCAGGCCATTCAAATTGTTCAAGCGGACACGATACTTGTAGGTGTAGCCCAGTGTACCGCTGGCCATCTTGTCGCCGTCCATGGTGACATTCGTAATATCCGGGTCGTAGTTGGATGCCAAAATGTTCCAAACAAAGGAGCGGTTGTCCGCAGCCGGAACGGTTACGTTATTCAGAGTCGTTCCAGCTTTGGTCACGACAGGGACTTCCTCCACGAAAGAGACATTTTCACCCATCACATCATTGACACGCCACGCCTTGGCCGCCACAGCGATAGCGCCTGCAATGTCGTTGAAAGAATCAAATAGGCTCTCGCCGCTGGTACCGCCGTTATAGGCCTTTGTGGAGAAAGCACGCAGCCAATCACCGACCGTTGTTTTTCCCGTGGTCGGAGGAGTTGCCTTATAAGGGGTTCTGTTCCACTTGCCAAACGGCTTGGTATCCCAAACCGCAGTCGTCTTTCCGTTCTTTTTCACCGATCCAAAGCAAATGGAATACAGCTTGGAAAGATTGGTGATATCCTTGATGCCCTTGGCTTCATTGCCCACATCCTTGACGTCATAAAAACTTGTTTCATTCCAGCCGCCCACTGCACCAGTGATGCTCTCAGTGCTGGTGCTGCTGCCGTCCACGTAGTAAGTCGGATTGCCATCGGTCAGCAGGATGGTATAAAGGTAACTGACATTTTCAATGTCTCCGCCGCTCTGCCGGCCGGCATTCAAAATATTTTTTGCCAGCATCAGGCCGCCTTCAATGTTGGTACCGCCAATCTTGGAATTACCATGGGCTACAGCAGTTCCGTTGACCACTTCCGTCGCCTTGGTCATCCCATCGGCGGTGCGAACATCGACCCAGTTTACCTGTTTTTGGGCATACAACTCATTTCTGGCGTTAGAGCCAAAGGTCACAATGCTCACCATGCGGCGGTCACCGCTCTGCGCATTGGTCTCGTTGGCAAACTTATTCAGGAAGTTCCGGGCCGCCGCCTGGGCCTTGGACAGTCTGGACTCATACTGGTGTCCA
Source organism: uncultured Dysosmobacter sp. (assembly GCA_934590165.1). Lineage (GTDB taxonomy): Bacteria > Bacillota > Clostridia > Oscillospirales > Oscillospiraceae > Oscillibacter. Next base: position 31,582 of record CAKTOO010000007.1, on the reverse strand, counting down.
TTATGCTTTTCGTTTTTTTCATTTCCGCATGTCATGCAGTCATCCATGGAGTTGGAAACATCCAGGACCAGCACGACCGCAGCGTCCGGAGTGGACGCGGGGATCTCCACTAGTTTTTGGTTCGTTTTTACCTGGAGGGTCACGATGAATTCGTTTTCCTTTTCTGTTCCCTCCAGCGTTTTGCTCAGTTCCACAACAACGTCGTTTTTACCCAGTTCGGCATCGTTGCTGGTATCCTGCGTGCCGTCCTTTTTGTAATAGACGCTGCCGCCTGCATACTCGATCTGCCGTTCGGAGGTCTCACCCGCCGCGAACGCCGTGATCTGCACCAGGCTGATGCACATCACCAGTGCCAGGAAAAAGGACAGTCCCCTTCTTCCCATGTGTTTGACTCGTGTTTTGTTTGCCATGTTTTCGTTCTCTCCTTTCTGAATTTGAGACGAAATACCTGGCAGCCGGGCTGACCTGGCGTTGCCGCTTTAGCTCCCTGGCTTTGCGTCCCGGGGTTTCCCGCCGGTTTGCCGTTTCAGTCATCTCTGCTACGCACGGCTCCGCCGTGCAGGGTATACGATCCTCATTCCGTCATGCTGTGCACAACGTCTAAGCGGACGTCCGCTTCGCTTTTTCGGAGGGCTCCTCACCGCTCAACGCGCTGTTCAGTAAAAACGCCAGCTCCAGCACACTGCGAAACCGCTCTTCCCGGCCTCCTTCCAGCCAGGAAACGGACCCCTGCCAGCTGGCATTTTGGCGGAAATGCACCCGGACCGCGAAGGTACCGCGTTTTCCGCTTTGCACCTCGCCCTTAGGCGGCGCGTGCGTCAGGTTCTCCTGCGGCTGTGAAAAGCTGCGGGGTTCTGTAAAGGACTGCGGGAAATTCATGCTGTCCAGCAGTTCTTCCATTTTCAGCAAAAACTCCATCAAGCTATTAAACGCCGTGACGCCCCAATAGGGATTATACAGCCGTCCCTTCGGCACCTGCCCGTCGTATTCGTCCACGCAGACAGTCGTTGTCCGGAACTCATTGCCCCAGGCCCTGCCTTGCACCAGTGTCCACCTCCCTTCTTGATTACACTGGCAGTATATCATGAGCCGGTTACACGAGCGGTTACATTTTCAGTTTTTTCATTCAAACTTCAAGAAAATATTGTCCAAAAATAGGGCCCGTTTTTTGTGCGCATAGCCAGTATTTGTAAATTTTAAAAAAGTTCCCACAGGGGCGGCCCTGTGGGAACTTTTTTAACCGTGTTTTCTCAACCCATCCGCCGCAGCATCTGCTCCGGATGGTCCGCGTAATCCAGAGCTGTCTCCCGGGTGATGGTCCCCGCCTGATACAGCTCCAGGATGGACTGATCCATAGCCTTCATACCCTCTCCGCCTCCGGCGGCGATGACATTGTCGATTTGGTGGCTTTTGCAGTCCCGGATCATGCTGCGGATGGCGGCGTTCATGTGCATGATCTCATAGGCGGGCACCAGTTCTCCGTCCACATCCGGCAGCAGCCGCTGGGACACCACCGTGCGCAGCACCATGCTCAGCTGTACCCGAATCTGGGACTGCTGGGTGCTGGGGAAGGCATCAATGATGCGGTCGATGGTATTCACCGCGCCGTTGGTGTGGAGCGTGGCGATGAGCAGATGTCCCGTCTCTGCCGCCGTCATAGCGGTGCGGATGGTCTCGTGGTCCCGCATCTCCCCCAGCAGGATCACATCCGGTGCCTGCCGCAGGCAGGCCCGCAGGGCGGAGAGGTAATCCGTGGTGTCAATGGCGATCTCCCGCTGGCTGACGATGCTCCGCCGGTCCCGGTGCAGGTACTCGATGGGGTCTTCCAGCGTGATGATATGAGCCTCCCGGGTACGGTTGATGCGGTCGATAATGCAGGCCTGGGTGGTGGATTTGCCGCTGCCGGCGGTACCGGTGACCAGCACCATGCCGTGGGCCAGATCCGCCAGGTCCATGACCTGCTCAGGGATGCGCAGCGCCCGGTAGTCCGGGATGTCAAAGGCCACCAGCCGCACCACCGCCGCCAGAGACCCCCGCTGGCGGTAAGCGTTCACCCGGAACCGGGCCAGGCCCGGCACCGCAAAGGAAAAATCATCGTCTCCGGTGGCCCGGTAGGCATCCATGGATCGGTCCGCCATATCATACAGCCCCATGATGAGGCGCTCCGTCTCCGCGGGAAACACCTTTTCCCCACTGATGGGCCGCAGGTGCCCTTCTACTTTTTCGCAGACCGGCCCGCCGGCCACGATAAACAGGTCGGAGGCCTGCTCCGCCACCGCCTGCTCCAAATAGTCCAGTAACTCTCTCATGGGGTTCCTCCTATGTTCCATTCATCGCTCCGGACCACAGGTCCAGGCCTTCTTGCGCTTCCCACTGGGTGATGGATACGGCCTGCCACCGCAGGACCGTCCAGCTGTCCCCTTCCAAACGGACCCGGACCTCCAGGCTTTGGGTGTCGGAGATGGGACAGGTATACGTGTAGGTATCGCCGTCGGCGGTGACGCCCTGGGGCGTCTGGCCGCTCCGCAGCCGGGCTAAAACGGCCTCCGCCTGGCAGTCCGCCCGGTAATAGGCGCTCACCGCCTCTACGGATGCGTCCGCCAGACGGCCGTCCGCCTGCACAGTACTCAGGCTCAGAAGGGCAAACACCGTCAGGCACAGCACCGCGAAGATCACCAGCAGGCAGCTGCCGCCCACTGCCGGTGGGGCAAATGACTCCCGTTTATCCATGGGCATCCTCCTGCCAGGCCACTGAAAGGCTGTAAATTTCGCTCCCCTGCCAGGTAGACGCGGTCACCTCCGCGGTGCCCAGCAGTTCTTGTCCGCTGTCCGTCGGGACCGCCAATACCCGAAAGGTACCTTTCGCAGCTTCCGCCAGCGGCGACCAGCCGCTGTCATAGGAGATGCTCCAGGTGGTTCCATCCCAGGTCCCGCCCAGGAGATTGGACGCCGCCCCGTAATCCCCCTGGCAGGCCTTCAGGGTCTCCGCCGCATTCTGCACGGCGGTCACGGCCCGATCCCGGGTCTCGTTTTCCAGCGAAAGGCGGTCCGAAAGAGCAAAGATCCGGACGCAGACGGCAGCGGCCAGGGCGAAGACCAGCACCATGACCAGCTGCTCCATCATCACCAGCGGCGCCCTGCTTTTCATGCGCCCCGCTCCTCTCCGCTCCGCAGACACAGCACCACCGTCTCCCAGCGGCCACCGGTCAGGACCTCCATGCGCAGAAGTCCGTCTTCCTCCATGCTTGCCCGGAGCGCCTCCGCCTTCAGGACCTGTTCTCCGTCCTCCGGCTCCAGCTCCGCGCCGTTCTGGGCGAACAGCTCCCGCAGGTAGCCGCCGCAGCAGTAAACGCGGGTCTCATACCGCTCACCGCCGAACTGCTCCGCCAAAACCAGGGCATCCGCGTCTCCAAAGCGTTCCACGGTAACGTTCTCCGCCTGCCGCACCTTGGCGGCGGCATACTGCAAAGCGGTCCGCCGGTCATAGGCCGCGTCATCCCGCTCCGCCAGGCGCCGGTAAGCACTGGCTCCCGTCAGCAGCACAGACAGGATGCAGGCGGTAAACACGCCAAACAGCGCCAGTGCCAAAAGGCCCTCCATATGGGGTTTTTTCATAGGCTGTTTCATTCCGCTCCGTTTCGCAAAACCGTGATATCCGGCATCAGGTTGGAGGCAAACACCTGGTAATCCACGGTGTATCGGGCCCAATCGATGCGGATACCGTAATGCTCCTCCAGGTAGGCCACATCCGGCGGGTAAATGCCCTCAATGGCGTAACATGCCGCTGCCGCCCGGCGGACCGTGTCCTCCAGGCGGCTCTGATCCGCTGATTCCGTGCTGTGCTCCAACCGGGCCAGCACCGTCAAAAACACCAGCAGGGCTGCCAAAGCCGCCGCCGGCAGCAGCAGGCCCCGTAGGGCCGCTGTCCACCACCGCTTTTTCATCGCTTACCCGATGGCCGTCATGACCCGCAGCAGCGGCAGCATCACCGCGAGCAAGATCACACCCACCAGCAAGGAGGCCGCCAGCACCAAAGCCGGCTCCACCTGGCTAACTCTGGACTCCAGCGCCTCCGCGCTCTCCTGCTCCAGCCGCCGGGCCACTTCTTCCATGGTGGTGTCCCCGGCACCGCTGCGCTGGCCCAGGGCCAGCATCCGGCAGGCGGCCGCAGGCATGACGCCGGAGCCGCTCAAGGCGCCTGCCAGTTCCTCGCCCCGCTCCAGCCGGGCCAGACAGTCATCACAGCGGGCGGCGGCCGCAGGCGTGTTTTCCTGCATCCCTCCCGCCAGCGAGAGGGCCTCCTCCAGCGGCATCCCGCTGCGAAGCCCCATGGCCAGCGCCTGGGCAAAGTGGGCCGTCTGGAACTGCCGGGCAAGACCCCGGTCACCCCAGATGCGCCGCCACAGCGCCAAAAGAGTTTCCCGCAGGTGGGGACTGGCGGCTGCCACCGCTGCTCCGGACGCCGCCAGCACCAGCAGGCCGCACAACCAGGGCAAAGCCGCGTCCAGCGCCTGTCCCAGTGCCAAGAGGCCGCCGGCCACGCCGGTGAGCCGTCCGCCCAGAGAGGCATAGACATCGTTAAACACCGGCAGCACCTTCGTCAGCAGCACCACCATGACCACCAGCATCAAAAGCAGGATCACCGCGGGATACAGCAATGCGCTCCGCAGGCGCCGCTCCATCCGGCAGCGCTCATCGTAATAATCCGCCAGAGCGCCCAACGATTCCTCCATCCGTCCGGAGCGCTCCCCCACCTCCGCCAGATCCGCCACATGGGCCGGGAACCGGCCGGCGGACCGCAGCGCCGCCGCCAGGGAACCGCCGCCGTCCACATGGCCGGCCATCTCCGTCAGGAGCCGCCGGTCTTCCGGACAGTCCGTCTCCTCCGCCAGCAGGGCAAGGCCGTCGCCCACGCCGACCCCGGCATGGACCAGCAGGGAAAGCTCCATGCACAGTGCGGAGATCTGTTCACTGTTCCATTTCTTCTGTCTCATCTGTATGCTCCGTGGAAAACCGGGCCCGCCCGGCTCGTTCCGTGTCCTTTCAGTACAAATACTTCGCCGTATAATTGCTGCCGTCCCCAATATACTTCATAATGGCCGCGCTCTGCTGCCCGCTGGAGGCAAAGGTGGGGTCCATCCGCTGCCAGGAAACACCGTCAAAGTAAATGGCGCCGTCCACCCAACCGGTCTCCTCGGACCAGACACTGATCCAGGCGTGGTACGCCGTCCCGGCGTAGCCCACCACCAGTTTGCAGGGAATTCCCTGGCTGCGGAGCATCCCGGTCATCAGGGACGCATAGTCAAAGCAAATGCCGCTCTTTTTGGCCAGCACCGTGTCCAGCACCGGCAGATAGCCGCTTTGGACGGTGGCCGCCAGCTCATGGTCATAGGTGATGTTCTTCACCACAAAGTCATACACCGCCTGGACCTTTTCCAGCGGCTCCATTTTGCCCTCCGTCAGTTCCCGGGCCTTGGCTACCGTATTGGGTGCCACCCCGTAATCCACATACTGGTTGGGCCGCAGAAACGGAGCGAACCCATTCTCCAGCGCCACATCGATGCGAACGGACAGAACCGTGGCGTACTTGGTGCCGGAGATGTTTTCATATACCACCACCTGATAGCTGCCATCGCCGTCAGACAGGGGGAAGGTATCCCACTCTCCCTTTATCAGGTTATAGGTATAAGTCGTGGCAGGCCCCTTCACCTGGGCTTTCAGACGCTTATTTGTCTCCGCGGTATAGCAGACCATCACATACCCATCCTCCGTGTTGGAGTAGTCAATGACAGCCTTTTCATTTTCCTTTGTCAGCACGCCGGAGGCCTCCGGCTGCAGCACAGTGTCCAGCGCCGCCGGCCCCTCCGCCAGGGCAACGGCCTCCTCTTCCAAAGACGCCACGCCAAGCGGCGCCTCATCCACAAACGCAGCCTCCGTCTCTGTTTCCCCGGCGGTGCTTCCGCAGCCGCTCAGGAGGCACAGTGCCAGCCCCAACGGCAAAATATGGCGAAAAACAGCCTTCAAAACGGCCCCTTCCCTTCTAAAACAGCAGTTTGCAACCTCTTTTGAAAGTCGATATCAGTATAACAGTACTTCCCCAAAATGGGAAGTACTGTTTTTAAATTTTTTTCAATATTTAAAATTTGCTGTAACTTTTTTGGTTTTTGCATTGCACTGCCACGCCGCGTGTGCTATGCTACCTATATATGTCAATCTGGGTTACCTTAAGTTTATCCGCTCCGAAAAAGGTGGTGTGAGGTCATGATGGAGGACAGCATTTTCCAAGTACGGATGTTCGGCAACTTTTCCATCCGTAAAGGAGATCAGGAGATCAACGACAATGACAACCGCTCCAAAAAGGTGTGGCTGCTGCTGGCATACATGATCTATTGCCGCAGCCGTTCCATCACGCAGGAAGAGTTGGTAGGTCTCCTTTGGAGCGATGACGAAAGCAGCGCCAACCCGCTCAACGCGCTGAAGACCATGTTCCACCGGGTCCGTGCCTCCTTGAACCAGCTGGACGGCACCGCCGGGCATACGCTGATCATCCGCCGGGAAGGCAGCTATGCCTGGAACACCGATGTGCCGTTTTCCTTCGATGTGGATGATTTTGAGGCGCTTTGCCGCGCCGGAGCCGCCGCTCCCGACCGGGATACGAGTCTGGCCTCTTATCTGAAAGCTTTGAACCTGTATCAGGGCGATTTTCTGCAAAAGCTCTCGTCAGAGCCCTGGGTAGTCCCCATTGCCGCCTATTTCCACAATTTGTACATTCAGGCCCTGCTGGAAGTGCTGCCCCTGCTGGAGGAAGACCGCCGCCTGGAGGAGGCCGTGGCCCTGTGCCGGAAAGCCGTGGAAGTGGAGCCTTACAACGAGCTTCTCTATCAGCACCTGATGCGGGACCTGCTGGACCAGGGCGAGCAGCGCTCCGTCATCACGGTATACGACTCCATGAGCCAGCTGTTATTTGATAACTTCGGCATCATGCCGTCCGACGAGTCCCGGGCCCTGTACCGGGAAGCTGTCCGTATCGTCAATGACCGGGCCGTATCTATCAGCACCGTCCGGGAACAGTTGCGGGAGCCGGATGGCTGCGGCGGCGCGCTGTTTTGTGAATACGATTTTTTCAAGATCATTTACCACGCGGAGGCCCGTGCCATCGCCCGCAGCGGCGATGCGGTCCATATCTGTCTTTTGTCCGTCACGGACGAACAGGGGGCGGAACTGTCCAAGCGCAGCCTGGAGCGCTGTATGGAAAACCTTCAGGAGCTGATCCGCGTCGGTCTCCGCCGGGGTGATGTGGCCACCCGGTGCAGCATGTCCCAGTACATTTTGCTGCTGCCCCAGGCCAATTATGAAAACAGCTGCAAGGTCTGTGAGCGGATCATCAAGGCTTTCTGCCGCCAGTATCCCCACTCCCCCGCGCAGCTGCACTATTCCGTACAGCCCCTGGAACCCAGCACATAACCAAATCACAAAAAAAGTCTGGCGTGCACAGCACGCCAGACTTTTTTCAGCTTCCCGGTGCCGCTGGCGGCACCGGGCTGTTTTTTTCAGTTTTTTCCCTTGTTATGGAGCATTTTGACGACCGCCAGCGTCGCCAGCATCAGCACGATGGCGATGGGCAGGGCGATGAAGGCGTTGGGAATGAAGCCGGCGATGATGTAGCTGACAAAGCTCACCGCCGCCGCGGTAATGGCATAAGGCAGCTGAGTGGACACATGGTTCACATGGTCGCACTGGGCGCCGGCGGAGGCCATGATGGTGGTATCGGAAATAGGAGAGCAGTGGTCGCCGCACACGGCGCCGGCCATGCAGGCGGAGATGCAGACGATGGCCAGAGGATTGTCCATGGAGAAGACGTTCTGCACAATGGGGATCAGCATTCCGAAGGTGCCCCAGCTGGTGCCGGTGGCAAAGGCCAGCAGGCATCCGATGAGAAACACGATAGCCGGCAGGAACATCTGCATGCTGGCAGCGCCGCCCTGCACGAAGTCCCGGACGAAGTACTTGGCACCCAGGGAATCCGTCATGGCCTTCAGGCTCCAGGCAAAGGTCAAAATCAGGATGGCGGGCACCATGGCCTTGAAGCCCTCGGGGATGCAGCCCATCATGTCCCGGAAGGACATGGCCCGGCGGATGAGATAATACACGAAGGTAAACACCAGGGCGAAGGCGGAGCCCAGCATCAAGCCCACGGAGGCGTCGGAGTCGGAGAAGGCCTCCACAAAGCCGGCGCAGGAGAAGAAGCCGCCGGAGTAGATCATGCCGATGACGCAACAGGCCACCAGCACCACGATGGGCAGCACCAGGTCGATGACCCGGCCGTGGGTCTCGTCTACTTCCTCGTCCAGAGAGGCATAGGGATTGGGGCCGGAGAACAGGTCGCCGTTCTCCATGGCATTCTCCTCAAAAACCGCCATGGTGCCGAACTCCACCTTCATCAGCGCCATGCCCACCATCATGACCACGGTCAGCAGGGCGTAGAAGTTGAAGGGGATGGCCCGGATGAACAGGTTCAGGCCTTGTCCCTCCTCCGCGAAGCCCGCCACGGCGGCGGCCCAGGAGGAGATGGGAGCGATGATGCACACAGGAGCCGCCGTGGCGTCAATGAGATAGGCCAGCTTGGCCCGGGAGACCCGGTGCTTATCCGTGACCGGGCGCATAACGGAGCCCACCGTCAGGCAGTTAAAATAGTCATCAATGAAAATAAGGCAGCCCAGGGCGACGGTGGCCAACTGGGCTCCCACCCGGGACTTGATGCGGGTCTGCGCCCACCGGCCGAAAGCAGCGGAGCCGCCGGCCTTGTTCATAAGGCACACCAAAGTGCCCAAGATCACCAGAAACACCAGAATACCCACGTTGTAGCTGTCCGACAGTACGGAGACGATACCGTCGCTGAACACGTGGAGCACCGTTCCCTCAAAGCCGAAATTGGAATACAGCAGGCCGCCCACCAGGATACCCACGAACAGCGAGCTGTATACTTCCTTGGTGATGAGGGCCAGGGCGATGGCAATGACAGGGGGCAGCAGCGCCCAGAAGGTATTGTAAAACCGGCTGGGGGACTCCACATATCCGCTGCCTCCGCAGGCGGCGCAGATATTTTCCCCGCCGCAGCTCTCGCACTCCTCGTCCAGGCCGTAGCAGTCCATGCAGGCGCCGGAGCCGCCGCAGTCGGGGCATTCGATCATTTTGGTGCCGGCCTCCTCCGTGGGGTCCGCGGCAAAGGCGGTGACCGTCAGTGCCGTGCACAGCAGCAAAGCCACCGTCAGCAAAGGTAGCAGCCGCCGTTTCAGGGTTTTCATCATATCTCTCTCCTTCAACAAAAAAATGAAGCCATGACTTCTGTCATGACTTCATACGGCCGCTGATACGTATGGATTCACGACAGCGCTCCGTCCCATTGCGGGGACGACAGTCCGGGGGATATTTTCCCGCGGCCCGGCTCCGTGCTCCCCAGGCGGAAACACGCAGCCTCGGCGAAAGCCCCTTTCTTCCTTCCCCGGGCCTGTCCGTACAGGAAGGACTACTCTTGACATCCGCGCCTCTATCATGCTTGGTGTGTCCATTATATAAGAGTTTCTTGAAAAGTCAACCGGCTTTTCCAATTTCTCCTGTTTTTCCCTGAAAAACAACACCGGGACGCCGCTTTCACGGCGTCCCGGCGCTTTGCGGGATCAATACTGGCCCAGGTTGGCGGAGGAGTCGGAGTTGGCGCTCTTGCCGAAATGGAAGTCGTTTCCGGGCAGGATGGCGTTGAGAATGATGCCGGCGATTGCGGCAATGGCCAGGGACGTCAAAGTGATGGAGGCGCCGCCCACCTGGAAGGTCAGGCCGTTGGTGAAGCCCAGGCCGCACACCAGGATGACAGCCGCGATGATGAGGTTGCGGCTATTGGTGAAGTCCACCTGGTTCTCCACCACGTTCCGCACGCCGATGGCGGAGATCATGCCGTACAGAATGAAGCTGACGCCGCCGATGATGGCCGCGGGAATGGTGTTGACCAGGTAGGCGAAGGCGGGGCTGAAGGACAAGATGATGGCATACAGGGCGGCCAAACGGATAACCTTGGGGTCATGGACCCGGGAGAGGACCAGCACGCCGGTATTCTCGCCGTAGGTAGTGTTGGCGGGACCGCCGAACATGGCGGACAGGGAGGTGGCGATACCGTCGCCGATGAGGGTGCGGTGCAGGCCGGGGTCCTCGATGTAGTTCTCACCCACGGTGGCGGAGATGGCGGACATGTCGCCGATGTGCTCCATCATGGAGGCGATGGCGATGGGGGCCATCACCAGGATGGCGGAAACGTCGAACTTGGCCACACTGCCGGAGAAGTTCGTCACAAAGGGCTGGAAGCCCAGCAGTGGCGTTGTGCCGCCGAACAGCCCCTGCACATCCAGGCCGGAGAAGTCCACCATGCGGAACACCAGCGCCACCACATAGGGGATCACCACGCCCAGCAGGATGGGGATGATCTTCACCATGCCCTTGCCCCAGATGTTGGCCACCACGATGACGGCGATGGACACCAGGGCCAGCCACCAGCAGGTGGAGGCGTTGGACACGGCGGAGGGTGCCAGATTCAAGCCGATGAGGATGATGATGGGGCCGGTGACAACGGGAGGCAGGTAGTGCATGACCCTGTGGACACCCACCGCCTTGATGATGGCGGCCAGCACCACATACAAAAGGCCCGCCACCACGATGCCGCCGCAGGCATACTGGAGCTTTTCAGCAGGCTCCATGGCAGCGTACATGCCGCTGTCCATAGCGCCCATGGCGGCGAAACCGCCCAGGAAAGCGAAGGAGGAGCCCAGGAAAGCGGGGACTCTCATTTTGGTGCAGATATGGAAAAACAGGGTACCGATGCCGGCGAAAAACAGCGTGGTCTGGATGCTGAGGGGCAGGCCGTAGCTCTGGACCAGGATAGGCACCAGCACCGTGGCGCCGAACATGGCGAACATATGCTGGAGGCCCAGAATGAGCATCTTGGGCACGCCCAGCGTCCGGGCATCCCGGATGGGCTGCTGGCCCACAACGGTTTTCTTCTCTTTCATGTTTTTTCTCCTCTCCTATTTCGACAGTCGTCGGGCAAAAAAAAATACCGGCACCAATGGCCGGTCAAGCATGGGAAAAATAAGAAAAAGAGAAACCCGTCTCGCACATTCCGTACTTTCCAAACAGCATCACGCGGTCCCTCCTTTCGTTATTTTGCCTTATTATACAGAAAGGTATGACGTATTGCAAGGTCCCTTTTCCATGACCCTCAGATAAAAAAGGCGTCGAGAATTGTAAAAAATGACGAAACGCCGTTGACCGGCGCCCCGTTTCCTCTATTTTTTCAGCAGTTCTTCAAGCTGGGATTCCCCGTATACCGGAATGCCGTGCTTCTCCAGCAGCGCCGCCGTCACGCCGTCGCCTGCCGTCAGGGTGCCGGTAAAGGTGCCGTCGTACACCAGTCCCCGGCCGCAAGAGGGGCTGCGCTCCTTCAAAACGGCAGCCTGGCAGTCAAGAAGTTTACATAACTTCAATGTTTCTTCCGCGCCCCGCCGGTACTCTTTCGTCACATCTGCACCGCTTTCCGTCACCACACGGCTGTCCCGCCGCTCCGCGGGAGGGCGGGGCGTAGCAAGACCGCCCAGCTGCTCCGGGCACACGGGCACCAGCATATGCCGCTCCGCCAGGGCGGAAACCAGGGGATGGGCTTTGGAGGCCCCGTCATAGCGGCAGCGGACCCCCAGCAGGCAGGCAGAGATCAGGATCTTCATGGCCGGCCTCCCCTTTGAAACGCCCGCCGCTCCCGGTCCAGCTCCATGAACAGCTTCCGGGCACTCCAGCGGTGGTTGTGGGCCGTCAGCACTGCTTTCAGGCACTCCGGTCCGGCTCCGGCCTTTGCCAGTGCCGGCAGCACCGTGTCCAGCTGGTCCTCCAGGCCGCACAAAACGATCATCCTCCCGCCCAAGGGGCCTGGGACGGAATCTGATGCTTCCCCGCCGGGAGCAAGGCCCGCCAGCACCTCCAGAGGCCGGTCATATTCCCGCCGGCCCACCGGCACCGCCTCGATGCCCATGGGTGTCACGGCGGAGGCCACCGCCAGCACGGCGGGCAGGTCATCAAAGCCAAACAGCAGCAGTTTTTTCATACGATCCTCTCCCCATTCAGCACCGCCTGGACCAGACGTTCGCCCTCATAGCGCAGCTTTAAAGAGAAAAAGGGGGCATTCGTGTCCAACAGCCGCAAAAAGATCTTGTCTCCCTCCCAGAGGGGCAGAGACAGCAGGTCCGCTTTTTTGATCCAGGCCAGCTCTCCCTCGTCGCACTCATGGGGCGTGCCGGTCCAGCCGCTGGCGGTGAACAGGTGCATATACTCCGTGGGATACTGGTCGGAGACAAACGTCACCAGGCCACGGTAGCGGTACGCTGTCAGCCGGAGCCCCGTTTCCTCAAAGGTCTCCCGGAGAATGCAGTCCTCAGGGCTCTCCCCTTCCTCAAATTTGCCGCCCACGCCGATCCATTTGTCATGGTTCATATCGTTGACTTTTTTCACCCTGTGGAGCATCAGGTACGCATCTCCCCGCTCCAGGTAGCAAAGGGTGGAGTTGATCATCAGGCATCTCTCCTTTGTCCATCATTATACCCGTGTTCCAAAGCAAAAAAAAGCCCTGGAAAGAAAAATCAAAACCATTTGAAATCCAAACGTGGCCTGTGGTATACTGTTCTTACAATCATATACCGACACATAAACGACACAAGTGGTGCGCACACACGTAAATCTGATTACGGAACCTATGTTTTCCCGGATTTTCGTGCCTCGGCCTCTTGTGTTTTTTTGCGTCGGTCAAAAACAAAGGAGGAACTCCCCTATGCCCAAAAATCAGTTGGAACGGATGATATTTGCCTTGCTCACTGTGGTCGTAACGGTCCACGCCTATGTGTTTTACAGTCTTTACGTTGTGAACGGCTCGACTTTAATGGCAGTCACCGGCGCCCCCGGTGTCTTGGCAGCCATCCGTGCACAAGGCGGCGTCTATATGCTGGGACGGATGATGCCCATTTGGAGTGTTGTGCTGGCAGAGTTTCTCCTTGCCTACGGGCTGGAGGTCCTGATGGGCAGTCCCTGTTCTTTCCGCCTGGCTGCTAGGGTGTTCCCGCCTGCTGACACCCACCCGGTCCTGTTTGAAACGGCTATCATCTGCGCTACGGTGGGGCTGATGTGTCCGTCCATGAGCCTTTTGGCCGCTGCTTTGTACTATCCATACTACCAGGGTTTCCAACTGGCAATATTGCTGGCAAACTGGATAAAGCTGGTGTGCTTTAATTTCCCCTTCGCCTTCTTCTCTCAGCTGTTCTTTATCCAGCTCCTAATCCGCACGCTGTTTAAAGTCCTGTTCCGGCGGGCTTCCCAGCCCGCTTAAAACGAGAGCACCGCAGATGCGGTGCTCTCGTTTTTTGTGTCAGGCACGAAAGGCCTTCAGCAGCTGGATGACCGCCATGGACCCAAAGGCCAGCCCCACAATGGCACCCATGAGACCCCAAGACAGCGACGTCACCCGGAACAGCGGCTCCAAAGCCGGCGCCAGCAGCACGCCGCCCAGCAATACCACGCCTGCTGCAAAGGCCAGCAGCAGGTACGTGTTGTTCCAGAGCTTCTTTGTCAGCAGGACCGGTCTTGCGGATTTGCAGTTAAAGCCGTGGAACAAGCGGGAAAGGCACAGCGTGGCGAAGGCCATGGTGCTGCCTGCCGCCGCGCCGCCGGCGTTCAGGCCCAGATGGAAGGCGGTGATGGTGGCCGCGGCCATGACCAAGCCTTCTAACGCCACGCTGGTAAGGAAGGGCTTTGTCAGAATCCCCTCGTCCCGGGGGCGGGGCCGCTCCCGCATCACCAGGTCCGTGGGGGGCTCCAGTCCCAGGGCGATGGCCGGGAGGGAGTCCGTCAGCAGGTTGATGAACAGCAGGTGCACCGCCTCAAAGGGCACCGGCAAACCCATGAGGGAGGCGTACAGCACCGTCAGGATGCCGGCGGCATTGCCGGAGAGCAGGAACTGGATGGCCCGCTTGATGTTGGCATACACGTTGCGGCCGTTTTTCACCGCCTTGACGATGGTGGCAAAGTTGTCATCCGTCAACACCATGCCGGCTGCGTCCTTGGCCACCTCCGTGCCGGTGACGCCCATGGCCACGCCGATGTCCGCCTGCTTCAGCGCCGGGGCGTCGTTGACACCGTCGCCGGTCATGGCCACCAGGTTGCCCAGGTCCTGCCAGGCTTTCACGATGCGGATCTTATGCTCCGGAGACACCCGGGCATATACGGATACCCGGGGGACCAGGCGGCGCAGCTCCTGATTGCTCATGCCGTCCAGCATGGAGCCCTCCACCGCCTCGGTATCTTCTGTCAGGATGCCGATGTCCCTGGCGATGGCGGCGGCTGTAACCTTGTGGTCACCGGTGATCATGACGGGCCGGATACCGGCGGCAATGCACTCGGCCACCGCCCCGCGGCTCTCCTCCCGGGGCGGGTCCATCATGGCGATGAGCCCCAGAAAATCCAGTCCGTTTTCGTCCTCCAGGCTCACCTCCGCCCGGTCCATGGGGCGGCAGGCAAAGGCCAGCACCCGCAGTCCCTCACCGGAGAACTGCTCATTGACCGCCTCCACCTTTGCTCTCTCTTCGGCGGAGAGGACACAGCGGTCCAACAACACATCCACAGCGCCCTTGGTGACCATCATCAGCCCGCCGGAGAGGCGATGGACCGTGGACATGAGCTTGCGTTCGGAATCGAAGGGGATCTCTGTCAGGCGGGGCCAGCGGTCCCGGGTGATCTCCTCGTCAAAGCCGTTGTCCTCCCCCAGCCGCACCAGGGCAGTCTCCGTGGGGTCGCCCACCTCGCCGTTTTCATTGACGGTGGCGTCGCTGCACAACAGGGCTGACCGCAGCAGAGGCTCCTGAACGGGATCGTGGAAATCCGCCTCCCGGGCCGGAATGACCTTTCCGCCCACATACAGCTTCTGGACGGTCATTTTGTTCTGGGTCAGGGTGCCGGTCTTATCGGAGCAGATGATGGACACGCTGCCCAGGCCCTCCACTGCCTGGAGCTTGCGTATGATGGCGTGCTCCCGTGCCATTTTCTGGGTGCCGAAGGACAACACGATGGTGACGATGGAGGAAAGGGCCTCCGGGATGGCCGCCACCGCCAGGGCCACGGCAAAGAGGAAGGCGTTCATGATGTTTTCTCCCCGCAGCAGCACACTGACGGCAAACAGCACGGCACAGATGATCAAAATGCCAATGGAGAGCTTTCGCCCGAACTGGTCCAGGCTCACCTGCAGGGGCGTCTTTTTCTCCTCCGTGCTTTTCAGCAGGGCGGCGATCTTCCCCATCTCCGTATCCATGCCGGTGCTTGTCACCAGAAGCTTTGCCCGTCCATATGTAACAAAGCTGCCGGAGAACACCATGTTCTTCCGGTCGCCCAGAGGCACGTTCTCCGGAATTTCACCAGTGCTCTTTTCCACCGGCAGGCTTTCGCCGGTGAGCGCGCTCTCATCACATTTCAAACTGGCGCACTCCAGCAGGCGGCCGTCAGCGCAAACGCTGTCACCCGCCTCCAGCACCACCATGTCCCCGGGTACTACCTCCCGGCCGGGAATCTGAAGGACCTGCCCATCCCGCACCACCTTGGCGGTAGGAGCGGACATCCGCTTCAGGCTGTCCAGGGACGCTGCGGCCTTCACCGTCTGGACCGTGCCCAGGACGGCGTTCATGGTAATGACCGCCAGAATCACAATGGTACTCTCCACATCCCCCAGGATCGCGGACACCACCGCCGCCAGGATCAAAATGATGACCAGAAAGTCGGCAAACTGCTGGAAAAAGATCCGCAGGTTGCTTTTCCGGCGGCCGCCCCGGAGCTCGTTGGGGCCAAACTTTGCCAGCCGCTCGCCAGCCTCCGCCGCCGTCAGGCCGGTGTCGGAACAGGCCAGGTCCCGCAGCAGCTCCATCCGGGTCTTCTGCCAAAGGTTTTTCTCTTGCTTCATCGCTTCTTCCTTTCCTGGCAGGACGCAAAAAGGCGAGGCCTTTGCGCCCATGCCATACGCATGGTGCAAAAGTCTCGCCATTTCAATCCGAAGCGGGGCCAAGCCCGTACTGACGCCTGCGGATACACAATTTTGTGCCAGCTACTCCCTTTTCATGTGGGGTATTCTATGCGCCGGAGCGGAAAAAGTCAAGGGCCGGGCCTGTTAAGAATCTGTGAATCTTCCCGCCGTCCTCACTCGCCCATTACCTGGAACACGATGTCCCGCACCCGGTTGCGGGTGTCACACTCCACCAAGGTCAGGTTCTGCCAGGGCCCCACGGTGATGCGGCCCTCCACAAAGGGCACCGTGATGAAGGGGGACAGCAGCGCCGCCTTGATATGGGAGGAGCCGTTGTCATCGTGCCAGGTCTCATGGTGCCAGTAGGGCACCACCCGGCCCTGCTCATCCAGGTAGGGGGAGAACACATCCAACGCGGCCTTCAGGTCGTGGTTCACCATGCCCGGCTCAAATTCCAGGGTGGTCAGGCCCGCCACGCCGCCGGTGGTGAAGCCGGTGACGGTGCCGGCGGTGATATGAAACTTCTTGCAGGCCTCCGTCACCGCGTGCTGGAAATCCTCCGTCACGTCGATCATGCCCATGTGGGCCTTGGTGTGGTAGGTCCTGGTCTCCGTATATACTGCCATGCTGGTATCCTCCCGCTGTCAATTACCACCGCTCAGCCGCGGTTTTGTTTTTTTGCATTGTACCACACTCCCCGCCGTGATACAATATCGGCGAGGTGATTTCATGGGTCCCGGAACCGTCACAGCCGATCTCCACGGCAAAACCAAATACCAGGCCAAGGTCACGGTGGACGCCCTGCTGCGGCGGGCCGGCGGCGGGACCTACCGCCTGCGGCTCATTCACGGCTGCCACGGCGGTACGGAGCTGCGGGACTTTCTTCAGGCAGAGTACAGCCGCCACCCCAAGGTGAAGCGGCTCCTGCTCTCTCCCGACGGCGGCACCACGGAGCTGGTGCTGCGGGAATATTGAGGAGGCGCAGATATGAGCGGAGCTGTATTTGCGGCGTTTTACCGCATCGTCCGGCGCATCCCCGCCGGGAAGGTGGCCACCTACGGCCAGATAGCCCGACTGGCAGGAATGCCCCGGTGCGCCCGGACCGTGGGCTACGCCATGGCGGGCTGCACCGACCCAACGGTCCCCTGCCACCGGGTGGTGGACCGCTTCGGCGGCACCAAAGCCTGCTTTGACACCTTCGCCCCCGGCACCCAGCGGGTGCTGCTGGAGATGGAGGGCGTGGTGTTCACGCCGGAGGGGCGGGTGGATCTGGAACGGTGCCAATGGAACCCATAGTGAAAAAGACGGGAGAGGCATATTGCCTCTCCCGTCTTTTTCTCAAGCCCTCAAAATTCGTAATCCACCGCCACCCGGTCGGTGCGAATGGACTTGCACAGGGCGGACACCGCCTTGTGCCGGGGGTCGTTTTTATAGGCGTCCAACGCCTCCAGGCTCTCGAACTCGCTGACCAGCACGGCGTCGTAATTTCCCTGGCCCACGTTCACGGCCACCTCGCTGCGCTTCAGCTGGGGGATGACCCCCTGAAGGCTCCGCAGATTCTCCAGAAATGTTGCCTGCTCCGCCTCCGTGCCGGGGCGGAACTTCCACATGACGATATGGCGGATCATGGCTCAGCCTTTTTTGGCATTGTAGGCCTGGATGCCCAGACCCAGCAGTTCAATGGCCCGGGTCACATCCTCGGGATTGGTGACATAGGCGATGCGCACCTTGTTGCGGCCCAGCTCGGGGTCCGTGAAGAAGCCGTCGGCGGGGGTGACCATGACGGTCTCGCCGTTGTCCTGGAACTCCTCCAGCAGAAAGTACTGGAGCTTTTCCGTGTCATCCACCGGCAGCGTCACCATCAGGTAGAAAGCACCCTCGGGGCAGCGGAATTCCACGCCGGGGATCTTGGACAGGGCGGCTACCATGGCATCGCGGCGGCGGCGGTACTCCTCCCGCACCTCGGTATAGTAGGAGGCGGGCAGCTCGTTGTACATGGCGGCGGCGCCCACCTGGTCCAGCGTGGCGGTGCACAAACGGCCCTGGCAGAGCTTCATGGCCTCGTTCATCAGCTGGTGGTTCCGGGAGATGACGGCGCCCACCCGGGCGCCGGTGGCGGAGAAGCGCTTGGACACGGAGTCAATGACCACCACGTTCTCGGCGGCATCCTCCATCTCCAGCATGGAGCTGATCTTCTCGCCGGTGTAGACGATCTCCCGGTACACCTCGTCGCTGATGAGGAACAGGTCATGCTCCTTGGCGATATCCGCCATGAGCCGCATCTCCTCCCGGGTCAGCACCACGCCGGTGGGGTTGCCGGGGTTGGTCATGAGGATGGCACGGGTGTGCTCGTTGATAAGGGGCTCGATCTGCTCACGGGTGGCGAAGCGGTAGCCCTCCTCGGCCTTGGTTTTGATGGGGCGGATCTTGCCGCCGGTGATGTTGATGAAAGTGGTGTAATTGGGATAGAAGGGCTCCGGCACCAAAACCTCGTCCCCCTCGTCCAGAATGCAGGACATGACGATCTGCAGCGCCTCGCTGCCGCCGTATGTAGCCAGGATGTCATCCTGGGTGATAAGGAAGCCCAGGCTCTCGTAGTACTTTTGCGTGGCCTCCAGGAAATCCGACACGCCGGGAGCGGGGGCGTATTCCAGAACACTGTCGCTGAAGCGGCTGATGGCCTCAAAGAACACTCTGGGGGTCTCGATATCCGGCTGGCCGATATTCAGGTGGCGGACCTTCAGGCCCTTTTCTACCGCTGCCATTTCATAAGGATAGAACTTCCGCACGGGAGAGAGCTCACACCGCTGGATCTTACTGGAAAACTTCATAACTGTATGCCTCCATCTGTCTCAATGATGTCACGATGTACTTGGCGCCTTGGCAGCGGCAAAGCCGCCGGCACCGGATGGAATAAAAACGCCCCTGACTTGCGTCAGGGGCGAAAAGGATCTTTCCACGGTACCACCCTGATCTGCCTCCCAAAGGGCGGCATCTCATGTCATCCTGTAACGGGGATGAACCGTTCCGCTCATCGCGGACTGCTCCAAAGTGGCTTGCCTCGCGGCGTGGGCTGAGGGCTTGCACCAAATCCCTCTCGCTGAAAACCGGTTTCACGAGGCTGGCTTTGTCATCGCGTTCACTGTTTACCCATTATACGTCTTCAAAAGGATTTGTCAAGCCCGGTATTACAAAGTTTCATGGTTTCTCAGGCGAAACAGGTTGGTTTTCATCAGGGGCGGTGCCGCCCATCTGCATCTCCTGCCACTGGGCGCGGGTGATGAGCAGCTGCCGGGGCTTGGAGCCCTCGAAAGGACCCACGATGCCCCGCTCCTCCATCTGGTCCACCAGGCGGGCGGCCCGGGAATAGCCCAGCTTCAGCCGCCGCTGAAGCATGGACACGGAAGCCTGTCCCGTTTCCAGCACCACATCCACGGCGGCGGGCAGCAGTTCGTCGCCCTCGTCGTCGGCAGAGGGCTCCGCGGCAGCGCCCTTGGCGCCGCCCTTTTCCTTCTCCTGGAGGGACTCCTCGATCTTAGCCATGACCTCGTCGGAATAGTGGACCTCGCCGGACTGCTTCACAAATTCCACCACCTGCTCGATCTCCTCCGGGGAGATGAAGCAGCCCTGGACGCGGGTGGGCTTGCCGGCTCCCAAGGGAGCATACAGCATGTCGCCCTTGCCCACCAGCTTTTCCGCGCCGGTGTTGTCCAGAATGATGCGGGACTCCAGAGAGGATGCCACGGCGAAGGCAATGCGGCTGGGGATATTGGCTTTCATCAATCCGGTGATGACGTCGGCGGAGGGCCGCTGGGTGGCGATAACCAGGTGGACGCCGGCGGCACGGCCCATCTGGGCCACCCGGCAGATGGATTCCTCCACCTCTTTCGCCGCCACCAGCATCAGGTCAGCCAGCTCGTCGATGACCACCACCACACTGGGCAGAGGCTCCAGGTCCTCGCTGGCCTTGGCCAGGCGGTTGAATTCCTCCAGCTTCTTCACGCCGTGCTCGGAGAAGGTCTTGTACCGCTTCATCATCTCGAACACCGCCCACTGGAGGGCGCCGGCGGCCTTTTTCGGGTCCGTCACCACCGGGATGAGCAGGTGGGGGATGCCGTTATAGGGAGCCAGCTCCACCATTTTGGGGTCCACCATGATGAAGCGGACCTCATCGGGGGTGGACTTATACAGCAGAGAAATGATAAGGGAGTTGGTGCACACGGACTTACCGGAGCCAGTGGTACCGGCAATGAGAACGTGAGGCAGCTTTTCGATGTCGCCCACAATGCACTGGCCGCCGATGTCCTTGCCCAGGGCAAAGGCCACCTTGGACTTGTGTTCCGTAAAGGTGCGGGATTCAATGACATCCCGGATGAGCACCGGGGTCACCTGCTTGTTGGGCACCTCGATGCCCACCACGGAGATCTTGTCGGGGATGGGGGCGATGCGCACGCCGGTGGCACCCAACGCCAGGGCGATATCGTCCGCCAGGTTGGTGATCTTGGAGAGCTTCACGCCCTGGTCCAGGATAAATTCGTAGCGGGTGACGGAGGGGCCGTGGACCACATCGCCGGGGGTGGCATCCACACCGAAGCTGGTAAGGGTCTCCGCCAGGCGGCGGGAATTGTTCCGCAGCTCGGCGCCGGTCTCCGTATAGTTCTCTCCCCGGCTGGCCCGCAGCAGGGTAACGGGCGGGAACTGGTAGGCATTCTCCTCCGAGGAGAGCTTCTGCTCGATCTCCGCCGTGACGGCGGCAGTCTGCGCCGCCACCTCCCGGGCGGTATTGGATTTTTCCTTCCGGGAGGACGGGGCGCTCTCCGCCGGGGGCTGGGGCGCCTGGGGCTCCGCCTGGATGGGCTCCGGCGCCGTCTTGGGCGCCGCGGGAACCTCAAAGGCTTTCGGCTCGTCCTCCGCCTTGGGAATGGCCGGGGTCTTTTTCCGCTCCGGCGTTGTCTTCTCCGTGTGCTCCGAGAGCACCTGGTCCGGGGTCTTCTGTTGGGTGGACTTATGGCGGAAGAAGCTGGTGAAGATGCCGGGCTCTTTCTCCTTGGCAGGCGGCAGAGCCGGGCCATCATCCAGCGGGAAGTCGATCTGAGGCTTTGGCCGGGGCTCCGCCGAGGGACGGCGGACCGGCTCCAGGGGCACCACCCGGACATGGGGTTTCTCCGGTTCCGGCTCCTCCTCGTACATGGGGCGGTTGCGGTGCTTTTCAATAAGGGCGCCGGCGGTCAGCCGCAGGGACACCATCACCGCGATCACCAGCAGGGCGGTGAACACGATGATGGAGGCCACCTTGGAAAACACCTTGACGGACCCCTCCGCCACAGCGCCGGAGATGGCGCCGCCGGACTGAAGTGCCGTGCCGGTGAGCCAGAACTGCTTCAAAGCACCAGCGGAGGAGGGAAATTCCACATTGCACAGCACCATGTGGCCAAGGGCACCCAGCAGCACGGGGATCAGCAGCGCGCAGATGACCCGCAGCTGCACGGGACGGCCATGGTGGAACAGCAGGATGAGGGACGCCAGCAAAAGCGCCGGGCAGGCCAGCCAGTAGCCATAGCCGAACAGGCCCTTCAGCAGCAGGGCAAACCAGTCGATGAAAATGGCCGGGATATTGAAATAGCTGACGCCCACGCACAGGGACAGCACCAGCAGGACAACGCCCCACACCTCCCGGCGGATGGGGCGCTTTTGCGGCTCAGAAGGCTTCTTTGCGCGGCCGGAGCCGCCCTTCGCCGAAGCAGAGCCTTTTTTCGTTGTGCTTGTTGATTTCTTTTGTGTCGCAGCAGCCACGCCCGCACCTCCTTGGATATTCACAGGTCATCATATGTATGGTCGGGGCAAATTTTCTTACCCCTGCACGATGGTCAAAACCAGCGTCAGGGCGCCTACGATCCAACAGTAATAGGCAAAAAAGCCAAACTTGCCTTTATCGGCAATCATTTTCAGCAGTCGGATGCAGGCGTAGCCCACCAGGGCGGCCACCGCCACACCCACCAGATACACCGGCACCTCTGCCCAGACCACGGTGCCCAGCGCGTCCTTCAGGCTCAAAACATTAGCGCCCAGGATCGCGGGAATGGACAGCAGGAACGAATAGCGGACAGCGAATTTCCGGTCAAAGCCCACAAAGCACCCGGCGGTAATGGTGGTACCGGAGCGGGAGATGCCAGGGCAGGTGGCGATGGCCTGGGCCACGCCCACCAGCAGTACATCCAGCATAGTGGCGGTCTTTTCCGTCTTGCGGCCCTTTTTCACCCGGTCGCTGGCAAACAGCAGGCAGCCGGTGACCAGCAGGGCGCCGGCCACAAAGGACATATTGTCCGCCAGCCCCTCCACCAGGTCTTGCACCGGCAGCACCAAAAACAGGGGCAGCGTGCCCACGAGGATGAGCAGGATAAGCCGCCGGGCGGGGGGAACGGGATTGGGTGTGGAGTGATGTACCAGGTCGCCTACTCCCGCGAAAAGCTCCAGGACCATG
Organism: uncultured Dysosmobacter sp.; assembly: GCA_934590165.1. Lineage (GTDB taxonomy): Bacteria > Bacillota > Clostridia > Oscillospirales > Oscillospiraceae > Oscillibacter. Next base: position 9,011 of record CAKTOO010000007.1, on the reverse strand, counting down.
TCCCGGATATCCGTCCAGTAGGCCGCGAACACCGCCGCCAGGGTGCCCAAATGCAGCAGCACATCAAAAAACTCAGGAACCTCCATGCCGGTCATGCCCAGCAGATGCTCGGCGATAGCCAGGTGGCCGGAGCTGGAGATGGGCAGGAATTCCGCGACGCCTTGGATCAAACCCAAAATTACAGATGACAAAAGTGACAAATGCTTCACCTTCCTAAAAAATTGCTCGTATTGAAATAGTATACCATGGCTTCGGCGAAAATTCCAGAGATATTTGCGGTGCATCTCCCTCTCCCCTACTTTTTCACGGCAAAAGGCAGTGTTTGTCTTCAGAAACATAAAAACAGGGGCTAACAGCCCCTGTTTTTATGTTTCCGCTTCCAGCTTCCGCAACGCCGCCTTGGCGGCGGACTGCTCCGCCTCCTTTTTGCTGTGACCGGAGCCGGTGCCCACCTGGGTACCGTTCAGCAGCACCTCCGCCAGGAAGGTCTTGTCGTGGTCCGGACCCTCCTCGCCGATCATCCGGTAGGTCAGCACCTGGTCCGCCTGCCGCTGGACCAGCTCCTGAAGCACCGTTTTGTAATCCCGGCGGCGCTCCTCCACCACTTCCTCCTTCTCCGCGTCCAGCAGGACCCGGTGAATGAGGGTAGACGCGGCACCGATGCCGCCGTCCAGATACACTGCTGCAAACACGGCCTCTGTGGCATCCGCCAGAATGGAGGTCCGCTCCCGGCCGCCGCCGGCCTCCTCGCCCCGGCCCAGCTTCAAATAGCGGCCCAGGTCCAGCTTCCGCGCCACCTCGTACAAGCTCTGCTCGCACACCAGAGCCGCCCGAATGCGGGTCAGGTCTCCCTCCGGCAGGTCCGGATGCTGGAGAAAGAGGAATTCCGCCGTCACAAAGCCCAGCACGGAATCCCCAAGGAACTCCAGGCGCTCATTGCTCCGCAGTCCGGCGGAGCGGTGCTCGTTGGCGTAAGAGCTGTGGCTCAGGGCCTCGCCCAGCAGGCCGGGATCACGGAACGTGTAATTCAGTTTTTTTTCAAGCTCCTGCATGATACACACTCCAAAAGGACGCCCCGCACTGGGCGGGGCGTTTGTTGTTCATTTTCTCAGTCGGCGACCTTGCTGGCGATATAATTCACCACATCGCCCACGGTCTTGAGGGTGGCCACCACTTCCTCGGAAGTCTCTCCAACCTCAAAGGCGTCCTCCACACTCATGATCAGCTCCACAACATCCACGGAGTCGGCGCCCAGGTCGTCAAAGAATTCCGTATCCATGGTGACTTGCTCGGGGTCCATCTCAAAATGCTCCGCCACCAGTTCCTGCATCGTCTGAAAAATATCCTCGGTCGACATATCAACATCCACTCCTTATGGAAATACTTGCTGGGGTAATCATACGGCAACCACTGCGCCGGTGTCAATAGGCAATCAAACTTTTTCCGGGGCAGGTTTCACCCGCATATGGTCGATATTCTTCTCGATCTCCTCGATAAAGCCGCTTTCCGCGTACTCTTTCGCCCGCAGGATGGCATTTTTGATGGCATTGGCGTCAGAGCCGCCGTGAGCCTTGATGACAGGCTTGGAAATGCCCAGGAAGGGGGTGCCGCCGATCTCCGCCGGGTCCGCTTTCCGCTTCATACCGGCCATCTCGTTTTTCACCAGCACGGCGCCCAGCTTTGTCCGGCCGTTGGTCAGGTACACGTTTTTCAGCTCCTTCATGAGGAACTTGGCGGTGCCCTCCAGGGTCTTGAGCATGACATTGCCGGTAAAGCCGTCCGTCACCACCACATCCGCCTTGCCCAGCACGGCGTCGTTGGCCTCTACATTGCCGATGAAGTTGATGCGGCCCTGGTCACCGGCCTCCTTCAGCAGGGCGAAGGTCTCATGGCGCAGGATATCACCCTTCTCCTCCTCGGCGCCGATGTTCAAAAGGCCCACCCGGGGTTGCTGGATGCCTCGGACCTTCTCAGCGTAAAAGCTGCCCAGAAACGCGAATTGCAGCAGGTATTCCGGCGTGCACTCGGCGTTGGCGCCGCAATCACACAGTGTGATGTGTCCGCCCAGAATGGGGACGCTGGGGCCCAATGCCGCCCGGCGGATGCCCTTGATGCGCTTGACCAGCAGTGTGGCCCCCGCCAGCAAGGCGCCGGTGGAGCCGGCGGAGACAAAGGCGTCTCCCGCCCCGTCTTTCAGCAGATTCAGTCCCACGGTCAAAGAGGAGTCCTTTTTGATTTTAAAGGCAATGGCGGGGTCGTCGGCGATCTCCACCACCTCCGAGGCGTCCCGGATCTCCACGCCCGCGGGCAGCGTCTTTTCGCCGCAGGCCTCCACAGCCCGCAGCACCTCCGCCGCCCTGCCCACCAGCAAAATATCCACGCCGTATTCCCGGTGGGCGTCCAAAGCGCCCTGGACGATGGCCTGGGGGGCGTTGTCGCCGCCCATGGCGTCCACGATGATCTTCATTGACACACCTCTCCTTTCAGCCGGTCGATGATGGCCAGGGACCGGGCGGACAGCTCCGCGTTTTTGTTCCGCTTACCCTTGACCCTGTGGTCCAGGGGCGGTATGATGCCGAAATTGATGTTCATAGGCTGGAACACCGTCACGGACTCGTTGCTGATATACAATGCCAGGGCACCGATAGCGGTCTCCTGGGGAAAGTCGATGGGCGGCTTGCCCGTCAGGCGGCGGGCGGTCTCCACGCCCACCAGAAAGCCGCTGGCGGCGGATTCCACATACCCCTCCACGCCGGTCATCTGTCCGGCAAAGGAGATGCGGGGCTCCGCCTTCAGACGGTAATACCGGTCCAGCAGCCGGGGAGAATTCAAAAACGTGTTGCGGTGCATGACGCCGTAGCGCAAAAACTCCGCGTCGTGGAGGGCGGGGATCATGGAAAACACCCGCCGCTGCTCCGGGAAGCGCAGGTGGGTCTGGAAGCCCACCAGGTTATACACGGTGCCGTCGGCGTTGTCCCGCCGCAGCTGCACCACGGCGTAGGGCCAGCGGCCGGTGCGGGGATCGTCCAGCCCCCGGGATTTCAGGGGGCCGTACAGCAGCGTGTCGTGGCCCCGGCGGGCCATGACCTCCACCGGCATACAGCCCTCGAATACCTTGCTGTCCTCAAAGCCGTGGACCTCCGCCTCCTGGGCGGTGGTCAGGGCCTCCCAAAAGGCGTCGTATTCCTCCTTGTCCATGGGGCAGTTTACATAATCATCCGTTCCCCGGTCGTACCGGGAGCCGAACCAGGCCTTGTCCATGTCCACGCTCTCGGCGGACACCAGAGGCGCCGCCGCGTCGTAGAAGTGCAGGTCGCTGTCCGCTCCCAGCAGGCTCTGAAGCCGCTCCGCCAAAGCATCGGAGGTCAGAGGGCCGGAGGCGATGACCACCTCCCCCTCGGGAATGTCGGTGACTTCTCCGGGAACCACGGTGATGTTAGGATGGCTGCGCACCTTTTCCGTCACCAGTGCGGCAAAGCCGTGGCGGTCCACCGCCAGGGCGCCGCCGGCCTCCACCCGGGTGGCGTCGGCGCAGGCGAGGATGAGGCTGTCCAGGCGGCGCATCTCCTCCTTCAAAAGGCCCACGGCGTTTTCCAGCTGGTCGGAGCGCAGGGAATTGGAGCAGCACAGCTCCGCGAAATCATTTGTAACATGGGCGGGGGTCCGCTTCTCCGGCTTCATCTCCCGGAGCGTGACCTGGATGCCCCGCTGGGCTAGCTGCCAGGCGCATTCGCTGCCAGCCAGGCCGGCGCCGATGACGGTAACGTTCATAGGGATACTCCTTTATTTTCAGGCAATGGGACCTTTACGGCCTGCCGCCTCATGCCTCCGCCTTTTTTGCGGCGGTTTTTTGGGCGGAAGTGGTCATTTTTGCCGCGGCAGGTTTTTTCGCCGCCGCAGCCTTCTTTGCCGCCGGCTTCTTTGCCGTGGTCTTTTTCGCGGCGGGCTTCTTCGCCGCCGGCTTCTCAGCAGGCGCGGCATCCTCCGCCTGAGGTGCGGTGGACTCCTCTCCGGCATCCTTCTTCTTGGGATACCCTCGCTTTTCCTCCGGCAGGAAGTTGGAACAGGCGGGATTGATGCAGAAGGGCTTTTTGAAGCCCCGGCCCGCTTTTTTGAACATGGTCTGGCCGCACACCGGGCAGTCATCCTTCACAGGCACGTCCCAGGACATGAAGTCACACTTTTCCGCCTCATTCTTGCTGTTGAGGTGCTCGCAGCAATAGTAGGTATACTGCTTGTTGGTTTTTTTGCTCATACCGGTGCGCTTCATAAGCCGCCCGCCGCACTTGGGGCAGCGGCCGGGCATCTCCACCACCAAGGGCATGGTGAAGCTGCACTCGGGATAGCCGGGGCAGGCCAGGAACCGGCCGAAGCGGCCGGACTTCACCACCAGGTTCCGTCCGCACTCCGGGCAAGTTTCCTCGCTGACCTCGTCGGGCACCTTGATGCGGGGACCCTCCTCCGCTTTCTGAACGCCCTGGTCGAATCCTCCGTAGAAATTCCGCAGCACATCCTTCCAGGGTGTGTTCCCCTCCTCCACGGAGTCCAGCTTCTGCTCCATATTGGCGGTGAATTTCAAATCGGCGATATCTGTGAACCACTCCTTCATCCACTCCGTCACCGCCCGGCCCAGATTGGTGATGTGCAGGTACTTGCCCTCTTTGATGACATATTCCCGGTCCAGGATGGTGGACACGGTGGGAGCGTAGGTGGAGGGGCGGCCGATGCCCTGCTCCTCCATGGCACGGATGAGAGTGGCGTCGGTATAGTGGGCGGGAGGCTGGGTGAAGTGCTGGTCCCGGGAAAAGTCCTTCAAGGTCAAAACCTCGCCCTCCTGCAAGGCGGGCAGGGGAGATTCCTTCTCCTCCTTCTCCTCGTCCCGGCCCTCCTCGTACACGGCGGTGTAGCCGGAGAATTTCAGGCTGGAGGAGGCGGCCCGGAAGCTGTGGCCATTGGCCTCGATATCCACGGCCACACTGTCATACACGGCGTTGGCCATCTGGCAGGCCACAAAACGGCTCCACACCAGGCGGTAAAGCCGGTACTGCTCGCCGGTCAGGTCCTTTTTCAGCATCTCCGGCGTCCAGTTGACGTTGCTGGGGCGGATGGCCTCATGGGCGTCCTGGGCGTTGGCCTTGGCCTTGTAGCGGTGGGTCTGTGCGGGATAATACTCCTGGCCGTAGCGGCCCAGAATGAACTCCTTGGCGGAGGCCAGGGCCTCCTCAGAGATCCGCAGAGAGTCGGTACGCATGTAGGTGATGAGACCCACGGTGCCCTCCCCCTCGATGTCCACGCCCTCGTACAGCTGCTGGGCGATGGCCATGGTGCGGCGGGGGGTCATACTGAGCTTGCGGGAGGCCTCCTGCTGCATGGTGGAGGTGGTAAAGGGAGGCGAGGGACTGCGCTGCTTGTCGGTACGCTTCACGGACTTCACCTGGAAGGCGGCGTTCTCCGTCTCCCGCACCACGGCATCCACCTCGGCGGCGGACTTCAGCTCCGCCTTTTTCCCGTTCTTGCCGTGATAATGCGCGGCAAAGGGAACTTTTTTCACATCGCTGCCCAGGAGATTGGCGTCCAGTGTCCAGTATTCCTCCGGCTGGAAGGCCTCGATCTCCCGGTCCCGGTCATCCACCATGCGGGTGGCCACAGACTGGACCCGGCCGGCGGAGAGGCCCCGACGGACCTTCTTCCACAGCAAGGGGCTGAGCTCGTAGCCCACGATGCGGTCCAGGATACGGCGGGCCTGCTGGGCGTCCACCAGGTCCTGATTGATGTCCCGGGGCTCCCGGATGCTCTCCTGGACCACCTTTTTGGTAATCTCATTGAACGTGACCCGGCGGGTCTTCTCATCCGGCAGGTCCAAAAGCTGCTTCAAGTGCCAGGAGATGGCCTCTCCCTCGCGGTCCGGGTCGGTGGCCAGATACACCATGTCCGCCTTTTTCGCGGACTTTTTCAGGTCGCTGATGATCTCCTCCTTGCCCTTGATGGGCTTGTAGACCGGCTCGAAATCATGCTCCAGGTCCACGCCCAGAACGCTTTTGGGCAGGTCCCGCAGGTGGCCCATGCAGGCCTTCACTTCAAAGTCCTTGCCCAGGTATTTTCCGATGGTTTTGGCCTTCGCGGGAGACTCCACGATGACCAGGCTGTGATTTGCCATAGTTACCTCCATACGCCGCCGGGGCGCGTTATTTTGCTAAGGGTCCTGAAAGGGACACCGCACGGATATAGCGCTTGCCGCTGTGCTGTGTCACCAGATTTTCAATTTCCAATACCGTCAGGGCGGACAGCACCCGCCGGGTGGGGATGCCGGTGGCCTCGATGAGGTCATCCACCTGGATGGGCTCCTCCGCCGGCAGCGCCCGCAACAGGGCGATCTGGTCGTCGGTAAGGCCCAGGGCGGGGTCCTCCGGGTCTATGGCTGGCGGCACAGGCTTAGCCTCCGCCCGCTGACGGGCCTGATAGCCCGTCACCTCCGGCTGGGAGTGTCGCACTGTCTGCCGCAGCTTTTCCGGGAAACGGGCCTCGTATTCCCGCAGGATATCCCAGGCCTCGCTCACCAGACCCGCGCCGTCCCGGATGAGGCGGTTGCAGCCCACGCTGTTGGGCGCGTCAATAGGACCGGGGACGGCGAACACATCCCTGCCCTGCTCCAGTGCCGTGCCGGCGGTGATGAGGGCACCGCTGCGCTCCGGCGCCTCCACCACCAGCGTGGCCAAGGACAAGCCAGAGAGGATACGGTTGCGCACAGGGAAATGGCTCCCCGCCGGGCGGGTCCCCGGTGGATATTCACTGAGGAGCACACCGGCTGCCGCCACATCCTCATAGAGATAGCGGTTTTCATAGGGATATTGGACATCCAGTCCATTGCCCACGACACCGGCCACGATGCCGCCGGCACGCAAGGCTCCCCTGGCCGCCGCGCCGTCGATACCGGAGGCAAGGCCGCTGACCACCAGCGCACCGCCGGCGGCCAGGCCATAGCCCAGCTTTTCCGCCGCGGCGGTGCCGTAGGGCGTACACTTCCGGGTGCCCACCACAGCGACAGCCGCCTCCTCGTCAAAGGCCGGCAGGCGGCCCTTCACATACAGCAGGCAGGGCGGGTCGTAAATATTCCTCAGCCGTCCGGGATAGGCGGCATCCTGCAAGGTCAAAAGCGTCAAATCCAGCCGCTGGCAGTCCGACAAAATGCGGTCAGCGGCGGAGAGATCGTGGTTCGCCAGCAGCGCCGCTTGCTCCCGGGTCATACCCTCCGTCAGCAGCAGTTCCCCCTCGTCGGCGTAGTAAACATTCTCTGGTGTGCCGAAATGGCGCAGCAGCGCCAGCCGGGTCTGGTTCCGCAGGCCCCGCAGGTTCGTCAGCCACAGCCAGTATTTCAGCATACCCAAGCCTCCCCGCTTGTCAGGTCACCAGACGGTACACCTGGTATCCGATATAGTAAAATACTTCTCTCGCGAGAAATTTTGCTTTCGTGTGGAAACTTTTGTAGCGGCTGGTGGGCGTGGGAGAACTGTAAGCCTCCATCCCGGCGTCCTTCGCCAACAGAGCGGCTCGCTTCATATGCAGCGGGTCGCTGACGACCACCGCCGTCTCATACCCCGCTTCCTCCATCAGGCCCTTAGCGTACAGGAGATTCTCCTGGGTGATCGTGGACCGCTCCTCCAGCAGGATATCCGTTTCCGGCATACCAGCCGACACCGCGTACTGCCTGGCGGCAACCGCGTCGGAACCAGCGCTGCCCTCACCATAGCCGCCGGTCAAGATCAGCTTTTTCACGTAGCCGTTCTCATACAGCCAGATGCCGTGGTTGATTCGCTCCCGGTACACCGGCGAGACCTCGCCGTGATACGTCCCGGCTCCGAGCACGACAGCCACGTCCGCCGGCCGCTTTTCATCCACCGACCCGTAACGCCAAATGCTGACCGCTTGAAACGCGGTATAGACCGCGACAGCGGTCAAAAGCACCGTCAAGGCCCGCCGGATACCCTTCACAGCCGGTCATTCCGGGCGGCCTCCCACAGCAGCACCGCGGCGGCGGCCGCCGCGTTCAGGGATTCGCAGTGCTCGCTCATGGGGATGAGCGCCGTCTGGTCACACACCGCCAGCACCTCCCGGGAAAGGCCTTTTCCCTCGCTGCCGATGGCTATGGCGCAGCGGTCATAATCCAAGGCGCGGGCATCCACCGTGTCAGCCCGCAGGGCGGCGCCGTACAGAGGCAGGCCGCTGGCATTCAGCAGGGTCCGCAGTTCCTCCACGCCGCAGGACCACACCGGGCAGCGAAACACCGCTCCCATGGTGGCCCGGACGGTCTTGGGGTTATAAAGGTCCGCGCAGGCGTTCACCAAAAACAGGCCGTCCGCCCGGAAGGCGTCAGCCGTGCGGAGGATGGTACCCACGTTTCCGGGGTCCTGGACTCCGTCCAGCACCATGTACCGCTTCCCCGTCAGTTTTTCCGGCAGGACCGGAGGCCGCAGCCCGCAGACAGATAAGACCCCCTGAGGCGCCTGGGCCGGAGAAACGGACGCCATCACATCCGTCGGCACCTGCACCACCCGGACGCCCGCCGGGATGGGCGGCAGCGCCGCCTGCTCCGTGGCCACCACCGTGTGGAGGTCCCCCTTCCACAAAAGGGCCTCCTCCAGCAGTTTGGGACTGTCGCAGAGGAACTCCCCGCACCTGCGGCGGTAAGAGCCGGAGGCGGCCAGCTTCCGCAGATGGGTGCACAGGGGATTTTGGCGACTGGTAATCATCTCCATCAATTCCGGCTCCTTTCCGTGGGAAAAAGGGGGACAGTGTCCCCCTTTCCCTCCAAAATTCATCAGGTGTTTCTTATAATAAATGTATCCCCACCTGTTGTCAAGCCATGCTTTTCCGCATTTTCCGCCGCTTCCCGCCGAAATCCCATAAATTTTCTGTAAACTTTTTCCATTTTTTCCAAAATCATAACCACCACTGAAGTGGTGGTTTGCACAGACCCTAGAAGGGTCATTACTGGCTTCACCTCTAAAGGGGCA
>CAKTOO010000006.1 GCA_934590165.1 uncultured Dysosmobacter sp. | reverse complement strand
TGGTACGCCGTGAGGGATTCGAACCCCCGGCCTTCTGGTCCGTAGCCAGACGCTCTATCCAGCTGAGCTAACGGCGCATGTCTCACAGACAGCTTAGTTATAGTAGCACGGCTCAAAGAAAAATGCAAGAGTTTTTTTGAAAAAATTTTCACTTTTTTTCAGAGACTTGTAAATGCACGTGTTCTGTGCTAAAGTAGCACATGACAGAAAGAAGAAAGTGGTGGGCCTATGGAGAACAACACCTTTAAAACCGTTACATTCGGTGGCTTCGCAAAGCAAGATGTCATTGATTATATTGAAAAAAACGCCCGGGATTCCGCCGCTGTACAGGAAAAGCTTCGGCAGGAGAACGAGAGCCTGAAGGCTGAGGCCGATACGCTGCGGCTTCAGGTGGAGGGGTTGAGGTCTCGGATGGAGGCCCTGAATGCGGAACACAGCCGCCTGACAGCGGAACTGGCGAAGGAGACCCAGCGTCGGCAGGAACTGGAACCTCTTGAGCCGGAGGCTGCCCGGTTGTCTGAAGAAGTAGAGCGGCTGCGGCCGGACGCGGAGGCTTATGCCCAGTTCCGGGAGCGGATCGGTGCCATCGAATGCGAGGCCCGGAAGCGTGCGGCGGACCTGGAGGCGGCATCCCAAGCACAAATGCGCCGGACAGTGGAGACATTTCGCACCCAGTATCAGGCGTTGATGAACACCTTCAACAATACGGCGGCTCATGTGACGGGCGAACTGAGGAAGGTGGAGGTCAACCTGACCCAGCTGCCCAGGGCCATGGACCAGGCCGGTGCGGAACTCAGGGAGCTTGAAAAGCTTTTGGAGCAGAACGGTGCCAAGAACGGATAAAAAGCGCCAAGGAGCCGGACTGTGCGTCCGGCTCCTTGATGTTGCAGGAAAACAAAGGGGCCTCCTCTGAAAAATCCGCTTTTTGAGTGGAAAAAAAGGCCCTGTTGGAAAAAGACGTATAGAAGCGGCTGCGGCTGTTAAAAATAAAACAAAAATAGAAACAAAAATAGACGGAGAATACGTTTGCGAAAATGCACGTACACGTTTGCGCCGCATTATTTACAAAAAAATTAGATAACTTTTGTGCAAATGGAAGAAAACGATTTCCTACGAAAATAATTCTTGCAGAGATGGGAAAGGTGCCCTATACTGATGCTGTAAGCTGACCGTCCCGGGTGGGCAATTGTATTTATGGGATGCGTGACACTCCTGTGGATTTGTCCGTTGTCTGCGCGGCACGGCAGTGATAAGATAAAGGAACGGTGAGAGAGTTTACTGTATAGGAGAGAAGGTGAGATACGGATGTCCCTGGAAGCAATCGAAAAAGTCACGGAAGTGGAACAGAAAAGCAAGGAGCGCAGGTTGGCCGCGGAAGCTGAGGCAAGACAGATCGTCGCCGATGCGGAACGGGCGGGCCTTGCGCTCTTGCAGCAAGTGCGCGTGGATGCGGCGGAGGAAGGGAAGACCCTTTTGCGCCAGGCGGAGGAGCGGGCGGCGAAGCGTGCCGCCGAGATCGACGCCGGTGCGTCCCGTGAAGCTGACGGGCTGCGGCAGATGGCGGACAAGCATATGGAGGCGGCCGCGGAGTTTATTGTCGGAAGGGTTGTGAAACACTGATATGGCCATTGTAAAAATGAAGAAACTCCGCGTCATGACCATGGCCAGCCAGCGGGACGAGCTTTTGAGAGGGCTTTTGCACTTGGGCTGTGTGGAGATCAGCGAGCCGGACGGCAAGCTGGCGGACCCGGCTTGGGCGGCCCTTTTAAAGCGGGAGAGTTCCCGGCTGGTGTCCACCCGAAACGAGATCGCGGATGTGAACACCGCCCTGGCAGCTATTAAAAAGTATGCCCAGGTCAAAGACGGGATGTTCATGCAGCGACAGCCTGTTTCGGAAGAGGAGTTTCTGGGAAGAGGAGCTGTGGAGCAGGCCAGGACGGTGAGCCGGAGAGTCGGAGAACTGCTCCAGACGATCTCCCGCCTGCAAAGCGAGGAGAGCCGGCTGCTGGCCCGGCAGGCGTCCCTAGCGCCGTGGAAGGCGCTGGACATGCCGCTGGATGCCGAGGGGACCGCGCATGTGGTCTACCGGATGGGCGTCTGTCCGGCTGGGACTGATACAGCGGCGGTCAAGGCGGAGCTGAGGGAGCTGGCCGCTGCGTTCTATGAGATCAGCGGTGACCGCCAGCAAAGCTACTGCCTGCTCATCTGTCACAAAGCGGATGAAGCGGCGGCGATGGAGGTCCTGCGCCCCCGCAATTTCAGTGTCGTGACGTTCCAGGGCACTGAGGGGACCGCGGCGGAGAATCTGGACAAGCTGTCCCGTCAGTTAGCGGAAAACCGTGAGGCACAGGAGCACGCCACACAGGAGATCGTCCAGAGCGCGGAGGTCAAAGACGCTCTGCGGCTTTATGCCGACCGGCTCAATGCCGACGCGGACCGGGAGACCAACACGGAGCGGCTGCTGACGGATGGGACCATCCTCTTTTTCGAGGGCTGGGCCCCGGCGGATACCATGGAGCAGGTGAGTGCCTTCCTGGACCGGCTGGGCTGCGCCTGGGAGTCTGAGGACCCCACGGAGGAGGAATATCCCCAGGTGCCGGTGAAGCTGAAAAACAACATTTTCAGCCGCTGCATGAACGTGGTGACGGAGATGTACTCCCTGCCCGCCTACAACAGCGTGGACCCCAACCCGCTGATGGCGCCGTTTTTCATCTTGTTCTTCGGCATCATGATGGCGGACATGGCGTATGGCATTTTGATGGTCCTGGGTGCGTTGTTCGTGCTGAAAAAGAGCAAGCCCCGGGAAGGGACCCGCAACTTTATGGAGCTGGTGTTCTGGTGCGGCATCAGCACGTTTATCGTCGGCGCCATGACCGGCGGCTTCTTCGGAGATTTTATCCCGCAGATCCTGAAAGTCATCAACCCCAACAGCACCTTTGAAATGCCGGCGCTCTTTACACCGCTGAACGATACCGTGGCCATCATGCTGGGCTCTTTGGTGCTGGGTGTGATCCAGGTGTTCACCGGCATGGGCGTCAGCGTTGTGAAGAAGTTCCGCAGGGGCCAGTATATCGACGCCCTGTTCGACGAGTTCACCTGGTGGACCATTCTTGGCGGCACCGTGCTGGCGATTTTTGGCATCGGCACGGTGAAGGGCGTCCCTGTGGTGCTGGTGATCGGCATTTTGATGCTGGTGTTCGGCGGTACCCGGGAGGCCAAGGGCTTCGGCAAGGTGACCAAACTGGTGGGTCTGGTCTATAACGGCGTCACCGGCTATTTCAGCGATATTTTGTCCTATGTTCGCCTCATGGCCCTGATGCTGTCCGGCAGCGTGATCGCCCAGGTGTTCAACACCCTGGCGGCCACCTTCGGAAACGTGATCTTGTTTATCATCATTTCCATGATCGGCAACGCACTGAACCTGGCGCTGAACCTGCTGGGCTGCTATGTCCACGACCTGCGCCTGCAGTGCCTGGAATTTTTCAACCGTTTTTACGAGGAGGGCGGCAAGCCCTACAAGCCCCTGGCAATTCAAACAAAATATGTAGATGTAATCAAGGAGGAACATTGACATGGCTGCTTTTTTTGAATTATTTGGTGGTACTGGTCTGGCATTCCTGGGCGCGGCTCTGGCCGTCGGCCTGTGCTGCATTGGCTCCGCGAAGGGCACCGGTATGGTGGGCGAAGCCGCTACCGGCGTCATCAGCATGGCTCCCGAAAACTTCTCCAAGTGCCTGATCCTGCAGGTGCTGCCCGGCACCCAGGGCCTGTACGGCATGGTGGCATGGTTCTTCGTGCTGCTGACCATGGGCGTGTTCGGCGGCAGCGGCATGGTGGACCTGACGGTTTCCCAGGGCCTGACCATTTTCGTCTCCTGCCTGCCCATCGCGCTGGGCGGCTGGCTGTCCGCCATTTTCCAGGGCCGCGTGGCTGCCGCTTCCATCAACATCGTCGCCAAGCGTCCCGACGAGGCCACCAAGGGCATCATCCTGTGCGGTATCGTGGAGTTCTATGCCATTTTGTCTCTGCTGGCCACCATCCTGCTGCTGATGAACGCCCTGTGATGCACTTACCACATCAGAAAGGTGGTAGTACAAAATTATGAACGGAATCGAAAAAATCACCCAGCGCATTGAGACTGATACACAGGCGGAGATCGACCGCATCCTGAGCGATGCCCGGGCGGAGGCGAATGGCATCACCGACCGCTATCAGGCACAGGCGGACAATGAAGCCGCCGAACTGGCGGTCAAAAACCAAAAGGCCGCCGCGGAGCGGGAGGAGCGTTTGGTGAGCACGGCGCAGATGGAAGCCCGGAAAGTAGGCTTGGCCGCCAAACAGGAAATGGTGGAAAAGGCCTATGACCTGGCGCTGGAGAAGCTGTGCTCTATGCCGGACGAGCAGTATGTCAAGACGGTGGCGGACCTGCTGGTCCAGGCGGCTCCCAATGGCCGCGGCGCCGTGATCTTTGCCCCGGCAGAAAAAAAGCGCATCGGCGAGGCCGCTGTTCGCGCGGCCAATGCGCAGCTGAACGGCGGCAAGCTGACCCTGTCAGAGGAGACCCGGCCCTTGAAGGGCGGCTTTATCCTCTCTGACGGCAAGGTGGAAGTCAACTGTTCCTTCGATACCCTGGTCCGCCTGCAAAAGACGGAGACCGCGGGAGAGGTGGCAAAGCGCCTGTTTTCTGAGCTCTGACAAGGAGGAAGTGTCTTGCGAAAAAAAATCAAAGACACCGATTACCTGGCGATCTCCGCCCGGATCAAGGCCATGGAAAACGGCCTGCTGACCCGGGAGCGCATGGAGCAGGTCCTGGAGGCCCGTACCGATGAGGAGGCTTTGAAGCTCCTGCAGGAGAGCGGCTATCCCGAGCTCCACGCCACGGACCCAGAGTCTCTGGACGCGGCATTGTCCGCCGCCCGGGAGGAGACTCTTACCGATCTGACGGACAGTGCGCCGGATCCCAGGTATATCGATATTTTCAAGCTGAAATATGATTATCACAATGTAAAGGCCATTTTAAAGGCCGGCGCTATGGGCGTGAGTCCTGACCATATGCTGATGGACATGGGCCGTGTCCCTGCGGCGGAGCTGAAAAAAGCCCTTCAGAGCGGCGAACTGGAAAGCCTGCCGCCCATGGTGGCTGCCGCCGCGGCGGAGGCCCGGGAGGTGCTGGAGACCACCCGTGACCCACAGCTCAGCGACATCGTTTTGGACCGCTGGTGCTACAAGGATATGGACGCTGTGGCGGAAACCACCGGCAGCGCGTTCCTGCACGGCTATGTAAAGGCCCAGATTGATGCGGCCAACCTGCGTTCCTTGATCCGCACCATCCGCATGGGGAAGAACGAGACTTTCCTTGCCGGCATTCTGTTTGCCGGCGGCGAGGTGGCGGAAGACGCCATTTTAAAGGTCAGTGCCGGAAAGGGCAGCGGGCTGAAGGAGTTGTACCGGTCTACCCGCTTCCAGGAGGCCGCGGAGGCCGGCGCCGAGGCGCTGAGCGGCGGTCCCATGACGGAGTTTGAAAAGCTCTGCGATGACGCTGTGGGCGACTATCTGGCGGGAGCACAGTTCGTCCCCTTCGGAGAAGCGCCTTTGGTGGGATATCTGGCAGCCAAAGAGACGGAGTACACCAATCTGCGCATCCTTCTCATCGGACGCAGCACCGGCCTGCCGGCGGATGTGATCCGTTCCCGGCTGCGGGCCAGCTATGTGTAAGGCGGGAGGTTGAGTATGGCTACAACGTATCGCATCGCCGTGATCGGCGATTGGGAGTCTGTCATGGGCTTCCGTGCTCTGGGCCTGGATACCTATCCGGTCACCTCCGTGGACGAGGCCAGGGAGAAAGTGAAGGAGCTGGCCAAGACTGACTGCGCCGTGATCTATCTCACGGAGCAGTTGGCCAAGGACATGGATGACGTGATCTCCCGCTACAAGGATGAGCTGCGGCCCGCCATTATTTTGATCCCGGGCCGGGAAGGCTCCTTGGGCATCGGCAAAAACAATATCCAGCGGGCCATCGAACGCGCGGTGGGCGCGGATATCCTCTAAAGCAGTCCGCGCGTGAAGCGCGGCAGTCCTTCCGCGAATCTGATGAAAGAAGGTTTTACAGTTTGAGCGGTAAAGTTGTTAAAGTTTCCGGACCGCTGGTGGTAGCCATGGGCCTGGCGGACGCCAATATGTCCGACGTGGTCCGTGTGGGTCCCCAGCGTCTGATCGGCGAGATCCTGACCATGAAGGGGGATACCGCCTCCATTCAGGTCTATGAGGAGACCTCCGGCCTGGGACCCGGCGCCGAGGTGGTCACCACCGGTGCACCCATGAGCGTGGAGCTGGGTCCCGGCATGATCGAGGGCATTTACGACGGCATCCAGCGTCCTCTGGAGAAGATCGTGGAAAAGGTGGGCGCCTGCATCACCCGTGGTGTGGAGGTCCCCGCCCTGGACCATGAGAAGAAGTGGGAGTTCACTCCCACTGTCCAGGTGGGCGACAAGATCATTGGCGGCGATGTTATCGGCACCGTGCCTGAGACCTCCGTGGTGCTCCATAAGATCATGGTGCCTCCTAAGATGAGCGGCACCATCACCGATATCAAGAGCGGCTCCTTCAACGTAACGGAGACCATTGCCACCCTGAAAACGGAAGACGGCAGGGAAGTGCCCCTGACCATGACCCAAAAGTGGCCTGTCCGTGTGGGCCGTCCTTACAGCCATAAGTATCCCCCTAAGCGCCCCTTGTGCTCCGGCCAGCGCATCATCGACACGCTGTTCCCCATCGCCAAGGGCGGCACCGCCGCCGTGCCTGGTCCCTTTGGTTCCGGCAAGACCGTGGTGCAGCACCAGCTGGCCAAATGGTCTGATGTGGATATCGTGGTCTACATCGGCTGCGGCGAGCGCGGCAACGAGATGACCGACGTTCTGCGGGAGTTCCCCGAACTGAAGGACCCCCGTACCGGCGAGTCTCTGATGAAGCGGACCGTGCTGATCGCCAATACCTCGGATATGCCCGTGGCCGCCCGTGAGGCGTCCGTGTACACCGGCATCACCATCGCCGAGTACTTCCGTGACATGGGCTATGACGTGGCCGTTATCGCCGACTCTACCTCCCGCTGGGCCGAGGCTCTGCGTGAGATGTCCGGCCGTCTGGAAGAGATGCCCGGCGAAGAAGGCTATCCCGCGTACCTGGCTTCCCGGTTGGCCCAGTTCTATGAACGTGCCGGCTCTGTGGAGTGCATTGGTTCCGACGAGCGCCGGGGCAGCCTGACGGCTGTGGGCGCCGTGTCCCCTCCGGGCGGCGACTTGTCCGAGCCTGTGTCTCAGGCCACCATGCGTATCGTGAAGGTGTTCTGGGCGCTGGACGCGTCCTTGGCTTATAAGCGCCATTTCCCCGCCATCAACTGGCTGAACTCCTACTCTTTGTATCTGGATACTTTGAAGCCCTGGTTTGATGAGAACTTCGGCGTGGAGTTTATGCAGAACCGCGGCAAGGCCATGAGTATCCTGCAAAGCGAATCCAGTCTGAATGAGATCGTTCAGCTGGTGGGCAAGGACGCCCTGTCCCCCGGAGACCAGCTGACCCTGGAAGTGGCCCGCATGGTCCGCGAGGATTTCCTGCAGCAAAACGCCTTCCTGGACATTGACAGCTATTCCAGCTATGATCGCCAGGAAAAGATGCTGGCCATGATCTTGCGGTACGAGGCTTTGTGCCGCGGCGCCATCGCCCAGGGCGCTTCCGTGATGGACCTGTTTTCCATCCCCGCCCGTGAGAAGATCGGTCGCGCCAAGAGCGTGCCCGTGGAGGAGTATCCCCAGGCATATGCCCGTATCGAGGCCGAGATGGAGCAGCAGATCGAGGAGATCGCCGCTCAGGGAGGTGAGAACTGATGATCCGTGAATATAAAACCGTAGAGGAGATCGTAAGCCCTCTGATGATGGTCCGCATGGTGGAGAATGTCACCTATGACGAGCTGGTGGAGGTGGAGCTGCACGACGGCTCCATCCGCCGGGGCAAGGTGCTGGAGGTCAACGGCGATACCGCCGTGGTCCAGCTGTTCGAATCCGCCGCCGGCATCAACCTGGCGGACGCCAAGGTCCGTTTCCTGGGGCACCCCCTGCAGCTGGGTGTGTCCGGCGATATGCTGGGCCGCGTGTTCAACGGCATGGGCCAGCCCATCGACGGCGGTCCTGATATCCTGCCGGAGGAGTACCGGGACATCAACGGCCTGCCCATGAACCCCGCTGCCCGCGACTACCCCAACGAGTTCATCCAGACCGGTGTTTCCACCATCGACGGACTGAACACGCTGGTCCGTGGTCAGAAGCTGCCTATTTTCTCCGGCTCCGGCCTGCCTCACGCCAACCTGGCTGCCCAGATCGCCCGTCAGGCCAAGGTGCTGGGCGATGAGTCCTCCAACTTCGCCGTGGTATTTGCCGCCATCGGCATCACCTTCGAGGAGTCTGAGTTCTTCGTCAGCGAGTTCCGCCGCACCGGTGCCATTGACCGTACCGTTCTGTTCTCCAACCTGGCCAACGACCCGGCTGTTGAACGTATTTCCACCCCCCGTATGGCCTTGACTGCAGCTGAGTACCTGGCCTTTGAGAAGGGAATGCACGTGTTGGTCATCATGACCGATATCACCAACTACGCCGAGGCTTTGCGTGAGGTCTCCGCCGCCAAAAAGGAGGTCCCGGGCCGCCGTGGCTTCCCCGGCTATCTGTACACGGACCTAGCCACGCTGTACGAGCGGGCCGGCCGCCGTCTGGGAAATCCCGGCTCCATTACCCTGATCCCCATCCTGACCATGCCCGAGGATGACAAGACCCACCCCATCCCCGACCTGACCGGTTATATCACCGAGGGCCAGATCATCCTCAGCCGCGCGCTGTACCGCCAGGGCATCCATCCTCCTGTGGATGTGCTGCCCTCTCTGTCCCGTTTGAAGGACAAGGGCATCGGCGAGGGCAAGACCCGCGAAGACCACGCCAATACCATGAACCAGCTTTTCGCCGCCTACGCCACCGGTAAGGATAATAAGGAGCTGATGTCCATCCTGGGCGAAGCGGCTCTGACGCCCACGGACCTGCTGTACGCCAAGTTCGCCGATGAATTTGAAAAGCGCTACGTGAACCAGGGCTACGAGGAGAACCGCTCCATCGAGGAGACGCTGGACCTGGGCTGGGAGCTGTTGAGCATCCTGCCCAAGAGCGAGCTGAAACGTATCAAACCCGAGTATATTGAGAAGTACTGGCCCAAGAAAGACCAGGAATAAAGGAGGGGGCAACCAATGGCGAATATCACGGTGAACCCCACCCGTATGGAGCTGACCCGCCTGAAAGGCAAGCTGCGCACCGCCCAGCGGGGCCACAAGCTGCTGAAGGACAAGCGAGATGAGCTTATGAAGCAGTTCCTGGACACGGTCCGGGAGGTCCGCGCCCTTCGAGCTGAAGTGGAAGAGGAGCTGATGACGGTGCACAAGTCCTTTACCGTTGCCTCCGCCCTCATGTCCTCCGAGGCTTTGGAGCAGGCGTTGCTGTATCCTAAGCAGAGTGTGGAGCTGACCATGACCAGCCAGAACATCATGTCCGTTAATGTGCCGGTGTATCACTTCCAGACTAAGACAAAGTCGGACGCCGACATTTATCCCTATGGCTTTGCCGCCACCTCCGGCGAACTGGATACGGCGGTGGATGCTCTGGGCAAGGTGTTCCAGAAGATGCTGAAGCTGGCAGAGATCGAAAAGTCCGCTCAGCTCATGGCGGAGGAGATCGAAAAGACCCGCCGCCGCGTCAACGCCCTGGAGTATGTGATGATCCCCAACACCCAGGAGGCAATCCGCTATATCTCCATGAAGCTGGATGAAAACGACCGTTCCACCACCACTCGCCTCATGAAGGTGAAGGACATGCTGCTGGTCCAGTCCATCGAGGAAAAGCGCCAGCGGGATGAAAAGCTGCTGGAGGCGTACAACGCTGCCAATGAGGCACCACAGCAGGTGTAAAGCTAATTTACTTTATTGAAAAACAGTACTGCCGAAAACCGGCAGTACTGTTTTTTTGCCAGAGCTTGTGTGTTTGGGATTGACAACTGCTTTTCGCAGATGTAATAAAAGTATGAAAAATATGAATTTACATACTCGCGGGAGGAACGCGTTATGAAACAGTCGAAGGGAAAATTTGCCGGTACGGTCCGCGTGGGAGAAAGAGGACAAATTGTGATTCCGAAAGGGGTGCGGGACCTGTTTGACATTCACCCGGGCGATACGCTGCTGGTATTGGCTGATGAAAAGCAGGGAATCGCCATCACCAAGGACGATGTGCTGTTCCGGCAGTTTGACGCTATTCTCAGCGGGGAGGACCCCACATGAGCAGGATCGTGTTTTTCTGCATTCCCGCCTGGGGGCATACCAACCCCACTGTGGAGGTGGTGCGGCAGTTGACGGCCATGGGGCACCAGGTGCGCTATTATTCCTTTGCGCCCTTCCGGGAGAAGCTGGAGGCCACCGGGGCGGAGGTGATTTGCTGCGACGGTGCCATACCGCCGGCACCCGGGAACCTGGACAAAAAGTTGGGACGGGATTTCGCGGCCCTGGTGGAGATGGTGACGGACACCACGCTGACCCTGGAGGAGAAGGTCTGTCGGGAACTGGAGGATTTTCAGCCGGATGTCATCGTGTCGGACTCGGTTTGCTTTTGGGGAAAGCTGTTTGCCGGAAAGCTGGGCATTCCCTATGTATGCTCTACCACCACGTTTGCTTTCCACCAATACTCTGCCCGGCTGATGAAACCCAAGGCCGAGGAACTGCTATGGTCTTTGCTGGGGATGCCTCGAATCAGCAGGAAAATGGCCCTGCTGCGACAGCACGGATATATGGTGAAAAAGGTCACAGACCTGCTGCAGAACGACAATGAGACCAACACCATTGTCGATACCTCACGGGTCTTTCAGCCCATGGCTGAAACCTTTTCAGAGCGGTACGCCTTCGTGGGACCGTCTGTGCCGGAACGGAATGAACCGCTGCCGTGCAAGATCCGGCCTCTGGTGTATGTATCCCTGGGAACAGTCATGTACGACCGCAAAAGCTTTTGCAGAAACTGTTTTTGCAGAAACTGTGCGGCTGTTCTGAAAGATATGGATGTAGATGCTGTGCTGTCGGTGGGGACAGCTGAAAATTTGGCTGCATTGGGGCCACTGCCTCCTTATATTCAAGTGGAGGAACGGGTGGACCAGTTGTCCGTGCTGCGCCGGGCGGATGTGTTTTTGACCCACTGCGGTATGAACAGCGTCAGCGAGGCTATTTGGTACGGTGTTCCCACGGTGCTGGACCCGCAGCAGAGCGAGGAAGCGGCAGTAGCGGACCGCATGGAGGAGTTGGGGATGGGCTTGCGATTGACTTCGGAAAAGCCAAAGGACATTGGGGAGGCCCTTCAAAAAGTGCTGTCTGATGATTCCTTCCGGCAGAAAACAAACCGGATCGCACAGAGCTTTCGTATTGCGGGAGGCGCGCCGAAAGCGGCGGAATGGATCTTTTCCTGCTGCATCACATAAAAAGCATCCGTTTTCCAACGTGGAAAACGGATGCTTTTTATGTGATGTAATATTCCTTTACAGTAGCGTGATACCAGCTTTTTCACAGGCTTCCACGGTTTCCTGGTCCCACAGGCTGACCTGGACCTCACCGATGTGGCAGGTGCCCAGCAGCAGCATGCACAGGCGAGACTGGCCGATGCCGCCGCCGATGGACTGGGGCAGCTGGCCATTCAGCAGCATCTGGTGGAAGGGCAGCTTGCGGCGGTGGTCGCAATGGGCCTCTGTCAACTGACGGTCCAGAGCGGCGGCATCCACGCGGATGCCCATGGAAGAAAGCTCAAAGCTCCGCTCCAGAACGGGGTTCCACATGAGAATGTCGCCGTTGAGGTTCCAGTCATCGTAGTCGGGAGCGCGGCCATCGTGCTTCTGGCCGGAGTGGAGGGTCTTGCCGATCTGCATAAGAAACACCGTGCGGTACTGGCGGCAGATCTCCGTTTCCCGCTCGTTGGGCGTCAGATCGGGGTAACGGTCCTCCAGCTCCTGGGTGGTAATGAAATGTACATCCCGCTCCGGCTTGAAGGTCAGCACAGGATAGGCGTTCCGTAAAGCGGCGGAGGTGTCACAGATGGCGCCCACGATGTCCCGGACCGTGTCCTTCAAATACTGCATGTTCCGGTTCGTCACGTCGATGTGTTTTTCCCAGTCCCACTGGTCCACATAGATGGAGTGGAGGTTATCCACCTCCTCGTCCCGGCGGATGGCGTTCATATCGGTGTAAAGGCCGGTGCCCACCTTGAATTCATACCGCTTCAGGGCCAGACGCTTCCACTTGGCCAGGGAGTGGACCACCTGGCCGTCGGTGCCCACATCGGGAATGTCAAAGGTCACGGCCCGCTCTACACCGTTGAGGTCATCGTTCAAACCAGTGCTGCCGTCCACGAACAAGGGAGCGGAGACCCGGTGCAGGTTCAGACGGACGGACAGGCTGTGCTGAAATTCCTCGTGGATGAGCTCGATGGCCCGCTGCAATTCATTGTTGGTCAGGGGCATCTGGTAACCGGCAGGAATGATGAGTTTACTCATATCGATATACAGTCCTTTATCTGAAATTCAAAGAAATTCAAAATCACATCGCCAGGGAAAGAAGCAGAGGCGTCACATAGGCCTCCATGGCGGCAGCCACCGCCAGCAGGGGGATCAGGACCAGAAGCAGCAGCCAGCTCATCAGTGTCACGCAGTCCCATAGGGGCAATGCGGTCTCATCGTGTCGGCAGCGGCGAGTCATTTGGCCGCAGACATACAGCCCCATGGCAAAGGCCAACACCAAGGCCGGCAGCTCAAAAATACCGTGGGGCAGGATGCCCAGCAAAAACGTCAGGGGAGAGATGCCGGAGATAAAATAGTAGGACGCCAGAAAACCAATGACCATGGCGTTGATGCCCAGCGCCAATGCGGACAGCTGCACGTAAGGCAGCAGGCCGTACACCATGGTGACGGAGCAAGCCCGCACATTGTTGGAAAACAGCGCCAGGGCGGAAAAAGACCCGTCCTCATTGGAGATGTCCATGCCGCCAAACAGGGGCAGCACCTGATTTGCCAGCAGTTCCCGCAGGGAAGGAGACACCATGCAGGCACCGAAAAAGATCAATACCAGCAGACAAAAGGCAATGGCAGAGCGTTTGACTTCCTGGCCAAAGCCTCTGTGCCAGTGATCGGCCAGAATTTGAAACTGGCGTTCCAGCTGACTCATTGTTTCAGCATGTCAAGGCCCACACGCAGGCGGCGCAGGGTCTCATCCTTTCCGAGAATATGGCACAGCTCCACGGCACCGCCGGGAGTCACCAGCTTGCCGGCCACGGCGATGCGGACGGGCCACATGAGGGTGGCGTTCTTCACGCCCAAAGACGCGGCCAAGCCGATGAGGGTATCATGGACGGTGTCCATGGTCCAATCGGGGAGTGCCTCCAGAGCGGGGATGACGGCCTCCAGCATGGCGGCGGAAACGGTGGAGTCGGTTTTGGATTTCTTGTTGGTGTAAAACTCCACACTGTATTCCGGTAAAGCATCAAAGAAATCCACCTTCTCAGGGATATCCGTCAGCTTTTCGCACCGGGCCTGCAGCAAAGCGGCAATGGCGGAGGTGTCAATGGCGGGGTTCTTCACACTTTGACGGATGTAGGGCTCCGCCACCTTGGCAAACTCCTCCGCCGGCAGGGCACGGAGGTAGAGGGCGTTGAAGTGCTCCAGCTTGACAATGTCAAAAATGGCGGGAGACTTGGAAATGCCGGCAATGTCGAAAGCATCCACCAGCTCCTCCAGGGAGAAGATCTCCTGCTCGCTGCGCTCGCCCTTGGGCGCCCAGCCCAACAGTGCCACATAGTTCAAAACGGCGGGGGTCAGATAGCCCTTAGCGATCAGGTCCTCGTAAGAGGGGTCGCCGTGGCGCTTGCTCATTTTGTTGTGCTGGTCCCGCATGACGGGGGAGCAGTGAACGTAGGTGGGAATGTCCCAGCCGAAGGCCTCGTACAGAAGATTGTACTTGGGGGCGGAGGACAGGTACTCGCTGCCCCGAACCACGTGGGTAATGCCCATCAGGTGGTCATCCACCACGTTGGCAAAGTTATAGGTGGGCAGGCCGTCCCGCTTCAGCAGCACCTGGTCGTCCAAAGTCTTGTTCTCCACGGTAATGTCGCCGAAGCTGACATCGTGGAAGGTAGTGGTGCCCTCATGGGGGATGCGCTGGCGAATGACATAGGGCTTGCCAGCGGCCAGATTGGCCTGGACCTCCTCAGGACTCAGGCTGCGGCAGGGATCGTCCGCCCGCTCCCATTCACCGGAATCCTCCTCGGACTCTGTCTTTTCGCAGAAGCAGTAATAAGCCGCGCCCTTTTCCACCAGCAGCTCGGCATACTTGCCGTAAAGTCCCCGGCGCTCGGACTGAATGTAGGGACCCACGGGGCCGCCCACATCGGGACCTTCGTCGTGGTCGAGGCCGCATTCGGCCAGGGTGCGGTAGATGACGTCCGTGGCGCCCTCCACCAGACGGCCCTGGTCCGTGTCCTCAATGCGGAGGATAAAGGTGCCGTGGTTGTGGCGGGCAATGAGCCAGGTGTACAGGGCGGTGCGCAGGTTGCCCACGTGCATATAGCCGGTGGGGGAGGGGGCGAACCGGGTACGGACCTTTCCCTTGGGGATACGAGCTTCCATCTCGTCAAAAAACTTCATATCAAGCGCCATGAATGTACCTCCATGCCAGTAATTTACACAATACAACACCCTATATTATCTCTTTTCCGGGGGGACTTGTCAAGGCTGTATTGTCCATCACAGCAAGAAAAACACGCCGCTTTTACGGCGTGTTTTTTCAGTCAGGGTTCAGCCAGGACGGTCCCGCCCGGCAGGGTAAATTCGTCCGTGAAGGCCGGGGCCAGGTCAATGGCGGTCTGCCACATCCGGTAGACAGTCTCCTTGCCGCTGAGCTTTTCCGCCGCCACTAATAGGCCGGTGTCCACGCTGACCCAGTAGCGGAGAGTATAGCCCGCCCCATCGGCGGCGGTTTCCACAAAAATACAGTTGACCTGGTCGCCGATGGTGCGATAATCCGCGGCGGCGATGGTCTCCACCGGCAGACGCAAAATATCCTCGTAAGTGGGGATGGACTGCTCCATGTCGGCGGTAATGGAGCCGGCGGAGACGCGGAGCACGGACTTCTCGCTGTTATACCAGATGTAGGTCGTCTCCCCGTTAGTGAGAACGTGGCGCTGGCGGCCGTCCGCCAACTGGCGGTCCAGACGGCTCCAGGGGGTTAGGACCGCCGCCGTGGTTTCCACGGTGCCGCTTTCGCCGCTCCAGAACTGCTGCACGCTGACGGTTTGGCGGTACTGCTCCGGCCGGGCCAGAGTCTCTATGGCGGCCTGTACCGTGTCCGGCGCAACAGACACCACCGTCAATGCGTCCGTGGAATCACCGGGGAAGCCGGGAATTTGCTCATCCTGTTGGGATTCCTGGGGCAGGACCACTCTGGTGGTCCGCCGGAAACTGCCGGAAAGCATGAAGGCCACCACCAGGACCAGCAGCGTCAGAAAGACCGCCGTGATGCGATTCAGCGTCCGCTTGTCCATGGGGACCCTCCTTTCCGCGGGACGGCAGGTTTATGCGTTGAGCTCTGCCGGCTTTTCGCCCCGGCCAAAGTGCCAGAGAATGGCCTGGGCGATACGCTCGCAGGCATGGCCGTCGCCGTAGGGGTTTACGGCGTGGGCCATTTTGCGGTAGGCCTCCTGGTCGTGGATGAGGCGCTCCGTCATGGTGACGATATCGTCCTGCACCACGCCGCAGAGCTTCACCGTGCCGGCCTCCACAGCCTCGGGCCGTTCTGTCTCCCGGCGCATGACCAAGACGGGCTTGCCCAGGGCGGGCGCCTCCTCCTGGAGACCGCCGGAATCCGTCAGTACCAGATAGGAGCGGGCCATGAGGTTGTGCATCTCGTCAGCGGGCAGGGGATCAATGAGGTGGACCCGGGGCGTGCCCCGCAGGTACTTGTCCACTGCCTCCCGCACCACCGGGGAGAGGTGCACCGGGTAGACCAGCTCCACATCCTCGTTCTGCTCTGCGATCTGCCGGAGGGCCAGCATAATCTGTTTCATGGGCTCGCCGTAATTCTCCCGCCGGTGGCAGGTGACCAGGAGGACTTTCTTTTCCCCGTAGGGCAGGTGGTTCAGTTCATCGGTAGAAAAGGTATAATCCTCCCGGACGGTAGTTTTCAAAGCGTCAATGACCGTGTTGCCGGTGACGAACAGGCCGTCGGTGATGCCTTCTTTCAGGAGGTTGTGCTTGTTATTGACGGTGGGGCAGAAGTACAGGTCCGCAATGGCGGACACCAGCTTGCGGTTCATCTCCTCCGGGAAGGGGGAATATTTGTCGTAAGTTCGCAATCCTGCCTCCACATGGCCCACCGGCACCTGGTGGTAAAAGGCGGACAGGGCGCCGGCAAAGGTGGTGGAGGTGTCGCCGTGGACCAGGATCATGTCCGGCTTCAGAGTCTCAATGGCCTCATCCATACCGGTGAGGCATTTGCTGGTGATGGTGGAGAGGGTCTGACGGGGGGTCATGATGTTCAGGTCGTAGTCCGGCTTCAGGTCAAAGACCTCCAGCACGCTGTCCAGCATCTGCCGGTGCTGGGCAGTGACGCAGCAAAGGCTCTCAATCTCCGGATGGGAGGCTAGCTCCTTCACCAGCGGGCACATTTTAATAGCCTCCGGCCGGGTGCCGAAGACGCTCATAATACGAAGCTTGTCCATACTCATGCTTCCTCGTCTTTCCCGGGCTCCTCATGGTGCCCGTGTTCTTTCAGTTCCTCCAGCTCTTCGTGGAGCTCCTCCTTGACCTCCTTGGGGAAAACCACCCGGGCGGCCACCACGGCCACGATGCACAGCGCCGCGAAGAACAGCATGGCCTTTTCCTCGCCGCCGGTGGTCAGAACCACGGCGGAAAGGCCCAGAATGGCGGAGATGACGTACAGCGTGGCCACCGCCTGTTTCTGGCTCAGGCCCATGTCAATGAGCCGATGGTGGATATGGCTGCGGTCGGCGTGCATGGGGCTCTGGCCGTGGGCGATGCGGCGGATGAAGGCGAAAGCCGTGTCGAAAATGGGCAGGCCCAGGATGAGGAAGGGCACCACGAAAGAAATAACAGCGTAATACTTGAACAGGCCTTGGATGGACATGGTGGCCAGAATATAGCCAAGAAAGGTGGCACCCGTGTCACCCATGAACATTTTGGCGGGGTTCAGGTTGTACGGCATGAAGCCCACGCAGGCGCCCACCAGAGCCGCCATGACGATGGCCACCTGGGCCTCGGAGGCCAGCAGGGCGATGACCAGCATGGTGGTGGCGGAGATGGCGGACACACCGTTGGCAAGGCCGTCCAGACCGTCAATGAGGTTCACGGAGTTGGTGATGGCCACGATCCAGAGAATGGTGAAAGGAACAGACAGGCCACCCAGCACCCAGTACAGATTATCCGAGAAAATGTTGGGATTGGAGAAGGCCAGAATGGTGACGCCGTGGGTGGCGGGAATAGCCGCCGCCACGATCTGCACCACGAACTTCAGCATGGCGGGCAGGGCCATGATGTCATCCACCACGCCCAGAACCACAATGATGACGGCACCCAGCAGGATGCTCTTCATCTCAGAGGTGATAGGCACGAACAGCAAGATGCTCACCATGAAGCCGATAAAAATGGCCAGACCGCCCAGACGGGGAATGGGGACCTTGTGCATCCGGCGGGCGTCCTTGGGCACGTCGATGGCGCCCACCTTGTAAGCGAAAGTCTTGACCACCGGGGTCATGAGAAAGCTCACCACCAGGGCCACCAGCAAAGCCAGGACCACATAGGCGATCAGTTGATTGTCCAGATGCATAACGGCCCTCCGTCAGCGAGCCAGGAAGCCCACTTTTTTGTAGACCTTGGCAACGGTGCGGTCCGCAACCCGGGAGGCCTTTTCGGCACCGGCGCGGTACACGCTCTCCAGATATGCTTTGTCGGCCAGCAGACGCTCCGTCTCCTCCCGAATGGGGCGCAGCAGCTCCACCACGGACTCGCCCACGGCTTTTTTGAAATCGCCGTAGCCGCGGCCGGCGAATTCCTTTTCGATTTCATCGAAGCTGCGGCCAGTGGCCACAGAGTAGATCTGCATCAGGTTGGACACACCGGGCTTGGCGGCAGGGTCGAAGCGGACGCAGGCGTCGGAATCGGTGACGGCCTTTTTAAATTTGCGCATGATGTCCTCGGGCTTCTCCAGCATGTAGACGCAGCCGTTTTGATCCTTGTCGGACTTGGACATCTTGTTTTCCGGGGAGGTCAGGCTCATGACCCGGGCGCCCACCTGGGGGATATAGGGCTCGGGAATTTTAAAGGTATCGCCGTAAATGCCGTTGAAACGGCCCGCGATGTCCCGGCAGATCTCCACGTGCTGTTTCTGGTCGCCGCCCACGGGCACCAGGTCCGCCTGGTACAGCAGGATGTCAGCCGCCATGAGAGCGGGATAGGTGAACAATCCCGCGTTGATATTGTCCGCGTTTTTGGAGGACTTGTCCTTGAACTGGGTCATACGGCTGAGCTCGCCGAACATGGTGTAGCAGTCCAGCACCCAGCCCAGCTGGGCATGGGCGGGCACGTGGGACTGGACGAACAGCGTGTTCTTCTCCGGGTCCAGGCCGCTGGCGATGTAGGCAGCCACCTGGGTCAGGGTGTGGCGGCGCAGGTCCGCCGGCACCTGCCGCACCGTGATGGTGTGCATGTCCGCCAGCATGTAGTAGCAGTCATATTCATCGGTCAGGGCCGCCCAGTTGCGGATGGCGCCCAGGTAGGAGCCCAGGGTCAGGTCACCGGAAGGCTGGATGCCGCTCAAAATTCTCTTTTTCTGCACTTGATTTTCCATTGCAAAACACCTCAAACTCAACGCCGCTCCGCACCAAAGGATACAAAGCGACAATTTAACTGATATATTATATCACGGTGTTATGGAAAGTGCAATCCGTTCTTGGCGGAAAGAAACACCCTCCGCGGCGCCGCGAAGGGTGTTTACAAAATGAGCAGCAGCCCCAGAGCCACCAGCAACTCCTCGTCCGCGTCCTCCCGGATCAGGAAGAACAAGAGCAGCAGAAGCAGCAGGTCTCCGGTGTCCACATGGTCCAGATGCAGCTGGTCGAGAATGTGCCGGAGGAACCCGGTGAGGCCATCCGCCATCCGTCCGGCGGAGGACGGCGGAGGAGGCTCGCGGCGCGGCCCGTCCCGGGCAGGCGGTTCCTGCTTTGGAGGCGGGGGCGGCGGGTCCTGTTTTGGCTGCTGGGAGCCGCCCTGCTGGGCCCTGGGTGGCTCCTCCTGGGGAATGCGGGTATAGGAGCCGTTGTCATTGCGGATGTAGCGGTTATACATGGCCTATCCCTCCCATCCCGCCAGGAATTTCTTCCCTAAATGAAACAGTCGGGCCAGCTGCAGTGCCCGCTCCACCTTTTCCTGCTGGTCCTCCCGGAGATAGGGCCGCAGGGCGTACAGCAGGGCCCGGGCGTTGCTGTCCTGCTGGCCGCCCAGCTCCTGGACGATGGGAAGCAGCCGGGTCAGGAGCTTGGGGTCCATGCCGCCGGCCAGGGAGGAAAGAAGGTCCTGGGGCGGGGCACTCTGCCGGGGAGCCGGCCGGGGTGGAGGCGGTGGAGAAGGCGGGGCGGATGGCTGCTCCTGTCCGCCGGACAGGGACTGGGCCAACTGCATGATCTGGGACATGGCGTCGGGATTGGACAGGATGCTGTTGAGTTTTTCGTCAAATTCGGCCACCGCCGCCACCTGCCTTTCCCCAAAATATGTTTATTTCCGCAGGGCTTTGTTGATGCGCTCCACCAACGCCGCCCCATCGGGGCTCTGCATCAGCTGGGTCACCATCCGCACCATATCCGTTGTGTCGCCCCGGGCGGCGGACTGGGCCGCCTTTTGCAGAGCGGCACCCTGGTCCTGCTGCGTCAGCATCCGCATGAGGCTCTGCCCGTCCTTGGACTGGGCCAGCTGCCGCAGCAGGGCGGGGTTGTTTTTCAGATGTTCTGCCAGTCTGGCTGTGTTTTCGTCCATATGACCTCCTGGATCGCGTGGTGTTTTCGTGTTCCAAAGCAGTATATGAGCGGGAGTAGAAAAATGTGCCTGTACAGGCGGCTGTACAGGCACGGGAAGTTATTTTTTCAGTTTTGCCGCGGCTTTGAAGGCGGCGCAGTCCTTTGCCAGGGGGCAGCCCTCGCACTTGGGGGACCGGGCGGTACAGGTGTCCCGGCCGAATAGCACCATCCGGTGGCAGAAATTGCTGGACTCCTTAGGCGGAATGCACTGGCGCAGCTGCCGCTCCACCTGAAGGGGGTCCTTGGAGCCGTCGGTGATGCCCAGGCGCCCGGTGATGCGGATGCAGTGGGTGTCGCAGACATAGCCCTCCTGGCCGAAAATGTCGCCCAGAATGAGGTTGGCGGTCTTGCGGCCCACACCGGGCAGGGCAGTCAGCTCCTCCATGGTGCCGGGGACCTTGCCGCCGTGCTTTTCCAAAAGCTGCTGGGCACAGGCCACCAGGTCCCGGGCCTTGCCGTTGAAAAAGCCGCAGGAGTGGATGTATTCACCCACCTCTTTGGGGTCCGCCTCCGCGAAGCTCTCCAGCGTAGGGAAACGTGCAAACAGGGCGGGCGTCACCTTGTTTACCCGCTCGTCGGTACACTGGGCGGACAGGCGGACGGCGAACAGCAGTTCGTAGTCCTTTTTGTATTGCAGGGAGCAAAGGGCATCGGGATAGATGTCCTTTAATGTTTCAATGATGCGCTTGATCGCGGCCTTGGATGCCATAGTCATCACCTCTGTGACAGGATACCACAACTTTCGCCAAATGACTAGGGAAAAAACCATGGAAATCCCCAGAGAACTATGATAAGATACTGAAATTAGAAAGGAGGGACAGCTATGCAGCGTCCCTTGGCGGACGAGATCCGCCCCAAGACCCTGGACGAGGTGGTGGGCCAGCGGCATCTGCTGGCTCCCGGCGCGGTGCTGCGGCGCCTCATTGAAAGCGGCACGGATACCAACATGGTCTTTTACGGTCCCTCCGGCACCGGTAAGACCACCATCGCCAACATCATCGCGGAAAAAACCAACAAGACCCTCTACCGGCTCAACGCCACCACAGCGTCCTTACAGGACATCAAGGACATCATCGCCGATGTGGGCACGTTGCTGGCTCCCGGCGGCGTGCTGCTGTATCTGGACGAGATCCAGTACTTCAATAAAAAGCAGCAGCAGAGCCTGCTGGAGTTTATGGAGAACGGCAAGCTGACCCTCATCGCCTCCACTACGGAAAACCCGTATTTTTACGTATACAGCGCTCTGCTGTCCCGCAGCACGGTGTTTGAATTCAAGGCCGTCCCGGCGGAGGAGACGGAGCCGGCTGTCCTGCGAGCTTTAAGCATCGAACAGGAGCGCAGCTCTTTGCCTCTTTCCTGGGAGGAAGGGGTACCCCTCCAAATCGCCACCGCCTGCGGCGGCGATGTCCGCAAGGCCATCAACGCAGTGGAGCTGCTGTGCCAGGCGGCCCGGTCTCAAGACGGCGCGCTGCGGATCACGAAAGAGGACGCCGCACAGGTGGCCCAGCGCAGCGCCATGCGCTACGACCGGGACGGCGACGCCCACTATGACATCCTCTCCGCCCTGCAAAAGTCCATCCGAGGCAGCGACCCCGACGCGGCGGTCCACTACCTGGGCCGGCTGCTGGAGGCGGGGGACCTGCTGTCTCCCTGCCGGCGGCTTCTCGTCATCGCCGCCGAGGATGTGGGCCTTGCGTATCCCATGGCCATCGCCATCACGAAAGCCTGCGTGGACGCCGCCTTGCAGGTGGGACTGCCGGAGGCCCGGCTTCCCCTGGCGGAGGCCGCCATCCTGCTGGCCACTGCGCCCAAGTCCAACACCGCACACAACGCCATCATTGCTGCCATGGCGGACCTGAAAAAGGGAAAAAGCGGTGATATCCCCCGGCAGCTGCAAAATGTCCACGCCGATACCACTGGCTTTGATAACCAACAGCATTATCTCTATCCCCACGATTTCCCCCACCGTTGGGTGGAGCAGCAATACCTGCCGGATGCTTTGAAGGACGTAAAGTACTACGAGTGGGGAGACAACAAAACGGAGCAGGCTGCCAAGGCCTATTGGGAGAAGATCAAGGGTCGGGAGCTGTGAACACCGTTTCCACCGGCGCCTTTTCGTAATTGGGCGGGGAGTAGACCCAGCGGTCCAGACAGCCGTCTGTGATCTGATACCGCAGGGGAGACAGAGGCGCTGGACCCGGCAGCTTTTCAATGAGCTGTAATTTGATCTTCATCCGCTCCGGGCGGATGCTCTTGATATACACAGACACCGGGTCGCCGGGGGAAAGCTCCTCCCGGCAGTCCGCAAGCCCAGATAGGTTCGGTGTCAGCTCGATGAAGCTGCCGTATTCCTTTACGCTGCGGACGACACCACTGACGGTTTCGCCGGGTTGGAACCAGCTGGCATTTTCCAGCCAGGTGCCCAGCAGTTCCCGGTGGGTCATGGTGAAGCGGCGCTGTTCCCGGTCAACGCTGCCCACCACTGCCAGAATTTTCTGCCCCACTCGGAAGCGGTCTCTGGGGTGGGAGATGCGGGAGACGGAAATCTGCTCCAGCGGCAGCATGGCGATGATGCCGCAGCCAATGTCCAAAAAGGCCCCGAAGGCGGCCAAATGGGTCACTTTCGCGGTGACCACGGCCCCCGGCCGCAGATGGGAAAAGAAATACTCCGCCGCCCTCTCCTGGACTTCCCGGCGGGAGAGAAGCGCCACCGGCGCGCCTTTTCCATCGGGGCGGATGGCTTTTACTGTAAAGCAAACAGACTTACCAACTCTTGATAATATGGAAATATCCCGGTCCGCACCGCTGATCCAGGGAGCGAGGACATCTTCCCGTGGCAGGAGAGCGGCCACCGCACCCAAGGCAATGTGAAGATTTTTCTCCACATCGCACCGCTGGACCGGGGCCTCCAGGATTGTTCCGGCCTCCATGGCCTGCTGGAGCGTCTGAAGGGAAAAAACCGGCTGGGGACGCAGTCCCTCCGGCGGAAAAAGATTGTTTTCAGGCATGTTATGTCTCATCCTATCTGCCGCACGGCGGCGTTTTGATATATGATATGCAAGCGGAAAGACGGGTTTGACAGGAGGAAGCATATGGACCTGCATCTGCATGACAAAGTGGAACTGAAGAAGGCGCATCCCTGCGGCAGCACCCGGTGGGAGATCCTGCGGGTGGGCATGGACATCAAGCTCCGGTGCCTGGGCTGCGGCCATGAGCTGATGCTGCCTCGAAGCAAGGCGGAAAAAAGCATCCGCAAGATCGTGACGGAGGAGGAAAAGCAATGAGCAAAAAGACTCGCGCCCTGGCTCTGGTGCTGGTGGTGGTCATGATCGTGGCCATGGTGGCCTCCATGATCGTTCCTTATATCGCCTGAACTGTAAAGGAAATCAGCCTGACGGACAAGCAGCCCGCCAGGCTGCTTTTTTTATGGCCGTGCCATCCCTTTTGCGACGGCTTTTCCGCCGGGGGTGTCCTATAATACTGCGTATCGGCAGTCTGACCGGAAGGAGGAGGGAACAGAGGTGACGGTGATATATCTGGACAGCGTGTTTTTGCTGAACGCCCTCATGGACTATCTGCTGCTGCTGGGTACGGCGTACCTCGCGGGCATCCCGCCCCGCCGCTGGCGCTACGCCCTCTCCGCCGTGGGAGGCGGGCTGTATGCCTCGGTGGTGTTTTTGCCGGGATTGGAGTTCCTTTCCGCCTCTCCCGTGAAGCTGGCGGCAGGGGTTTTGCTGGCAATGGCCGCTTTTGGCGGGGAGGAACGGCTGCTGCGGCTGACGCTGCTGCTGTTTGCCGTGTCCTGCGCTCTGGCGGGGTGTGTGCTGGGTTTGGGGCTCGTTACCGGCGGCGTGCCGTCGGTCAACGGCGTTTTCTATACAGATGTGGACGCGGGGACGCTGCTGGTGGCCGCCACGGCGGCGTATCTGGTGCTGACCGTCATTTTTCGCGCCGCCGCACGCCACGGTGTGCGGGGAGAACTGCTGCGGGCCGAGGTGTGCCTGCGGGGGAAGACCGTCCGTCTGACGGCGCTGCGGGACACGGGCACCAGCCTTTCAGACCCGGCGAGCGGACAGCCGGTGCTGGTGGTATCCCGGGGAATTTTGGACCCGTTGCTGCCGCCGCCGGTGCGGCGCCTTTTGACGGAGCGTGGGCTGTGCCTGCCGGCGGACCTGCTGGAGCCTCTGCGGCAGGCGGCGCCGGACCTGCGGTTTTACCTGCTGCCCTACCGGGCGGTGGGGGTCCAGGGAGGGCTGCTGCTGGCGGTACGGTCGGAGTGGGCAGCGGTGGGCGGCAGGCGGTATCCGGGCCTGTCGGTGGCTCTGTCGCCCACGGAGCTGGGAACAGAATATCACGCCCTCTGGGGCGGACAGGTGGGAAGGAGAGGTCGGTATGAGCGGGATGTGGCAACAGGTGCGGCGGCTGCTGACGCAGCTGGGACTTTTGGAACAGGGGGATGTGCATTACATCGGGGGCAGCGACACGCTGCCGCCGCCGCTGACGAAGGAGCGGGAAGCGGAGCTGCTGGCCCGGCCGGGGGAGGAACCGGCTCGGCAGGAGCTCATTGAACATAACCTCCGTCTGGTGGTATACATTGCCCGGCGGTTTGAAAACACCGGCGTCGGCATCGAGGACCTGATCTCCATCGGTACCATCGGCCTCATCAAGGCGGTGGGGACCTATCGGACGGATAAAAACATCAAGCTGGCCACTTACGCCTCCCGGTGCATTGAAAACGAGATCCTCATGTTCCTGCGGAAAAACGCCAACCGAAAGGGAGAGGTGTCCTTTGATGAGCCGCTGAATACGGACTGGGACGGCAACGAGCTGCTTCTCTCCGACGTGCTGGGAACGGAGGAGGACACAGTCATGCGGCCCATTGAGGAGGACGTGGACCGGGGCCTGTTGGCGGCGGCCATCAACGTCCTCTCTCCCCGGGAAAAGCAGATCATCTCTCTGCGCTTCGGCCTGGGGGGCGGCCGGGAGCAGACGCAGAAGGAGGTGGCGGACCGGCTGGGCATTTCCCAGTCCTACATCTCCCGGCTGGAAAAGCGCATCATTTCCCGGCTGAAAAAGGAGATCCTGCGGTTGTCTTGACAAATGAAATACCGTATCGTATAATATTTGTCGTTCAAATGCAGGGAAGAGGAGCAGTACAGATACGCCAAAGCAAAGAGAGGAAGCGGCCGGTGTGAGCTTCCGTGCGGCGTGTATGGAAGTCGCCTCGGAGCAGCCGCGCTGAAACAGCAGTAGGCCGGTCGGGAACTCCCGTTACAGAGTGACGAGTGCCGCATCTTTTCAGTGCGGAATCCAGGTGGTACCACGGACAATTTGTTCGCCCTGAGCCGAAAGGCTCAGGGCGTTTTTTGTTTGGAGGGCGGCATGCCATTCAAAGTTGAAGAGATCTGTACCTGGGGGGGACTGGGATGCCTGGACCAATGCCTATATGCTCCACGGAAAGCTGCTGGGGACGGCCGTGAAAGCCCTTGCGGGCTTCGGGCGGCTTTGGGGCGTATTTATGGTGATTTTCGGAGGCCTTTTGCTGTTGGGTGGTCTGATAGGCGGCGCCTTCAATCTAATCACAGTACTGGGTGCCGCAATTCTGTTGATTGGCATCCGGGCGTTTCGAAAGTATCGGGATGTCAGAGAGGCTTTTTCTGAGCTTCGGAGAGGAAGAGGTTCAGAGAAACCCATTTCGGACAAGACCATGCGGTTCACCTTTGAAGAGGTCAGCTTCTTCGCTTGGGAGAGCCATCCAGCGCCAGCAGCTATCGCTACCATGCTCTGACCGCTGTGTGGGAGGACGAGAAGCGCTGCTATCTATTTTTGCAGGGGAAGATGCCGTACATCCTGCAGAAAGCCGCCTTCACCCAGGGAACACCGGAGAAGTTCCGCACATTCATTGCTGAAAAGACCGGAAAGCCGGTACAATATATCAAATGAGAACCATTTCGTTCAAAAGATAGGAGAGACAAAACACATGAAAAAAGAACTGCCAAAGGTGTATGAGCCCCAGCAGGTGGAAAGCCGCATATACGAGATGTGGGAGAAGGCCGGCTGCTTCAAGGGCGATCCCGACCCCGAGAAAAAACCCTTCTCCATCGTCATGCCGCCTCCCAACGTCACGGGCCAGCTCCACATGGGCCACGCCCTGGACTCCACCCTTCAGGATATCCTGACCCGCTTCAAGCGGATGCAGGGCTATTCCGCCCTGTGGCTGCCCGGCACGGACCACGCCGGCATCGCCACCCAGATCAAGGTGGAGGAGGAGCTTCGCGTCAAGGAAGGCAAGACCCGTTATGACCTGGGCCGTGAGAAATTCCTCCAGCGGGTCTGGCAGTGGAAGGAGAAGTACGGCGGCCGTATCGTGGAGCAGCAGAAGAAACTGGGCGTGTCCTGCGACTGGAGCCGCTCCCGGTTCACCATGGATGAGGGCTGCTCCAAGGCTGTCCGGGAGACTTTCTGCGAGCTGTATGACAAGGGCCTCATTTATAAGGGCAGCCGCATCATCAACTGGTGCCCCCACTGCATCACCGCCCTTTCTGACGCCGAGGTGGAGTATGTGGACAAGCCCGGCCACCTGTGGCACATTCGCTATCCCCTGGCGGACGGCTCCGGTGACCTCATCGTGGCCACCACCCGGCCCGAGACCATGATGGGCGATACCGGCGTGGCCGTGAACCCGGAGGACGAGCGGTTCAAGCATCTGGTGGGCAAGACCTGCATCCTACCCATCATGAACCGGGAGATCCCCATCGTGGCGGATGATTATGTGGAGCTGGGCTTTGGTACCGGCGCCGTGAAGATGACCCCCGCCCACGACCCCAACGACTTTGAGGTGGGTCTGCGCCACAACTTGGAGGTCATCCGCTGCATCGGCGATGACGGCAAGATCAACGAAAACGGCGGCCCCTACAACGGCATGGACCGCTATGAGTGCCGCAAGCAGATCGTGAAGGATCTGGAGGAGCAGGGCTACCTGGTGAAGGCCGAGCCCTATAACCACAACGTGGGCACCTGCTACCGCTGCCACAACGACGTGGAGCCTCTCATTTCCGCCCAATGGTTCGTGAAGATGGAGCCCCTGGCCAAGGAGGCCCTGCGGGTGGTGAAGGACGGCGAGGTGAAATTCGTCCCCGAGCGCTTCTCCAAGACCTACACCAACTGGATGGAAAATGTCCATGACTGGTGCATCTCCCGCCAGTTGTGGTGGGGCCACCAGATCCCCGCCTGGTACTGCGATGAGTGCGGCCACATCAATGTCTCCCGGGAGGACCCCACTCGGTGCGAAAAGTGCGGCTGCACCCACCTGACCCGGGACCCCGACGTGTTGGATACCTGGTTCTCCTCCGCCCTGTGGCCCTTCTCCACTTTGGGCTGGCCGGAAAAGACCGAGGACCTGGCCTATTACTATCCCACCTCCGTCATGGTCACCGGCTATGACATTATCTTCTTCTGGGTGGCCCGGATGATCTTCTCCGGCTGCGAGCAGATGAAGCAGATCCCCTTCCGCACCGTTCTCATCCACGGCCTGGTTCGGGATGACAAGGGCCGCAAGATGTCCAAGTCCCTTGGTAACGGCATCGACCCCTTGGAGATGGCGGAGAAGTACGGTGCCGATGCCCTGCGCTTCAACCTCATCACCGGCAACTCCCCCGGAAACGACACCCGGTTCTATACCGAAAAGTGCGAGGCCATGCGAAACTTCGCCAATAAGATCTGGAATGCCAGCCGCTTTGTCATGATGAACCTGACCATCGACCAGTGCCAGCTGCCCGAGGCTTCCCGGTTGGCTCCCGAGGACAAATGGGTCCTTTCCAAGCTGAACACCCTGGTGAAGGAAGTTACGGAGAATCTGGATAGCTACGAGATCGGCGTGGCATCTGCCAAGGTCTATGACTTTATTTGGGACACCTATTGCGACTGGTATATTGAGCTGACCAAGACCCGCCTGAACGGTGAGGACGAGGAGGGCAAGCTGGTGGCCCAGAACGTGCTCTGCTATGTGCTGACG
Source organism: uncultured Dysosmobacter sp. (assembly GCA_934590165.1). Lineage (GTDB taxonomy): Bacteria > Bacillota > Clostridia > Oscillospirales > Oscillospiraceae > Oscillibacter. Next base: position 103,708 of record CAKTOO010000006.1, on the reverse strand, counting down.
GATCTTTTGAAGCTGCTGCATCCCTTTATGCCTTTCATCACGGAGGAGATTTTCCAGGCGCTGCCCCACACCGGCGATTTCATCATGACCGCCCAGTGGCCGGAGTATCAGGAGAGCCTGAGCTTCCCCACCGAGGAGGCCGCCATGGAAGCCGTCATGGATACCATCAAGGCCATCCGCGCCCGCCGGGCCGAGATGAACGTGCCGCCCTCCAAGAAGGCCGAGGTCATTCTGGTGACAGAGGAGCCTGCCATTTACGAGCAGGGCATCCACTTCATCCAGCGCCTGGCTTATGCTGAGAAGGTGACGGTTACCGGCAAGGCACCGGAGGATCTGGCGGGCCTGGTGAACATCGTCACCCATAAGGCCAACGCCTATATTCCCCTGAACGAGCTGGTGGACTTCCAGGCAGAGTTGGATCGCATCGCCAGGGAAAAGGAGAAAGCCGAAAACGGCCTGCGCATCACGGAAAAGAAGCTCTCCAACGAGAAGTTTGTGGCCAATGCCCCTGAGGCGGTGGTGAACGCTGAGCGGGAGAAGGCTGCCAAGTACCGGGAGATCATTGCCAAACTGGAGGAATCCGCCAAGGCCATGCAGGCGTGACCGGAACAGTTATAAACAAGGCCCCCGCCTAGCCGTAATCTCATTAAGATAAGCGACAGACCAGACTGTACGCAAGGCGGTCTGGTCTGTGCTTGCAAATAATTGAAAAAAGTCACAAAAAACACTTGACAAAACAGAAAAAATCGGCGGCCTTTGAAGAAATTTTACGCCGGCTTACTTACCAAAACCGTCCCATGTGAAGGTGGAACGGGTACACACTGCTGGCGGTGGATGGTTCCCATGTGCAGATTCCAAGCAACATTCACGACGAGGCAACCTACTTTAATGCGTACTTTCCGCTGACGTGGTGTACCGCACCATCGGAAATACGCATTGTAACAATGTCTGAATTCTATCAAAAGGGCTGAAAACAGCCCTTTTGATAGAATTGTGCGGCAATCGCCGCACGAACAAGCCACGAAGCGGTTTGTTCAGTAGACATTATATTACCGATCCGGCGATTGTGAAAGTCTTGACGGTCTATGGCGCCTTTGGGGAGGAGAGCAACATCGGTGTCCTGGCCATCCGTCACGGCGGCACCTACATATCCTTATTTTTCGTGGACCCGGACTATCACCGGCAGGGAGTGGGGACGGCACTGATGCAGCGCTTTTTGACGGACAGCGGTGCTGAAACGATCACAGTCCATTCCTCACCGTATGCTGTGGAGGTCTATCGCCGCCTGGGCTTCCAGCCCACAGCGGCGGAGCAGCTGTCAGACGTCATCCGTTACATCCCCATGGAGTATAAGCGGCGGAACAAAAAATAAAAGGGACCCTACGGCGTAAATTTTTTGCGCCGTAGGGTCCTTTTTTGCTATTTCGGCTTTTTGCGGGGCTTTAAATCCACACCCCGGGAGTTTGCCGCGCGGCGGAGCGATGCGGTGGCTGCCTGGGCGCGCTCTTTCAAAGGCAGATCCGCCGCCTTGCCCGTCAGCTGATCCCGGATGGTCCGCAGATCCTCCAACGGCAGGAGATTCACCGCTGCGGCGAACAGGCTTTTCTGCCGTCCAGCGTTGTAATGAGCCAAAAGACCGGCCAGCAGCGCCATTTTTTCATGCGTCTCCGCCTTGCAGGTCTCCAGGCCGTGTGTCTGGACACGTTCCAAATTTGCACGCATATTGCGGGTGGAAATAAAGGAATCATACGTATCGATGCCGTCATATTTGGCGCAGGGATATTCCTGGCAGAGACAGCAAAATTCCACACCGTGAGACTGACCGCACCGGGCGATGACGCAGGACTGGTTGCCGTCTCCGCCGCCACAGCCAGGGCAGTAGCCGCCTAAGTGCATGGTGCACAAGCCGCAACTGCGGCCACACATAGACAGCAAGGGATATTCCCGGTGAACGTTTTTCATACCTTCCTCCTTGTGCAGTTAGACCACTTTTATAATATTCGCTGCCGAAGGCGCAGGCAAGGGCGGGTGAAAGAAATTTTGTAAAGCGCCGCCGTGTGGAAAGAATCCGACAAAAAAGACAGCCTTGTACACTTATAATAAAGGAGAAAATACAGCGCAAAAACCAAAGAATCAGCAAAAGGGGAATCACTATGGAAATCAATGTAAAAAGCGCGGACAGGAATCTGCTGCTGGAACTCAGTGGGGAACTGGACCACCACGGCGCGCGAAACAGCCTTCGGGAGGTGGAGATGGCCATCGACGCGGCGTTGCCGAAAACGCTGGTACTGGACATGGCAGGAGTGACCTTTATGGATAGCTCCGGCATCGCCCTGATCCTGCGGGCCCAGCAGCGGATGCAGCTGCTGGACGGCAGCATCCTGGTGTGCAACGTTCCCCAGCAGGCCCGGCGGGTGTTGGATGCCGCCGGCATCGGCCGGCTGGTGACCATACGGTAAAGAAGGAGGTTTACATAATGAAAACAAAAGCCACCAATGAGGTCCTGCTGGAATTTCCCAGCCGCAGCAGCAACGAGGGGTTTGCCCGGGCTGCCGTGGCCTGCTTCGCCGCCCAGATGGACCCGACCCTTAACGAACTGGAGGACATCAAAACGGCGGTCAGTGAGGCAGTGACCAACGCCATCGTCCACGCCTACCCGGACGCCATCGGCAAGGTGGCGGTGCGGGCCCGCATCTGCCCGGGAAATGTGCTGGAGTTGACGGTGAAGGATCATGGCCGGGGGATCGCGGACGTGGCAAAGGCCCGGGAGCCCCTGTTCACCACCGGAGGAGAGGAGCGCAGCGGCATGGGGTTTACTATCATGGAGAGCTTCATGGATAAGCTGACGATCCGCTCTGTGCCGGGCCGGGGCACTACGGTCCTTATGCGAAAGAAACTGGCGCCCCGGATGAAGACGGGAAAATGAGCACGCAGCTTGAGCTTCTGCGGGCAGCCCAGGCAGGGGACCGGGAGGCCTGTGAGCGGGCGGTGACGGAAAACAGCGGCCTCATCTGGAGCATCGTGCGGCGCTATTACGGCCGAGGTGTGGAAGCGGATGACCTGTACCAGCTAGGGTGTCTCGGATTTTTGAAAGCGGTCCAAGGCTTTGATTTCTCCTATGGCACCTGCTTTTCCACCTATGCCGTTCCCAAGATCGCCGGGGAGATCCGCCGCTTTTTACGGGATGACGGAATGCTGAAAGTAGGGCGGGGTCTTCGAGAGCAAGCACAATTACTTTACACTTCCAGAGAGCGCCTGCGCCAGCGCCTGGGCCGGGAACCGGCCCTTTCGGAACTGGCGGAGGACACCGGACTGACGCCGGAGGAGATCGCCCGGGCGGACCTGGCCGCAGACGCGCCGGAATCCTTACAGCAGGAAACGGCGAACGGGCTGACACTGGAGGGGATGCTGGGTACGGAGGCACCGGAGGAGGCAATGGTGGAGCGCATCGCCCTGCGGGAAGCCATTAACCAGCTGCCGAAAAAAGAGCGGATGACCATTTTACTGCGGTATTTCAAATCCCTGACCCAGGAGCAGACGGCCCGGGTCCTTGGGGTGTCCCAGGTGCAGGTATCCCGGCTGGAGCGCCGGGGGCTTCAACACCTGCGGGAGAGCTTTGCACCCTGAAATAAGTTTCATCCTGGAATTCCGTCATGGTGTTCCAATAGCGCTTCGGCATATTGGTTTGGCGGCATTTGGGGTTGTACCGCTCCTTGATGGCGATGGTATCGTAAAACCGCTTCCAAAGCAGGCGGTAATGAGCCTCTGCTTCATCCGGCGTCGCCATTTGAAAGTGCTCCAGCGGCTGAATGACCGCCTTGCCGTTGGCGTAGAACAGGGCCTCCCGGTGGGTGCGGTCGTAAAGGAAAAATTTCTCGCCCTGGTAGCGGGCACAAAAGTGGCTTCGCAGCAGGGGAAGGACCCGGTTTTTCGGCTCAATCTCTCCGCCCAGCACGCCGCCCAAGTCGGAGAAGCGGACGAAGCCTTTCAAAAGATGGGCCTCGCCGTTGAGAAGCCGCACGGCCCGGAGCACGGGATACAAGGTCTCGTCAGAGAAATTCCGCAAAAAGCCTGGCCCCTCCCGTAAAAGCTTTACCACCAGGCGGTACAGGTAGAGCTCCTTGTCCGGCAGACAGGTGAGAAAGCATTTTCGCAGCAAATCAGCTGTATAGGGAGAACACTTTACAATCTTTCGGTATACGCGGTTGGCGTGCTCCCTGTCTGTGGGAATACTCCGAGTGGCAAATAAGGTTGGTACAAGGTCCTCATCGCGGTAGATGGCGGTGAGGACCTCTTTGTTTGCATAGCTGTCGAAGATGCAGCAGAGAAACCCTTCAAAGCTGCCGTCGTAATAGTAGACCATTTCTGTCATGACAAGACCTCATACAGGCGCAGGGGAGTCAAACAAGGAAAGCTGTACCGGCTCCACCTCCGGCAAAAGGGGCCGCTCTGCGGCGATCAGGTTTCGCAGCAGGCTGTCCGGTTTGAATAAAAGCCCTTCCGTCCGGCGGCCGGAAGCGGTAAGAAAATATTGGGCCCGCTTCATAACAACGCCCATTTTCCGCAGATCCTCCACCCGCAGGCGTCTAGCCCGACGGGCAGTAAGGATACGCCTGGCGGAGGTAACGCCGATACCGGGGACCCGCAGCAGGGCTTCATAATCGGCGGTGTTTACCTCTACCGGGAAAAAGTCCAGATGGGCCAGAGCCCAGCTGCACTTTGGGTCCACCAGGGGATTGAAATCCGGGTGCTGCTCATCCAGCAGCTCTTCCGCCCGAAAACCGTAAAACCGCAGAAGCCAATCCGCTTGGTACAGCCGGTGCTCCCGCAGCAGAGGCGGCTTCACATCCTTGGAGGGCAGCAGCGCGTGTTCCACTACCGGCACGTAAGCGGAGTAGAACACGCGTTTGAGACGGTATCGGTCATAGAGTCCCTGGGTCAGCCGCAGAATGTGGAAGTCACTGTCCGCCGTGGCGCCTACGATGAGCTGGGTGCTCTGTCCGGCAGGGGCGAACTTGGGGGCGTGGCGGTATTTGACCAGTTCCTCCTTGCTTTGCCTGCCCCGTACCTGGATCTGGCGCATAGGGGCCAGAATGGCCTGCTTCGTTTTGTCCGGCGCCAGGGTCCGCAATCCTGCCTCCGAGGGAAGTTCAATATTGACGCTCATGCGGTCCGCCAGAAAGCCAAGTTGCTCCACCAGCTCCGGCGCCGTGCCGGGAATGGCCTTGGCGTGGATATAACCGTTAAAACGGTATTCCTCCCGCAGGATGCGCAGGGCCTTGATCATCAGTTCCGTGGTGTAATCCGGACTGCGGAGTACACCGGAGGAGAGGAACAGACCCTCAATATAATTTCGCCGGTAAAAGCTGATGGTGAGGTCTGCCAGCTCCTGGGGCGTGAAGGCGGCCCGCATCGTGTCGTTGCTGCGGCGGTTGACGCAGTATTTGCAGTCAAACACGCAGCAGTTGGTCATGAGGACCTTCAGCAGCGTCACACACCGCCCGTCAGCGGAAAAGGAGTGGCAGCATCCGGCCACAGAGGAAGAGGTATTGCCGATATATCCCTTTTTGGAAGCGCGGTTCCCGCCGCTGGAGGTACAGGCGGCGTCATATTTGGCGGCGTCTGTCAGGATCGTCAGCTTTTCCAGAACATCCATGGGAGAAAATGATTACCGAGCCACGGCGCGGCGACGGGAGTGTTGGGCGGGGCGCTCAATATAATTGATAACGCGGAACAGCTGTGCCGTCAAAAAGGTAACACCCACCAGCATAAAAAAGAAACCCCAACCAGTCATTGTTCAGATCCTCCTTTTTCGAACTTTTGTTCTATATATACTATAACTCGAACAATCGTTCGTGTCAAGAAGAAGTCGAACAAATATTCGAAAAAACTCCTGCCCATGTGGGCAGGAGTTTTTCATGACAGAGGCTGAGAAAATTCAAAGATCTGACAGAACTGCGCCAACTCCCGTCGGTGGGAAGGTTCCTGCCCGCTGAGAGGTCTGTAAGGATAGGTGAGGGAAAGCCGGCTTCGGTAGAAGTTCACAATGCAGTCGTAATAGTAATCTGTATCCGGCCCCGGAGATTCCCAGAGCTTTTGGGTACAGACGAACAGGCAGGTCCGTTTTTTGGCTCCGGCGGGAAAGCTGTACCAAGAGCGGATAAACGTGCTCTCCGAAGGGCCGGAAAAATAATTGTCCACCGTCTCCACGTTTTCTTGGACAGGAACAGTTGTTCGATAACTTGTTCCTCTTTTCTCATAGGACAGGTAGCAGGCGCCATCCCAGCGAACGGTGCTGGAATTGGCAAACTCCGCCAGGTTCTGCCAGAACAGGGGTGCTTCGTCATCGTACTCTGCCAGGACGTAGAAACGGGCGGTGCCACCGCCCAGATACACCATGGCACTGGAAAGGCGGAGAGACTTGTTGTTTCCGGAAGATGCTTTTTCATTCTCCAGGTACTGGCAGGCCGATGCGCCGGACAGCTGTCCCAACTCCTCCTCCGGCAGCTGGAGCAAAAACCCCTCCGGCATCCCCAGGTCTCTGAGATGCTGTTGGATGGCTTCCGCTTCAGTTGTGAACGGCTGTTCGATTGATTCCCCTTTCAGCCAAATATGGTTGGAGAGTAGCCCGCATAGCAGGACCAACGCCAGCAAGGAAGTGTAATACACCATCTGAAACCGCTCCCCGCTGAGCCGCACCGGCGAGGCCCGGACGCCGCAGCCCCACTCCTCCAGCTCCGCCGTGACGCTGCGCAGGCTTCTGATGATGCGGTAAAAAGCAAACACCATCAGGAGGAATACCAGCCAGCCCGGCTCTGGCCAAAACAGGGCCAGGGCGATGAGCACGGCGTACCAGACCGCCGCCCACAGCAGGGGGTCACGGTCCATGGTGCGGTCCGCCGCCGCAGCCGACAGACGGAGGGCCTGCCGCAAAGCCAGCAGCATGGCCACGGTGATCCCAGTCTGCCAAAAGCTATGGAACCCAGTGAGAATGCCGCTGTAAGGTGTGGCGTCCAATACAAAATTGATGAACAGGAATATTACTTTACAGATACTGAAAAACCAGCAAAAGTTGAAAAAACGGTTATTGCCACGCAGCGTGCGGAAGCCCAGATACAGCTGTACGGTGCCGATGGCGGGAAGAAGATATTGCAGATAGAGAAAATTTAAAGTAAAGCACGTGAGGCACAGCCCCAGCAGGATACGGTCCATGGCGTCCCGCCAGGGGGTCACGGCCCGGACGGTGCCGGCGGTGGGGGGGAGGTCTGTGACAGTCTCCATCATCTCCCGGTCAAATTCGTTCCACTCGCTCACGGTTCGTCACCTCCCAGCTCCTGCCGCAGCCGCTGGCGCAGCCGGTACAAGCGTCCCTCCGCGGCCCGTTCTGTCATGCCCATCTCCGCGGCGATTTGGGAGAGGGGCTGCAAATAATAGTAACGGCGGTAAAACAGCTGCCGGTCCCGGTCCCTGAGACCGTTCAAAGCCGCTTTCAGCCGCTCCGCCCGCTCCTGACGCAGCAGCGCCTGCTCCGGCGTGTCCGGCGAGACCGGATATCCCACAGCTTCGGCGGTGTGGGCTTCCCGGCGGCGGTGGGCTTTCAGATGGTTCAGAGCCGTATTCCGGGCCACGGCGGTCAACCAGGCGGAAAGGGCCCCCTTGGCGGGGTCAAAGCTGTCCAGCTTTTGCCACAGGACCAGGCACACCTCGGACAAGCAGTCCTCTTCGTCACCGCTTTCCGCCAGGATACCGCCGATGACATAGCGCAGCAGGGGGCGGTAGCGGGCCAGGAGGGCTTCCGTCCCGGCGGTACGGTCCCGCCGCAGCAGGTCCAGCAATTCTGTATCCGTCACAAGATGCCCTCCTTTCCCAGTCTTTCACTTTATCATACAACGAAAAGCGAAAGAACCCACGAAAAAAGCCGCCCATGGGCGGCTTTTTTCATGATCGGTGTTACTTGCAGGCGGCCAGGTCCTTCAAAAGCTGGTCCACGGCCTCCACAGGGGTGGCCCAGCTGGTGCAGAAGCGAACGCAGGTGTGCTCGTCATCCACCACGTGGTCCAGCTCGTAGGCGTAACCCTTGTTCTGAAGCTGCTGCAAAACCGTGTTGGGCAGGACAGGGAACTGCTGGTTGGTGGGAGAGGCCACGGGGAACTCGTAGCCCAGAGCAGCCATACCGTCCCGCAGGCGGTAGGCCATCTCATTGGCATGGCGGGCAATATCGAAGTACAGGCCGTTTTCCAGCAGAGCCTTGAACTGGATGCCCAGCAAACGGCCCTTGGCCAGGATGGCGCCCCGCTGCTTCATATGCCAGCGGAAGTGGTCGTTGGGGGTGTTCACCACCAGGGCCTCGCCCATGAGGGCGCCGTTTTTGGTGCCGCCGATGTAGAAAAGGTCGGTCAGAGCCGCCAGATCCGGCAAAGTCAGGTCGTTTTCCGGGGAAGTGAAGGCGGAGCCCAGACGGGCACCGTCCAGGAACAGCAGCAATCCGTGCTTGTTGCAGCATTCCCGCAGGGCGATTAGTTCGGCCTTGGAGTAAATGGTGCCGATCTCCGTGCTGTCAGACACATAGACCATTTTAGGTGCCACCATGTGCTCGCTGCCGTTGTGCTCGGACAGGACGAATTCAATGAGCTCCGGGGTCAGCTTGCCGTCAGGGCTGCGGACGGCGCAGACCTTGTGGCCGGTGGCCTCAATGGCGCCGGTCTCGTGGGTGTTCACATGGCCGGTGTGGGCGGCGATGACCGCCTCGTAGGAGGCCAGGAACGCGGTGATGGCCACCAGGTTGGTCTGGGTGCCGCCCACCAGGAAGTGGACATCGGCCTCCGGGGCATCGCACAGCCTGCGGATAAGGTCGGCGGCCTCCTGGCAATGGTGGTCCAGGCCGTAGCCGCAGGTCTGCTCCAGATTGGTGTTCATCAGGGCCTGCATGACCTGAGGATGGGCGCCCTCACTGTAATCGTTGCGAAAACTATACATGGGAAAAACCTACTTTTCTTAAAATTTAAAAAATTCCTATTGAAATCATACAGCCTTTCCTGTATAAATGCAAGCAGAGAACGGCAAAACTGCTAAAATAGAAGAAAACCGCAAATACTGTTCCGGAGGGCGAGAACTTTTCAGCCCGCCGTACCGTCTTATATCGTGAAAAACAGAAGAATGAGGGGAAAAGATATGAAAAAAAGCATGACTATCCTGCTGGCCCTGGCCCTGGCTCTTGGGACGATGACCGCCTGCGGCAAGCAAACGGATTCCGAGGCGGTGGACGTGGACCTGCCGGCTTTTTACACGGAGCTGGAGGAGAAGTACCAGTGGGACGAGAACTATATGGCCGACATTGAAGGGGAACTGCTGGAAAACTACTATCCCGGCATCAGCGACATTCCGGTGACGCAATTCGTGGCAAAGGCGCCCATGATGAGCTTCGTGGTCAATGAGCTGGTGCTCATGCAGTGCGAAACGGAAAAAGACGCCGAGGCTGCCGCCGCTATTTTGCAGACCCGGGTGGACTCTCAGGCCGAGGGCGGCGCCTGGTATCCCGAATCCATGGAGGCTTGGGGCAAGGCGCAGGTCATCCGGCACGGCACCTATGTGGCCATGATCGCCTCCGCCTCCTACCAGCAGGAGATGGCGGACGCCTTCAATGCCCTGTTTGCCTGAGCTACCGGCTGACCCGCAAGTGGCCGCAGCCTGCCGCTGCGGCCATTTTTGACTTTGACAGGGAGGAAATGCTTTGGTTTTCAGTAGTCTGACCTTTTTGTTCGCCTATCTGCCCATCACGCTTCTGTTGTATTTCCTGGTGCCGCTGAAGTGGCGGAACCTGGTGCTGCTGGTGGAGAGCCTGTTCTTCTACGGCTGGGGCGAGCCGGTGTATATCACCATTATGTTCGTGTCCATCCTCATCGATTATACCCATGGCCTTCTGGTGGAGAAGTACCGGGATAACGATAAAAAAGCCCGGTGGTTCGTGGGGCAGAGCGTGGTGTTCAACCTGCTGCTCCTGGGCTTTTTCAAGTACTGGGACTTCCTGGCGGCCAACTTGTCCTTGCTGCCGGGAGTGAACCTGCCCCAGCTAAATATCCCGCTGCCCATCGGCATCTCCTTTTTCACCTTCCAGACCATGAGCTACACCATCGATGTTTACCGCCGGGACGCTCCGGCCCAGAGGAGCATCATCCGCTTCGGCGCCTTTGTCACCATGTTCCCCCAGCTCATCGCCGGCCCCATTGTCAAGTATAAGACCGTGGCGGAGGCCCTGGACCACCGGGTGAACACGGCGGAGGACTTCGCTCTGGGTGCCCGCCGCTTCTGTGTGGGCCTTGCCAAGAAGGTACTGCTGGCCAACGCCATCGGCGCGTTGTGGGACGCCCAGCTGGCGTCTGCGGAGGCCGGAACGCTGACGGCGGCGGGAGGCTGGCTAGGCCTTGCCGCCTTTGGGTTCCAGATCTATTTTGACTTTTCCGGCTATTCCGACATGGCCATCGGCCTGGGCCGCATCTTCGGCTTCCGATTCCTGGAGAACTTCGACTATCCGTATCTCTCCGCCTCCGTTACGGAATTCTGGCGGCGGTGGCATATGTCCCTGACCTCCTGGTTCCGGGAGTATTTGTACATTCCCCTGGGAGGAAACCGAGGCGGAACGGCAAAAACACTGCGAAACATCCTCATTGTCTGGTTCTGTACCGGCTTCTGGCACGGCGCCAGCTGGAACTTTATTTTGTGGGGGCTGTACTTCGCCGCCTGGCTCATTCTGGAGAAATACGTCCTGAAAGGCGTTTTGACAAAGTCCCCCGGCTGGATAAAGCACCTGTACACGCTGCTGGTGGTGTTCGTGGGCTGGGGCATTTTCGCCATGGAGGATCTGGGCGTCTGCGGCGGCTATCTCGCCGCCTGCTTCGGCGGGGCGCCGGTGTGGTCCGCCGCCGACGGCTATACGCTGAAAAGCTACGCCGCCACCTTCCTGATTCTGGCTGTGGCGTCCACCACGCTGGGAAGGCGGTGCTGGCAGCGGCTTCCGGACAAGGTCAAAAAGGTCCTGACGCCGGTTTTCATGCTGCTGGCCCTGGCCCTTTCCACCGCCTACCTGGTGGACGGCAGCTATAATCCCTTCCTGTATTTCCGGTTCTGAGAGGAGGCGGACCATGACAAACGCATACAGCCGTTTCCTTTCGGCGCTGTTCTGCCTGTTTCTGGGCGGCCTTCTGGTGTGGCATGTTCTCCTGCCGGACCGGGTAAGGTCCGATGTGGAGAACCGTACCCTGGCCCAAAGGCCGGAATTTTCCTGGTCCGCCCTGGCGGACGGCAGCTATACGGAGGCGGTGGAGGAGTACTTCGCCGACCAGTTCCCCCTGCGGGACCAGTGGACGGGCCTGAAGGCCCGGGCGGAACAGGCCATCGGCAAAACGGAGTTCAACGGCGTGTACCTCTGCGAAGGCACCCTCATTTCCAAGGTGGAAGCGCCGGACGAAGCCCTGGTGGAGAAGAACCTCTCCTACGTCCGGCGGCTCTTGGAAAAGACGGATGCCAACGTGTACCTGGGCCTCATCCCCTCAGCGGCGGAGATTTGGCAAGAGGCGCTGCCCGCCGGCGCGCCCAGCTGGGACCAGACGGAGCTGTTGGCCGCGGCGGCGGAGCTGGGACTGCCCCAGGTGAATCTGGAAGGCGCCCTTGCTGCTCATGCCGGTGAGCCTATTTTCTACCGCACGGACCACCACTGGACCACCCTGGGGGCTTTTTACGGAGCCAACGCTCTGCTGGAGGCCATGGGAAAGGAGCCGCTGTCCAGGGAGGACTTTACCCCGGAAATTGCCAGCGAAAACTTCAACGGTACGCTGTATTCCCAGTCCGGCGTCCATTGGCTGACGCCGGACACCATGGAGTTCTGGGTGGAGGACACAGGCCTTTCCGTTACCTCCTGGCGGACAGGCTCCCCGGAGCCGGGCAGCCTCTATGAGCGCTCCTACCTGGAGCAAAAGGACAAATACTCCGCCTTCCTGGGGGGGAACCAACCCCTTTGCGTCATCAAAAACGAGGCCGTTACCGACGGCAGCAAAATTTTGCTGGTGCGGGACAGCTACTCCGATTCCTTAGCGCCCTTCCTCAGCCAGCGCTTTTCCGAGGTCCACCTGCTGGACCTGCGGTATTACCGCCTGCCGGTGGCCCAGTACGCCATGGAAAATGGCATTGCGGACATCGTGGTGCTGTACAGCATCCCCAATTTCATCACGGACAAGAACCTGGTGTTCCTGGCCCAGTAAAAAAGTGCCGCTCCCATGGGAGCGGCACTTTTTCAGTCGGTGGTGGTCTCGTAGGGCCAGTCCACGATACCGCCGATGTCGCTGACATCGGTGAAGCCCAGCTTACGCAGCTTGGAAGCGGCGTCGGCGCTGCGGTGGCCGGTCCGGCAATAGACCAGGAGCTCCGCGTCCTTGCCGAAGGGAAAGGGCATGTCCGCCGCGATCATCTCCACCGGCAGGCACACGGCGCCGGGGATGTGCCCCTCGTCAAACTCCGCCTGGGTGCGGACATCCAGCAAAATGAGGTCCGGGTTTTCGTCCATCCGCGCTTTGGCCTCTTCCGCCGTCAAATCAGCGGAGCGTTTGGGCTGGGACGGGGCGGTGTTGGGCTTCATACGGGCGGTGCAGAATTTGATGGCCGCCATGCCGAAGCAGATGACAGCCGCCAGCAAAAATAACTGCTGCATGAGAAAAAACCTCCTGTTTCGGGTCTTACCGACAGTATACCCGAAACAGGAGGAAAAGGAAAGCGTTAGTTTTCCGTGATCTCCAGGGAAACGGTCCTGGAGGCAATGTCGTACGTATAGTGATAAATCCCGGCCCGGTGCCACACGGCGGTGCCGCCGGCATTTACCAGGTCATCGTCAAACCGGGCGGTGTAGGTCAATGCGGAGCCATCGGAGCTGAGAACCAGCTCCTCCGCCGGGTCCGCCACGCCCCATTCGCTGCGGGGCGGCAGGGGGAGGGAAGCCAGCGTGCCGTCCTCATAGACAACGTTCAGCACCGCCGCCGTACCGTGAGGCGTTCCCCCATAGGCCCAGGAGACCACGGTAAACCCGTCTCCCGGCAACTCCTCCAGAATGGAGAACGTATTCCCGGCCTGCTCTTTGCGGGCTGTGATGCTGGCGTAGGCCTCCTCATAGGAGCCGTACTGGGTCAGGCTCACCTGGGGCTGGGCTTGTTCCGCAAAGGGCAGTGCCGTCGGGTCCGCTTGGTACCGCTCCGGCGGGGCGCAGCTGATGGTATCCACGATGTCCCAGCCGCCGGTGCGGGTATTGGGCAGCAGGTAGAACCAGCAGGCGTTGGCGCCGTCGTTCCAGTTAAGGGCGCCGTCCATCGCATTCCCGTCCAGCTCCGCCGTCCACACCACCTGGACCGCCTGCATCCGGGCCACCAGGCTGTCGGACCAGCCCCGGCTCTGCGCCAAGGCGCTGCCGGCGTAGCGGCTGACGGCCTTGGCGCTTTCCTCGCCGGAGAAGCCGGTCTCCAGCACTTTCAGGGAAACGACGCCTGGGAGGCTCCGGTACTCCTCCATCCGCTGGTCCAGCGCAGCCTGCATGGCGCCGTAGTCCTCGCCGGTGAGGGTGGGAACCGCCGTCTCTTCGGCGGCTTCACCGCTTTGCAGCCGATCCGCCGCCAGTAGCCGCTCGTAGGCGGCCTGGCCTCCCTCCGTCAGGTCTGAGCTGTTCCGCTCCAGATTCTGCAACCCAGCGGCAAAGAGATCAGAGTCCTCTCCGGCTGTGCCGGAAGCGGCATAGACCGTCAGCGTATCCAGAGCCGCCGCCTGTTCCACGGAGCTGTATTTGCCCAGCAGATTCAAAAAATCGGTCTGGTTCGCGTAAAACAAATAATACAGGTCTGTGCCCCGGACTTCGGAGGGGGTCAGCAAACCGTTTTCCAAAGCAGCCTGGGCGACGTACGCGGCAAATACGGGATTGTCGCTGCTGCCCACGTCGCTGGGGATGCGGTTTTCCAGAAAGACGGGGCCGCTGCTTTGCAGGGTGTGGAACAGCAGGTAGGGAGTTTCATCATACATGCCACCCACCCAGCCGTCCTCCCGGATATACATGCCGCCCGCTGACTGGACCTTCTCCGGCGTAGAAGAGTGGAGCTCATAGGAGAGGCCGTAGACCCGCAGTCCCAGCTCCGGATAGGCGGGGGCGGTGTCCGTCAGCTCCAGACGGGTAATGCGCCAGTCGTCCCAGTCCGCCAGCTCGCCCACGTCCTGCCACTGGCCGTCGATGTAGCCCTGCGCGCCGGTGTGGTGCTGCCACCAGTCCAGCTGTTCCAGCACCCGCTCTTTGGCGGCGGCAATGACGTCCGCCGGAGCGTCGATGCCGTCGGCCACATGGTCGGTGTAGGTAGTGTCGTCCTTGTAGAGGAGGAGATCCTTTCCGTCAAAGTAAAGGCCGCGGAACGCAGTTCCGGTGATCTCCGTCCCGGAGATGGGAACCTCACCGGAGAGGGAGAGGCTGCGGCCGGCGGCATCCCACCAGCCAAAGCTGAGATACCGGGCCTCGGGCCAGGTCTCCTGGAGCAGGGCGCCGATGTCGGCGCAGTACACCGCGCCGTCCCGCTGGAAAAACAGCTGGGCAATGTCGCCGCAGGAGGCCGCCAGCTCATATGCCCCGTTGCCGTCCAGGTCCACGAAGCAGCTCTCGCCGTAGGCCCGGGCCAGCAGGGAGGGGGCGCCGTCTTCAGAGATGGCGTAGTAGTCGTGGACGGTCCCATAGTAGTGCTCGTTGATCCGATCGTCGTAGATGACCACGACGCCGGAACAGCCGAACAGGCCGTCAAAGATGTCGTACTGGGCATGGTCGGCGGCATTCTCCGGCACATAAACCAGAATGTCCTGAGAGATGGTGCGGAAAGGAACGCGTCCTTCGGTATCTGTTTGCTCCGGGACATAGGGTTCCAGATTATCTAACGGAATGGTCAGCACCGGGTCGCCCTCCGGGTACACCGTGGGGACGGCAGGCTGGTCACAGGACAAGTTGGAGACAAAGTAATAGCCCTCCCCTGTCTTTTGCAGGGTGACGCACTTCCAGCCGTCGCCGAAGAACGTATCCTCGTAATAAAGACACAGCAGGCCGTCCTTCCACTCGCCGCAGGCGATGGTGACCGTGCCCCGGTAATTGGTGTCGCCGTGGAAGTGGTAATAGGTATCATACTCCGGCAGATAGAGGAACTTCTCCAATCCTGTTTGGTGGGTCTGCTCCAATGTCAGGCCCGTGTTTTCCAAGAGGACCGCATTGATATTTTCACGGCTGGAAGCTGTCAGGTCCAATTCCATTTCCGCGAAAGAGCGGTGGGTGAGAGCCGCCGCCTGCCGCAGCTCCGATTCGTTCACCGTTTCCGGCAATCCGGTACCGCAGTAAAACAGTTCAAAAAGGTCAATATCCTCTGGCGCCCCGTACTGGGAGGAGAGGAACTGGTTGCGGATGTTCGGATAGCTTCCGTTAAAAAATTCATGGTTGAAATAGGCAACCTCCTCGCCGGTGAGGGCCCGGTCCTGCTCTGTTTTTTCCGCCGCCCCGGTAAAGGTGGCGGCGCACACCGCCGCCGCCAGGGCCAGCACCAGAAACAGCGCCGCGGCCGCCGTCTGGCGGTTTTCCGCGATGCGGGTGATGCGGTCCTTCAGCTGCCGCTTTCCCGCCGTCATGGTGGTGGCGGCCAGCAGGGGACTGGCGGGAGTTTTCCGCACGGGGATGAGGGAGAGCAGGGTCTGGCCGTAGGCAATGCGCTCGTCGCTGCCCAGGCACCGCAAGGCGCCCTCGTCGCAGGCCAGCTCGCAGTCAGTGCGGGAGACGATGGCCGCCGCCCAAACCAGCGGGTCGAACCAGTACACCGCCAGACACACGCACCGCAGCAGGCTCCACAGGGGGTCCAGGTGGCGGGCGTGGGTGGTCTCGTGGGCGATGACGTGATGCAGCCGCTCCGGGGTCTCCACGGCGGCGGGCGTCAGGTAGATGGCGGGCCGGAACAGTCCGAACAGGCAGGGGGAGGGAAGACCATGCTCCACCAAATAGACGGGATGCTTGTAATTTTCAACGCTGTAAGGCACTCTTGCCTTATGGAGTTTCCGCCAGAACCGCAGGTTGACGGCCAGGAACCACAGCGCCATTCCGACGGTGCCGGCAAGCCAAACGCACCGGAGAAGCTCCGTCCCCGTCAACCATCCCGCGTAAACCGTGGCGGTTTTTCCGTCACCGTCCACCACCATGACGCCTGTGGAGGTGGGCGCCATTTCGTAGCCGGGCTGAAGCTCCGGGTTCCGCTGGCCTGCCTCTGGCAGCTCCACCTGCCCCGTGGGCAGGACATAGACCTTCTGCTGCTCCAGCTGCCGGGAGGCCGTCTGCCCCACCGGCTCCGCCACAGACAGCACATTGTGCTCCAGGCCCGGCAGGCTCACGGGCACCAGCAGCCGCACCAGCACCAGCCCCCACAGGGCGTACTGCACCCGGCGGGAGATGGTATTGCGGAACACCCGACGCAGCACCAGCAGCGCCAAGATCAGCACGGAGGATGTGATGAGAACATCCTTCATTTCCCATCACCTCCCGCCTTTTCCAATATGGCGGACAGCTCCGCGATGTCGGCCTCCGTCAGGGCACGGCTCTCCACCATGGCGCTCATCATCAGCCCCAGGCTGCCGCCGTAGACCTTGGAGAGAAAGCTCGCCGTTTCCGCCAGGGCGGCGTCCTCCTGGGCGACGGCGGGAAAATATTGCTTGGCCCTTCCGCCCTCCTCGTACCGGACAGCGCCCTTGGCTTCCAGCCGGGAGAGCATGGTGATAACGGTGTTTTTGCTCCAGCCGGTCTCTCCCTTCAACGCTGCCGTCAGCTCCATGATGGTCATGGGGGAGTGGTCCCACAGGCGGTTCATCAGCTTCCATTCGCTGTCGGATAAATTCATGCGCATACAGTCACCTCCAAAAGGTATACGATTTTCTACCTACACCGTAACAGATAGGTAGACGTTTGTCAACCAAAAAACGGTTACAAAAAATGACGCGCGTTTTCCGGTTGACCCCGCCGGGATTTTGTCCTAAAATGGACCGTGACATTATAGAAAACTGGTGAACATATGACTGATTTTCGTGAACGATACATCGCCGCCAGGCGCGCCGTCATTGCCCGGGACCTGAAGCGGCTCAACCCCATGCAGCGCAAGGCCGCCATGACCACGGAGGGGCCGCTTTTGCTGCTGGCTGGCGCGGGAAGCGGCAAGACCACCGTCCTCATCCAGCGGGTGTACAACCTTTTGACCTATGGCCGGGGCAGCGATTCGGACTTTGTGCCGGAATGGGCCACGGAGGAGGAACTGGCATTTTTGGAAAATTTCCCGGAGCAGCCGGACGAGCTGGAGGTGAGCCGGGCCAGGCGGCTTTGCGCAGTGGATGTGCCCCGCCCCTGGGAGATCATCGCCATCACCTTTACCAATAAGGCGGCGGGAGAGCTGAAGGACCGCCTGGCCGCCCGGTTGGGGCCGATGGCCAATGACATCTGGGCCTCCACCTTCCACTCCGCCTGCGTCCGCATCCTGCGGCGGGACATTGACCGCATCGGCTTTGACAAGGACTTTACCATTTACGATACCGATGACTCCAAGCGGGTCATCAAGGACATCGTGAAGGAGCAGAACCTGGACGAAAAGTCCTTCCAGCCCAAGAGCGTCCTGACTGTTATCAGTCACGCAAAGGACCAGTATCAGAGCCCGGAGGACTTTGCCAGGGCCCACGCCTCTGAAAGCGACTGGAAAATGAGCCGCATCGCCAAGGTGTACGCCGCCTATGAAAAGAAGCTCCGCGCCGCCAACGCCCTGGACTTCGACGACATTATTTACCACACCGTGACCCTGTTGCAGCGGGAGCCGGAGGTGCTGGCCTATTACCAGAACAAGTTCCGCTATGTGCTGGTGGATGAGTACCAGGACACCAACCACTTGCAGTACCTGCTGACCTCGCTTCTGGCCGGCGGGCGGAAAAACCTCTGCGTGGTGGGCGATGATGACCAGTCCATCTACCGCTTCCGGGGTGCCAACATCGAAAACATCCTGAATTTCGAGCAGCAGTATCCCAATGCCCGGACCATCCGTCTGGAGCAGAACTACCGCTCCACCCAGAACATTCTGGACGCCGCCAACGCCGTCATCAAAAACAACGCCGGCCGCAAGGGCAAGACCCTCTGGACCGACAACGGTTCCGGAGAGACCGTCACTGTCAAGACCAACTTCAATGAGAGCGACGAGGCCAACTACGTGGTGGGAGACATCCTCATGGGGGTGAACCGGGGCCGGAATTTCCGGGACACGGCGGTGCTCTACCGCATGAACGCCCAGTCCAATGCCCTGGAATACGCCATGAAGCGCAACGGCATCCCCTATAAAGTGGTGGGCGGCATGAAGTTCTTTGACCGGGCCGAGGTGAAGGACATGCTGGCGTACCTCTGCGTACTGAATAACCCCATGGATGACCTGCGCCTGCGGCGCATCATCAACAACCCGCCCAGAGGCATCGGCGCCACGACACTGGACAAGGTGGCCGTACTGGCGGAAGGGCAGGGGGCTTCCCTGTATGAGATCATCCGCAACGCGGACCTGTTCCCGGAGCTGAAAAGCGCTGGCACCAAGCTGCTGAAGTTCGCGGACCTCATCGACGGTCTCCGCCGCCAGGGCGCGGACCTGGCCCTGCCGGAGTTCTATGACGCCGTCTGCGACCAGACCGGCTATGTGAAGGCTCTGGAGGAGAAAAACGACATGGAGAGCCGGGGCCGCATCGAAAACGTCCAGGAATTGAAATCCAACATTCTGGGCTTTTTGGAGCAGGACCCAGAGGACGCCACCCTCTCCGGCTTCCTCAATGAGATCGCCCTGTACACGGACCTGGACAGCGTGGACGCGGATGACAACTGCGTCACCATGATGACCATCCACTCTGCCAAGGGCCTGGAATTCCCGGTGGTATATGTGGTGGGCATGGAGGAGGGTATTTTCCCCGGCTCCTCCGCCCAGTACGACCAGGAGGAACTGGAGGAGGAGCGCCGCCTTTGCTACGTGGCCATGACCCGGGCCAAGGAGAAGCTGACCCTCACCAATTGCCGCCAGCGGATGCTGTACGGCCGCACCAGCGCCAACCGGGCCTCCCGCTTCCTGGAGGAGATCCCGGAGGAGAATATGCATTGGGAAAGCAAGCCGGAGCCCCGTTTCGGCGGCATGGAGCACGACTCCACCTTCGGCGGCGACCACTGGGAGGGCGGCTCCTTTGGGAGCTCTTACTCCGGCGCTTCTTCCTACGGCGGCTATGCGCCGCGTCCCGCCCGCCCCTCCACGGGCATCTACACCAGCGGCGGCCCCCGGGAAAACGGCAGCGTCCATTCTTACCGGGCGGAGCAGGCGCCCCGGCAGCGGCCTCTGGCCTCCACACAGAAAAGCGCTGCACCGTCCACTGGTCTGATGCAGCTGGAAAAGGGGGATATGGTCCGCCACACCGCCTTTGGACAGGGCATGGTCCTGTCCGTCCGTCCCATGGGCGGCGACGCGTTGGTGGAGGTAGCCTTCGACCAGGTTGGCAGCAAAAAGCTGATGCTGAAATCCGCCGGAAAACACATGGAAAAGCTGTAAAAAAGAGAGCCGAAGCAATCGCTTCGGCTCCTTTTATGTTTCCGGATAGGTTTCTCCCTCGTTGGCTTCCTCCTCGGCAGCAGCTTCCCGGGGCAGTTCCGCCGGGAAGCGGACCTGGAGCACTGCTTGTGAGCGGTTAAAGGACACGGCGGCGTGGCGGTTTCGCTTTTGGGCGGATTCCTCCAGGGCTTTCACCAGCTCCGCCAGCACCTCCCGGGTGAGGGGGCCGCCCCGCCAGTGAAACACAAAGGGCAAATCCTTGCGAATGGACATCTGGGACCGCTTCACCACATCCTCCACCTTGGTGAAGGACAGCTTTTCCTCCCGGTAATAAAAGCGGTCCCCCTTGACGCAGGCGGGGACGGGGTAGAGGAGGCGCTGGTGGTCCCGGAACACGCGGCTGTCATCCAAGTTGAAATAGTCCCGGCGAATGACGCCGTCATGGCTCAGGGAGTTGTCAAAGGTGGCGTCCAGGTGGTAATACTGGCCGTCCAGCTTCAAAATGTTCCAGGCGTGGCGGTATTTGACGCCGGCCTCCGGATTGGTCTCGGAGACGGCGATGACGCACCATAGTCCCAGGGCATCGCAGAGCACCTTCACGGACTTGGCAATGCCCTCGCACACGCCCACACCCTGGCCCAGGGGACCGATGATCTCGTGGGAGTAGGGCTTTTTCAGCTTGTCATAGCGGACGTTTTCGCAGAGAAAGTCGTGGATGTACCGCTCCTTTTCCCAGGCAGTCATGGCCTGGGCTGGACGGGCCAGCTTGGCTACCCGGGCGGCAAGGGCCTTTTGGTGGTCCTTGACCTTGCTCTTGTCAAACAGGTATTCCGGCAGCAGCTCCACATTCTCCGCCCCCTGGGCGAAGCGGTAGGAGAAGCCGGTGACATAGAAAATGTCCGGGCAGTCCAGCCGCAGCTGGAAGAAGATGTCACTCAATTCCCTGGCCTCCAGCCGGGGCACGGAGAAGGCGGGGGACAGGGCGGTGAAGCCCGCCTTCATGGCGTGATACGCAGCCTGGCGGGGCTTGGTCATATGCTGATAGTAATAGGCTTCCATGAACACCCCGCTCACCGCTTGCGGAGCTTTTGCTCCGGCAGCCATAAAAGCTCCTCGAAACTTTTGATATACACGTCGCAAAATTCTCGCATCTGCCGCTCATCCTGGGCGAAAAAGCTGTCGTATACGCCCACCACCCGCATTTTCGCGGCCCGGGCGCCCCGGCAGGCGGCGATGCTGTCATCGAATACGGTACAGTCCTCCGGCCGCTCTCCGGCCTCCGCCGCCGCCAAGTGCCAGATATCCATTTTTTTCTTTTCCAGCCCCAGCTGCTGGGCGAAGGTGATGCGGTCGAAGTATTTTTCCAGGTCCAGCCGCTTCAGGGCGGTATGGCAGTGCTCCGGCACGCAGCTGGTGACGATGGACAGCTTCCGCCCCTCGGCTTTGCACTGCTTCAGATAGGCCCGGACGCCGGGCTTCAACTCCACATGGGAATAGGCGTCCTTGGCCATGTCCATCCACTCGGCGATGATGTCCTCGCAGGACTCATCCAGATGGCAGAATTCCCTGGTGAACTCCGCCGCCAGGGGGAGGATGGTGTGGGCCACCCCTTCGTAATAGGCGTGGGTGTAAGGCAGGCCCCGTTTGGCCAGAAACTTCCGGTCCACTTCCTTCCAAACGCCGTTGGAGTCGATGAGGGTGCCGTCCAGGTCAAAGAAAAACATGCTCATGTGTCGGTCTCCTTTTCCAGCCAGAAGCGCCAGGGAAAGTCCTTGGCCTCCTGGGCATAGTCCACGCCGATGCGCGGCCCGGCGCAGACGCGCTCTCGCACCGGCGGCGGGCAGGGAAGGCCCGCGTCCCCGGGCGTGTCGCAGACATAGAGGGTGTCCCCCGTCACCAGGTCCAGGCGGTTTTCCCGGGTGGTCAGGCCCAGGGCCATGCACAGCTTGCCCGGCCCATCGAGAAAATGCTTTTTCCGATAGGCGGTGGCGGGCTTGTCCCCATACCGCAGGCACCACATGGTGTCCCTTCCGGCCAGAGGCTCACCGCCCCGGATGAGAACGGCGGCGGGCTCGCCCTCCGGCTCCGTCACGAAATTCAGACAGTGGTACATGCCGTAAATGAAGTAGATATAGGCATGGCCCGGTGCCAGAAAGAGGGGAGAGGTCCGCTTCGTTTTCCGGTAGTTGTAGGCGTGGCAGGCCTTGTCACACCGGCCAATGTACGCCTCTGTCTCCGTGATACGGCAGGCCAGCACTTCGCCGTCCCGCACCCGCACCAGGCACTTGCCCAGCAGCGCCCGGGCTGTCTCCACCGTGTCTCCATTGTAAAAATCGCGGGAAAGCCTTGCCATTTTGTCACCCCGATGTTAAAATACAAATTCGCTGTGGCAAAAAGTATACCATGAAACAGCAGATGGAGCAAGAGATATGAAAGTCAACCGTATTCGTCAAAACGTGTTCCCCGTTCTGGCGGCCTTTATCTGGGGCACCGCCTTTGTGGCCCAGAGCGTGGGCGCTGATTATGTGGAACCCTTCACCTTCAACGCCGCCCGTTCCGGCATTGCGTTTTTGTTTTTGCTGGTGCTGTGCGCCGTGCTGCGAAAGCGCCGAGAGCGGGACTTCGCCAGGGAGGCCAAGGCGGCGCCCGGCTCTGGCCGAGACCTGGCTGTCGGCGGCATCTGCTGCGGCGTGGCGCTGACCGTGGCCAGCAACCTCCAGCAAAAGGGACTGGAGACCACTACCTCCGGCAAGGCGGGATTCATCACGGCGCTGTACATCGTCCTCGTGCCCATCGCCGGCATTTTCCTGAAAAAGCATCCCCTCAAAACCATTTGGATCAGCGTGGCCCTGGCGGTGGCGGGACTGTACTGCCTGTGCATCACCGAGGACTTTTCCATCACCATGGGCGACTTTTACATCCTCCTGTGTGCCTTCTGCTTCACGGCCCACATCCTGGTCATTGACCATTTCACTCAGAAGGTGGACGGCGTGGAGCTGTCCTGTGTGCAGTTTTTGGTGGTGACCATCCTGTCCTCCATCGGTATGCTTGCCACGGAGAGCCCGTCTCTCGCGGCGCTGAAAGCCTGTGCCTTTCCCATTTTGTATGTGGGAATCTTCTCCAGCGGTGTGGCCTACACGTTACAGATCCTGGCTCAGAAGGATTCAGACCCCACGGTGGTGTCCCTGCTTTTGAGCCTGGAATCCGTGTTCGCCACCCTGGCGGGAGCCGTCATCCTTCATGACCAGATGAGCATGAAGGAGTATTTCGGCTGTGTGCTCATGCTGGCGGCGGTGGTCCTGGCCCAGCTGCCGGAGCCGAAGGGAAAGAAATCGGCGGCTTCCAACTGAACAGAGCCCAGACACCCATGCGGGATTCCGCGTGGGTGTTTTCTTTGTGGATTTTTTGTTGGACAAAGGGCCGACCTTATGATATACTCTTAAACTGTATGAGTATGTAACGAGGTGATTTTATGCGCATCGACGTTCTTGGCGTCGGTTTCGATAATTTGACCATGGCGGAGGCCGTGGCGGAGGGGCTTCGGCTGGTGAACAGTCCCGGCTGCCACTATGTGGTCACGCCCAATCCGGAGATCGTGGAGGTCTGCCGGGAAAATTTGGCGGCGAAGATCGCCGTCAACGAAGCGGACCTGGTCCTGCCGGACGGCATCGGCGTGATAAAGGGTGCCGCCATGCTGGGCACGCCTCTGAAGGAAAAGACCCCCGGCGTCGAGTTTGCCGCCGGGCTGATGGAGGGCATGGCCAAAGAGGGAAAGTCCTTGTTTTTGCTGGGAGCGAAGCCCGGTGTGGCGGACATGGCCGCCCGCAATCTGGAGCGGAAATATCCCGGCCTGGTCATCGCCGGCACCCATGACGGCTATTTCCAGGAGGATGCCCCGGTGGTGGAGGAGATCCGCCGCAGCGGCGCGGACGCGGTATTTGTTTGCCTGGGCGCGCCCAAGCAGGAACTGTGGATGAAAAAGCACGGCCCGGAGACCGGTGCCAATCTGCTGTGCGGTCTGGGCGGCAGCCTGGATGTGTTTGCCGGCGTGGTGGAGCGTGCCCCCAAGTTCTGGTCTGACCACGGGCTGGAGTGGTTCTACCGCCTGTGCAAGGAGCCCAGACGCATCGGCCGCATGATGAAGCTGCCTCTGTTTTTGGTGCATGTAGAGCAGGAGAAGCGGAAAAAATGAAGGGAAAACTCATCGTGTTCGAGGGAACGGACGGCTCCGGCAAGGCCACCCAGTCCCGCCTGCTGTGCCAGCATCTGACCCGGGAGGGCATCCCTTTCAAAAACATCGACTTTCCCCGGTACGGCCAGCCCTCCGCCGTCATGGTGCAGGAGTATCTGAACGGCAGCTTAGGGAAGAATCCCGGCGACGTAAACGCCTACGCCGCCTCGCTGTTTTTCTCCATGGACCGCTACGCCTCCTATAAGCAGGACTGGGGTGGTTTCTATGAAGCCGGCGGTCTCATCGTGGCGGACCGCTATACCACCTCCAATGCCGTCCACCAGGCCTCCAAGCTGCCGGAAGGGGAGCGGAAGGAATATCTGGACTGGCTCTTTGGACTGGAATACGGGCGCCTGGGCCTGCCGGAGCCGGACCTGGTCCTCTATCTGGACATGCCCACGGAGATCACGGAGCGTATGATGCGCGGCCGTGAGCAGGCCACCGGCACCCACGCGGACATTCACGAGCAGGACGAGGCGTATTTGAAAAGCTGCCGGGCCAACGCCCGGGAGGTGGTCCGCCAGTGCGGCTGGCATGTAATCCTCTGCGCGGAAGGGGACAGCCCCCGGTCCGTGGAGGATATCCACCGGGAGGTCTGGGGCGTTGTGAAAGGGCTTTTATAAAGCCTGTCCCGGAACAACACCGCGAAAAGGGACGCGGGGCGTCCCTAATCGCCGGGGTGTCAGCAGCAGCTGGAGCCGCAGTTGTCGTTGCAGTTATTGCCGCAGTTGCAGCCGCCCCAGTTGCCGCCCCAGGAACCGCCGCAGCAGCACACCAACAGAATGATGATGAGAATGATCCACAGGCAGGAACAGTCATTATTTCCGTTGTTGAAGCACATGATATTGTCACCTCACTTTGAGACATTCTATGCACGGGCGACCCGTTGGGAGCCTGGCCAAAAGAAAATTTTGCATCCAACGCAGAAAATCAGAAACAGAGCAAGTCCTTTCCGGAATTCCGGCCGGCAAGGCAGGTTTGGAGGTTCATATGGCTGATTACAAAAGGGAAGATACCGCCAGCTGGGACACGGAGCAGGTGCGCCGGAGCCAGGGCGGACAGACGGCACCCTCTCGCCGCCCCAGGAAGCGGAAAAAGCACCGCTTCAACATTTTCACGTATCTGCTGTTCGTGCTCATCACCTCTGCCATCCTGGCGGGTGTGGGCTGGCTGCTCATCAACGATTTGTGCGCCTTCAACAAGGAGGACATCACTGCCACCATTGAGGTGACTGCGGATGACAGCATCTCCACCATCGCGGACAAACTGGAGGATGCGGGTCTCATCCAGTACAAGTGGTTTTTCAAGCTGTTTGCCACAGTGGCGGATGCCAAGGACAAGATCGGCACCGGCACCTATGAGCTGAACACGGACATGGATTACCGGGCCCTGATCATCGGTATGCACAACTCCTCCGGAAACCTGAATTCGGATACCGTTCGTATCACCATCCCGGAGGGCTATACCGTTGCCCAGATCATCCACCTGATGGCGGAAAAGGGCGTCAATACGGAGGAAAACCTGTTGGAGGCCGCCAAGACCGCCACCTTTGACTATGAATATATCGATAACAGTTCCGAGGATATCAGCCGCCTGGAGGGCTACCTGTTCCCGGACACCTACGATTTCTATCTGAACGAGAAGCCCACCAACGCCCTGAACCGGCTCATCAAGAACTTTGACAGCAAGCTGGATGACGACCTGCTGGCCCTAGCGCAGGCCCGGGGCTATGATTTGAAAAAGATCATCACCATTGCCTCCCTCATTGAAAAGGAGACCGATGGTACGGACCAGGCGAAGATCGCCTCTGTCATCTACAACCGCCTGGAGGGTCCCGGCGACAAGGGCGGCACCTACGGCCTGCTGCAGATCGATGCCTCGCTGCTGTATGCGCTGCCGGACCACGAGGGCGCCATCACCAACGCCGACAAGCAGACCGATTCCAAGTATAACCTCTATAAGTACGCGGGCCTGCCGCCCACGCCCATTGCAAACCCGGGCTTGGCGTCCATCGAAGCGGCCCTGGAGCCTGCCGAGACCAATTATTACTACTATGCCCTGGGCAAGGACGGAAAGCACCACTTCTCCGCCACCTTGCAGGAGCATAACGCCTTCCTGAACAGCAGTGACTATGTTGGAAACTGACACGAGAAAAAAGCCGGAGCTGCTGGCTCCGGCGGGGGATATGGAACGGCTGAAAATGGCGGTGCTGTATGGTGCCGACGCGGTGTATCTGGCGGGCACGGACTTCGGGATGCGGGCCTTTGCGGGGAATTTTTCCCCGGAGGAGCTGCCCCGGGCGGTGGACTTTGCCCACCGCCACGGCGTCCGGGTCCACTGCACCATCAATACCATGCCCCGAAACGATGAGATCGCCCGCCTGCCGGAGCATCTGGAGCGCTTGAACGACGCCGGGGTGGATGCCCTCATTGTGGCGGACCTGGGGGCCTTTACTCTGGCGGGGAAGTACGCACCCCGCTGCCAGCGGCATGTTTCCACCCAGGCCAGCATCAGCAATTATGAGACTGCCCGGGCCTGGTATGACCTGGGTGCCTCCCGGGTGATCTTGGCCCGGGAGGTGGGACTGGAGGAGATCCGCACCATCCGGGAAAAGACCCCGGCGGACCTGGAGATCGAGGCCTTTGTCCACGGCGCCATGTGCGTCAGCTATTCTGGCCGTTGCCTGCTCTCCAATTACATGACGGGCCGGGACTCCAGCCGGGGCGCCTGTGCCCAGCCCTGCCGCTATCAGTATGCCCTGATGGAGGAAAAGCGCCCCGGGGAGTATTTCCCCGTTGAGGAGGATGCCAAGGGCACATACATTCTCAACTCCCGGGATATGTGCATGATCGACCACCTGGCGGACCTGATGGACGCGGGATTGGACAGCCTGAAGATCGAAGGACGGGCCAAGTCCGCCTATTACGCCGCCATCGTCACCGGTGCCTACCGCCACTGTCTGGATGACGCGGCGGCCGGAAGGCCCGCGGACAGCGTCTGGCGGGACGAGGTGGAGCACGTGAGCCACCGGCCTTATTCCACGGGCTTTTATTATGGTCCCCCGGGACAGTATTACAATAATTCCCGGTATATCAGAGAATGGCAAGTGGTTGCGCTTGTCACCGATTGCGACGAAGCAGGCAACGCCACGCTGTCCCTGCGGAACAAATTCCGCGCCGGAGATACCGTGGAGTTGGTGGGTCCGGACCTGCGGCCCTTTGCCATGACCGTCCCGGAAATGACGGATGGGGAAGGGATGATCCTGGACGAGCCCCGGACCCCGCAGATGGCCTTCCATATGAAATTGCCGCGCCCGGTGCCGCCCTTTACCCTGGTGCGCCACGCGGTGGAACTATCAGCCAAATGAGGAGAAAGAGGAAATTATGAACGCAGATGTTGTCATCGTCGGCGCCGGCCCGGCCGGTATTTTCACCGCCCTGGAGATGATCAAAAAGGGCAGCCAGCAGAAGATCATCATGGTGGAAAAGGGACAGCCGGTGGAAAAGCGCCACTGCCCCAAGGACAAGACCCGCAAGTGCGTGAACTGCAAGCCCTATTGTCATATCACCACCGGCTTTTCCGGCGCCGGTGCCTTCTCCGACGGCAAGCTGTCTCTCAGCTACGAGGTGGGCGGCGACCTGCCCACCCTCATCGGCGCGGACCTGGCCCAGGAGACCATCCATTACGCCGATCAGATCTATCTGGATTTCGGCGCGGATACCCACATTGAGGGCCTGGAGCACGAGGAGGAACGCAAGGAGATCCGCAAGCGGGCCATCCAGGCGGGACTGAAGCTGGTGGACTGCCCCATCCGCCACATGGGCACGGAAAAGGCCCAGGCCATTTACCTGGCCATTGAGCGCTACCTCCAGGAAAACGGCGTGGAGATGTATTTCGGCTACGAGTGCAGCAACCTGATCCTGGAGAATGATGTCTGCAAGGGTGTCTCCATCTCCAACGGCAAGACAGACCTGGAGATCTATGCCAAGCACACCGTGGTGGCCACCGGACGCCGGGGTGCCGACTGGCTGGAAAAGCTCTGCGCTGAGCACAACATCGCCCATGCTCCCGGCACCGTGGACATCGGCGTCCGGGTGGAGGTCCGCAACGAGGTCATGGAGACCGTGAACCGGGTGCTGTACGAGTCCAAGCTGGTGGGCTATCCCCGGCCCTTCAAGAACAAGGTCCGCACCTTCTGCCAGAACCCCGGCGGCTTTGTCAGCCAGGAGAATTACGACAACAATCTGGCAGTGGTCAACGGCCATTCCTACAAGGACCTGAAGAGCGACAATACGAACCTCTCCATTCTGTGCTCCCATAACTTCTCTGTGCCCTTCAACCAGCCCATCGCCTACGCCCAGAAGGTGGGCGAGTTGACCAACATGCTGGCCAACGGCCAGATCCTGGTCCAGCGCTTTGGCGACATTCTGGACGGCAAGCGTACCTGGCAGAAGGAACTGGCCCAGTCCAACATCCGGCCCACGCTGCCGGACGCCGTGGCTGGCGACATCACCGCCGCCATGCCTTACCGGGCCATGATCAACATCATCAACTTCATCCAGGCCATGGATTACGTGGTGCCGGGCTTTGCCGCTTATGAGACACTGCTGTACTCTCCCGAGCTGAAGTTCTACTCCAACCGGGTGAAGATGGACACGGACTTCAACACCAGCCTGAAGGGTCTCCACTGCCTGGGCGACAGCTCCGGCTGGACCCGGGGCCTCATGATGGCCTCCGTCATGGGCACCCTTATGGGCCGCAAGATCGCGGAAGAGGGTTGAGCCAAAGGAATATATAACCGCCGGGAATTCCCGGCGGCTTTTCCTTGCGGCACAAGCGGTGCAACCCGCGGTTGACAAACTTCCACCCGCCGCGTTCTTGTCAAAACGCGGCGGGTGTTTTATGATCAAGCCATCCAAACTGAAAGCGAGTGTACCGCATATGGAATTTTCCGCAAAGCTGACAGACCTCCGTAAAAAGGCAGGGCTTTCCCAGGAGCAGTTGGCGGACCAGCTGGGCGTCACCCGGCAGTCCGTCAGTAAATGGGAGAGCGGCGCCGCCATGCCTGAGCTTGTGAAGCTGATTGCCTTGTCAGAACTGTTCGGTGTCAGCGTGGACTACCTGGTAAAGGATCACATAGAGGAACAGGAGCAGGCGGCAGAGAACAGCGTGGACACTGCCCGCCTGGAGCAAAAGCTGGACGCGCTGGCCAGCGATTACCGGGGCAGCTGGGGACCCTATTACCGCTACACCAGCAAGACCCGCATCTTTGGCCTGCCGCTGGTGTCCATCCGCTTTGGCCGTGACCGGCATCCTTCCTCAAACAGTTTGGCGGTGGGTGTCATCGCCATCGGCAATTTCTCCGTGGGCGTGGTGAGCATCGGCCTGATCTCGGCAGGCATCTTTTCGCTGGGCATGATTGCCGCCGGGGCCGTGGCCCTGGGCATGGTGTCCGTTGGCTGGGCCGCGGCAGGTATCAGCGTTGTGGGTGTCCGTGCCGCCGGTATGGCGGTCAGCAGATTGCTTTGAAAAGAAACAGCGCCGGGAGCATACTCCCGGCGCTGCTGTTATTTTCCCAAAACCTCCCGCCGCACGTAGTCAAACGCGGCGTCCTCGCCCTCGTCCTTCAGCGTCAGCAGAATGTGCTCCAGCAATGTCTCCGTGTTGGGGTGGAGCAGCAGGCGGCGCTGCTTACCCCGGAGGAAGAACTTGTACGGGTCGCCGGGGTCAAACGCTTCGCCCCGGTAGACCTTGCTGGCGGCCAGACGGTCACAGAACATCTCCGCCACATATTTTTTCGGCATATCCACGCCGGCGATGCCGGAGCCGTCTGGGGCGTAATCCGTCCAGTACTCAAAGTGGTGGCGGTTGCGGCCCTTGTGGTGCATCCAGGAGGCGCTGTACCCGTACCGCTTGCGCTGGGCGTCGTTGGGGCTGTGGTCCCCCTGAAAGTACTTGACGCCGGCTAAAAACTCCACAGGGGAGTATTTGGACAGGTCGTGGGTCAGCCCCTGCCAGTACAGCCCCAGCCGGAAGCAGTATTTCCGCACCAGCGCCCGGTGGCGGTGGACGGTTTTCAAATGTGCCCAGAAATGCAAGGTTGTCACCTCAAAATTTAAGTTCCTGTGGCTTAGTATAGCACATGCTTTTCAAAAAGACGAGGGAAATTTTTCGCATGGAACACCGCTGAAAGGCCACACTATCCATGAGGTGGTGCAAGTGCGCTGTGGGGTGTTTCCCTGTCCGGACCGGTGGAGAACCTGGCTGCCGCCGGGTACAGTTTGCCCTGGCGGGGAAGAAGCGGTGCGAACTGTCTGGGACCTGCTGGCCCTGACGCCGGAGGGATGCGCGAATTTGGCGGGGCGGCGCCTGCGGTGCCGCGTTTTGCTGGTGCCTGGCGGCTGCCGGATACCGGAGGGAGTTGGCACGGTGGTCACCTGCGGCCTTTCGCCGCGGGACAGCCTGACCTTGTCCAGTCTGGCGGAGCCGGTGCTTTGCATCCAGCGGGCCTTGCCCCGTTTGGATGGTTCTGTTCTGGAGCCCCAGGAGGTGCCTTTGCCGCCGCTGCCGGAACCGGCTGAGCGGCTGCTGCCGTTGCTGGGGCTTTGGCTGTTGCAGATGCCACTGACGAATGCGCTTTCCCATGGTACACTTTCCCTAAAAGGAGGGATACGCCGATGATGTGGGTCACATGGTTATTGCTGGGTCTGGCACTGGGCGGAGCGGCCTGGGCATGGTACAAGGTCAACAACCACAAAAGCGGCGCGGTCTCCTGCTGCGGCTGCGGCCAGTGTGCCCGCACCGGCGAGTGCGTGATGGTAAAGGGAAAGAAAGCGGCCAAAAAACAGCGGGACCCTGCTTGACAAATCCCGTAAACAGGATATAATATTTTCGTTCGACAAGAAAAACGCCATGACAAAGCCAGCTTTGCGAAACCGGCCGAAGCGAGAGGGGAGACGGTGAAAGCCCCTTGCCCACGCCGCGAAGCAGCCACTTTGGAGCAGTCCGCGACGAGCGGAACGGTTCATCCCCGTTACCGGATGGCTAAGATGCCCCCGAAAGGGGGATAATTAGGGTGGTACCGTGAAGCAAGCCTTCGCCCCTAACATGGGGTGGAGGCTTTTTTGATTGCCCCGGTGGCACATAGATGACAAAAACACAAAAATATATTTTAGGAGGAAACAACATTATGGCACATCCCTATCACGGGCTGAACGAACTCCGGGAGATGTTCCTCAGCTACTTTGAGAGCAAGGGCCACCTGCGCCTGCCCAGCTTTTCCCTGATCCCTCCCGCCAATGACAAGTCCCTGCTGCTGATCAACTCCGGCATGGCCCCGATGAAGACCTGGTTCACCCGGGAGGAGGAGCCTCCCCGCAACCGCGTCACCACCTGCCAGAAGTGCATCCGCACCGGTGATATTGAGAACATCGGCAAGACCGACCGCCACGGCACCTATTTTGAGATGCTGGGCAACTTCTCCTTCGGCGACTACTTCAAGAAGGAAGCCATTCCCTTCTGCTGGGAATTCCTGACCGAGGTGGTGGGCCTGGAGAAGGACCGTCTGTATCCCTCTATCTACCTGGACGATGACGAGGCCTTTGAGATTTGGAACAAGGACATCGGCATCCCCGCCGAGCGTATTTTCCGCTTCGGCAAGGAGGATAACTTCTGGGAGCACGGCGCCGGCCCCTGCGGCCCCTGCTCCGAGGTGTATTATGACCGCGGCCCCGAGCACGGCTGCGGCAAGCCCGGCTGTACCGTGGGCTGCGACTGCGACCGTTACATCGAGGTGTGGAACAACGTGTTCTCCCAGTTCGTCAACGACGGTGAGAACCACTACACCGAGATGAAGAACAAGAACATCGACACCGGCATGGGCCTGGAGCGCCTTGCATGCGTGTGCCAGAACGTGAACTCCCTGTTCGATGTGGATACCGTCATGAACATCACCAACAAGGTCAGCGAGATCACCGGCGCCCACTACGGCGAGAGCCACAAGAACGATGTGTCCCTCCGCGTCATCACCGACCATATCCGCTCCTCCACCATGATGATCTGCGACGGCATCCTGCCCTCCAACGAGGGCCGGGGCTACGTGCTGCGCCGCCTACTGCGCCGGGCCGCCCGCCACGGTAAGCTCCTGGGTGTGGAAAAGCCTTTCCTGTACGAGGTGGTGGACACCGTTGTTCATGAAAACGAGTGCGCCTATCCTGACCTGCGGGAGAAGCAGGCCTATATCACCAAGGTCATCCGCACCGAGGAGGAGAACTTCGCCAAGACCATCGACGGCGGCATGAAGATCTTCACCGACCTGCTGGCGGCCCACAAGGCCAAGGGCGAGACGGAGTTCTCCGGCGCTGACGCCTTCAAGCTGTATGACACCTACGGCTTCCCCATCGACCTGACGGCGGAGATGGTGGCGGACGAGGGCATGACCCTGGACCGCGCCAGCTTCGACAAGGAGATGGAGGAGCAGCGCGTCCGTGCCCGGAAGGCCCGGGAGGCCCTGGGCGACCTGGGCTGGGCCGGCATCGAGTTCGGCTCCGAGATGCCCGCCACGGAGTTTGTGGGCTATGACCACAATGAGGCCCAGGGCAAGATCCTGGCCATCGTGGCGGAGGATGAGCTCCGGGACGGCGTAGTGGCCGGTGCTGACGCTATCCTGGTGCTGGACCAGACGCCCTTCTACGCCGAGATGGGCGGCCAGGTGGCCGACCAGGGCGTCATCACCTGCGGCGGCGCCAAGTTTGAGGTCACCAACGTTCAGAAAAACAAGGGCGGCAAGTTCATGCATTACGGCAAGGTGGTCTCCGGCGAGTTCCAGGTGGGCGATAGTGTTACCGCTTCCATCAACGTGGACCGCCGCAAGGCCATCATGCGCGCCCACAGCGCCACTCATCTGCTGGATGCCGCGCTGAAGAAGGTCCTGGGTGACCATGTGCACCAGGCCGGCTCTCTGGTGGAGCCCGACCGCCTGCGCTTTGACTTCACCCACTTTGAGGCCATCACCCCCGACCAGCTCAGCCAGATCGACCGCATGGTGAACGACGCCATTCTGGAGGGCTACCCTGTGGTGACGGAGATCCTGCCCGTCGGGGAGGCCAAGAAGAAGGGCGCCGTGGCCATTTTCG
The DNA here is from genome assembly GCA_934590165.1 of uncultured Dysosmobacter sp. Taxonomy (GTDB): domain Bacteria; phylum Bacillota; class Clostridia; order Oscillospirales; family Oscillospiraceae; genus Oscillibacter. The sequence goes on along the minus strand of CAKTOO010000006.1, from coordinate 70,709 downwards.
GTGAGAAGTACGGCGAGACCGTCCGCGTGGTGGAGATGGGCGACTTCTCCATGGAGTTCTGCGGTGGCACCCATCTGGATAATACCGCCAAGGCCGGTATGTTCCGCATTAAGAGCGAGGCGTCCATTGCTTCCGGCGTTCGCCGGATCGAGGCCACCGTTGGCAAGCTGACTCAGGAGACCATCAACCGCAACCAGCAGGTTTTGTTCCATGCCGCCCAGATGCTCAAGACCAATCCCGGTGAGTTGGAGAACAAGATCGACCAGCAGCTCAATGAGATGCGTGAGATGCGCCACACCCTGGAGAAGTTCCAGACGGAGGCCTCTCTGGGAGAGGCCCGTCAGTTCCTGACCTCCGCCAAGGATGTGAAGGGCCTGAAGGTCCTGACTGCCATTCGGAACGGCATGGACGCCAATGCCCTGCGCCAGATGGGCGATTTCCTGCGGGACAAAGAACCCAATGTGGTGGGTGTGCTGGCCTCTGTCAACGGTGAGAAGATCACTTTCCTGGCCGTCTGCGGCAAGGAAGCTGTTGCCAAGGGCATCAAGGCCGGCGATCTGGTGAAGAACGTGTGTGCCATCTGCGGCGGCAAGGGCGGCGGCAAGCCCGACAGCGCCATGGGCGGCGGCAGCGACCTTCTGAAGCTGGATGACGCCCTGGCCTCCGTGGACGATTTCGTGTCCGCCAAGCTGGGCTGAGATGGGGCCTGCCGTGCGGGACCGCATCCTGTTTGCAGCGATTGGAGTACTCTGTCTGGTGCTGTCCCTTCATACCGGACAGCACCGGGCGGAGACAGCCATACCGGGTTCGGAGGCGGCATATGACGCGCTGCTACGTGGGGATGTGTCCCTGCTGGCTGACAGCGGAACGGCGGAAAACTGGCGGTTTTGCTGGGAGGTCGGCGGCCTGGAGTACGGCTTTCAAGACCTGGACGGCGACGGTGGTGACGAGCTTCTGCTCCAGCTAGAAGATGCCCCGGCGGGGATGAACGCGGTTTTTCACTACAATGGGCGGAGCATCGACTGCTGGGAGTTGGACGCCGTGGAGATGAACTGCTATACGGAGCCGCTGACGGACGGGGCCATGGTGCACCAGTATTTCTACGGCGGCTGCCGCTCCTTTTGGATCTTCCGCTACGGGCCGGACGGCACGCAAAATGAGCTGCATTACCTTTTTGCCCGGGATGAATTTGAGACTCTGGAGGACCTGTGTGCTGCCCTGAACGCGGACCAGCAGGTCATCTCCGATACGCTGGCAGCCCTTGACTATCGGTACGATCCGGCGTATCATCAGTTTATCTGAAGCAAAGGAGGGTATCCAAATGTCTGATTGTTTGTTCTGCAGGATCGTGGCTGGGGAGATCCCCAGCAGCAAGGTCTATGAGGATGACGTCTGCTACGCTTTCAATGATATCGCGCCTCAGGCGCCCACCCACTTCCTGGTGGTCCCCAAGGCCCACATCAGCTCCGTGTCCGAAGTGGACAGCGGCAACAGCGCCGTGGTGGCCCACATTTTCGAGGTCATCGCGAAGCTGGCCAAGGAAAAGGGAATGGAGAGCTACCGGGTGGTGTCCAACATCGGCGAGCAGGCAGGCCAGAGCGTGTTCCACCTGCACTTCCATGTGCTGTCCGGCCGGGATATGACGTGGCCTCCGGGTTGAGCGCAGAAACCGCCTTTTCGAACGAACCGCCCCTGCGTAAGGAGGGGCGGTTCTTATCTCTTTCGGCGGTTTCTGCGCTTTCCACCGGGAAACGTTTCACTGGTTTCCCGGCGGAGGGAAACGGGATAGGAACGAAATAAGGCAGGCCGTCCACCGAAAGGTGGACGGCCTGCTTGGCGTCTGTTCGATTTTATACCTCCACCATGACGGAGGGATACTTTTTATAGGTCGCAAGGCTCACGGCTACCAACAGCACGCCGCAGGTGATGGCACCGGGGATCGTGGCGCCCAGACCGAAGGGCTGACCCGCCAGTTTCCAGCCTACCGTTACCGCGAAGCCGCCCGCCATACCGGAAATGACGCCGGCGGAGGTGGCCTTTTTCCAGTACAGGGCCGCCAGGGCGGGCAGGCCCGCTGCCGCGGCGTAGAAGGCCCAGGCGAACATGAGCACGTCATAAGCGCTCTTGATATACAGCGCGATGGCCAGGGCACCCAGGGCCAGCAGGGCGGAGGCGACACGGGAGAGCAGCAGCTCCGTTTTCTGGGACATGTTCGGCACCGCCGTCTTGCCCAAATCGTCCACAATGGTCTGCACGGAGACCAGCAGATAACTGTCGGCGGTGCTCATCATGACGGAGAGGATACCGGACAGGGCCAGGCCCGTGACGCCTGCCGGCAGGATCTTGATAGCCAGGGCCGGGATGACGGCGTCGGCGGTGCCGTATTCCGCCACCACATCCGGCAAAATCTGCTGGGCGGCCAAGGCCATCAAAAACAGCAGCGCGATGGTGACGGCGTAAACAGCGGTGCCCCAGAACATGCCGCGCTTAGCGGCCTTTTTATTCTTGGCGGCGAAGGCCCGCTGCCACATTTCCGCGCCTGCCATGGTGAACACCAGATACGTGACGATGTCCCCCAGGATCTGACCGTCCAGGTAAGGCGTGATATACTTGGTGTCCACATTGGCGGCAAAGCTGGAGAAACCGCCCAAAAAATTGACACTGGAGATGGGGAGAAGCAGATATACGAAGATGATGAGCATAAAGAATTGCACCACATCCGTATACACCACTCCGAACAGGCCGGAGGCGGCGGTGTAGAGGATAAAGATCATCGTGGCGATGAGGGCGCCCATTTCGTAGCTGATGCCCACCTGGCCGCCCAGCAGCTTGATGATGGTGGCTGTGGCGGTGACCTGGGCGGCCACGGTGCCCATCATAGAAAACGCCACCATGGCGGAGAGAATGCATTTGGCTGCCGGCCCAAAGCGGTAGCCAAACAGGCCGGGGATGGATTCGATGCCGTATGTTTCGCCCACCTGCTGGATGCGCCCCGCGTAGCCGGAGAAGATGAACATGCCCAGCATGTAGGGAATGGCGGTGGCGATGGCCTTGAAGCCGGTGGTATAGGCGATGCCCGCCCGGCCCATCATGGCGCTGCCGCCGATGATGGTGGCGCACACGGTGGCCGCCAGCACCACGGGGCCCAGGGTCCGGCCGGCCACATAGTAGTCATCGGTGTTTTTGATGCGCCGGACGAACCAGACGCCCACGCCAAGTATCACCAGCAGGTACGCGCCGATCACCAGCAGGTCCAGGGTGGTAACTTCCATCATTCAAATCATCGTCCTTTCCCAGTCAAGATTCCCCGTATCCGCCCGAAAATAAAGCAATGCCGTCCATTTTTCACGGACGGCGGAAATGAGAGGGAGGTGTGGTGTTTGCATCACATCTTCCACGCTCCGTTATTTTATCCAATCAAATGTGGCGGACATGAAGTAAATTTGTTTATATTATAACATATAAACGGCGTTATGTCAAATGGCGTTTTGACAGGAAAACAGACAGCGGCACCGGAAACGGTGCCGCTGTCTGAAAAGTCCTGTTCTTATGCCGCCATCTGGCTGGGGTCGATTTCCTGGAAACCGGAGAAATCGGGGAAGGTGACCTTCACATCCTTGCCCGTGGCGTTCACGATCATGGACATGTCGTAGTCATAATCCGCCGCCATGGAATAGGACTGGCCGTCCTCCGTGGGAACGTCCATCTTCACGGAAGCGGTGAAAGCCATATCCACCTTTTTCATGTTGCCCTTGCTGTCCACGGTGTAGGTGGCGGTCATTTTGCCAAGGCGCATATCCATGCTGCCGGCGTCCTGGCCCATCATGCCCAGAGCGTTTTCAAGCAGACCGTTCACACCTTCGCCGATGACGATGGTGTACTCCGTGTTGCCGCCGGAGGTTTTGGCGGTGACGGATTCCAGCATGGCAAGGCCGCTGACACTCATGGCGTCCATGTTCACGGTGCCCAGTCCCTCCACGGCTGCCAGCTGGTCCTCCACGGAGTATTTCAGCTTCATGGTCTCACCGTCTGTCTCGGTGGACAGGTAGACCCAGCCGTCCTTCATCCACATGTCCATGTCCATGTTGACGCCCTGAGACGCAGACTCCATGGTGTAGGCCATCTGCACGCTGCCGTCCTCCGCCACGATCATCTTCATGTTGCCCTGCATGGTGGAGGGGACCCGCATGGTCTCACCCTCGGCGGTGACGGTCATGTCCATCTGAACGTCCAGGTCCACATCCATGGCATTGCTGTCCACAGTGTTCATGGCGGCGGTCATGGCCCGGTAGGTCTCGATCTTCTCCGTCATGGGCTTGGCGGCTTCGGCGTCCACGGCGCCGGAGCGCACCAGGCTGTCCAGCAGATAGGTGCTGCCGTCCTTCAGGTCAGCGGCCAGACCCTGGTAGGTGAGGGCGGCCAGGTCATCCCGCAGGAAGTCGCCGGCGAACATGGTGGGATCATAGAAGCCCTTCTGCTGGGCGAAGGCCAGGGTGTCGGCATATTGGAAATCCACGCCGTCCTCATAGCCCAGGGCCCGCAGCAAAAACGCGCAGTACATCTTGGCGCTGCACGTTCCGGCGGAGCCGAAGGTGGTGGCGGTGGCGCCCTTGGTGATGCCCTTGTTGTACAGCCAGGCCACGTAGGGAGAGGTGAACTCACTGACATCGGTGAAGGGATGGCTGATCTCCCCGGCGTCATAGGCGGCCTTGGCCTCCTCCTCGGCGCCGTACAGCCGCACCAGCATGATGGCGGCCTCGGAGCGCTTGGGCGCCCGGTCCAGCTCAAAGCCGTTGGCGGTGCCCCGGAACATGCCGATGGCGGACAGGTCCTCCGCCACGGCGTCATAGTCCGACGCGGAGGCGGTCACGCACAGGGCGGCCGTCAGCAGCAGAGCTGTGAAGAACACAGTCAGAAAACGCTTCATAATATAGCTCCTTTCTAAAATGACGGAAACATCCGTTTATACCATTGTAGTCCTTGTACAGGATGCCGTCAAGCAAAAGAATTTTGTTGATTTTTTATCTGCTCTTTTGTATAATTGAAGCCGATTGGGTGAAAAAAACTCAAGGGGATGCAACCACTTGGTAGCATCTACTTGAGGTGATATCATGTATTTCCGGCGTTTGGAAGATTTGCGCGAGGACCATGACAAAACTCAAATCGAAATTGCGGCCTATTTGAATATGAACCGCAATGTTTACTGGCGCTATGAAAAAGGAATCAGAGAAATACCGGCCTGGGCAGTTTTGAAGCTGGCTGACTATTACCATGTCAGCACAGACTATCTCCTGGGCCGCACCGACGACCCCACACCGCCCGGCGGCAAATGAGGCGTCTGGCGGTATGGGCCTACGCCTTCGCGGCAGGCATTTTTCTGGCGCAATACCTGCTGCCGCCCGACTGGCTGCTGGCCTGCGGGGCGGCAGCCCTGGTGCTGGCCTGGAGTGCTTTGCTGCTGCCCCGGCGGTGGCGTAACCGGGTGCTGCTGGTTGGCGTGGGCCTGTCTTTGGCTTTTGGCTATGACTGGCTGTACCTCCGCCAGGTCCAGCGGCCCATGGAGGCCCTGGCGGAGACGGAGGGGCGTCTGGTCATGACTCTGACGGACTATGCCGACGGCACCAAGGCCACCGTAAAGGCGGAGGGGCTGCCGGGGCGGCTGGTGTACTACGGCGGGGAGGAGCTTTGGGGCCTGGAGCCCGGGCAGACCGTCACTGCGGACGTATACCTGAAAAGCGCTGCCCGCATCCGGGAGGACGATGTGACCACATTCACCTCCCGGGGCGTGTTCCTGCTGGCCTACGGCCAGGGCGCGGTACAGACCGGCGACGGCAGCCGGGCAAGCCCCCGCTGGTGGCCTGTTCGTTTGGGCCGGGCCATGCGGCAGAGAATCAGCACGCTTTTTTCCGGGAACACGGCAGCCTTTCTCGCCGCCATGCTCACCGGGGATAAATCGAACCTTTCAGAGGCTGTGACCATCGCTATGACCCAGGCGGGCATCTACCATATCCTGGCGGTGTCCGGAATGCACTGCATGTTTTTGCTCTCCGCTGTGGTATCCCTGGCGGGGCGGCACCGCCGCCGGCTGGTGGCCGCCTGCGGACTGCCCTTGCTGGCCTTCTACGCCCTTTTGACCGGGGGCAGCCCCTCCGTGGTCCGGGCCTGCGTTATGCTGGCGCTTTACGTGGCGGCGCCCTTGTTCCGCCGGGACAGCGACGGCCCCACGGCCCTGGCCGCCGCCCTGGCGCTCATTCTCCTGAAAAATCCCTTTGCAGCCGCTTCGGTCAGCTTACAGTTGTCCTTTGCCGCCATGGCGGGCATCCTGACCGTGACGCCCCGGCTGCTGCGGCTGCTGTCCGGAGACGGAAAGCGTGGGAAGCTGTTTTGCTTTACTGCTTCTAATTTTTCAGCATCTATCGGCGCTCTGGCTTTCACCGTGCCCTTGGCGGCATATTACTTCAATACCCTTTCCCTGGTGGGGCCCCTTGTCAACCTGCTGTGCCTGTGGTCGGCGGGCGCGGCCTTTGTTACGGGAATGGCGGCGGTGCTGGCGAGCTTTCTGTGGTTGCCTTTTGGCACGCTTTTGGGACTGGCGCCAAGGCTTTTGATCTGGTATATTCTCCATGTGGCGGAGCTCATGGCTGGCCTGCCATACCACGCGGCCTCCTTTTCGGGGCCCTATCTCCGCTTCTGGCTACCCTTTGCCTGGGGAATGTGCGCCTTGCCCCTGCTGCGTGAACGCAGGCGGCGCACCTGTGCCCTGGCAGCGGTGCTGGCAGGTGTGACGCTGTGCGCCTCGGTCCTGGCAGAGGAGGCGTATTACGGGCGGGGAAAGCTTCAGGCACTGGCGCTGGATGTGGGACAGGGGCAGAGTATCCTGCTGTCCTCCGGCGGTCAGCGGGTATTGGTGGACTGCGGCGGCTCCGCCTGGAAGGATCCGGGCCAAACGGCGGCGGACCAGCTTTCCTCCATGGGCTGCCGTGAGTTGGACTACCTGGTGCTGACCCATTACGATCAGGACCATATCAACGGTGTCACGGCCCTTTTGAATCGTCTGCCGGTAAAGACACTGCTCCTGCCTGATGCGGAGGACCCCGGGAAAGCGGGATTTGCCGTTCTGACCGCAGCCGAGGCCCACGGCGCGGAGGTACGGTACATCCGGAGGCCGACGAGTCTTTCTCTCGGAACGGCGGATCTCACGGTCTACCCGCCTCTGGGAACGGAGGGAGACAATGAGCGGGGCCTTGCGGTGCTGTGCACGGCCGGGGACTTCGACCTGCTCATCACCGGCGACATGAATGCCGCCACGGAGCGGCTGCTGCTGGAGCGGTACGCCCTGCCGGACACGGAAGTGCTGGTGGTGGGCCACCACGGCTCCAAATACTCCACATCCAACGATCTGCTGGAGACCCTGACGCCGGAGACGGCCATTATCAGCGTGGGCTCCAACAGTTACGGCCACCCGGCGGACGAGACCCTGCGGCGCCTGGTGGAGAGCGGCGCGGCCATCTGCCGCACGGATAAGCAGGGCACCATCCATCTCACAGTGAATTGAGGACTGCAACCATGGCATACGCGAAAAAATCCCCCAAGGCCAACGAGGCCTTTCAACAATTGAAAAGCGACATCGTCGCCGGCACCCCCGGCTGCGCCTACATTTTTTACGGCGAGGAGAGCTACCTGCGGGAATACTACCTGGGGGAGCTGCGCAAGGTCCTGGTGCCGGCCGGCTTCGAGGAATTCAACTACCACCGTCTGGAAGGGAAGGACCTGACCGTCCAGAGCCTTTCCGAAATGGCGGAAGCCATGCCCATGATGGCGGAGCGGACCCTTATCGTGGTGACGGACTGGGATATTTTCAAGATGAATGAGGAGCAGCGGGAAAAGATGGTGGCCTTTCTGGACGACATCCCGCCCTACTGCTGCGTGGTGTTCGTGTATGACACCATTCCCTACAAGCCAAATAAAACTCTGAAGAAGCTCTGCAAGGCCATGGGAGACCACGTGCGGGCGGTGGAGTTCCGGGCGGCGGAGAACAGCGACCTCATCACCTGGATCGCCCGCCGGTTCCGGGCCCTGGGAAAGGACATTGACCGCCAGACGGCGGAGTACCTCATTTTCACCTGCGGCGGCCTTATGACGGGACTGGTGCCGGAGATCACGAAAATCGGCACCTACGCCAAGGGCAAGACCATCACCCAGAAGGACATCGACGCCGTGGCGGACCCGGTGCTGTCGGCGGAGGTGTTCAAGCTCAGCGACGCGGTACTCCAGGGCAATTACGACGAGGCGGCCCGCATTCTGGGGGACCTTCTGAAAATGCAGACGGAGCCCATTATGATCCTGGCGGCCCTGGGCAGCCAGCTGCGGCGCATCTACACGGCCCGTCTGGCCATCGACAGCGGCAAGGACAAGTACTGGCTCATGGAGCTGTGGGACATGAAGAGCGACTACCCGGCAAAGCTTTTGTTGAACGCCGCCAAGCGCACCACCGCCGACTGGTGCGGCGACGCCGTGAAGATGTGCCAGGTACTGGACCGGCGGATGAAAAGCGAAAAGGGTATTGACGCCGCCGGAGAGCTGAAGCTGCTGCTGGTGCGTCTGGGGGCGCGGCGGAAATGAAAAAGGTGAAAGAGGTCATCGTGGTGGAGGGGCGGTACGACAAAAACGCCCTTTCCCAGGTGGTGGACGCCACTATCGTTACCCTGGGGGGCTTTTCCGTGTTCAACGACCGGGAGAAGCTGGCCTTTCTGCGGCGGCTGGCGGACAAGCAGGGCCTTATCGTCCTGACGGACAGCGACGGCGCCGGCTTCGTCATCCGCAATTACCTCAAGGGCGCCCTGCCGGCCGGAAAGGTGAAGCAAGCCTACATTCCGGATATCCAAGGCAAAGAGCGCCGCAAACGCCGCGCCGGGAAAGAGGGAAAGCTGGGGGTGGAGGGAATGCGGCCCGATGTGCTGTTGGAGGCATTGCGGAAGGCCGACGCCACCTTTGAGGACGAAGACGCGGCTCCCACGGAGAACAAAACACCCATCACCAAGGCGGACCTGGTCCTGCTGGGACTTTCCGGTGGGCAGGACAGCGCCGCCAAGCGCCAGGCACTGATGAAAAAGCTGGACCTGCCGGAGCACCTCACCGCCAACGGCCTGCTGGAGGCGCTGAACCTTCTGTATAGCCCGGAGGAGCTTTCCGACCTGGTGAAAAAAGATTTGTATTAAGCGCAAATATTCGATAAAATTCGACAAATTTCGCCAGCGGGAAGTGATATGCTTGCCTCGCACCGGATACTGTGTGAGAGGAAGCGGTTTGCTTTGCGGATACTTTACGAGGGAACCGGAATGTGCGGAAAGCTGCCAGTCCGCTATTCCCTGGTGGCGGAAGACCTGAAAAACGCGGGGGAAAACTACGGCGTTTTGGTGGAGAGTGGGGGAGAACATCTGCTTTTGCGGGGCATCACGGTCTCCCAGCGGCGCATCCAGGCGCTGATGTGGCTGCTGATGGCGGGTAACGTGACGGCAGTTACCGCCCGGGATGTGGTGGAGGACTGGCTCCTGTACTGAAAAGCGGTTTGTCCCCTTGCAATTTTCGGGAATATTTTGTATACTACCTTGGAAACTCGAAAAACTTGCACAGGAAGGACTGACGCCCATGGCTGAGGAGATCAAGACCACACAGGGAGAAGCACCGGAGAGCCGGAACTTCATCCATGCTTTTATTGAGGAGGACATCGCCCCCGGCGGACAGTACGAGGGCATGACCGTCCATACCCGTTTTCCCCCGGAGCCTAATGGCTACCTGCACATCGGCCACTGCAAGGCCCTGACCATCGACTTCGGCACCGCCGAAAAGTTCGGAGGCCTTTGCAACCTGCGCTTTGACGATACGAACCCCGCCAAGGAAGACACGGAATTCGTGGACGCCATCCAGGACGATATCCACTGGCTGGGCTTCGACTGGGGCGACCGGATGTTCTATGGCTCTGACTATTTTGAAAAAACGTACGAGCTGGCCGTGGGCCTCATCAAAAAGGGCCTGGCCTATGTGTGCGAGCTGACGCCCGAGCAGTTCAAGGAATACCGGGGCAGCATCGGCGTGCCCGGTAAGTCCCCTTGGCGGGACCGTCCCGTTGAGGAGAGCCTGGACCTGTTTGAGCGGATGCGCAACGGCGAATTCCCCGAGGGCAAGTATACCCTGCGGGCCAAGATCGACATGGCCAGCGGCAACTTCAATATGCGGGACCCCGTTATCTACCGTATCCGCTATATCGAACACCACCGCCAGGGCACCAAGTGGTGCATCTTCCCCATGTACGATTTTGCCCACCCCATTCAGGACGCCTTGGAGGGCATCACGCACTCCCTGTGCTCTTTGGAGTATGAGGCCCACCGGCCTTTGTACAACTGGGTCATCGAGCATACGGATGTGCCCAGCAAGCCCCGGCAGATCGAATTCGCCCGCCTGGGTATCAACTATACCGTGATGAGCAAGCGCAAGCTCCGCCGCCTGGTGGAGGAGGGCCGGGTCTCCGGCTGGGACGATCCCCGGATGCCGACCCTGTGCGGCCTGCGCCGCCGGGGCTACACCGCCAAGTCCATCCGGAACTTCTGCGACCGCATCGGCGTTTCCAAGGCGGATTCCACCGTGGACTATGGCTTCCTGGAGCACTGCCTGCGGGAAGACCTCAATGAAACGGCGGAGCGTGTCATGGGCGTTCTGCGGCCCATCAAGCTGACCATTACCAACTATCCCGAGGACAAGACGGAGACCGTCACCGTGGAGAACAACCCACTGGACCCCAACGCCGGTACCCGGGAGGTCAGCTTCTCGCGGAACCTCTGGATCGAGGCGGACGATTTCCTGGAGATCCCTGTGCCCAAGTACAAGCGCCTGTTCCCCGGCGGCCCAGAGTGCCGTTTGAAGGGCGCCTACCTCATCACCTGCACTGGTTGCGTGAAGGATGAAGACGGCAACATCACCGAGGTCCTGTGCGAGTATGACCCCGAGAGCCGGGGCGGCGATCCCGCCGACGGCCGGAAGGTGAAGGGCGCCACTATCCACTGGGTGGATGCCGCCACCGCCGTGGACGCTGAGGTGCGGCTGTACGACTATCTGTTCACCGACCCCGATCCCGACGGCGCCGATAAGGACTTTATTGAGTGCCTGAACCCCAACTCTCTGGAGGTTCTCACCGGCTGCAAAGTGGAGGCCGGCCTGCGCGCCGCGGCAGAGGACTACGACAAGACGGAAAAGCAGGGCAAGACCGCTCCGTCCTTCCAGTTCATGCGGCTGGGTTATTTCTGCCTGGACAGCCGGGACTCCTCCGCGGAGCACCTGGTGTTTAACCGCAGTGTTAGCCTGAAGGACAGCTTTAAGAAGTAAAACAACACCGGGCCGCCAAACTGGCGGCCCGGTCTCTCTTAAAGCTCAATTTTCCGGTCCAGCAGGTAGTAGGTGAAGGAACCTGTGCCGATGAGGGTACCGTCCTGGTTGGTGACACGCACATCGTACACGCAGATGGTCTTGCCGGTCTTGCACTCCGTGCCCTCGGCGATGAGAGTGTCTCCCGGCTTGGCGGAGCGGAGGTAGTTATAGTTGGCGTTCACCGTCACGGCAAAGTAACCGTGGGAGGCGGAGGCGGCGCCGGAAGCGGTATCCGCCAGGGCAAAATAGATGCCGCCGTGGGCCAGCCCCGCCGGATTGATGTCATCGGGCAGCACCGTCTTGGTGACCCGGGCGTAGCCAAGGCGGATCTCCTCCACTACGATGCCCTCTTTTTTCGCATAGGGATTGTGGGTGTTGCGAAATTCCACCAGCTTTTGAAAATCCATCTCGATCCGTCCTTTCCTTGCAGGAAGTGTATTCCCATTCAGTTTACCCGAAAAAGATACGGTCGTCAAATTTTTCGGGAAATTTTCAGGAAATTTTCAGGAAATGCTGCTAGGATACGGCCCATCATCTAAAAGGAGGAAACGAGCATGAAACAAATCGCGGCGCTTGTTTTGACAGGGTGCCTGAGCGTGGGGCTGCTGAGTGCCTGTGGAGCGCAGAGCGTTCCTGCGGAAGAAGCCCTACCGGAGGGCACGGTTTCCATCCAGCTGTCCGACAGTGGTATCACAGTGGACGGTGAAAAAGCATCCTCCGATGATACGGCGGCAGTCTATACCGCCCACGATATCGTGTTCTACCAGGCGGGACAGGGCTTTACCTACGGCGAGGGCACCGCGGCCGACGAACACACGCAGGAGGAGGCCGACGCCCATACGGTCATTCACATCACCCAGCCGGGTACCTATGCCCTCAGCGGCACACTGTCCGCCGGGCAGGTGGCTGTGGACCTGGGGGAGGGCGCGGAGGAGGACGCCGGCGCTGTGGTGACGCTGATCTTGAACGGCGCGGACATCACCTGCACCGTGGCGCCCGCCGTCATCTTCTATAACGTCTACGAATGCGGTTCCGCCGACACGGAGACCGCCGCAAAGGATGTGGACACCTCCGCCGCCGGCGCCAACGTCGTCATCGCCGACGGAACGGAGAACAACATCACCGGTTCCTATGTGGTCCGTATCTACAAGCCGGACAGCGTGGTGCTCAACGAGAATGGGACGGCCGTGGCGGACAGCAAAAAGCTCCACAAGTACGACGGCGCCTTCTATTCCAAAATGTCCATGAATGTGGATGGGGGAGCGGAGGGTACTGGCATTTTGAACATCTTCGCGGAGAACGAGGGCCTGGACAGTGAGCTGCACCTGACCATTAACGGCGGCAATATCAATATCCTTGCCGGCAACGACGGTATCAACACCAACGAGGACGGCGTGTCCGTTACCACCATCAACGGCGGCTGTCTGGATATCCGGGTGGACGGCGGCACCGGCGAGGGTGACGGCATCGATTCCAACGGCTGGCTGGTCATCAACGGCGGCTCCGTCACCGCCGCCGCCTGCGCCGCCAGCGGGGATGCCGGCATCGACTCCGACATGGGTATTTATATCAATGGCGGCACCGTGATGGCCTCCGGCAACATGTATGACCGCATTGAGGACAGCGGCCAGAATTACGTGGTATTTTCCTTTGCGGAGCGTCAGCAGGGCGGCACGACCTACACCCTGGAGGATGTGGGAAGTATGCCTATCGGAAGCTATACGCCCGCCAATGATTTCACCTATCTGGTGATCTCTGATGGGAACATGTCCGCCGCCTATTATCGGCTCCTGCAAGGGGAGGCCCCGCTTTCCGGTATCGTCTCCGCCGGAGAAATGGGCAGTGGCGGCATGGGGGGCGGCCCGCGGCCTGACGGGGAGATGCGGCCGCCGGAAGGAGTGCCCGGCCAGGAGCGTCCCCAGCCCGGTAAGGGCGGTATGACCATGGACCCGCCCGGTCAGGAGCGCCCGGAGGACGGTGTCCGGCCTCAGCGGCCCGAGGGCTTCGGCGGGATGCCGGACGCCATGCAGGCGGACGGTGAGCGGGTCACAGAGTTTGCCATCGCGGAGGGCGGCAATTTCATCATGCAGGTCGCCCCGGCGGAAGCGGAGAACTGAGGGCGCTCAAATCGGAATGCAAAGCTCAAAGAGCCCCCGCTCCAGCAGTTCCGGCCGGTAGCGTTCCAGCACCGGCCGGCCGGAGTCCGGAGAGAGCCCTTCCTCCGCCAGGGCGGTAAAGCCGGTGCCCCAAAGTGCCTGGACGCCGGAGGGCGTGTGGGCACCCTGGAAACAGGCATAAGTCCCTCCGGGTATCCGCCCCAGGGTCATGTCCGCCGGGGGCTCGGGAAGGCGGCCCTCCAGGGTCAGACATACGTCGTACCGGCACTGCTCCGGCGGCGTACACGCCGGGTCATCCCAAGCAGCGCCCAGGATCACGCCTGCTTCCAGAAGACCCTGCTCCCGGGCCCAGCTTTTCAAACGCTCCATCATGGTCCGGTTGCTTTCCCCATAAGGGCCGGTGCGGCGCAGGCGGACAACGGCGGTCTCCGGCAAGGTCAAGACGGTTATGTTCATATTGCTTCATCTCCTTTGAGAAAGAAGTATCATGAACTAAAATGAAATACAAGTCCCTGTTTTAAAAGAAAAGAGGCCTTTTCCGGCCTCTTTTCTTTTAAATATTCTTTTTGATGGTGTTGATGGCGCCCTTTTCCAGCCGGGACACCTGGGCCTGGGAGATGCCCACCTCGGCGGAGACCTCCATCTGGGTCTTGCCCTCGTAGAACCGCAGGGACAAAATGCGCCGCTCCCGGGGGTCCAGCCGCTTCATGGCCTCCTTCAGGGCGATGCGGTCCGTCCAGTCCTCGTCGGTGTTTTTCGTATCCCGCACCTGGTCCATGACGCAGATGGCGTCGCCGCCGTCGGAATACACCGGTTCGTACAGGGAGACCGGGTCCACGATGGCATCCATGGCGAACACCACCTCCTCCCGGGGAATCTCCAGCTCCTGGGCAATCTGCTCCACGGTGGGCTCCTTCTGATGCTCCGCCAGATACCGGTCCCGGACCTGCAATACCCGATAGGCGGTGTCCCGCATGGAGCGGGAGACCCGGATGGCACTGTTGTCCCGGAGATAGCGGCGGATCTCACCGATGATCATAGGCACACCGTAGGTGGAAAAGCGCACGGGCTGGTTGATGTCAAAATTGTCAATGGCCTTGATGAGCCCTACGCAACCCACCTGAAACAGGTCGTCGGCGTTTTCACCCCGGCTGGAAAACCGCTGGATCACCGACAGTACCAGCCGCAGATTCCCCTCGATCAGCTCCTGCCGGGCCGCCTGGTCGCCCTCCTTCGTCCGCCGCAGCAGCGCCATGGTCTCCTCATTTTTTAGGACCTTCAGCTTGGCGGTGTTCACGCCGGCGATCTCCACTTTTCCCTGCATATGAGAGCCGTCCCTCCTTGTTTGAAAAAGCTGCTGGAAAAAGTATGGCCCCCGTCCGGTTTTCCTATACTAGGAGCTTTTGTCGCTTTGTGGGCATGGGACGGCCACCGCGCTGCATAGGCTGATACCGACAAGGAGGGAGTGCCATGCAGTGCAGGATGCGGGATCTCCGCTGCAAGGAGGTCATCAATATTTCGGACGGGTGCCGCCTGGGCTTCGTGTCGGACGTAGATATCCGGATACCGGAGGGGCAGGTGATCGCCATCGTGGTCAACGGCCCCTGCCGCTTTTTCGGCCTGTTCGGCAGGGGGGAGGAGTTCTACATCCCCTGGGAGTGCATCCAGCGGATCGGGGATGACATCATCCTCATCGACAAGCCCTTCCAGCGCCGGGAGCCGCAGGAGCGAAAGCGGCGCAGGAAGTTCTGAAGTCCGGAAAACCGGGGGAATATTTGCATATTTTTTGGAAATCATACTTGCATTGCCGAACCGTCTGTGGTATTATATTTCAGCATTCCGCACGGTGCGTCGACTTCCTGTTCGTGCCCAGCCTGAAAAAAGGCGGGTCAGCAGGGGGGGTGAAGCCGCCGGAGGTAAAAACGAAATTGATTTGGAGGAACTCAACACTATGGCAAATTCTAACGTCGTATCCATGAAGGCCCTGCTGGAGGCGGGCGTCCACTTCGGTCACCAGACCCGCCGCTGGAACCCCAAGATGGCTCCCTACATCTACACCGAGCGCAACGGCATTTATATCGTTGACCTGCAGAAGACCGTCCGCAAGCTGGAGGAGGCCTATAACTTCGTCCGTCAGCTGTCCGAGAACGGCCAGACCCTGCTGTTTGTGGGCACCAAGAAGCAGGCCCAGGAGGCCATCCGCGAGGAGGCTACCCGCTGCGGCCAGTACTATGTCAACGCCCGTTGGCTGGGCGGCATGATGACCAACTTCAAGACCATGCGCACCCGCGTGGACCGTCTGAACCAGCTGAAGACCATGCAGGAGGACGGCACCTTCGACATGCTGCCCAAGAAGGAAGTCATGAAGCACATGGGCGAGATCGCCAAGCTGGAAAAGTACCTGGGCGGCGTGAAGGAAATGAAGAAGCTGCCCGGCGCCCTGTTCATCGTGGATACCCGCAAGGAGCGCAACGCCATCGCCGAGGCCCACAAGCTGGGCATCCCCGTCGTGGCCATCGCCGATACCAACTGCGATCCCGATGAGATCGATTATGTCATCCCCGGCAACGACGATGCCATCCGTGCCATCAAGCTGATCTCTTCCATCATGGCCAACGCCGTGCTGGAGGGCAAGCAGGGCGAGCAGACCGCCGAGGCTGCCGCCGAGAAGACCGAGGACGCTGAGTAATTTATAAAAACAGCAAGCGCAGCAGCGCTTTCATTCAAGATATTGGAGGAAATAAAAAATGGCTTTTACCGCAGCTGATGTGAAGAACCTGCGCGAAATGACCGGCGTGGGCATGATGGATTGCAAGAAGGCTCTGGTCGCCTCCGACGGCGACATGGACAAGGCCATCGAGTTCCTGCGCGAGAAGGGCCTGGCCGCTTCCGCCAAGAAGGCCGGCCGCATCGCCGCCGAGGGCATGGCTTACGCCGCCGTCATCGACGGAGTTGGCGTGGTGGTCGAGGTCAACGCCGAGACCGACTTCGTGGGCAAGAACGAGAAGTTCGTGGACTTCGTCAAGGGCGTGGCCGCCACCGTGGTTGCCAACAAGCCCGCCGACTTGGACGCTCTGATGGCCTGCAAGTACGCCGACACTGACAAGACCGTCACCGAGCAGCAGCAGGAGATGGTCCTGGTCATCGGCGAGAACATCAAGGTCCGCCGTTTTGCCTTCTTCACCGAGGGCGTTTCCGTTCCCTATATCCACGCCGGCGGCAAGATCGGCGTGCTGGTGAATCTGGAGGTTTCCGAGGGCATCGACGCCACCGAGATCGGCAAGGATGTCGCCATGCAGATCGCCGCTCTGAATCCCCGCTTCTGGGATAAGAGCCAGGTGACCCAGGATGTTCTGGACGAAGAGAAGAAGATCATGATGGTCCAGATGGCCAACGACCCCAAGATGGCCAACAAGCCCGAGCAGGTCCGCGAGAAGATTGTCATGGGCAAGATGAATAAGTTCTATGCCGAGAACTGCCTGCTGCAGCAGGAGTTCGTCAAGGACAACAGCATGACCGTGGAGAAGTATATCGCTTCCGCCGCCAAGGCTCTGGGCGGCGCCGTCACCTTCAAGAACGCTGTTCGCTTCGAGAAGGGCGAGGGCATCGAGAAGAAGCAGGAGAACTTCGCCGACGAGATCGCTAAGATGGTCAAGGGCTGATTTATCACTTGAATATGCCGGGAGGGCAGGTGCCAATGCACCTGCCCTCTTTCTATGACTGACGGCGCTGACGGCGCCGGAACACGGTTTTTCTTGTATTCACGGGAGAAAGCTGTTATAATTTCTGTATATTGGGTTTTTGTGACCATGACGCATGGCAAAGGCCCGAATGTTATTTGAGGTGGCATGGTTGGAAAATCCTGTATTCAAATTGGAAAAAGTTGTCCGCACCCGCTCCGAGGAGGAAATGCAGGACTTTGAGGGCCCGCTGGACCTCATTTTGTTTTTGTTGGGCAAGAATAAAATGGAGATCCAGGATATCTCCATCTCGCAGATCCTGGACCAATACCTGGCCTGGCTGGAGGCCCGGCAGCGGCTGGATCTGGAGGTGGCCAGTGAGTTCATCACCATGGCCTCCCACCTGATGTATATCAAGACCCGGATGCTGCTGTCCATTGAGGACGAGGAGGCCCAAAGCGAGATGGACGCGCTCATCCAGTCGCTGGAAGAGCGCCGCCGAAATGAGAATTACGTTCGCATGAAGACCTTGGCGGCACGCCTGGGGCCCATGGGCGAATTTGGCCGCAGCATCGTCACCCGGAATCCGGAGCCTGTGAAGCGTGGGAAGATCTACGAATATGACCAGGATAAGAGCGACCTGATCCTGGCCATGGCGGAGATCCGCAGCCGGGCGGAGCGGACGCTGCCGCCCCCGAAGACCGCGTTTGAAAATATCGTCCAGCATGAGCCCTATCCTGTGGAGAGCAAGGCCCGGGAGATCCTGAACCGACTGAAAGAGCATGGCATCACCCGCTTCCGCCTGCTGTTCAAGGGCAACCGCAGCCGCAGCGAGGTGGTGGCCACCTTCCTGGCGGTGCTGGAGCTGTGCCGTGCCTGCGTCATCCATCTGGCGGGCTCCGAGACGGACTGTACCATCCGCCAGGAGGGCGAGCTGCCGGAGAATTTGAAACTGTAAGGAGAAGCCTGCCTTGGAAAGCATGGAGATGAAAGAAATCGAATCCGCTATTGAGGGGATTTTATTTGCCTCCGGCGAGCCGGTGCACGTGGACCGCATCTGCGTGGCTCTGGAGCTGGACCGCCCCACGGCGGAGCAGGTGCTCCAAAAGCTCATGGATTATTATTCCTATGAGCGCCGTGGAATCCGCCTGCTGCACATTGAGGACAGCTGGCAGCTTTGCTCCGCGCCGGACTACGCGGAGTATATCCGTAAGGCCTTTGAGATCCGCAAGCCTGCCAAGCTCAGTCAGCCGGCTCTGGAGGTTTTGACTATCATCGCGTATTACCAGCCCACCACCCGGGCGTTCGTGGACCAGATTCGGGGCGTGGACAGCGCCTACACCATGGGCCTCTTGCAGGAGCGCAAGCTCATTGAGGAGTGTGGCCGGCTGCAGGTGCCGGGCCGCCCCCACCTGTACCGCACCACCAAGCAGTTCCTGCGGGCGTTTCACTTGACCTCTTTGGAGGACCTGCCGGAGATGCCGGACCTGGGCGGCGAGGGGCAGATGCGGCTGAATGAAAACGGCGAGATCGTGGACCCCACCGGCGACATGGAGCTTGCCGGCGCACCGGAGGATGCGGAGTTTCCGGAGGGGCGGGAAACGGAAGAATAAAAAGCAGGCTGCTAAGGACAGCAGGGGAGGTGAGGGCCTGTGCGCTTGTTTTTGATGATCCTGGGTGTTTTGATATTGCTGCTGTTTTTGCTTTCCCGCCTCCGGCTGGGCATTGACGCTGCCGTGGATGAGAAAGCTGTGACTGTGGACGCGGCTGTGGGGCCCTTCCGCATCCGGGTGTTGCCCGGAAAGCCGAAAAAGAAGAAGCCTGAAAAAGAGGTACCTCCCAAGGAGGCAGCCAAAACGACGCCAAAGGAAAAAAAGCCACTGCCCAAGCCCACGCTGGCGGACATCCGCTCCGCCCTGGACGCGCTGCTGCCGCCCTTGAAGCGGGCCTTGGGCCGCACCCGGCGGAGCATCAGGGTGAAGCCTCTGGAGGTTTCCACCACCTTCGGCGGCGGAGCGGACCCGGCGGCCGCGGCAGAGCTGTACGGTTACGCGCATATGGCGGTTTGGGCGGGGATGCCCGTTCTGGAACAGCTGCTGGTCATCCCGGACCCACATATCCACATCGGCATTGATTTTGACGCGCCGGAGACGGTGGTCCAGGCCCGGGTGGGCGTCACCCTGCGGCTGGGCACGCTGGTGTCCGTTGCCTTGAGCGTGGGCATCCCGGCGCTGAAATGGTTTCTGGGCTTTCAGAAAAAACACAAGCAGCCGCAGCCGGTCAAAGAGCCGGAGCAGGCGGCCCCTGCCGCGTAAGAGAAAGGACGGTACACTATGGATACTCCGATGGAAAAGAAGACTCCCCTCAGCGATATGATGCGCGCCACCATGGATAAGATCCATGAGATGGTGGACGCCAACACCATCGTCGGCCAGCCCATCACCACGCCTGACGGCGTGACGCTGATCCCCATCTCCAAGGTCAGCTTCGGATTCGGCAGCGGCGGCGGAGATTACGGCAAGACCTCCGCGAAGGAAGGCTTCGGCGGCGGCAGCGCCGCCGGCGTGAAGATCGACCCTGTGGCTTTCCTGGTCATCAAGGACGGCTCCACCCGGGTGCTGCCGGTGGCTGTGCCGCCCACCTCCACCATGGAGCGCATCGTGGAGAAGGTGCCGGATATTCTGGACAAAATGGAAAAACGTTTCGACAAGAAAGAGGACAAGGAACCCTGCTGAACGGGGTATACTACCATCATTCCGACTTCGAGGTGATGGTCCTTGCGAATGCGCATCAGGCGGTTTTCAGCATCGCTGGCAGTCCTGCTGCTTTTGTATAGTATTTTCCCTTGTCAGTCATTGGCGGTCAACACTTCTGCCTCCGCGGCCATCCTGGTGGACGTGGACAGCGGCCGGGTGCTGTACGAGCAGAATGCCGATGCCCGGATGCTCATTGCCAGCACCACCAAAATTTTGACGGCCCTGGTGGCCATTGAGAAGGGAAACCTCTCCGACATGGTCACCGTCAGCCGTCAGGCGGCGCTGACGGAGGGCTCCGCCATGTATTTGCAGGAGGGGGAGCGGCTGACGCTGGAGACCCTGCTGTATGGCCTTTTGCTGTGCTCCGGAAACGACGCCGCCGTGGCTATCGCCGAACACGTGGGCGGCAGCCTGGAGGGGTTCGTGGACATGATGAACTGCCGCGCCAAGGAATTGGGCATGGACGATTCCTCATTTGCAAACCCCAACGGCCTGGACGATGAAAAGCACTATTCCACCGCCCGTGACATGGCGCTCCTTGCCTGCGCCGCCACCAATAACGAAACTCTCATGCGCATCGCCTCCACCAAAACGGTGAGCATCGGCGGGCGGACCATGACTAACCACAACAAGCTCCTGCGGTATATGGAGGGCTGCACCGGCCTCAAGACCGGCTTTACTAAGGCGGCTGGGCGGACCCTGGTCAGCTGCGCGGAGCAAAGCGGCCAGCGGCTGGTGGCCGTGACGCTTCAGGACGGAAACGACTGGGCGGACCACCAGGCGCTGTATGAATACGGCTTTTCCACTTATCCCGCTCAATATTTTGCAAAGCTGGGACAAACGGTGGAGCGGACCGCCGTGACCGGCGGTGTTGCTTCCTCTGTCGCCCTGGTAGCGGCGGACAGCTTTTCCTGGCCTGTTGGGCCGGGAGAGGAGGTCACCGCTGATATCCGGCTGGACGGGCCGCTCACAGCTCCTATTTCCGCCGGACAGGCGGTTGGTGAGGCCGTGTTCTCTATGAATGGCAGGGAAATCGGACGGGTGAAGCTGCTGGCGGGCGGCAACGTGATGCCTCGCGTCGAGCCTGCCATGGCCGTACTAAAAACCGGCTTACCGGATTAAGGAACCACGACATATGGAAGAACGACTGCAAAAGCTCCTGTCGGCGGCGGGTGTGTGCTCCCGCCGGGCATCGGAGGCATATATCCTGGCTGGCCGGGTCACCATCAACGGCCAGCCTGCCCAGCTGGGCCAGCGGGCGGACCCGGACCGGGATGACATCCGGGTGGATGGACATCCCCTGGCGGTCCGGCCCCAACTGGTGTACCTCATGCTGAACAAGCCCCGGGGCTACGTGACCACTCTCTCTGACGAGCAGGACCGCCCCACGGTGGCGGAGCTGGTGGCGGACGCCGGGGCGCGGGTGTATCCCGTGGGGCGGCTGGACCTGGATTCCGAGGGATTGCTGCTCATGACCAATGACGGCGCCCTGACCCAGCGCCTGCTGCACCCCAGCCATGAGGTGTCCAAGACCTACCATGTATCCGTATACGGCCCCGTGGCCGGCGCGGCGGACAAGCTGGCCGCCATCCGGGACCTGCGGGGAGAGCCCATTCGCCCCGCCCAGGTGCGGGTGCTCCGCCAGGGCGCGGAAACGGCGGAGTACGCCATCACTATCCACGAGGGAAAAAACCGCCAGATCCGGCGGATGTGCGCCCGGTGCGATTTGAAGGTGAAGCGGCTGCGGCGGGTAAAAGAGCACACCTTGGAGCTGGGAGACCTGCCGGTGGGGAAGTGGCGCTATCTGACAGAGGCGGAGGTCGCTGCCCTGAAAACTCCATAACGCAAGAAAATAGCCGCGGGGAGCGGCTATTTTTCCGGCCTTCACGCCATTTTTGCAGGATGTGGCAAAAATCCTGCAAAATCCGTTTGAATCCTGCGGACTTTGTGGTACAATACGGCGGGAGCATGAAAGAGTTCGCCGGCGGTCCGCCGCCGGCATATCGGAGGGGATATCCGTGGCAAAGAGCGTGTTACATACCATAGAGAGCAATATGTCCGGCTTTTCCAAGGGGCAAAAGCGGATCGCCGCATATATTTTGCAGAATTATGACAAGGCCGCTTTCATGACCGCCAGCAAGCTGGGCAAGCTGGTGGGTGTCAGCGAATCCACCGTGGTGCGCTTTGCCTCGGAACTGGGCTATGACGGGTATCCCAGTATGCAGCGGGCTTTGCAGGAGATGATCCGCAGCCGTCTGACCTCTACGCAGCGCATTCAGGCCGCCGGGGACATGTTCTCCGGACAGGATGTGCTGACCGCCGTAGTGCAGTCGGATATGGAAAAGCTCCGCAGCATGGTTGCTGAAGCGGACCGTGGGGAGTTCCGGCGGGTGGTGGACAAGATCATGGAGGCCCGCCACATTTATATCCTGGGCGTTCGATCCTCTTCTTTTGTGGCAGGATATTTGAATTTTTATATGCATCAGCTCATTGAAAATGTAACGCTAGTGCAATCCAATGCCGCTGGTGAGATTTTTGAGCAGCTGTTCCGTATCGGGCCGGAGGATGTTCTCATCGCCATTAGCTTTCCCCGGTATTCCAGCGTCACCATGAACACGGTAAAATTCGCCCGGGACCGGGGCACCGGAGTCATTGCCGTCACCGATAACGAGCTTTCCCCAGTGTATCAGATGGCGGATGCGGCGCTGCTGGCGCCCTGTGAAATGATCTCCTTCGTGGACTCCATGGTGGCGCCCCTGTCTCTCATCAACGCACTGCTCATTGCCGTCGGTGCCCGTATGGGCACGGATGCCACCCGGACTTTCGCGGAATTGGAGGATATCTGGAACGCCTACGGCGTGTTTGGAAAGATGGACGATGAATAAAAAGACGATCACAGTGGTGGGCGGCGGCGCTGCCGGCATGATGGCCGCCATTTCGGCGGCGGAGAACGGTGCCGCGGTCACGCTGCTGGAGCCCAACGAGCGGTTGGGCAAAAAGCTGAATATCACCGGCAAGGGCCGGTGCAATGTCACCAACAACGCGGATCTGCAGACGCTGCTGGCCAACGTGCCGAAAAACGGAAAATTCCTATACAGCGTCTTTTCGCGGTTCGACGGCCGGGATGCCATGGCCTTTTTCGAGGGCCTGGGCGTGCCGCTGAAGACGGAGCGGGGCAACCGGGTGTTCCCGGTGTCTGACCGCTCCTTTGACATCAGCGGTGCCCTGGAGCGCCGTCTGCGGGTGCTGAAGGTCCGTCTGGTCCGGGACCGGGCCGTGTCCCTGGAGGTATCCGGCGGCGTCATTCGCGGCGTCACAGGGGAGAAGGGGGCCTATCCGGCCCAGGCCGTCATCTTGGCCACAGGCGGCGTCAGCTACCCCGCCACCGGCTCCACCGGCGAGGGCCACCGCATGGCCGCAGCCGCCGGCCACACCGTCACGCCCCTTCAGGGCTCTTTGGTGCCCCTGCGGGAAAAGGGAAACACCTGTGCCGCCCTCCAGGGATTGAGCCTGCGGAACGTGCAGCTGACGGTGTTTGAAAACAACAAGCGCATCTATTCCGATTTCGGCGAGCTGCTGTTCACCCACTTCGGTCTCAGCGGACCGCTGGTTCTGTCCGCCTCCGCCCATATGCGGCACTTTGACAAAAAGACCTACCGCCTGGAGATCGATTTGAAGCCGGCCCTGGACGAGCAGACGCTGGATAGACGGCTGCTGTCGGATTTTGAAAAATACTGCAACCACGATTTCTGCAACGCCTTGAACGACCTGCTGCCTCAGAAGATGATCCCCGAGATGGTGAAGGCCTCCGGCATCGATCCCCACTGCAAGGTGAACGCTGTCACCCGGGAACAGCGCCGGGAGCTGGTGCGCTTGTTCAAGCATTGGAGCGTGGAGGCGGCGGGACTGTGTCCCGTGACGGACGCCATCATCACCTCCGGCGGCGTCAAGGTGTCAGAGATCAACCCGACCACAATGGAATCAAAGCTTGTAAAGGGATTATACTTTGCAGGTGAGATCATTGATGTGGACGCCTATACCGGCGGTTTTAATTTGCAGATCGCCTGGGCCACCGGCCGGGCGGCCGGGGAAGCCGCCACCAAAGAAGAAGCAACAGGAGAGGAATTCTCATGAAAAACATCAGTATCGCCATTGATGGCCCTTCCGGCGCCGGCAAGAGTACCCTGGCCCGCGCCATTGCCGCGGAACTGGGCTGTTTATATGTGGACACCGGCGCCATTTACCGTACCATCGGCTATTATGCCCTGACCCGAGGTATCGACCCGAAAGATGGCGCCGCCGTTACCAAAAGCCTTCCGGACATTCAGGTGGAGCTGATCTACGGGGAGGACGGCCTCCAGCACATGCTGCTGAACGGCCGGGATGTGACGAAGGAGATCCGGCTGCCGGAGGTGTCCCTGTGCGCCTCCGCCGTGTCTGCCCATCCGGAGGTACGGGCTTTCCTGTTGGACATGCAGCGGCAGCTGGCCCGCACTCACAGCGTCATCATGGATGGCCGGGACATCGGCACCGTTGTGCTGCCGGAGGCGGACGTGAAGGTCTATCTCACCGCCTCCGCCCAGGCCCGTGCCCGGCGCCGCTGCGCGGAGCTGAAGCAGCGGGGGACTCCGGAGCCCTTTGAAAAGGTCCTGCGGGAGATCGAGGAGCGTGACTGGAACGACACCCATCGGACCGTGGCGCCCCTCCGCCAGGCGGAGGACGCGGTGCTGCTGGACACCACGGAGCTTGACTTCCAGGAGAGCAAGGCAGCTCTGCTGAACATCATTCGGAAGAGGACTCAATTATGAAACCGACCAATCGATTTTTTGTCTTTGTATATTACGTGCTGGGCCTGATCGTTGGAATTATTCACCCCACCACCGTGGAGGGATTGGACAAGCTGCCCAGAAGTGGCGTCCTGCTGTGCCCGAACCACTCCAGCAACTGGGACCCTGTGCTGCTTGGATTGAAGCTGCCGGTAAATTACCGGCTCCACGCCATGGCAAAGGAGGAGCTGTTCAAAAACCCTATCCTGGGCTGGATCATCCGGAAGATGGGGGCGTTTCCCGTCAGCCGCGGCAATAACGACATCCAGGCCGTGAAGACGGCCATCCAGGTCCTGAAAGCCGGGGACAACTTGCTCATCTTCCCGGAGGGGACAGTAGTCCGCAACGGCGTGGGCTATCATGACGGCCTGCCGGCCCATGCCAAAAGCGGCGTGGCCGTGATCGGTGTCCGCACCGGAGCCAAGTTGGTCCCTGTATTCATGGACGGGGAGAAGAAGCTGTTCCACCGGACCCGTATCATCTTTGGCGACCCCTATGAGCCGGTCTATACCGGCCGCCACGGCACATCCGAGGAGATGCAGAAGATCGCGGACGACATTCTGGCCGAGGCCTACGCTCTGGGCGGCCAGGCCGTCGGAGGGATGCCGCTGTGAGTGGAAAGGTATTGCTGGCGGAAAGCGCCGGCTTTTGCTACGGCGTGAAGCGGGCTGTGGAGCTGGCCCAGAAGACAGCGGAGGAGACCGGCGGCTGCTGGATGCTGGGCGACCTCATCCATAATACCCATGTGGTGGAGGACCTGGCCGCCCGGGGCATCCGCAAAACGGAGGACCCCGGCTCTTTGGGGGCCGAAGACACGGTGGTCATCCGCTCCCACGGCGAGGTGAAAAGCGTGCTGGACGGCCTGGAGGCCCGGGGCGTCCGCTGCGTCAACGCCACCTGTCCCAATGTCTGCCGCATCCAGAAGCTGGTGGCCCAGGCGGAGCAGGAGGGACGCCAACCCATCATCATCGGCGAGCCCCACCACCCGGAGGTGGTGGGCGTGGCCAGTTGGTGCCGCAGTGCCCTGGTGTTCGACGGACCGGAGGCAGTAAATATGTGGCTGGAGGAAGACATTTCTCACCGTCAAATCCCTGTGACAGTAGTGGCGCAGACCACCTGCATCCGAAAACTTTTTGAAAGTTCTTGGGAAATTCTAAAAAAAGAGTGTACAAACGTAAAAATATTTGATACAATATGCAATGCTACGCATAAGCGTCAAACGGAGGCGGCAGATATCGCCGGCAAGGTGGACGTGATGGTCGTGGTGGGAGACCGGAAAAGTGCCAATACCAAGCACCTGACGGAGATCTGCCAAGGGAGATGTCCCCGCGTGATCCAGATTGAAAGCGCGGACGAGCTCTCCAGGGAGATTTTTCAAGGCTGCAAGGCGGCGGGACTGACAGCCGGCGCCTCCACGCCTGCGGGCATCATTAAGGAGGTATATGCAAGCATGAGCGAAGAAATCAAAGCGGCCGAGGGCATGGATGAGTCCTTCGAGGAATTACTGAATCAGTCTTTCAAAACTTTAAATACAGGAGAGAAGGTAACCGGCATCGTTACGGCCATCACTCCCACCGAGGTCCAGGTGGACGTGGGCGCCAAGCAGGCCGCTTATATCAAACTGAGCGAACTGACCGATGACCCCACCGCCAAGGCTGAGGATATCGTCCACGTGGGCGACGAGATCGAGACCTACATTGTCCGCGTCAACGACGTGGAGGGCTATGCAGAGCTGAGCAAGAAGCGTCTGGACGCCGTGAAGGTCTGGGAGAACATCGAACAGGCCGTCGAGGACAAGACCGTCCTGGAAGGCACTGTCACCGAGGAGAACAAGGGCGGCATCGTGGTTTCCGTCAAGGGCGTGCGGGTGTTCGTTCCCGCTTCCCAGAGCGGCCAGCCCCGCGGTGCGGACCTGAGCTCCATGATCAAGCAGAAGGTCCAGCTGCGCATCACCGAGGTCAACCGTGCCCGCCGCCGTGTGGTCGGCTCCATCCGCTCCGTCACCGATGAAGCCCGTAAGGCCGCGCAGGAGGCCGTGTGGTCCTCCATCGAGGTCGGTAAGCACTACACCGGGACCGTGAAGTCCATGACTTCCTACGGCGTGTTCGTGGATATCGGCGGCGTGGATGGTATGGTACATATCTCCGAACTGAGCTGGAGCCGTATCAAGACCCCCTCTGAGGTCTGCAAGGTGGGCGACACCCTGGATGTGTACGTCATCTCCTTCGACCCCGAGAAGCACAAGATCTCCCTGGGCGTCAAGGACCGCACTCTGAATCCCTGGGATGTGTTCATGAACAAGTACAGCGTGGGCGATGTGGCCTCTGTCCGCATCGTCAAGCTGATGACCTTCGGCGCTTTCGCTGAGGTCGTTCCTGGTGTGGATGGTCTCATCCACATCTCCCAGATCGCTGACCGCCGCATCGACAAGCCCGAGGATGTCCTGTCTGAGGGCCAGATCGTGGACGCCAAGATCACCGCCGTGGACGAGGAGAAGAAAAAGATCTCCCTGTCCATCCGCGCTCTGCTGACTCCCGCCGCCGAGGCGGAGGCTGCTGAGGACGCCGAGTAATCACCAGCTGCAAAGAGGCAGGCTCCCGCAGAGCCTGCCTCTTTTTTTGAAATTTTGTGATTTTTTTCACGTTTGCCATTGCAATAGGGAAAGCGGTATGTTATAATCTTGACAAACTACGGAAATACAGACCAAGGGAAATGAAATAGGAGGAAATCACATGAGCTACGAAGTGGAATATCAGCAGAAGCTCAAGACGGCTGATGAGGCTGTCAAAGTTGTCAAATCCGGCGATTGGGTAGATTATGCCTGGTGCGTCGGTACCCCCAAAGCTCTGGATAAAGCCCTGGCCAAGCGCAGCGAGGAACTGACCGATGTGAAGATCCACGGCGGCATCCTGACCAGCCGTCCTGCCATCTTCGATGTTCCCAATGTGGCAGAGCATTTCACCTGGAACTCCTGGCATATGTCCGGCATTGAGCGCAAGACCATCAATGAGGGCTTTGCTTTCTATGCCCCCATCCGCTATTCCGAGCTGCCCAGCTATTACCGTAACTGCATCCAGCAGACCGATGTGGCCATGCTGCAGGTCGCTCCTATGGATGAGCACGGCTGGTTCAACTTCGGTCCCAACGGCACCCACCTGAAAGCCGTGTGTGAGACCGCCAAGGTCGTGATCGTGGAAGTCAACAAAAACATGCCCGTGTGCTTTGGCGGCTTCGACAATTACATCCACATCGACGATGTGGACATGATCGTGGAAGGTGACAACCCCGAGATCGACGAGATGGGCGGCCCCTCCGTCGCTTCCGAGGTGGACCTGGCCGTAGCAAACCTGGTGGTACCCGAGATCCCCAACGGCGCCTGTCTGCAGCTGGGTATCGGCTCCATGCCCAGCGCCATCGGCAAGATGATCGCCGAATCCGACTTGAAGGACCTGGGCGTGCATACGGAGATGTATGTGGATGCTTTCGTGGACATGGCAAAGGCCGGTCGTATCTCCGGCGCCTGCAAGCCCTTCGACAAGGGCCGCCAGACCTACGCTTTTGCCGCCGGTACCAAGAAGCTCTATGAGTACCTGGACCACAACCCTGAGTGCATGGCCGTGCCTGTCAGCTACGCCAACGATATCGCCCGGGTCTCCCAGATCGACAACTTCATCTCCATCAACGGCGCCGTGGACATCGACCTGTACGGACAGGTGTCCTCTGAGTCCTCCGGCACCCGCCACATCTCCGGCGCCGGCGGCCAGCAGGACTTTGTGATGGGCGCTTATCTGGCCAAGGGCGGCAAAAGCTTCATCTGCTGCTCCTCCTCCTATGTGGACAAGAAGACCGGCCAGTTGAAGTCCCGCATTCGTCCTACTATGGCGGAGGGCACTATCATCACCGCCACCCGCACCAACCTCCACTGGCTGGTCACTGAGTACGGCAAGGTGAACGTGAAGGGCCTGTCCACCTGGGAGCGTGCCGAGGCTTTGATCGGCATCGCCCATCCGCAGTTCCGCGAGGAGCTGATCGCTGAGGCGGAGAAGATGCACATCTGGCGCCGTTCCAACAAAAAGTAAAAAACTGCGTTTTACAGCACTGGCTGGGGAGAGGCTCCGCCAGTGCTGTTTTTTTCGGTTTTAAACGCAAAAAATCTAAAAAAGTGCTTGAAAATTGACAATTGAACGTCTATAATCATACTTGAGTAAATATTTGTTTTTTGCAGAAGTGACAACAATCGCGGTGACCCGGTACCGCACGGACGGGAAAGGAAGTCTTTCATGTTCAGCGTTGGGGATCTGGTGGTGCATCCCATGCATGGAGCGGGGATCATTGATGGAATCGTTCGGGAAAAGATCACAGGTGTCGCACAGGATTACTATGTCTTCAAGATGCCTATGGGCGGTCTGCTGCTGAAGATCCCGGTTTCCAACAGCGAAGCCATTGGTATCCGCACCATTATCACGCAGCCGGAGGCGGAGGCCCTGCTGAACGCTATCCCCGACTTGGCGGTGGAGAGCACTGCCAATTGGAATAAGCGTTACCGGGAAAATATGGCCCGGCTGAAAAGCGGGGACCTGTACGAGGTGGCCCGGGTGGTCAAGGCGCTCATGCACCGGGAGCACCAGCGGGGACTGTCCACAGGCGAACGGAAAATGCTGCACAGTGCCCGCCAGATTTTGATCTCCGAGATCGTCATGGCGGAACGGGGAGACTATAAGGAACTGGAGGCCCGGGTGGACTGCGCCATGATGCAGCTGCCGCTGGCCCAGTGACCAGAGATTGCTAGGAGAGGGAATCGCTGATGTTTCCATTTTTGAAAAAATACCGGGACGGACACCGTCCCTGCTGCGCCGCCCTGGTGGCTGCCGCCGGCAGCTCCACCCGTATGGGCGGCGTCAATAAATTGCTGCTGCCCCTGGATGGTATCCCGGTCCTGGTGCGGACGCTGGACGCTTTGCAGCGGGCGGAGCGGGTGGACGAGATCATTGTAGCCACCCGGGAAGATGAGCTGATGGAGATCGCCCAGCTATGCCATACATATGGCATCTCCAAATGCAAAAAAGTCATCCGGGGCGGCGAGAGCCGCACCCATTCCGTCATGCTGGCGGCATTGGAGGCGGACAAAAGCATGGAGCTTTTGGCGGTCCAGGACGGTGCCCGGCCTCTGGTGACGCCGGCGCTCATCGACAGCGTCATCGCCGCAGCAAGCCGCTGCGGCGCCGCAGCGCCCGCCGTGCCGGTAAAGGACACCATCAAATGTGTCCGTGAGGACGGCTCCGTGGAGCAGACGCTGGACCGCAGTGCCCTGCGGGCGGTGCAGACGCCCCAGGTATTCACGACAGACCTTCTGAAAGCGGCCCTCCAGTCTGTTTTGGAGAAGGGCGGAGAGGTCACCGATGACTGCGGCGCTGTGGAGCTGCTTGGCAAGGCGGTTTACTTGACAGAGGGTGAGGAAACGAATCTGAAGATCACCACGCCGGGGGACCTGGTGCTGGCGGAGGCTATTTTGAAAGACCGGGAGGAACGGGCATGACGAATCTGCGGATCGGACACGGATATGATGTCCACAGGCTGGTGGAAGGGCGGAAGCTCATCCTGGGCGGCGTGGATATCCCCTGGGAAAAGGGCCTTTTGGGCCACTCTGACGCGGATGTGCTGGTCCATGCTGTCATGGACGCCTTGACCGGCGCCGCCCGGTTGGGGGATATCGGCAAGCTGTTTCCGGACACGGACCCCCGGTACGCCGGCATCTCCAGCCTGAAGCTGCTGGCGGAGGTGGGACGGCTGCTGGGGGAGAAGGGATTTGCGGTGGTGAACATCGACGCGGTGCTGCTGGCCCAGGCTCCCAAGGTGGGACCCTACCGCCCCCAAATGGCGGCTAATATCGCAGCCGCTCTTGACATTGATCCGGAGCAGGTGAATGTGAAGGCCACCACGGAGGAGGGCCTTGGCTTTACCGGCGACGGCTCCGGCATGGCCGCTCACGCGGTGGCGCTGCTGGAAAAACTGAACGAAGCCTGAACATGGGACCTGCCTTTTGGCAGGTCCTTTTTCGCACCCTTTTTCTCCCCGGACATAGGATGGGCAAAGAGGAGGCGAGTTCGTGGAGCACTATTTGATCATCGCCCGTTCCATCACTTACGCCCAGCGAATGCAGCGGGCACTGGGCAAGGCGGGCATCCGCTGCCGGATCTTCCGGGCGCCCAGAGACCTGACTTCTTTGGGCTGCGCCTATGCCGTGGAACTGGCGCCGCCGGATCTGACGGCGGCATTGCAGATCCTTCGCAGGGAACATTTGGACCCTGTTCAAATATTTCTGCCCCAAGCCGGGGGCATACAGGAGGTGGTACCATGATCTACCTGGACAGCGCGGCCACCACATTTCAAAAGCCGCCGGAGGTGGCCCGGGCCGTGGCGGAGGCCATGCGCACCATGAGTTCACCGGGCCGCGGCGGATATGGCGCCGCCATGGCTGCGGCGGACACGGCGTTTGCCTGCCGCAGTGAGCTGGCGGAGCTTTTTCATCTGGACAATCCGGAGGAGGTGGTGTTCACACTGAACGCCACACACGCACTGAACATCGCCATCAAAAGCCTGGTGCCGCCGGGAGGGCGTGTGGTCATCTCTGGCTATGAGCACAACGCCGTTACCCGGCCGCTGACCGCCCTGGGAGCCAAGACGGCGGTGGCCGCCGGTCCGCTGTTCCGCCAGGACGCGGTACTGGACTCTTTCAGCAGACTCATCACGCCGGGGACGGACGCCGTCATCTGCAACCATGTCTCCAATGTGTTCGGCTTTGTGCAGCCGGTGGAAGCCATCGCCGCCATTTGCCGACAGCGGGGAGTACCTTTCATTATCGACGCCTCCCAGTCCGCGGGTCTCCTGCGGCTGGACATGGCGGCACTGGGCGCGGCGTTCATTGCCATGCCCGGCCACAAGGGACTGTACGGACCCCAGGGCACCGGCGTTTTGCTGTGCCGGGAGGGCCTGAAGGTGAAAACACTGTTGGAGGGTGGGACCGGCAGCCTGTCTCTCAGCCAGGAAATGCCGGATTTCCTGCCGGATCGCCTGGAAGCCGGCACCCATAACGTCCCCGGTATCGCGGGACTTTTGGCAGGCGTCCGCTTCCTGAAAAAGCAGGGCATGGAACCCATCTGCCACCGGGAGCGGCTGCTGGCCCGGCAGGCGGCGGAGGGACTGCGGAAGCTGCCGGGTACCCGCGTGTTCGCGCTGCCGAAAATGACCGCCCAGGTGGGCGTGCTGTCCTTTACGGCGGCGGGCCGCGATACGGAGGCCATTGGCAGCGCCCTGGGACAGCGGGAGATCGCCGTCCGCTCCGGGCTCCACTGCGCGCCCCTGGCCCACCGCACCGCCGGTACCCTGGACACCGGCACGGTCCGCCTCAGCTTTTCACACTGGAACACCGCCGGAGAGGTGGAACGATTTTTGAAGGCCATGGGGGAGATCCTGAGCTGATTTTCTGAACAGACCGTGAATTTTCCTTCTGTTTACCTTGCAATCCCATGCTAGATTTTATATAATCAAAGTATTCATGGCCTGAAGGGGATGAGGAACTCTCAATGAACGTGAAACTCGCGGAACTGCCTGTGGTGATCGGCCGCTACTTGCTGCTGATCCAGCCGACAGACCTTTTGGATATCGCCATCATGATCTTTGCTCTGTATAAGGTGTTCATGCTGGTGCAGAGCACCAAGGCCGCCAGTTTGCTGAAGGGATTGCTGGTGTTTCTGGCGGCTTTGATGCTGTCTTCCGTGCTGCAGCTCCACGGCGTATATTACATCATGAGCAGCATGGTGGAGTGGGGCGTTTTGGCGCTCATCATCCTGTTCCAGCCAGAGATCCGGCGAATTTTGGAGCAAATGGGCAGCAAGCGCTTTGTAGCTTTCTTCGCTCACGAGGAAGTGGCCAATGCTGTGGAGCAGACCATCGGCCAGACGGTGCTGGCCTGCACAGAGATGTCCCAGTCCCGCACCGGCGCGCTCATCGTATTTGAGCGGGAGATGCTGCTGGACGATCTGGTGCGCAGCGGCACCGTACTGGATGCCTCCGTTTCCAGTGAGCTTTTGAAAAACATCTTCTTCGTGAAGGCTCCCATGCACGACGGTGCCGTCATCGTCCGGAACGGGCGGGTGCTGGGCGCCGGCTGTATGCTGCCCCTCAGCAAAAATGTGAATCTCAGCCGGGACCTGGGTATGCGCCACCGGGCCGGCATCGGCATGAGTGAGAACTCCGATGCCGTGGTGGTCATCGTGTCGGAGGAGACCGGCTCTATCTCCGTGGCCATCGGCGGTATGCTCAAGCGCCACCTGAAGCCGGAGACTCTGGAGAACCTGCTGCGCAACGAGCTGCTTCCCCAGGAGAGCGAGGAGGCGGACAAGCAAAAATTCAGCTTTTCCGGCTTCGTGAACCTTCTGTCGGCCAGGAAGAACGGAGGCGGCGACGATGAAGAATAAATTCAACAGGCGTAAGGCCTTTTACATCGCCCTGGCCACCCTGGTTGCCATCAGCATTTGGATCTACGCGGACCTGACCGGAAATCCGGACGGCACGCCCCGCATCGTATCCAAGGAGTTCAAGGACGTTCCTATCGAGTATGTGGACGAGGGTTCCGCCCTTGCCCAGCGGGGGTTGATGCTGCTGGAGGAGGGAACGGACACCACGGTGGATGTAAAGCTCCAGGGTACCCGTTGGGATTTGGCCAAGGTGGACCGGGACGATCTGCTCATCCAGGCGGACCTGTCCAACATCACCGCCACCGGTGTCCAGACGGTGGCCAACAAGTCCGGCTTTAAGGACCGCGCTTTCAGCCAGATCGTCTCCTATGAGGATATCAGGCCCTATACCGCCACCGTCAACATCGGTGAGCTGTACAAGAAAAGCGTGGATGTCCACTATGAGATCGTGGGCAATGTGGCGGAGGGCTATTCCGGCGGCGAGCTGGAGATCTCTCCCGTCAGCTTCGAGATCCGTGGCCAGAAGGAAGTCCTGGACCAGATCAGCTATGCCAAGGTGACGCTGGACATCGGCACGGACGCCATGGCCACCGTATCCAGGGAACTGAGCTATCAGTACTATGATGAAAACGGTCAGCTGGTGAACAGTGAGAACGTCCATTCCAACGTGGATGGCATCCAGGTCACGCTGCCGGTGAATGTCACCAAGGAAGTGGACCTGGTCATGAACTTCAAGGAATCCCCCGGCGCCAGCCTTTCCAACGTGACGTACAAGATCACTCCGTCGAAGATCACCATCTCCGGCGACGCGGAACAGCTACGGGGCGTGGATTCTCTGGTACTGGCGGACTTCAATCTGGTGGAGCTGAACAGTGCCGCGCTGTACAATTATGTGATCCCCGTGCCGGAGGGCTGTGAAAACCTCAGCGGCACCAGCCAGGCCACTTTGCAGCTGTCCTTCAAGGATATGTCGGAGGCGGATATCACCACCAGCCGCATCCAGTACGAGAACCTGCTGTCGGAGGGGAAGTATGTTGACCTGCTGACCCTGGAGATGACGGTGCATATCTTCGGTACTTCTGCGGATGTGGCCCGTGTGGAGCCGGATGATATTTTGGTGGTGGCGGACCTGACGGACTTCAATAACGCCGCCGGCAGCTATACCGTTCCGGCCAAGGTTTTGGTGGATACCACCGGCGACATCGGTGTTTCCGGAAATTATCAGGTGCGGGTGGACATCCGGGAGGGCAGCGCCCCAACGGAGGAAGAACCGCTTGAATAACCACACAGGAGTGTTACCATGACGCAAATTGCAACTGTTGAACGAATTTTGGATAAAAACCACGCGGAGATTTCCGTGCCCCGGAAATCCGCCTGCGGGCATGACTGCGAGGAGTGCGCCGGCTGCGGTGTTTCCGGTGCGGCGGTCCACGCCAAAGCAGCCAATCCCATCGACGCAAAGCCCGGACAGAAGGTGGTGGTGGAGAGCAGCACCAGCAAAATGATGCATATCATCCTGCTGGTATACCTCACTCCCGTGGTGCTGTTCATGGCCGGCTACCTGGTGATGGCTTTCCTCACTGACAGCGTGGCCGCGCAATACACCGCTGCCGCCATCGGCTTTCTGGTGGGCATCGTGGGCGCCGTTGGCTATGACCGGCGTCTGAAACGGCAAGGAGGCCTGACCTTCCGCATCGTCCGGCTGTTTTAATGTACGGTTATGTGCGCCCGCCCTTGGGGGAATTGCCCCAGGAGGAACGGGATCGGTTCCAGCGGGCCTACTGCGGATTGTGCCATACACTGGGTCAGCGCTACGGTCTGGCGGCCCGCTTTATCCTCAATTATGATTTCACCTATCTCGCCATCTTGCTGGCGGAGGGAGAGGAAGGCCCGGTAGGCGAGAGCCGGTGCCCGGTGAGCCCCATCCGCAAGCGCCCCTACCGCCAAGGGGATGACGCTGCCGCCCTGGCGGCGGATGAAAGCGTCATCCTGGCTTATTGGCAGCTGCGGGACGGTGTGGCGGATCACGACTGGCTCCACGGACTGAAATACCGGGGCATCTCCCAGATCTTGGAACCGGCTTACCGAAAGGCCGCCCGGGTCCGCCCCGGCTATGACGAGGCAGTCCGGCACCAACTGGGAGTTTTAGCCCGGCTGGAGGCGGAACAGTGTTCCTCCATGGACCGGGCGGCGGACGCTTTCGCCGCACTGCTGGAGCGCAGCGCCGACGAGGTGGAGGACCCCGTCCGGCGGCGGGTGCTGGGACAGATGCTCTACCATCTGGGACGGTGGGTGTATTTGGCGGATGCGGCGGATGACCTGAAAAAAGATGCCAAAACCGGGAATTATAACCCCGTGGCCCTGCGGTTTGGTCTACAGAACGGCCAGTGGACACCGGAGAGCCGAAGGGAATTCGCTGAGACTCTGGACCACTCTATCCGCATGATCGCCACTGCCTATGAACTGTGGGATTTCGGCTGCTGGTCCCCGATTTTGCAGGCAACTATATACAGCGGACTGTTCCAGGTGGGCAAGGCGGTGCTGGACGGCACTTTCCGCCCCCGTGTCCACGGTTTAGAGAGAAACAAACAAGAAGGCTGAGGAATCCACATGAAAGACCCTTATCAGGTCCTGGGCGTACCAGAGACCGCAACCGACGAAGAGATCAAAAAGGCGTACCGGGATCTGGCCCGGAAATACCATCCGGACAATTACCACGATAATCCCCTGGCCGATTTGGCCCAGGAGAAGATGAAGGACATCAACGCTGCTTACGAGCAGATCACCAGGGAGCGCAGCGGCCGCGGCAGCGGAAGCGGTTCCTACGGCAGCGCCTATGGCTCCGGCGGCACCGCATACCAGCGCCAGCAGTACAGCAGCCAGTCCTCCAGCGGCAGCTCCGTGCTCCAGCAGGTGCGTCTTGCCATCAACAGCGGCAATCTCAGCCGGGCGGAGGCCTTGCTGGCCAATTACGCCGACCACAATGCCGAGTGGAATTTCCTCAAGGGCGCCGTCTGTTACCGCCGGGGCTGGATGGACGAGGCGAAGCGGTATTACCAGACCGCCTGTCAGATGGACCCCGGCAACGCGGAGTACCGCTCCGCCCTGGACTTTATGGAGAACGCCGGCCAGACGGCTTACCGGCCCAACGGCGGCACCTTCGGCACGGAATTCTGCGGGGGCAATCCCTGCCTGACCCTGTGCTGCTTATATGCCCTCTGCAACGGCGGCGGATATTTCTTCTGCTGTTGAGAGGCGAACAAGAGAGGGAGAGTCAACATGATCAAAAGTATGACCGGCTATGGCCGGGCCCGCCAGATGCTGCACAAGCGGGACATCACGGTGGAGGTCCGCTCCGTCAATAACCGGTATCTGGACTGCACGGTGAAGATGCCCCGGATGTACACCTTCGCCGAGGACGCTATCAAGAGCTGTGTCCAAAAGGCCATTTCCCGGGGCAAGGTGGATGTGTTCATCACCGTGGACGCCTCCGCCGCTGATGTGGCGAAAGTCACCGTCAACCGGGAACTGGCCGCCGGATACGTCTCCGCCCTGCGGGAGCTGGCGGAGGTCTGCGGCAGTGAAAACTTCCAGGTAGGGCCCGAGACGCTGTCCCGGTTCCCGGATGTGCTCACCGTCACCAAGGCGGACGAGGATCTGGAGAGCGTCAGCGCCGATTTGTGCGCCGTACTGGAAGAAGCCCTGGCCGCTTATAATACCATGCGGGCTGTGGAGGGCGCCAAATTGGCGGAGGACATCGGCAACCGCCTCGCCGCCATCGAAACCTATACCGGCCAGGTGGAGGAACGGTCTCCCCAGACCGTGGCGGAATACCGGGCCAAGCTCACCGCCCGGATGCAGGAGGTACTGCAAAGCACCACCATCGACGCCCAGCGCATCCTGACGGAAGCCGCCATCTACGCCGACAAGGTGGCCGTGGACGAGGAGACTGTCCGCCTGCGGAGCCATGTGGCCCAGCTGCGGACCATGCTGGCCTCCGATGAGCCCATGGGCCGGAAGATGGATTTCCTCATCCAGGAGGTCAACCGGGAGTCCAACACCATTGGCTCCAAGTGCAATGATGTGGCCATCGCCCAGGTGGTGGTCAACCTGAAGGCCGAGGTGGAGAAGATGCGGGAGCAGGTCCAGAACATTGAGTGAGGAACATTTATGAAGCTCATCAACATCGGTTTCGGAAGCCTGGTCTCCGAGGAGCGGCTGGTGGCCATCGTCAGCCCCGATTCCGCTCCCATCAAGCGCATGGTCCAGGAGAGCCGGGAGCGGGGAATGCTCATTGACGCTACTTACGGCCGCAAGACCGCGTCTATTTTTATCATGGACAGCGACCATGTGATCCTGTCCGCACTGCCGCCGGAGAAATTCGGCGTCAAAGTCCAGAGCCAGCAAGCAGAGGAGAGAGATTGAAGCAAATGACAAAAGGCAAGTGTTTTATCATCTCCGGCCCCTCCGGGGTCGGAAAGAGCACCGTGCTCCACGCTCTGATGGAGAAACGGAAAAACGTGTATTTTTCCGTTTCTGCCACCACCCGGGACCCCCGTCCCGGGGAAGAGGACGGCATTCACTACCACTTTTTGGATGTGGACACCTTCCGCCAGTGGATCGCCAACGACGAATTCTTGGAGTACGCGGAGTTCGTGGGCAATTTCTACGGCACGCCCAGGCGGTTCGTGGATGAGGCCACGGAGCGGGGCGAGGATGTGATTTTGGACATCGAGGTCCAGGGCGCCATTCAGGTCACCAGCAAGCGGCCCGACGCCGTCCGCATCTTTATCGCACCCCCCAGTTGGGCGGAGCTGGAGCGCCGCCTGACGGACCGGGGCACGGACAGCCCAGACAAGATCCAAAAGCGCCTGCTGCGGGCCAAGGTGGAGTTCCAGACGGCCCACACCTATGATTATTTCGTCATCAACAACACCGTGGAGGAGGCCGTGGAGGAGCTGAACGCTATCATGACCGCCGAGCACTGCAAACCCAAGGAGCGGATGGAGATCCTCAGTGGCAAATAATTTGCCGCATCTTTTCGGATCCGACAAAAAAATCAGCCGAATGAAGGCAGAATGGAAGTAGATCATTATGATG
This sequence comes from uncultured Dysosmobacter sp., assembly GCA_934590165.1. Lineage (GTDB taxonomy): Bacteria > Bacillota > Clostridia > Oscillospirales > Oscillospiraceae > Oscillibacter. Next base: position 32,332 of record CAKTOO010000006.1, on the reverse strand, counting down.
CTGTATCCCGCAATGAACAAACTGACCAGCTATGTCCCCAACCGTTATATGCTGGTGAACGTGGTGGCCCGCCGTGCCCGCCAGATCGCCGAAACCGCAGAGGAGACCGGCGAGCACCTGACGGAAAAGCCCGTGACCATGGCCATTAACGAGGTGGCTGATGGCAAGCTGGACGCCAGCCACATGGACCTGACCATCGAGGAGAACTGAGCACAAAACGGCATGCAAGGAGGGGCGAGGCATGGAGACCGCTGAGATCGTAAAAGTCGCGGTCAGCGCCGCGCCCTATTCCATTGATAAGCCGTATGATTATCTGGTGCCGGAGCCGCTGCTGGAAACGGCGGTGCCCGGTGTCCGGGTCACAGTGCCCTTCGGCCGGGGAAACCGGACCAGTGAGGGCATCCTTCTGGCAAGAGTGCAAGGCGAAAAGGTCCAGGGGCTGAAGTCTCTGGACTCTGTGCTGGACAGCGGACCCGTACTGGACGGCGACGGCATTGCTCTGGCCTTATGGATGCGCCAACGGTACTTCTGCACCATGTTTGAGGCGGTGAAGACCATTCTGCCCGCCGGCCTTTGGTACCGGCTGCGGGAGGTGTGGCACCTGGCGGAGGGAGTGGACCGGGAAGCGGCGGCGGCCCTCTGCGGAAGCATCCGCCGCGCCGGGGCGGTTTTGGATGTGCTGTGTGCCTCCGGCGGCAGCGCCGGACTGGAGGCCCTTCAGGACGCCTGCGGCCAGGAGGCGGAAAGTACCCTCCGGGCCATGGAAAAGGCAGGCGCCGTCCGGTGCGAGACGGAAGCTGCCCGGAAGATTAGTGACAAGACGCGCCGCATGGTGTCTCTGGCCGTCAGCGCCGAGGACGCCATGGCCATGACAGAGTCTAAGCGGCGCTCTGCTCCGGCCCGGTACGAAGTGGTGCGGCTGCTGGCAGCCACAGGCCGGGCCTCCGCCGCGGATGTGTGCTATTTCACCGGAGCCTCCGCCCGGACACTGAAAGCCATGGAAAAGGCGGGGCTTCTGGCCTTTTCCGAGGAAGAGGAGCTGCGGGTGCCCCAGGCCACGGAGGTGGAGCCGGGATCGCCCATCGTTTTGAACGAGGAGCAGCAGGTGGCCTATAACGGTATCCTGTCCCTGATGGACAGCGGAAAGCCGGAGGCGGTGCTGCTCCACGGTGTCACCGGCAGCGGCAAGACCCAGGTATACCTGCGGCTGGTCCAGGAGACCCTGGACCGGGGCAAGACGGCTATGGTGCTGGTGCCGGAGATCATTTTGACGCCGCAGATGATGCGGAAATTCTCCTCGTATTTTGGCAGTAAAGTTTGTATGCTTCACAGCTCTCTCCGTATGACGGAACGCTATGACCAGTGGAAGCGCATCCGCCGGGGAGAGGTGCAGGTGGTGCTGGGCACCCGGTCGGCGGTGTTTTCTCCCCTGAAAAACCTGGGCCTTCTTATTTTGGACGAGGAGCAGGAGGGAAGCTACCAGTCGGAAAACCCGCCCAGATACCATACCCGGGACGTGGCGAAATTCCTCTGCGCCCGGGAAAAGGCCGTACTGCTGCTGGGCTCCGCTACCCCCACGGTGGAGAGCGCCTGGGCAACGGAGGAGGGGACTTACCACCTCTTTCAGCTGCGGCGGCGGTACAATGCTCGCGCGCTGCCCCAGGTGCGCATCGCTGATCTGCGGCAGGAGATCCGGGAGGGCAATCCCGGCCTTATCAGTGCTCCTCTGCGGCAGGAGCTGGAGGAAAACCTCCGGCGTGGGGAGCAGAGCATCCTGTTTTTGAACCGACGGGGCAGCAGCCGGATGCTGCTGTGCGGGGAGTGCGGCCATGTGCCGGAGTGTCCCCGGTGCAGCGTGGCACTGACCTACCACTCCGCCAACGGCCGGCTCATGTGCCACTATTGCGGCCATTCGGAGCGGGCTCCGGAGGCCTGTCCGGTGTGCGGCGGCATCATGAAGCACGTGGGCACCGGCACCCAGAAGGTGGAGGAGGAGCTGCGGGAGTTGTTCCCGAAAGCAGGTATCCTGCGCATGGACGCGGACACCGCCTCCGGCGGCCACGAGGCCATTCTCTCCCGCTTTGAAAAAGAGCGCATTCCCATCCTTCTTGGCACCCAGATGGTAGCCAAGGGGCTGGATTTTGAAAATGTGACGCTGGTGGGCGTCTTGTCTGCGGACCTCTCTTTGTACGTGGACAATTACCGGGCCGCTGAGCGGACCTTCAATCTGCTGACCCAGGTGGTTGGCCGTGCGGGCCGGGGCGGCAAGCAGGGACGGGCCATCATCCAGACCTATACCCCCGGCAATGATGTCATCCGCTGTGCCGCGGAGCAGGACTACGACAGCTTTTATCAAAGCGAGGTGCGGATGCGCCGCCTGCGGCGATGCCCGCCTTTCGCGGACCTGTTCATATTCACTGTCTCCGGCACAGACGAGGGAAGCGTCCTCCGGGCCGCCGCCGGAGCCCGGGAGCGGCTGCGGCAGGTATTTCCCGGAGAAGAAGTCCTGGGACCGGCACCGGCACCGGTATTGAAGCTGAACAACCGTTTCCGCTACCGGTTGCTGCTGGTGGGAAAGAATGACAAGCCTACCCGGGACCGCATCAGCTGGCTGCTGAAAGAATTTGCAAACGACCGCGCCAACCGCGGATTGAATATTTTTGTGGACTGCAATCCCATGGACTGAGCAGTCGGAAGGAGCAAAGAGTATGGCACTGCGTAAAATCGTGGAACAGGGTGACCCCTGCCTGAGCAAGGTCTGCCGCCCCGTAACGGAGTTCAACGGACGGCTCCATGAGCTGCTGGATGACATGCTGGAGACCCTGGAGGACGCCAACGGCGCTGGCCTTGCCGCGCCTCAGGTGGGCGTGCTGCGCCGGGCCTGCGTGGTCATCGACATGGATTCCAATGAATATATCGAGCTGGTGAACCCGGAGATCGTCGCCCAGAGCGGCGAGCAGACGGGCCTGGAGGGCTGTCTCAGCGTCCCCGGCAAATGGGGCATCGTTACCCGCCCCGACCATGTGCGGGTCCGAGCTCAGGACCGGGACGGTAACTGGTTTGAGGTGGAGGGCTACGATATGACTGCCCGCTGCTTCTGCCATGAGATCGAGCACCTGGACGGCCACCTGTATACCGAGCACATCGACCACTTCCTGTCCGATGAGGAGCTGCGCGCTTATCTGGAGCAGGAAGAGGCGGAGAAGGAAGGGGAGTAAGCCCATGCGCATCCTGTTTATGGGCACGCCGGATTTCGCCGTGGCCTCCCTAAAGCGCCTGGTGGAGGACGGACACACCATCTGCGGTGTGTTCACTCAGCCGGACAAGCCCAAGAACCGGGGCCATAAGATGGCCTTTTCTCCTGTGAAGGAATATGCCTTGTCACAGCAGTTGGACGTTTACCAGCCCCTGAAAATGCGGGACGGCGAGGCGCTTGGCATCGTGGAGTCCCTAGCGCCGGAGCTCATCGTGGTGGCGGCCTACGGCAAGATCCTGCCGGAGGAGATTTTGCAGTTCCCGAAATATGGCTCCATCAATGTCCACTCGTCCCTGCTGCCCAAGTACCGGGGCGCCGCCCCCATCAACTGGGCCATCCTGGACGGGGAGACGGAGACCGGCGTCTCCATTATGTATATGGCAAAAGAGCTGGATGCCGGTGACGTGATCCTGCAAAAGACCACGCCCATCGGCCCGGAGGAGGACGCCATGTCCCTGACCATCCGTCTGGCCGAGCTGGGAGCGGAGGCCCTTGCCGAAACCGTCACGGCCCTTGGAAACGGCACCGCCGCCCGGACGCCTCAGGACGGCGGCAAAATGACCTACGCCTCCATGCTCTCCCGGGAGATGTCTCCCATCGACTGGACCCGTTCCGCCCACGCTGTCTCCTGCCAGGTCCGGGGCCTCATCCCCTGGCCCTGCGCCACCACGGACGTGATCTCCGGCGAGCAGATGAAGCTGTACAAGGTGCAGGAGACCGGAGCGGATACTTCCGCCCGGCCCGGCACCATCCTGGCGTCGGGGAAAGCGGGCATCGACATCGCCTGCGGCGACGGCAAGGTGCTGCGGGTCACGGAGCTTCAGGCCCAGGGAGGCAAGCGGATGGCCGCCTCCGCCTATCTGCTGGGCCACCCTATTTCTCTTTAAATTTTGAATGCAAGAGGTCGTTTATGCCTTATTACAGCTACGGCGATTTTCTCGCCAACAACATTTACTGCATTTTACTGATCCCAGTGCTGCTGCTGAGCCTGTGGGCCCAACTCCAGGTCAGTGGGAACTTCCGGCGGTACAGCGGCGTCTATAACCGCAGGCACATCACTGGTGCCCAGGCGGCGGAAGCAGTGCTGCGGGCTCACGGCGTCTATGACGTGGGCATCCGCTGCGTCCGGGGCAGCTTGACGGACCACTACGACCCCCGGGACAACAATATTTATCTCTCCGAGGACGTTTATAACGCCCCCACCGTGGCAGCGGTGGGCGTTGCCTGCCACGAAGCGGGCCACGCCGTCCAGTACGCGGAGGGGTACGGCCCCATCCGGCTGCGGCAGGCCATCATCCCTGCCACCCAAATCGGCTCCAAGCTCTCGTTTTTGCTGCTGATGGTGGGGATGCTGCTGTACAGCCAGACGCTGTTTCTGGTGGGCATCGTGCTGTTTTCCTTCACCACGCTGTTCCAACTGGTGACGCTGCCGGTGGAGTTCAACGCCTCCGCCCGGGCTTTGGAGACTATCCAGTCGGAATACCTGCTGGAGGGGGACGAGGTCACCGGCGCCAGACGGGTGCTGCGGGCTGCGGCGCTGACCTATGTGGCGGCGCTGCTGATGTCCGCCTTGCAGCTTTTGCGTTTTGTGCTCATTTTTCTGGGCCGGGGCGGAAACGGACGCCGGGGAGGTGGCCGGGAATGAGTGCTGCCCGTGAAACGGCCCTGCGGGTCCTGATCAGCTGCCGCACCAACGGTGCCTGGGCGGACGCCGCCTTACAGGCACAGCTGCGGCGGGACGGCATTTCCGGTCCCGACGCTGCCCTTTGTAGCCGTTTGGTCTATGGCGTGCTGCAAAACCAGCTGCTGCTGGACCACTATATCGGCGCTTTTTGCTCCCAGCGTCCCGACCATTTGCAGCCGCCGCTTCTGGATATCCTGCGGCTGGGCGCTTATCAGATTTTATACTTGGACAAAGTACCGGACCGGGCCGCTGTCAATGAGTCCGTGGAGTTGGCCAAGCGCTTCAAGCGGGGGCAGGCGGCAGGGCTGGTGAACGCCGTGCTGCGGAAGCTGGCTCAGAACAAAAACAGCCTGCCGGCCATCCCGGACCGGGATGAGATCCGGTATCTCTCTATCCGGTACAGCCACCCCCGGTGGCTGGTAAAGCGGCTGGTAATGCTTCTCGGCCGGGAAGAATCGGAGACGTTCCTGGCCGCCAACAACTCCGTGGCGCCGCTGACCGTACAGGTCAATCCGCTGCAAACCACGGTGGAGGCCCTGTGCGCGGAGTTGACGGAGACCGGTATCACCGCCCGGGCCCACGCCTGGGTCCCTGGCTGCCTGGAACTCTCCGGTACCGGAGAGTTGACCGCTCTGTCCGCTTTCCGGGAGGGCCGGTTTCTGGTCCAGGACCCGGCGGCCAGCCTGGTAGCCCAGGCGGCGGGCATCGCCCCGGGACAGCGGGTATTGGATGTGTGCGCCGCTCCCGGTGGAAAATCCTTTTCCGCCGCCTTTGCTATGGAAAACCAGGGCAGTGTGACGGCCTGTGACCTGCATGAAAACAAACTGGTGCGCATCCGCCAGGGAGCGGAGCGACTGGGCATCAGCTGCATCGTCACCGCTGCCGCCGACGGCCGGAACTTCTGTCCGGAGTGGGAGAAAGCGTTTGACACCGTCCTGGTGGACGCGCCTTGTTCGGGCCTGGGCATCATCCGAAAAAAGCCGGATGTGCGCTATAAAAAGGCCGATGACCTGTTTGCCCTGCCGGTGATCCAGAGCGCCATTCTGGATAACGCCGCCCGCTATGTGAAGCCCGGCGGCGTGCTGCTGTACTCCACCTGCACCATCCTGCAGGAGGAGAACCAGCAGATCACGGATGCGTTTTTGGCGGAGCACCCGGATTTTGCCCGGGAAAATATGTCGCTGCCCCTTCCCGTGGGGAAGGTGGAGGGACAGATGACCTTCTGGCCCCAGCGCCACGAGACAGACGGCTTTTATATCTGCCGCATGAAGCGGCAAGCTTGAAAGGCACTTTTTATGATCGATTTAAAATCCCTGTCCCTGCAAGAGATGACGGATGTGCTCAAGTCCATGGGCCAGCCGGCCTTCCGGGGCAAGCAGGTGTTCACCTGGCTCCACAAGGGGGCACGCTCCTTTGACGAGATGACCAACCTGCCCAAGACTCTCCGGGACCAGCTGGCAGCGGAGTGTATCCTGACGGTGCCCAAGGTGGCACGGAAGCAGGTCTCCCAGCAGGACGGCACCATGAAATACCTGTGGGAGCTCTCTGACGGCAACTGCATTGAGTCCGTCCTCATGCGCTACCACCACGGCAACACAGTCTGTATCTCCTCTCAGGTGGGCTGCCGCATGGGCTGTGCCTTTTGCGCATCCACCATCGCTGGCAAGGTGCGGAACTTGATACCTGCTGAAATGCTGGACCAAGTGCTGTTTACCCAACTGGATTCTGGGCTGGAGATCTCCAATATTGTCCTTATGGGCATTGGAGAACCCATGGACAATCTGGACACGGTCCTGAAATTTCTGGAGCTGGTGAACCATCCGGACGGCATGAACATCGGTATGCGGCACATCTCTTTGTCTACCTGCGGCGTCATCCCCGGCATCCGGCGCCTGGCGGAGAGCAATTTACAGCTGACGCTGTCCGTGTCCCTGCACGCACCGGATGACGAGACCCGCAGCCGCATCATGCCGGTGAACCGGGCCTATCATGTGGACGACTTGTTTGCCGCCTGCCATGAGTATTTCCGCAGGACAGGGCGGCGCATCTCCTTTGAGTACGCCATGATCGACGGTGTCAATGACAACGACTGGCAGGCGGACCTGATCGCCAAGCGGCTAAAGGGAATGCCGGGCCATGTGAACCTTATCCCGCTGAACGACGTGGTGGAGAGCCCCTTTAAGCCCTCCAAGCGGACCGCCGCCTTCCAGCGGCGTTTGGAATCCCACGGTCTCACCGCCACGGTGCGGCGGAGCCTGGGCGGCGATATCGACGCCTCCTGCGGTCAGCTGCGGCGCAAGGCCATGGAGGAAGCAAAGAAAGGGGAGACGTCCCAATGATGGAAGTTTGGAGCATGACAGATGTGGGCCTGGTCCGCAAGGAGAACCAGGACGCCTGTGCTGTTTGCCAGCATGAGGAAAGCGGCCACACCCTCTGCGTGGTCTGCGACGGCATGGGCGGTGCAGCCGGCGGAAAGCTGGCCAGCCGCATCGGCGTGGATACGTTCATGGCGGAAATGGAGAAGGTCCTGCGGCGGGACATGACGCCAGAGCAGCTGCGGGAGGCCTCATCCTACGCGGTCACTTTGACCAACCGGGCTATCCGGGAGGCTGCAGAGGCCTCTGTGGACTGCCGGGGCATGGGCACCACCCTGGTGTCTGCCGTCAGCTATGATGGCGGCGCGGTCATTTCCAATGTGGGAGACAGCCGCGCCTACCGCATTACCGCCGATGGTATCCACCGGGTCACCAAGGACCACTCCCTGGTGGAACGCATGGTGGACCGGGGTGACATCACCGCCGAGGAGGCCCGCCACCATCCCAACCGCAACCTCATCACCCGGGCCCTGGGGCCGGACATGTCCGCTCTCAGCGACGAGTACATATGCCCTCTGGAGCCGGGGGACTTCCTGCTTTTATGCTCCGACGGATTGGTGGACACGGTGACGGACCAGGAGATGCTGTTTGAGGTCATCCACGGCGGCGATCTGAACACCTGCCTGGAACGGCTGCTGGCTATTTCCAAGAGCCACGGCGCGTCGGACAACGTCACCGCCGTGCTCATGAAACAACGATGAAAGGAGGGGAGAGACCTTATGGATCAGTACATTGGAAAAATGCTGGACAACCGCTATGAGATCCTGGAAAAGATCGGCACCGGCGGTATGGCCAACGTATATAAGGCGAAGTGCCACCGGCTGAACCGTCTGGTGGCAGTGAAGATCCTGAAAAACGACCTGGCGCAGAACGAGGAGTTCCGCCGCCGCTTCAACGCAGAATCCCAGGCAGTCGCACAGCTCTCTCACCCCAACATCGTCTCTGTCTACGATGTGTCCCGGGGCGGCGATACAGAGTATATCGTCATGGAACTCATCGATGGCATCACCCTGAAGCAGTACATGGAAAAGCGGGGCCAGCTGAACTGGCGGGAGTCCCTGCATTTCATCACCCAGATCATGCGGGGCCTCAGCCACGCCCACAGCCGGGGCATTATCCACCGGGACATCAAGCCCCAGAATGTCATGGTCCTGCGGGACGGCAGCGTGAAGGTGGCCGACTTCGGCATCGCCTGCTTGGAGAACTCCGCCCAGACTTTGACCCAGGAGGCCTTGGGCTCCGTCCACTACATCTCGCCGGAACAGGCGAGGGGCGACCGCACTGACGCCCGCAGCGATGTGTACTCCGCCGGCGTTGTGCTGTACGAGATGCTCACCGGCCGGCTGCCCTTTGAGGGAGATTCCGCTGTGTCCGTGGCCATTCAGCACCTCAGCTCCATCCCCCTGGCTCCCCGGGAGATCAACAAGGATATCCCGGAGCAGCTGGAGCTTATCTGCATGAAGGCCATGTCCGCTGACCTGGACAAGCGTTACGCCTCCGCCGACGCCATGATCGCCGACCTGGAGACCTTCCGTAAGAACCCCGGTGTCAGCCTGGACTTTGAACTGAAGGACCTCCGTCCCGACGAGGAGGACGAGCCTACCCGCCCTCTGCGTACCGGCAGTGTTCACGCGGCTCTGGAAGCCGAGCAGGCCCACCGTACTGCCAGCCGGGAACGGGAGCACCGCCGGGAATACGTGGAGGAGGAAGACCATTCCCGCTCCGGCGGAAAGCGCACCGTTCTCATTGCGGCGGTGACCGTGGCGTCTCTGCTGCTGGCAGCTCTGCTGTTCAAAAACATTTTCGGCTCCTTCGGCAGCCAGGCTCCCACGGAGTACGTGGTCCCCAACGTGGTGGGGAAGACCTTGGAGGAGGCCACCGCCATGCCGGAGGTAAAGGATATCTTCCAGATCATCAAGACTGGTGAGGAGTACAGCAACGATTACCCCAAGGACGAGATCATCCGTCAGACGCCGGACGCCGGTGAAAGCCGCAAGGGCGAGAACCTGAAGATCGAAGTGGTCATCAGCCTGGGCGTGAATACCGGCGAGATGATCGACGTGACCAACACGGAGCTTCAGGAGGCGAAGCTGCGGCTCCAGGCCCTGGGGCGGCAGTTGGACCTGAATCTGAATATCGATGCTGACGTCAGCTATCAGGAATTCTCCGACGTGACGGAGGGCTTCGTCATCCGCACGGAGCCGGAAGCGAGCGCCACCTTGAAGGATGGCGACACCATCAAGCTCTACGTCAGCAAGGGACCGGAGTTGGAGACCTTCCCGGTGCCCAATTTCGTGGGACAGCCCATTGACAAGGTTCGTGAGCAGCTGAAGACCACCTGGAAGCTCACCTGCACTGACAGCGACATTGAGTTGGTAGACAGCGAGGAGAAGGCGGGCATTATCCTCTGGCAGAGCATTGAAGGCACCACCGAGGCAACGGAAGGGGACACCATCAAGTTCAAAGTCAGCTCCGGTCTGGCTCCCAGCCAGTCCCGGACCATCACTGTACTGCTGCCCCAGGATGGCCGGGAATCCGTCACCGTCTGGGTGACGGTGGACGGTGAGGAGCAGTACAACCAGGTCGTTTCCTGCAGCCAGTCCTCCATCTCTATCTCCCTCACCGGCTACGGCGTCCAGCATGTGGAGGTCTATATCGACGGCGAGGCGGACCCGGAGCAGGCCCAGGATGTGCAGTTTGACTGATATGGCGGAAGGACGGATTCAAAAAGCCCTCAGCGGCTTCTATTACGTGGACACCGGAAAAGAGATCCTCACCTGCCGGGCACGGGGCAAATTCCGCAAGGAAGGCGTCTCGCCCCTGGTGGGCGACTGGGTGGAGGTCCGGGAGCTGGGCGGCGGAGAAGGCTTCGTGGAGGCCATCCGCCCACGGCGCAACGCCTTTGCCCGTCCCGCCGTGGCCAACATCGACCAGTTGGTCATCATTGCCTCCGGCACCATTCCAAAAACGGACCCCTTCCTCATTGACCGGGTGGCAGCCATTGCCGCCTTGAAGGACTGCGATGTTATTGTGCTGCTGAACAAGTGCGACCTGGACCCGGCGGACGAGCTGTACGGCATCTATACCGCCGCGGGCTTTCCCACCCTCCGGGTCAGCGCGGAGACTGGGGAAGGCTTGGACGCGCTGAAGCCTCTGATTGCTGGTAAGCTATCTGCCTTTACAGGTAATTCTGGCGTAGGAAAATCCAGTATTTTAAATGCCTTGGACCCGGAGTTTCACCTGCAAGTAGGCGAGGTCAGCGACGCACTGGGACGTGGCCGCCACACCACCCGCCATGTGGAGCTGTACCACCTCTCCTGCGGCGGGGACATCGTGGATTCTCCAGGCTTTTCCTCCTTTGAAACGGATGAGCTGAATCTGGAACTGAAGCACCGCCTGTCGGAGACCTTCCGGGAGTTCGCACCGTATCTTGGGGAGTGCCGCTTCGTTGGGTGTAGCCACACGAAGGAAAAGGGCTGTGCCGTGCTGGAGGCCCTGCGGGCAGGAAAGATCCAACCCAGCCGCCACGCCAGCTATGTAAGGCTTTTTGAGGAGCTCAAGCCCTTGCAGGATTGGCAGGAAAAAAAGAAATGACGCAGCGCCATCCCCGCCGGACCGTGGTCCGGCGGGGATTTTTCGCACCAGGGACAATCTGCGGCGCTATACTGGGAACAGGGAAGGGAGGCGGAGAGGTATGTTTCGGGGAGGCGGCAACTGCCTTTTGGGCATTTGCGCTGTGGCACTGGGGGCAGGTATTCTGATCGCCGCCATTTTTCCGGTGGGAGCGCTTTTGTTTTTGGTGGCGTTTTTGCTGATCGCCTGCGGCTGTGCCTGCTGTAGGCGGTAGGAAAGGAGCATTCGGAATGAATATCGTGGTTTGGAAATCTCCCAAAATGCTGCGGGGCATCCTGCGAAAGCTGTTCGGCATCCATGCATAAGCCCGCTCCGGCGCTCATACAGTGAAGAAGAATATCATCGTATGAACGCCTGGAAAGGATGGGCCGATATGGAACTGGACTTGAAAAAAGCCTGCTTCGATACATATGAGGTGGGCGGAGATGTGACGCTGACCCAGGAGGAAACGGCGGAGACCATCGTGCCGGACTACTGCCCGGACATTGCCCGCATCATCGAGACGGAGGGGAAGGTGTACCTCCACAGCCGGGAGCTGCGGGACGGGAAAGGGGAAGTGTCCGGCACCGTGCGGGTGACGGTGCTGTACACTCCGGACGGAGAGGGCGGTATCCGTACCCTGGAATTTGCCATGCCCTTCACCGCCGAAAGTGACAGCCGCGCCCTGCCGGAGTGCGTCTGCCTCATGGCGGAGGTGGAGCCGGAGACCCTGGAGACCCGGATGCTGAATCCCCGGAAGGTGTTCACCCACTGCAAGCTGGTGATCCGCCTGACAGGCTATCGGCGGGTGTCTCTCTCCGTCTGCCCGGATGTGGAGGCGGCGCCGGAGCTGCGGGTGGAAAAGCGCCAGGAGCGGCAGCACGTGACGCTGCTGACTCACATCGCAGAAAAGGACTTCACCTTCTCCGAGGAACTGGACCTCTCACCGGGCCGGGAAGGGGCGGCGGAGATTCTCACCAGCCGGGTGGCTTCCGCCGTAACGGAGATGAAACTAGTAGGCAGCAAGCTGATCTTTAAGGGTGTGTTCACCGTATCGCTGCTGTACCGGACCCAGGAGGGGGAGTGCCGGGCCTCCTCCGGAGAGCTGCCCTTCTCCCAGATCATGGAGGTGGACGGTGCCGCCGAGGGTTCCGCCGCGTCGCTGCGGATGCAGCTGACCGGGGCGGACCTGCAAATCGACGGGGGAGACCCGGAGGGCCGGCAGGTAGCGGTGACACTGTATTTCCGCGCGGTGGCCCTGCTGCGGCAGGAGCAGGAGCTGACACTTTTGCAGGACCTGTATTCCACCGCCTACGAGCTGACCTATGAGGCCGCGCCCCTGGTCCTCACCAGCTTCTGCGAGACCATGAACCGCCGCCAGACCGTCCGGGAGGTGCTGGAGATCGGCGTGGTGGCAGAGAGTATCCTGGCCATGCAGGCGGACTGCGGCGCTGTATCCGTCAGCCGGGAGGGCAGCGGCACCACCCTGCGGACAGTGGTCACTGTCCGGGCGCTATATCTGGACGAGGGCGGTGTACCGCTGGTGGCGGAGCGGGGCGTGGAGATCGCCTGCCAGCTGGAGCTTCCGCCGGACTGCGGGGTGACAGCCCGGGCCTTCTGCCCGGAGGAAATTCAGGGGAGCCTGGGGGACCGGGGCATCGAGGTGCGCTTCCCGGTGGACTTCCGGGTGGAAGCGGCCTCTCAGGTGAAAAAGATCTGCATTTCCGCCGCCAAGGTGGACACGGAGAAACCCCGGGACCTGAGCGGTGCGCCGTCACTGGTGCTGCGGTGCCTGGGAAAGCAGGAGACCCCCTGGGACCTGGCCAAGCGCCACAATACCACCATCTCCGCCATCCTTGCCGCCAACCAGCTGGAAGCAGAGGAGGAGCTACCCCGGGACCAGCTGCTGCTGATCCCCAGAAAGCGGGCTTGAACGCGCAAAAAGCACCCCGGAAACGCTTGTTTCCGGGGTGCTTTTCCATTATTCTAATTTTCCGCGTAGCGGGCGAGGAACTGGCGGGTCCGTTCCTCTTTGGGGTGATCGATGACCTCGTGGGGATCACCCTGTTCCACGATGAGTCCGCCGTCCATAAAAATGACCTGGTCCGCTACGTCCCGGGCAAAGGCCATTTCGTGGGTGACGATGATCATAGTGGTTTTTTGCTCCGCCAGGTTGCGGATGACCCGCAGCACCTCACCGGTGAGTTCCGGGTCCAGGGCGGAGGTGGGCTCGTCAAAGCAGAGAATATCCGGATGCAGCGCCAGGGCTCGGGCGATGGCTACCCGCTGTTGCTGGCCGCCGGAGAGTTGGTGGGGATAGTGGTTTGCCCGGTCGGCAAGGCCCATCTGGGCCAGCAGCTCCCGGCCCGCGGCCTCAATGTCCGCCTTGCTCTCGCTGCCCCGCTCCTTTGCCAGCAGCTCCCGGGCCAGGGTGACGTTTTGCAGGGCCGTGTACTGGGGGAACAGGTTGAAGTTTTGGAACACCAGGCCGAAGTGGAGGCGCTTGGAGCGAATCTCCTTTTCCTGCTGGGTAGACGGGTCCGCAGCGTCAAAAATCACATTGTTGTTGACGGAAATGGTTCCACCATCCGGTGTTTCCAGAAAGTTCAGACACCGCAGCAGCGTGGTTTTGCCGCTGCCGGAGGACCCGATGATGGACAAGGCCTGCCCCTTTTCCAGGGAAAAGCTGATGTCATTGAGTACCTTGGTGGCGCCGAAATGCTTTTCGATATGGTTGACTTCCAGAATAGACATGTCCGCGCCTCCTTATCGGAAATAATCGAGCCGCCGCTCGATATAGTTAAACAGGATGGTCAGGATACCAACGAACAGAAGATAGAACACTCCGGTATAAAATAAAGGCCATACCAAACCGCTGCTTTTCATGTAGGAATAACCGGTGAAGGTCAACTCATAGACGGCGATGACCCGCGCCAAGGAAGTATCTTTTACCAACGTGATGATTTCATTAGACATAGGAGGCACGATGCGCTTGATCATCTGCAAAAGGGTAATTTCGAAAAAGATTTGGCGCTTCGTCATACCCAGCACCTCGCCGGCCTCCCGCTGACCAATGGGCACACCTTGGATACCGCCCCGGTAGATCACAGAGAAATAGCAGGCGTAATTGATGGAGAAAGCCACCACCGTGGCCATCATCCGTCCGGTGTCACCGCTGGGCCAGATGTTATGGCCGATGATGCCGGGAATGTACATAAAGGCAATCAGCTGGAGCATCAGCGGCGTGCCCCGAATGATCCACACGACCGTATTGCACAGCCAGCGCAGGGGCTTCAGCCGACTCATGGAGCCAAAAGCAATGACCAGGCCCAGAGGCAGGGAAAAGAGAAGAGTCAGAAGAAAAATCTTAATGGTAGTGCAAAGACCCGAAAGCAGGGTCAACGTTATGTTCCAAAACATGGCGAAACCTCGTCAAATCATAATCTCTTTAGCCACTCAAAGGCAGAGAGCGGATGCTCTCTGCCTTTGATATGAAATTCATGTTCTTATTTTGCGGGAACAACCACTACCTGGGCATTGTTGCAATAGGGGACGGTGCATTCCATAGCGCTGGTGACTTCGTCGGTAAGGGTCATGCCATTCCAGACCATATCGATATTTTTAGAATCCAGCTCCATGATCTTATTGTCCCAGTCAATCTCAACGAATTCGATCTCCACGCCAAGCTTTTCCGCCACGATCTTGGCCATGTCCGCGTCAAAGCCGATCCAGTTGCCTGCGTCATCCTTGTAATCCATGGGGGCGAAGTCGGTGATGCCGACGATCAGGGTTCCCTTGTCCTGGATATATGCCACATCGCCGCCTGCAGGGGCATCAATGACTTCGGAGCTCTGCTCCACCAGAGACTCCTGAACGCCATAAGTAGTGGCAATTTCCTGCATGGTGCCATCGGCATACGTCTCGGCAAATACACCATTGATGTAGGCAGCCAGATCAGAACCCTTGCGGCAGCCGACACCGTATTCCTCAGTGGTCAGCTCCTCTGTATGGGTCAAGTTTGGATAGCTGGTGCCCTCACCAATCATGGCGCCGGCCATCAGCAGGTCAATGATGGCAGCGTCGGAAGTGCCAGCAGCTACCTCCATCAGGGCATCAGCCTGGGAAGCAACGGAGTTATACTGAAAGCCGTTTTCCTCAGCAGCGGCTTCACCGGCTGAGCCGGCCTCCACGGCGTAAACAAGAGCCTTGTCAGCGGCAGGCTCTTCCGCGGGGGCGGCGGCCTCTTCCTTTTTGGCGCCGCAGGCGGCCAGGGACAGGACCATCATGGCTGCCAGCAGCAGCGCAAGCATTTTTTTCATATCCAAATCCTCCAAAAACTTCGGAGCGGTGTCCCGCTCGTTTAATACGTTAGTAGTTTACCATGCTAAATTACCTGTGTAAAGGGGGCAAAGAGCCGAATATGGGCGAATTTACGCAATCAATTTTATTGTATTTGCACAAAGCAAGACGGGCTGTTCATACTTTTCAAAGCCGGGACATAGACATATACCATCATATGGAGCGGAAAAAGGACGGGATGCTATGAATACCAGTATCTATCAGAATATCGCCACCCGCACCGCCGGGGATATCTACATCGGAGTGGTGGGGCCGGTGCGAACGGGAAAATCCACCTTCATCAAGCGGTTCATGGAGACCCAGGTCATCCCCAACATTGAAAATGTGTACCGCAAGGAGCGGGCCCGGGATGAATTGCCCCAGAGCGGCTCCGGCCGGACCATCATGACGGCGGAGCCCAAATTCGTGCCGGAGGAAGCCGCACAGATCCAGCTGCCGGACGGCGCCGCCTTTTCCGTGCGGCTCATCGACTGCGTGGGCTACATGGTCAAGGGAGCCATCGGCCAGTACGAGGATGACGCTCCCCGCATGGTCACCACCCCCTGGTACGACCACGAGATCCCCATGACGGAGGCAGCGGAGATCGGCACCCGGAAAGTTATCGCCGAGCACTCCACCATTGGCATCGTCATCACCACCGACGGCAGTGTGGCCGACATCCCCCGGGAGGATTATCTGGAGGCGGAGGAGCGGGTCATCCGGGAGCTCCAGGAGCTGGGAAAGCCCTTCATCGTGCTGCTGAACTCCCAGGAGCCCAAAAGCGAGCGGGCCAAAGCCATCGCCAAGGACATCGCCTCCCGGTACGGCGTCAACTGCGTGACAGTGAACTGCCTGGAGCTGGGGGAGGAGGATGTGGCGGATATTTTGAAGGCCGTCCTGTACGAATTTCCCATGCAGGAGCTGGACCTGTTCCTTCCGCCCTGGGTAGACGCTCTGCCTGATGACCACCCCATCAAGGCGGAACTGTATGAGGCTGTCCGCCAGAGCACCGGACATCTGCGGCACATCCGGGAGGTGGAGGGCGTCATCGCCGTCCTGGGAGCCTGTCCCGACATCAGCGAGGCGAAGATCACCTCCATTGACCTTGGCACCGGCGTGGCCGCCGCGTCTTTGCGGCTGCCCAGGGAGCTGTTTTACCGAACGCTGTCGGAGCAGTCCGGCTTTGAGGTAGGGGATGACGGAGACCTCATGAGCCTTCTGACCCGGCTGGCGGCGGTGAAAACAGAGTATGACAAGGTGGCCCAGGCCCTGAAAGATGTGCGGGAGACCGGTTATGGCATCGTGGTGCCTGGTATCGACGAACTGAAGCTGGAGGAGCCGGAGATCATGAAACAGGGAGGCCGCTACGGCGTGCGCCTAAAAGCAAGCGCCCCGAGTATACATATGTTCTGGAACAAACAGAAGGTACCGGCGAAAAGGAGCAGGCGGAAAACCGTCTGCTCCTTTTTATAATAAAGTTTGTCAGCAGGGGACATCTGCCTTGCACAGCTCCACGAACTGCTTGGCCACCCGGGCGCTGCGGCCGCCCATGCGGATGGCAAAGGCCTCGCTGCGCACTACCAGCTCCTTTTCGTCGTTTTCCAGACCGTACTGCCGGGCAAGTTCCCGGACGATGTGGAGGTAGCGGTCCCGGTCGGGGCTGAGGAAGGTGATGGTCAGGCCGAACCGGGCGGACAGGCTCATGAGCTCCTGACGGGTGTCGCTTTCGTGGATATCATCGCCGGTGCGGTCCGTCAGAGTTTCCTTAATGAGGTGACGGCGGTTACTGGTGGCATATACCGCGATGTTGGCGGCCCGGCCGCCGACGCTACCCTCCAAAATGGCCTTGAGGGCGGCAAAGTTGTCATCATTGGCAGTGAAGCTCAAATCATCAATGAACAGGATGAACTTCAGGGGGTTTGCCGCCAGGGCGTCCATCAGGTCGGGGATCTGGTAGAGCTGGTTTTTCTTTACTTCCACCAGGCGCAGGCCCTGGTCGGCGAAGGCATTGGCAATGGCCTTGATGGCGCTGGACTTGCCGGTGCCCGCGTCACCGTACAGCAGCACATTGTTGGCAGGCTTGCCTGCAAGCAAGGCGCGGGTGTTGGCGATGACCTTTTCCCGCTCCTTTTCATAGCCGGGCAGTTCCTCCAGCCGCTGGGTATCCGGGTATTTTACAGGCACCAACTGGCCCTGCTCCACCGTGAAAACGTGATAGCGGGCAAAGATTCCGTAGCCCTTGGAGCCCACATCCCGCATCCGTTGGAGGTAGTCGGCGGCAATGGGGGCTGTTTCCGTCCGCCAGCCCACCAGGAAAGAGGGGGCATCGGCCAATCCTGCCGTGAGGTCCTCCAGCGTCACCTGGGCCAGTTCCTCCAAAAAGTCCAGCTCCCGGCGGAGGCACTCCTCCAAAACCGGCGTCACAGCGCCGGAGGCGGCGCCCCGGATGCATACATTTTCACTTTCCATCACGGCGCTGTGAAGATAAGCGGACCAGTTGTCCCCGTGCCGGAACAGGCGGGACTCAAACTCTGCGCAGCGGGAGATAAAAAGCTGCTGCTCCCGGCCGCGGGCCACCAGCAGGTCCCGGAACGCGGCCACCACCTCATCCTGAAGCAGTTCCCGGAAGACCACCAGGCCGTCCAGACGCTGCCGCATCTCATCAAACTGCAAGTCGATCACTTCCTAAACGGGGGTTACCGCAGCACCGCGCCCTCGTCGGCGCTGGTGACCATGCGGGCATAGCGGCTGAGCCAGCCGGTGGTGATGTTGGGGGCGGGCTGGACGTAGGCGGCCCGGCGGGCAGCCAGCTCCTCGTCGGACACCAGCAGGGAAATAGAGGCGTTGGGAATGTCGATGGCGATGGAGTCACCCTCCCGCACCAGACCGATGGGGCCGCCGGAAGCGGCCTCGGGGCTGACATGGCCGATGGAGGCGCCACGGCTGGCACCGGAGAAGCGGCCGTCGGTAATGAGGGCCACGGTCTTGTCCAGGCCCATGCCCGCCAGAGCGGAGGTGGGGTTCAGCATCTCCCGCATACCGGGGCCGCCCTTGGGACCCTCGTAGCGGATGACCACCACGTCGCCGGGGTGGATGTCGCCGGCATAGATGGCGGCAATGGCGTCGTCCTCGCTGTTATAGACCCGGGCGGGGCCGGTGTGGCAGAGCATTTCAGGCGCCACGGCGCTGCGCTTCACCACGCAGCCGTTGGGGGCCAGGTTGCCCCACAGGATCTGCAGGCCGCCGGTGGGGGTGTACGGGTCCTCAATGGGTCGAATGGCCTTGGGATTGAGGTTTTTCGCACCCTGGATGTTCTCGCCCACGGTCTTGCCGGAGACGGTCATGCAGTCCAGGTCCAGAAGCCCCTGCTTGGCCAGCTCCGCCTGCACGGCGGGGATGCCGCCGGCGGCGTACAGGTCCGGCATATGGGTGGGGCCGGCGGGGGCCAGGTGGCACAGGTTGGGAGTCTTGGCGGAAATTTCGTTGAACAGGGCCAGGTCCACCGGGACGCCCGCCTCATGGGCGATGGCCAGCAGGTGGAGCACCGTGTTGGTGGAGCAGCCCAGGGCCATGTCGCAGGTGAGGGCATTGCGGATGCTGCGCTCGTTGATGATGTCCCGGGCGCAAATGTTGCGGCGGACCATCTCCATGATGGCAGCGCCCGCCTGACGGCCCAGCTGGAGCCGCTTGCTGTACACGGCGGGGATGGTGCCGTTGCCGGGCAGGCCGATACCGATGGCCTCGCACAGGCAGTTCATGCTGTTGGCGGTGTACATGCCGGAGCAGCTGCCGCAGCCGGGGCAGCAGTTCTGGGTGCACTCCTCCAGCTTTTCCTCGTCAATGAGGCCCGCTTTGTAGGAGCCCACGGCCTCGAACATCTTGGAAAGGCTCACCTCCTGGCCGTCATAGGAACCGGCCAGCATGGGACCGCCGCTGCACACCACGGCGGGCACGTTCATGCGGACCGCCGCCATGACCATGCCGGGCACGATCTTGTCGCAGTTAGGCACCAGCACCATGCCGTCGAACTGGTGGGCCAGGAACATGGTTTCCACGCTGTCGCAGATGAGTTCACGGCTGGCCAGGGAGTACTTCATACCCACATGGCCCATGGCGATGCCGTCGCACACGCCGATGGCGGGCACCATGAAGGGGGTGCCGCCGGCGGCCTCGATGCCGCTTTTCACGGCCGCGGTCAGCTTATCCAGGTTCATGTGGCCGGGAACGATGTCGCTGTGGGCACTGACCACCGCGATGAGGGGCTTTTCCAGGTCCTCGGGCGTGTAGCCCAGGGCGTAGAACAGGCTGCGGTTGGGTGCCCGCTCGGCACCCTTTGTCACATTATCGCTTCGCATCGGTAATAACTCCTTACTTCTTCAGCCAGCTCATCATGGCCCGGAGCTGCGCGCCAACCTTCTCAATGGGATGCTCGGCAGCCACGCGGCGCATGGCCAGGAAGTGGGTCTTGCGGCCGCCGTTGGGGTTCATCTCCGTCAGGAACTCGGAGGCGAAGGTGCCGTCCTGGATCTCCCGGAGAATGTTCTTCATCTCCTTGCGGGTGTCCTCGGTAATGAGGCGCTTGCCGGTGCGGTAGTCGCCATACTCGGCGGTGTTGGAAATAGAGTAGCGCATCTTGGCAAAACCACCCTCGTTGATGAGGTCGATGATGAGCTTCATCTCGTGGCAAGTCTCGAAGTACGCCATCTCCGGCTCATAGCCGGCCTCCACCAGGGTCTCAAAGCCCGCGTGGATCAGCTCGCACACGCCGCCACACAGGACTGCCTGCTCGCCGAACAGGTCGGTTTCCGTCTCTTCCTTGAAGGTGGTCTCCAGGATGCCGGCCCGGCCGGCGCCGATGCCGGAGGCATAGGCCAGCGCCACATCCTTGGCTTTTCCGGTGAAGTTCTGCTCCACGCAGATGAGGCTGGGCACGCCCTTGCCCTCCAGATACTGGCTGCGGACGGTGTGGCCGGGGCCTTTGGGAGCGATCATGATGACGTCCACGTTGGCAGGGGGGACGATGGTCTTGAAATGGATGTTGAAGCCGTGGGCGAAGGCCAGCGTCTTGCCCTCAGTCATGTAAGGAGCCACCTGCTTGTTATAGATGTCGGCGCACAGCTCGTCGGGCACAAGCATCATGACGATGTCACCGGCCTGGGCGGCCTCCTCGACTTCCATGACGCGGAAGTTGGGGCAGGTCTCGGCGAACTTGGCGGCCTTTTCCCAATGAGCGGAACCCTTGCGCAGGCCCACCACGACGTTCACACCGCTTTCGGCCAGGTTTTCGGAGTGGGCGTGGCCCTGAGAGCCAAAGCCGATAACGGCGACGGTCTTGCCGTCCAGGAAGCCCAGGTTGCAGTCGGAATCGTAGTACTTTTTGATAGCCATGTTTTTGTTCTCCTTTTGTCAATTGTTGATGTATGAATTTGTATCCAAAATTGTATCCTGAATCGAGTGTAACATTTACACGCTCATTTTACAATTCTTTTTCGTCCTTTCAGAGAAATATCATGAATCCGCACAAGTTTTGGAACATTTTTTGTGAAAACATCTTGTTGAGGCGGGGTAATTTTGCGGTGGGCATAAGAAAAAAGCCTTTGTCTCTTAAAGAGACAAAGGCTTTGCAAGCACTCTGCGGTACCACTCTTCTTGACGCGGAAAGACGCGCCCACTCATCAGGAGTCCATCAACTCCCTGTACGCTAACGGGTACACCCGGTCCAACCTACTTTCGGTTTCAGCGGACTGCTCAGAGATGATTTCGCAGTTCCCGATACTTACTGTCTCGCACCAAACGACAGCTCTCTGAAAGTGGAAGGGAGTTGCTACTTGTTCTCATCAACGCATTTATGTGATGTTTTTTTTAATATACACGCCCTCCCATGGTTTGTCAACAGGAAATTTTCATTTGTCCTTCCGGCGGACACACGCCAGTGGGGTGCCCCTTATGCCCTACAAAAAACTTGACATTTCGGAAAAAGTTCCCTATAATAGCCGACGGAAACAGGGGAGACCTGGTTCGATATTGGTTTGAGAATGCAGCCTTACAAGGGCGCAGGAAGGGGCACACCACCTCGGGTGTGTTGCTTTCTGCACCCTTTTTTGCTGCGAAAATGAAAAACGGAGGTAAAAAGTATGAAAAGATTTCGTAAAATCGGGAGCCTGCTGCTGGCGCTGACCTTGCTGGCGGGCGCCCTGTCCGGCTGCGGCTCCAAAAAGGAGCAGGAAAGTGCTCCGGCAGAGGAGAGCGGTCCCGTGGAGATCCAAGAGCTGAACATCGCCTTCGCCCCTTATGACGCCTCTGAGACCATCATGGCCGCCACGGAGCCCCTGTGCGGAATGCTTCAGGAAAAGCTGCTGGAAAAGGGCTATGATGTGAAAAACATCAACCTGTCCGTGGGCGCCTCCTACGAGGCGGTGGGCGAGGCCCTCTCCGCCGGCAGCGCCGATGTGGGCTTCATCTCCGGCGGTACCTACACCCTGTACAGCGATGACTGTGATGTGCTGCTGTCGGCGCTGCGGTCCGCGTACAGCAAGGATTCCGAGAACCCCGCCGACTGGAACGACGGCACACCCGGCGCCTATACCGGGGACATGTCCACCTATTACCGCTCCATCATCTTGGCCGGCCCCAGCGACAAGGGCAAGGCCCTGGCCGCCAAGGTCAACGCCGGGGAGGAACTGACCTGGGAGGAGCTCTCTGAGGCCACCTGGACCGTCATGAGCGCTTCCTCCGCCTCCGGCTACATCTATCCCGCCCTGTGGCTGAACGAGCACTATGGCAAGACCATCAGCGACCTGCCCAACGTCATCCAGTCCGACTCTTACAGCACCTCCATGGCCCGGCTGGCCTCCGGCCAGGCGGATATCGCCGTTGGCTTTGCCCATTTGCAGTATAAGTACGCCGACCAGTGGAACAGCGAATTCGGCGGTACCGGTTCCGTGTGGGAGGATACCAACGTCCTGGGTGTCACCGAGGGCATCTACAACGACACCGTCAGCGTCAGCAAAGCGTCCGCCGTCATGACAGATGACTTCCGTCAGGCCTTCGGCGAGGCCATGATCGAGATCGGCGAGACGGAGGAAGGCCTGGCCATCATCCAGACCTTCGCCCACACCGGCTATACCTTTGCCCAGGACAGCGACTATGACGGTGAGCGGGCCGCCCAGGAGCTGCTGAAATCCCTGAGCTGAATCCATATCAAGAGGTGAGAAGCGTGCTGGAGATTCGGGAGCTTCGTAAAACATATCCTACCCAGGGCGGCCATGGGGCCGCCCTGGACGGCGTGGGCTTTACGGTGGAGGCGGGGACCTTCGTCTCTGTTATCGGCCCCTCCGGCGCGGGAAAATCCACTCTTTTGCGGTGCGTCACTGGGCAGCTGCGCCCCGATGGCGGCAGTGTTCTGCTGGACGGCACGGACATGGTGCCCCTTCGTGGACGGCAAAAGCGGCGGCTCCAGCAAAAAATCGGCATGGTCTACCAGGACTTCTGCCTGGTGGGCTGCGCCACGGCGGAGGAAAACGTGCTGAATGCCTGCCTGCCGGAGCTGGGGCCGCTGTCGGTCCTGCTGGGCCGCTTTTCCCGGGAAAAGCGGCAGGCGGCCCGGACGCTCCTTGATACCGTGGGCCTTGCGGGGAAGGAGAGCCAGCGTGCGGACAGCCTGTCCGGCGGCGAGCAGCAGCGGGTGGCTGTGGCCCGGGCGCTGATGCAGGGCGGTACGCTGCTGCTGGCGGACGAGCCGGTGGCCTCTCTGGACCCGGTGCGGGCGGAGGAGGTGCTGGAGCTGCTGCGGCGGCTCCAGCGGGAACAGGGACTCAGCGTCCTCATGAACAGTCACAACGTGGACCAGGCCCTGCGGTACTCCGACCGCATCCTGGGCCTGCGGCAGGGCCGCGTCGTCTTTGACGGGCCTCCCGCCGCGGTGACGGAGGCGGTCTTAAAAGACATTTACGGAGGGGAAGCAGCCCATGAAGCGGATTGAGCGGCTGCGGTCCTTGCTGCCGGCGGCCGGGGTGGTCCTGTGCGCCTGGCTGTGCGGCTTCTCCTTGTCCACGCTCCTGGAGCGGGGCGGCGAGATGGGGCAGATTTTGGGGAAGCTGTTCCCGGCGGACCTGGGATACCTCTTCAAAGTGCTGCCGCCGCTGCTGGAGACCCTGCGGATGTCCCTGCTGGGCACCGCCGTGGGAGCTGTACTGGCGCTGCCCTTGACAGGGCTCTGTTCCCGCTGTGCCTCGGGGCACCCCCGCATGGCGGCGGTCCTGCGGAGCATCATCCATCTGCTGAGGGCCATCCCGGTGCTGGTGGTGGCCCTGCTTTGCTCCTTCGTGTGGGGTACCGGCTCCTTTGCCGGGGCCTTTGCCATCGCGCTGTACTCCCTGGGCCTTCTGGCCCGCATGGGCTGGGAGGCTGTGGAGCACGGAGACCTGCGGCCCATGGAGGTCCTGTGTGCTGCCGGCTGTGGCCGCTGGAGAGCTTTTTGGCGGGCGTGTCTGCCCCAGGTGCTGCCGGGGTATCTTTCCGATGTGCTCTACGTGCTGGAGGCCAATGTCCGCCACGCCGCCATTTTGGGATACGTGGGGGCCGGAGGCCTGGGCATTTTGCTGAACGAAAAGATCGCCTGGCGGGAGTGGAGCCGGGTGGGCACCATCCTCCTGCTCCTGTATCTGGTGGTCTTTGCGGTGGAGACCCTCAGCAGCTGGCTGCGGCGGCTGCTGGAAGGGAAGGTACGGCTGTCCCGAAACAGCTGCCGCTGCCTTTGGTGCCTGACGGCCCTGGCCCTTGTCTGGAGCGCCGCCACCATCGCGCCGCCGTCGGTGACAGAGGGAGGCCTCAAGGTATTCCGGGGCATTTTGTCGGGCCTGCTCCACCCGGACTGGTCCCTTCTCTGGAACTTCACGAAAAAGGGCGTTCCCTACCTGTGCCTGGAGACCCTGGCCATGACCGTGGCCGGCACCGCCATAGGCGCCGCCGTGTCCGTGCCCATCGCCATGCTGGGCAGTCGGAACATCTCCGGTCCCTGGTGGGCGGGCATTTGGAAGCTGCTGCTTCTGGCCCTGCGGACCCTACCCGCCATCGTCACGGGTCTGCTGTTCATCCGGGTCACCGGTCCCGGCTCCTTCGCCGGGCTTTTGACCTTGTCGGTGCTGTCCGTTTCCATGTGCTGCAAGCTGTACATCGGCGCTCTGGACGCCATGGACCTGCGGGCCGTCCACGCCCTGGAGGCCATGGGCTGCGGCCGCCTGGCGGTGCTGCGCCGGGGCGTCTGGCCCCAGGCGAAGGCCCCCATGCTCTCCGCCGCCCTGTACCGCTTCGATGTGAATCTGCGGGAAGCGGCGGTGCTGGGACTGGTGGGCGCCGGCGGCCTCGGCACACCGCTGTTGTTCGCTATGAACGGCTACCTGTGGTCCCAGGCGGCGGCGTACTTGCTGGGGCTGCTGGTGCTGGTACTGGCGGCGGGGGCCGTGGCGGACCGTACCCGCAGGCGCCTGGGCTGAAGCCGGCGGCATAGAAAGGCGGACAGGCGCATATGCTCCCAGTGAGGTGAGCCATATGGATGACGCCAAGACGCCGCTTTCTCCGCAGCTGCGGACAGCGCTGCTGCTGCATGTGAACCAGCGGCTGCTGGACCGGGGCTGCATTTCCCGCCGGGTCTATGAGGAGGCGAAGACCAAGATCTCCAGACGCGCAAAAACCACATAGCATTCGTCCCGTCGGACCTGCTCCGGCGGGACGTTTTTCGTCAACGCATATCCGCGCCGCCGCCTCCATATGCATAAAGGGAAGAAACAGAAGCGATGGAGGAACCGCCATGGACATTTACGCCATCCGGCAGGCGCTGAGCGCCGGAAAGACCATCTATGACCTGCCCCTGCGGGTAACTTACTATGCCCGCGTCTCCACGGACAAGGACGCACAATTGCACTCCCTGTCCGCCCAGGTGAGCTATTACAGTGCGTTCATCCGAAAAAACGAACACTGGTCCTTTGTGGAGGGCTACATTGACGAGGGCATCAGCGGCACCAGCGTGGGGAAGCGGGAAAACTTTCTCCGCATGATCGAGGACGCCAAAGCCCACCGCTTTGACTTTATCGTCACCAAGGAGATCTCCCGCTTTTCCCGCAATACCCTGGACAGCATCCGCTACACCCAGGAGCTGCTTGCCTGCGGCGTGGGGGTGTTGTTCCAATCGGACAATATCAACACCCTCCTGCCGGACGCGGAGCTGCGGCTCACTATCATGTCCTCCATTGCCCAGGACGAGGTCCGCAAAATTTCGGAGCGGGTCCGCTTCGGCTTCAAGCGGGCCATCGAAAACGGCGTGGTGCTGGGCAGCAGCCGCATCTGGGGCTACCACAAGCAGGAGGGGCGGCTGGTCATCGACGAGGAGGAAGCCAAGATCGTCCGCCTCATCTTCGACCTGTACGCCAACCAATTGCTGGGTATCCGGGGCGTGGCCGCCCGCCTTTCGGAGCTGGGCTATCAAAACAGCAGTGGAAACAGCTTTTCCTTCAGCACCATCCGGGGCATCCTCTCCAATCCCAAGTACAAGGGCTGGTACTGCGGCGGTAAGACCAGCAAGGTGGACTACAAGCTCAAGGAGGTCAAGCAGTTCTCCCCGGAGCAATGGGTCACCTACCGGAACGAGGAGGCAGTGCCGGCCATCGTGCCCGAGGAGCTTTGGGACCGGGCAAATGCCATCCTCGCCAGCCGCTCCGCCAAGCAGAGCGCCCGGGACAAAAGCAGCTATCAAAACAAGTACCCATACAGCGGTAAAATTCTCTGCGGCGTCCATCATGTGCCCTATTACCGCTCCTTGTACCGTTTCAAAACCTGTGAAAAAGAGGTATGGCACTGCCGGGAATATGTAAAAAACGGAAAGAGTGGATGTATAGGTCCTACGCTTTACACAGAGGAGTTGGACAATATTATGCGGCAGTGCTTGGATGGGGTGCTGCCTGATCGGACGGGTTTTATCCGGGAAATGGTGCAGTTGTATTCCGACGCCGGTCCCTCCGCCCGGCTGGAGGGGGAACTGGCGCAGAAGCGCAAGAGCGCCGACGCGCTCCTAAAAAGAAAGGACAAGCTGCTGGATCTAAGCGTCAGCGGCTGCATCTCTGACGGGGAATTCATCCTCCGCAACCGCCGCTTCAACGAGGAACTGGAGGTTTTGCAGGCGGAAGTGGACACGCTGGAGGCGGAAAAGCTCCGCTGCCGGGAGACAGCGCAGTCCGCCGGGGCGCTGCGGCAGGCTATCGCGGAAGAATTGACCTTTCCTTGCGGCTTTTCCCAGCTGGTGCTGGACGCCCTGCTGGACCATCTGGAAGTGGCGGGGGAGGCGAACGGCTGTATCCATGTGTCCGTGTGGCTGAAAGGCCGGAGAGAAGGGGAGGCCTTCACCATTCACCGCCGGCGGGGATGCCCTTCTGTTTGTTCCAGAGCATACATATGATCCGGGCGGACATTGAGACCGCTGTCTCGCCCATTGTCGGCAACGAAAAGCAGTCCGAGGACATGGTGAACTACCTGCTTCAGGAGTTTGAAGGAGACACCAGTAAGATCTGGCAGTCCAACATCTTCGGCCGCAGCTTCCACGAACTGGTCAACGAGGATTTGCAGGCCAAGCTGAAGCGGATGCCGGAGGACGCCCGGAAAAAGCTCCAGGAGACCCTGACACGCATCATCAATGAGGGCAGTGGGGGCCTTATCTGTATCATTCTGTGACGCAATAAAGCGGCACCGGCCAATAGACTGGTGCCGCTTTATTGTAATGCGGTTTAGATTTACAGCGCTGTCCCTTTTTTCGGCACGTACAACGCCGTCATGTCCACGCCCTCCAGCTCCAGCAGGAACTGTTTTTTCGCCACGCCGCCGGCATAGCCCGTGAGGCTGCCGCCGCAGCCCACCACCCGGTGGCAAGGGATGAGGATGGATATGGGATTGTGGCCCACGGCACCGCCCACTGCTTGGGCGGCGGCGGAGATACCTGCGGCTTTCAGAGCCTTGGTGATGGCGCCGTAAGTGGTGGTTTGACCGTAAGGGATCTCCAGCAGACGTTTCCAAACCTCCTGGCGGAAGGGGCTGCCCTTGGGCGCCAGGGGCGGCAGGGAAGGCAGGGGCTTTTTGGCAAAATACGCCTCCAGCCAGTCTCTGGCGCTGTCAAAAACGGGCAGGCTGCCTTCCCGCGCATCCTTTTCCAAGGTAGCGGCAAAATACTTCTGGCCCTCCAGCCAGAGGCCGGTGATGGCCTGACCGTCGGAGGCCAGGTGCAGCGGTCCCACCGGGGAGTCCATGTGCATGAGGTAGGTCATGGCGTTTTCTCTCCTTTCTTTTTTGGGGCCGCGGGGTCCGTCAGCTCCGGAAGGGCACCGCCCGCGATGGCCCACAGGTACAAACTGGCAGTGGTGCCATAGGGACTGTACCGCTTCCGGTAACGGTCAAAGGTCTTGCGGTCGATGGCCTTTTTCCGGTACAGCATCCGCATCCCCCGGAGAATGGCCAGGTCGCCGTAGCTGACCACATCCGGCCGCTGCATACAAAAGATCATCAGCATCTCCGCTGTCCAGGGGCCGATGCCCCGCAGGGAGGAAAGCTGCTCCCGCACCGCGTCATCCGGCAGGCTGCTCAGAGCCTCCACATCAAAGCTGCCGTCACGGACCCTGCCGGCAAAGTCCAGGATGTAATCCGCCTTCCGCCAGGTCATTCCCAGGGCTTGCAGTTCCTCCCGGCTCCTGGCGCAGACGCGCTCCGCTGTCACTTCCCGGCCCACCAGGTCCAAAAAGCGGCGCCATACCGTCCGCTGGGCAGCGGTAGACACCTGCTGGCCGATGATGTGGTGGATGACGGAGGAAAACAGGTCCGTGTCCACCTCCCGGCTCACATGCCCGATGCGGTCAATGGCGGCGGCCAGCTTTGCGTCCCGTGCACACAGATGGGTAAATTCCCGGTCTCCATACAAAAATTCCATGGCGGCATCCTCTCTTGCTGTCATGATATGTGTTTATTATACAAGAACAAATGTACGATGTCAATCAAAGCCGAAGATTTGCTCCGGTGCGGACAGGACGCCACTTGCAAGGGGCGGCAAGTCGTGATACCATAAAGGCAAAACCACACGAAAGACGAAAGGGGAGAAGACCCTATGCTGCTTGCCATCGATGTTGGCAACTCCAATACCTCCGTGGGCCTGTTCGATAAGAACAAGAGCCTGCGTTTTTTGGCGTCCCTGGATACGGACAGCCGCAAAACAGCGGACCAGATCAGCATTGACCTGATGAACCTGTTCACCCTGTACCACTTTAATTATACGGATGTCACCGGTGCCATTTTGTGCAGCGTGGTGCCGCCGCTGAATTTTATGATGGAAAAGGCACTGACCCGGCTGCTGGGCAAGCCGCCCATGGTGGTGGGGCCTGGTGTGCGGACGGGCCTGAACATCCGTCTGGCAGTCCAGACCCAGGTAGGCGCGGACATTGTGGCGGACGCCGTGGCGGCGCTGGAGAAATTCCCAACGCCCATCATCACCATTGACATGGGCACCGCCACCACCATTGGCGTCATTTCCGAGGGCCGCAACTACGAGGGCGGCTTGCTGCTGCCGGGGGTCAACGTATCCCTGGAGGCCCTTTCCCGCCGGGCCGCCCAGTTGCCCGCCATCTCGCTGCAGCACCCCAAGGCGCTCATCGGCAAGAACACGGAGGACTGTATGCGCTCCGGCATCGTGTACGGCACCGCCGGGATGCTGGACGGCGTTATCGACCGCATCCGGGAGCAGTTCCCCGGCCGGGAGGTCAGTGTGGTGGCCACCGGCGGCAATGCACCGGTCATCGTCCGCTACTGCCGCAACAAGATCGTTTACGACAAATATCTGCTGATGGAGGGGCTTTGGACCATCTATCAGAAAAACAAATGATGGAGAATTGACATGACACAGATCTACGGGACCTTCGGTCCCGCCTGCGGCAGCCGGGAGACCCTGGAGGCCATGTTCCGCGCCGGCATGACCGGTATGCGGCTGAACCTGTCCCACTGTGACCTGACGGACAGCGCTGGGATGCTGGAGGCGTTCCGGGAGGCGACCGCCGTCGGCGCGGAAGCGCCCCAGCTGGTCATCGACACCCAGGGGCCGGAGCTCCGCCTGGGGAACCTGGACGCCCCCGTAACACTGGAAAACGGCGCCGCCGTCCGGCTGGGGGAGGGTGGCATCCCGGTCCCGGCCGTGGTGCTGGCGGCTCTGGAGCATGGCTGTGAGGTACTGCTGGACGACGGAAAGCTGGCCCTGGAGGTCACTGCCGTCAAAGGAAAGTGTGCGGAGGGCAGGGTCCTCCGTGGCGGCATTCTCACCGGGCGCAAGAGCATCAAGCTTCCGGGGAGGGACCTGCGCCTTCCGGTGCTGACGGAGCGGGATCTCCAAAACATCCGCCAGGCGGAGCGCTTCGGCGTCACCGGGCTTTTGCAGCCCTTCGTTCACAGCGGGGAGGAGCTGTGCCGCCTGCGGCGCATCCTGGCGGAAAACGGCGCCGGACACCTGAAGCTGTTCGCCAAGATCGAGACCCTGGAAGGCGCTGCCCACCTGGATGACATCCTGCCTCAGGCGGATGTCATCGTCATTGCCCGGGGGGACCTTGGCAACGATATGCCCCTGTGGCACCTGCCCGCCGTGCAGAAGAACATTGCCGCCGCCTGCCGGGCGGCGGGGAAGCCCTTCATCGTGGTGACCCAGATGCTGGCGTCCATGGAGCGTTCCCCTGTGCCCACCCGGGCGGAGGTCAGCGACATTTTCAACGCCGTGGCGGACGGTGCCTGGGGCGTCATGGTCACCGGAGAGACCGCCGTGGGCCAGTATCCGGCGGAGGCTATCCGCTATCTCACGGAGACGGCCCGGGAGGCCCGCCGCTATCTGGCGGAGCACGAATAAAAAACCAGCGTGTACCAAAGCGGTACACGCTGGTTTTTCAATAGGGAGGAGGCGCTTACTTCGCCAAGACCTTCTTCAGCTTGGCAAAGCGGGGCAGGGAATCCTGCTTGGGCAGCTTGGGCTCGCCCTGGATCAGGGGCAGCACATAGTCGATGAAGGGCTTCTCCACACCGTTATGGGCGGCGTTGATCCACTCCAGGGGGACCTTCTTCTCGGTGTTGGCCACATCGGTCAGGCCCAGCAGCTTCGTCTTGCAGACGTACTTGCCGTCCTCATAGGTGCGCTCAAAGCCCACCATCTTGTCGGTGATGCCAGCCACGGCGTTCTCCACGGCGGCCTTGCCGGACATGTAGGACTCCTCGATATCAGTCTCGGAGGCCAGGTGCGCGCCGCAGCGCTGCAGCAGGCTCAGCTCAATGCCGCGGACCTTGGCGCCGGTCTTCTCCTTGACGATATTGGCCAGCAGGGAAGCCAGGCCGCCCAGCTGGGCATGGCCGAAGCCGTCGGTGGCAGAGGTCTTGGCCTCGGAAACGAAGGTGCCGTCAGCATAGTGGATGCCCTCGGAAACAGCCACCATGCAGTTGCCCTTCTCCTTGTAGATGCGCTCCACATCCGCCAGGAAGGCGTCCATGTCGAAGTCCACCTCAGGCAGATACACCAGGTCGGGGCCAGCGCCGTAAGCGGTGGCCAGGGCGGCGGCGCCAGCCAGCCAGCCGGCGTGACGGCCCATGATCTCGATGATGCAGACCATGCCGGTGTCATACACGCGGGCATCCTGATAGACCTCCATGCAGGAGGTAGCGATATACTTGGCGGCGGAGGCAAAGCCGGGGCAGTGGTCGGTACCGTAGAGGTCGTTGTCGATGGTCTTGGGCACGCCCATGACACGGCACTCATAGCCGACCTTCTGCATGTACTTGGAGATCTTGTTGCAGGTATCCATGGAGTCGTTGCCGCCGTTGTAGAAGAAGTAACGGACATCGTACTTCTTGAAGATCTCCAGAATGCGCTTGTAATCGGTGTCGTCCACATCGGGATCGGCCATCTTATAACGGCAGGAGCCCAGGGCAGAAGAAGGAGTATACTTCAGCAGCTCCAGTTCGGCGGGGTCCTCCTCGGCCATATCGAACAGACGGTCGTTCAAAACGCCCTTGATACCGTGCTCCGCGCCCAGAACGCGGGTGATGTTAGGGCTTTTCAGGGCGGTGTCGATGACACCGTACACGCTGGCATTGATGACGGAAGTGGGACCGCCGGACTGGCCCACGATGCATGCGCCTTTCAGTTCGCTCATGAGAAAAAGCCTCCTCAGAATTTGTTTGGACCCTCAGGTGACAAAAAACCACACGCGAAGGCCCTTTGCCAGGGTCACGGGCGGGAAAAAACGTATGGTCTTTTGTCAACTGAGGGCATTGCTATCATATCATTGAAAAAAAGAATTGTAAATACTTGCAATTTAATTTTTCTGTGATATTATCATAGAGGAAAAACGTTTTCGTCCATTTGAAACGTCTAATTTGCCAATCCTTTAACGAACTCTTTTACATCGGGGCGGCAAAGGGGCTTCAAATGGGGCGGGACAAATAAGAATAGGAGTGAAACATTATGGCATTGGTCACCACTACCGAAATGTTCAAGAAGGCCTACGACGGCGGTTACGCCATCGGCGCTTTCAACGTCAACAACATGGAAATCGTCCAGGGCATCACCGAGGCCGCTCAGGAGCTGAAGGCCCCCCTGATCCTCCAGGTCTCCAAGGGCGCCCGCGCCTACGCCAACCACACCTATCTGGTGAAGCTGGTGGAGGCTGCCGTTATCGAGTGCCCCGATATCCCCATCGCTCTGCACCTGGACCACGGCCCCGATTTCGAGACCTGCAAGTCCTGCATCGACGGCGGCTTCACCTCCGTCATGATCGACGCCTCCTCCAAGCCCTTCGCCGAAAACATTGAGATCACCAAGAAGGTCGTGGAGTATGCCCACGACCACGGCGTGGTCGTCGAGGCCGAGCTGGGCACCCTGGCCGGCATCGAGGACGATGTGAAGGTGGCCGCTCACGCCGCTTCCTACACCCGCCCCGAGGAGGTCGAGGAGTTCGTCGCCAAGACCGGCTGCGACTCTCTGGCCATCGCCATCGGCACCAGCCACGGCGC
>CAKTOO010000005.1 GCA_934590165.1 uncultured Dysosmobacter sp. | reverse complement strand
ACATCCGCTCCGCCCACCCGGACGCTGCCGCTCTGCACATCAAAGAACCGGCAGACAAGGTTTGCCAGCGTGGATTTGCCGCCGCCGGAGGGGCCTACAAAAGCCACGGTCTGTCCCGGCTGAATCTCCAGCGAAACGCCCTTGATGACCTCGTTTTTTCCGTCGTAGCTGAAATGCACATCCTGCAACGTGACAGAGGAATCCTTCGAGTGCTGCGGAACAGCCTGCACCTGCATGGGCGCCGCCTCCAGCACCGAGTCGATGCGTGCCAGCGCATCCGCTACCACCATCTTGTTCTCGCTCATGTACATTATGCGGGTCAAAGTCAGGGAGATCACCGGCGTGATGATGATATAGAACAGCAGGTTCAGCAGAAATTCCGGAGTGACACCGTGTGTCGTGAACAGCAGCCCGCCCGCGATCAGAAAGGCGAACACGCCGTTGACGGCGGCGGTATAGAACATCATGGGCAGGCGCAGGTCTTTGGTGTAGGAGATGACCCACTTTTCGTACTCATCAATGGTGGCCTTGAACTTTTTGAAGGAAAACACACTCTGCCCGAAGGTCTTGACCACCGGAATGCCCCGGACGTATTCCACTGCCTCGTTGGACATGGCCTCCAAGGCGTTGCCGTACTGCCGCATTTTTTCGACCATCCGCTTGCCGGTCATGGTCGCCATAATGAGGAAAGCCAGCACCACCGGCGCAAGGCTCAGCAGCCCCAACCTCCAGTCGAACGCCAACAGCAGCACCAGCAGCCCCACCGGGGTGGCGATGGCGTTGTACTGGTCGGGCAGCTGGTGGGCAAGATAGGTCTCGGCGGCTCCGGTGCTCTCGTGGATGATCTTGCGCAGCTTGCCGCTGCCGAAGTTCTCGGCAAAGCCCAGCGGCAGCACTGCCAGATGCTCCGACACTGCCAGCCGCAGATTCGTCGCCACCCGGAACGCCGACAGATGGGAGCACATCAGCGCCGCAACGTAAATAAGGTAAGACAGCACCGCGAATAACACTGCCATCCAGCCGTAATGGGGGATGTTCACCGCCTGCGCATAGTTTGGCGCTGCGTCCAGCACATCCCGCAGGATCTTCCAGATGTACACAAAAGGCACCAGCGCCACCAGCGCACTGGCCCCGGACAACACCCACGAAGCGTAGGTGAAATATCGGTAGTTCCCGGCGTAACCCATCAGCCGGGAAAGATCAGACTGTTTTTTCAATTAAATCACATCCTCATTTGAAAAACGGTATGCGCACCCGCTTGATCCAAACGGGTGCGCAAAGAGCAATTATTCTGCATTCGACAGATTTTCTGTGGCGAACAGCTCAATGACATTTTCCATGGTCGCCTGATCATAGTTCTCCGCGATGGCCGCTGCGTTCCAGTAGGCGTAATTGCCCTCGAACCAGCTTTGCAGGTCGCTGAGATCTTCTGCATAGCGGAACTCCAGATGATAGGTGGTCTCCATGGTGTCAGGTGAAAACGCAAAATAGGTAAACTCGCCGGAATTTTCATCCTCGCTCTGATAGAAGATGAAGCCGTTTTCGTTTTCCTCATCCAGCAGCTGGTAGGTGTGAGAGAAAACTTCCTGTCCCTGCGCATCCAGACCGGTGATCGTGTGACCGTCCATCACGAACTTGTCGATGCCGCCAAGAAAATAGCAGTTGAACGCCATGCTGTCCGGATCTGCCTCGTATTTTTCCGCAGCTTCCGGACCGTAAGGCTCCGCCATGCACATCCCCAGCAGCAGATCCGTGGTGGCTTCCGCGTTCTCCGCGCCTACCAGCGGCGCGGTGGCATCGATCCAGATATTCCGATACTCGGACTTTGACAGCTCCGGAAACAGCTCCACATAAGTGCCGCCGATGCCGGTCAGATAATCGTCGGTCATCGTGCTCTGGTCAGCCGCCGGCGGCGTCTGTTCATCTGTTTTCGTCTGGCCGCAGCCGGCAGCCGACAGCAGGCAGATCACGCAAAGCACAAAAGCAGCAAATTTCTTTTTCATACAGTACCTCCTGAAACTTCTTAGTTAGCGTCCTCTAACCACCGCGTATTCTAACATGATTCGCGTTTTCAAACTACTCCGTTTTGGTTTCTATGCTCCGTTTTACTGCATTCGTTTTATCAGCGCGATAGCGGGACGGTGTCTTCCCGTACCGCTTTTTAAAGCTCTCCGAAAATTTGCTGGCGTTGTCATATCCTGCGTGCTGGGCGATCTCTGTAATAGGCTTCCTGCTGCGAACCAGCTCCACCGCTGCTTGCTCCAGACGGTATTCCTTGATGTAATGGTAGACAGGCATACCATAGGTCTGCTTGAACAGCTTTTGCAGGTGCGACACGGAAATCGCGTGCTCTGCCGCCAGCTGGGCAAGGGACACACATCCCTCCCGGTTCGTCAGCAGATGATCCCGGAGATGGTGTGCCAGTGCCGTCTGCTCGGCAGAGCAATACGGATCCGCAGCACGTTCCTGCGGAATGCGGCCCAGCAGCAGCATCAGCTCCAGAACCTTCAGCTGCAAAAAGCCGCGCTCTGCGTAGGAGGCGCTTTCATAAAGCTCACGGAATACATGCTCGCAGCGCGGACCGGCGGGGCCGACCATATACCACTTGCTGCCCAGAAGATTCTGCTTGAGCGCGGTAAAGTCTATGGGAAATGCCGGAGCATTTAGACGTATCCAGTGTCCTGCGGCTGCGGGGTCGATTTCGAGACAAAGGCCCTCGTAATAGCCAAGCGGAAAGTGTGACTCCGACTTTGTCCCGTGCAGCCCATCGTAGCAGCTGATCGCCATGTCTCCCGGTTTCAGCAGAACATGACTGCGCATGGAAAAGCTGGTTTCGAAGCGTCCGTTGATGCAGAAGTTGACTTCCAGCACGCCGACCTGTGTGCGAATCTCCGTATACGATCCCATTTCCAGCTGCATCAGCATCACGCTCACGCCGTCAAAGATCCGAAAACAGTGAATTTCTCCGTTTCCGTCGGCGTTTTCAAAGCCGCCTGTCTGACCGATCGGGCAGGAACCGATATTGGTTTCGTCATGGTAAGTAATGTGAACGATGGTCAACACCGCCTTTCTCCAATGGAATGCCATGCGCCTGTGCCGATGCCGGCGTTTACTCCGTGCTCGTCCATGTGTGGATGGCTGCGCTCACGCGGCGGTCAATATCCTGGCGTGTCTGTCTGCACGCTTCCGGAAACTGCTTTGCTGCCTGAAATGCCAGACGGACGAAGAGGCCTGCTCCCACAGGCAGCATGATCTTCAGCATTCCCTCCGGGAAAACAAAGTGGGTACCGTGGGCATAAACCGCCGTCTCAACCTCGCATTCATGGGGCTTTTCCGCAAGGCGCTTTTCCATGCGGTGGATGTATCTGGTGGCATCCCACAGCACGTCGTCCTCCGCGCCGATGAGCAGCAGTTTGCCATGGATGTTCTCGACGGGAATATACTCCTCCGGCTCGATCGGGTGCGCCGCCTCGGAATCGTCAAACAGCTTGCGGGAGTTTACCATATCGCCGGTGCGTTTGCTCTCGGCGGCGATACAGTGCCAATAGTCCGGGTGCTGATAGCAAAACGGCATATAGGGCAGCGGTTTGCCTGCGTAGGAAAACAGCGATTCGCCCTCGACCGGCCACTCCTTGCAGCCGTCCTTCTTGCCCTGCATAAAGCCCTGCCACACAAAGTCGCTGGGCGTCATGGCAATGGTCAGGGTGATCTCCGGGAACATGGCCGCCGCCGTCAGCGCAAGCGTTCCGGTGGTCGACGCCCCGGCAATGCCGATTTTTTTGGTCCCGTTGGCTTTCAGCCACGAAATGGCCGCCTCCATGCGCTCCAGCGGATAATTATGATGGCCGTAATCCTTTTTCGCAGGCGACATGGTGAGCACATTTACGCCCCGCCCGCAGAGCCATTTCGCGGCCGAGCGGGCCAGCCGATCCTCCGGATCGTCACCAATCATCGCAATGACCGCGCAGTCCGATCCGCCGGCACACGCCCAGTACGCGCCGTAAAAGCCGGCGGTTCCCACATCAAAGTGCTGATGCTTCATTGCTTTCCCTCCATGATATCCTTCACCAACTGCACCCAGCACTCCGGATAACAGGCCAGCAGCTCCTCGTGCTGCAAGTCCTGCTCGTGAATGGCTGGGTTTGCAAAGTGCCGTTCATAGCGCTCGCGGTATTTCTCACCCATTTTGAGCGCATAGAAAATATGAATCTCTGTTCCCGGAACGTTGATCTTGTCCGGCAGCGGGGTGACAAGGTCGGAATAGAACTGATTCTTGCAGCTCTGCACGGTCACATAAGGTCGTGCGCCGCCGAGCATCTCCATGAACGCTTGCACATAGCCGCCCATTTCCGACTTTCGCTGCGTGAGGCGTTTTTGCAGCAATCGACTCTTGAACCGTCCGTCTCGAATAAACGGATAAATCAGCGGCAGGAGCAGATTTGTTTGCAGCTTTGCCGCAATGGGAGATGCTTGGTCAAGATCAGAGCTGCCGAGAATTCCGTAATCCATATGAATATTCTGCCGCGCCGCCAGCAGCCCCACAAAAGAGCCGCCCAGCGAGCAGCCATAGCTCGCCCGGATATGTCCGCCGCAATGTTCCTGAATGTAAGATTCTATTTTCTCTGTTTCCTCCAGCATAGTGGGAAACTCGGTATGTTCCGTTTCATCGAAACCATCGTAGCTGACGCAGAGAACGCGATACCTGTCCGACAGCAGCGGAATGACCCGTCCAAAATTGCCCTTCCAGTGGCAGCAGGTGCCGGGAAGCAGTAGGATGACCGGGGCATTTTCTGCGCCGAAGGAATAAACTTTCATCTTCCCACTCCCTTCAGGAACCCGCTCTTTGTCATTTTTTCCGTGTCGTCCGATTCATCATAAGCGTCATAAGGCGCGGTGGGGTCGGGAACCCGCTTTCGGAACGGTGAGCAAAGCTTGTCCTTATGGGCAAAGGCGAACTCGAAGTTGTCCGTCCAGCCGGTGTGGCCGGTGAGGAACAGCGGATGCAGGTCACGGCTTTGCAGCTTCTGCTCCAGCGCCGCCAGCGACTTTACCGCCAGTTTGTTGTCCTCTGCCAGAGAGGAAATGAAGCTGTAGCCGCCGTCCGCGCCGAACCAGAGAGTGTCGCCGGTGAAGAGATATTTGTCGTCAATGAGATAGACCATATGCCCCCATGTATGGCCGGGGACGAGAAAGCACTCAATTTTGATGCCGTCAATCTCGAAAGTCTCGTCGTCATGCAGCAGCACCTTTTCGTTGTTAATTGTGACCTGCGGCAATTTATAGAGATGATATATGACTTTTCGCCGCACCTCGCCGGTGAGATACCGGTTTTCAATCTCGCCGATATAGAGCTTTGCGCTCCGGAACAAACCGGGGCTGTCTGCTTCCACCGCACCCACATGGTCGGTGTCCTGATGAGTGATGAGGATGTGCCGGACGGACTGCGGGTCGATGCCCAGCCAGTCCATTTTTTCTGCCAGACGGTCGTAGTTATACCCGGCATCGATCATGATGGTGGTGTCGCCCTTGCGGTAGAAGAAAATATTCGCCACCCACTCCCGCACGCAGGCCACGCGCTCATCCACCCAGCCAGTGTTCAGCGGCTTGAATATTTCCTTGCCGCGGTACATCTTGCTCATTTCTCTTTTCTGAAATTCGGTCGCTTTCTTTGACATCGGTATTTCCTCCTTACAGCAGCAGCCCGAGTCCCGCAAGGAGCAGGGAAATCACGGCCATTCCCACGGTTCCGAACAGCCATTTCTTTTGCTTATCGGCTTTTGAGATATACGGCATCAGATCCTCTGTCCCCGGAATCACCCATGCCTCTGTGTGTCCGACCCAGTAGCCGTCAATGCCAAACCGGTCGATGAGATTCATCACGGACAGGATCACAAAGCACTGCCAGAAACCGTCCCAAAATGGATGTGCGCCGTTGATGGCATACACGCAAAGAAGCACATAAAAAAGGTAGACTGGAATGCAGATCGCCTTGAAGCGCAGCGCGTTCCGTTTGATCTTCTCCCTTGTGGTCAGCCCCAGTGCGATGCATCGCTCCTGCACCTTTTCGCCATACAGATGCACCATGCCGACAGCGCCCTTTCGGATACCGACAGCGCAGACCGCCACCAGCAGTGCGCCCAGCCACAGTCCTTCCAGAATCGTTTGCAGCAGCATCCTTATTCCTCCCGCTTCTGTCCTGTCACGCAGAGCCAGTCCATTTTGTTTTTATGGATTTGAACATTGCAGAATCCAGCGTTTTCCAGAAATGTTTTCAGCTCATCGCCGCTGTATATGGTCATACCGCCGATGATCTCCGTCCACTTCTCATCCTTGTCCGTGTCGCCACTGCTCTCGTTGCAGATGAGGAAGGTCCCGTCGGGCTTCAGCACCCGGCAGACCTCCCGAAAGCACTGCGGCAGATCAGGCCAGAAGTAGACCGTTTCAAAGGCCGTGACCGCATCAAACCAGTCATCTGCGAAGATCATATCCGCCACACTGCCTTGCAGGACGGCACAGCGCCCCTCCGCGATGGCGGTCTCGTTGACCTTTTTCGTCTTCTCCACGCTGACGGGCGAATAGTCGATGCCCTTCACGATACCCTGCGGGCATTTTTTCAGCAGCCTTTTCATGTTCGCACCACCACCGCAGCCGCAGTCCAGCACCTTGGCATCCGGCGCAGCATTCAGAAATTGAAGCCCCCAGCGCGCCACAGGGCTGTGACCCAAATTCATCATGGCGACCATGAGCTTCCCGCCGAGGCCCACAGGTTTGCGGGTGTTTTCAAAGAATGACATCTTCTACAACTCCTTTTCCAGAACGATGATCTTATTAGAAATATTCCGCACGGTGGGTAGCTTGTCCAGCAGTTTATAAATCGGTGCAAATACCGCCATGCCCTCCGTCAGGCTGTGTTCCTCCATGAATCGAAAACCCGGCAGCAGTTCGGCAAGTGCTTTCCCATTCTTGATTCCCCAAGTGAATTTTGCATGGCTGCCCTCGATGGATTTTTCCTTAAAACGCTTCACGATCATCGGATTCATGGTTTCCACAAATACAGTGGCTTGGGAAAAACGCCTGGAAATCACTGCAAAAATTTGCTGCACATCTTTTGCGTTCAGGTACATGGTCAGTCCCTCGATGACGATCAGCACCTGCACATTCTGCTCGCTGATTTCGCTGCCCCAATCTTCCATGGCGGACATGGCAATCTGCGAAATCGTGCCGCTTTCCGGCAGAAGCTTTTCCCGCACCGCCATCGTTTCCGGCAGGTCGAGGTTATACCAATGTGCGTTACCCGACATCCGGTAGCACCGGGTATCCAGCCCGCAGGCGATGTTGACCACCACCGCGCCGGGGTGCGACGCAAGCCATTCCTTCGTCATCCGGTCGAGCACGATAGTGCGGGCGATAACGCCGCTGTGCATGGCCGTATCTTTGTCGGCAAGGGAAAAATCGTAGTCCAGCTTCTCGATGATTTCCTCCGCTTTCGCATCGTGGATCGCACCTCTGCCGCTACTCTCTTTCGCCCTTGCATAGACGGTTTGCAGCATGGTCTCCGGCACGCCGGAGAGTTTGATCTTTTCTCTCATATCATCTTTCCTCCGCTTGCATAGTCAGAAATCTTTCCGCATACCGGCAGAATTTTTCCGGGTGTACCATCACCAGCTCCGCATGGGCCATCTTGGGGATGCCATGGATGCGCGCCTTAGGAAAATAGCGCTTGATGAACCGGATATCCCGCCTGCGATCCTTCTTTTCATCGTCGCCGTACCAGTAGGTGATTTTCGCACCGATTTTAGCGGAGCGCTTCGGAAGCGCATAGTTGTTGGCAGACCAGAATACATTGCGGATCGTCCGATCGGAAAAGGTTTTGAGATAGGCTTCCATGGCGTCGTACTCCTTTTTGGGGTCGTGCCCTGCGGTGGTAAACCGTTCCGGCGGAAAGGCCGCTTCCAGAATTTTTCGGCTGTTCGCCGCCATTTTAAAGGACACAATATCCCGCCAAAGCAGCAGCTTTCGCACCGGGTAGAGCAGCTGATAGGGCGTGATCCCGCCGTCGATGATGGCCCGGTCGATGGGCATTTCCCCCAATGCCAGCATACGGGTCAGGCAGGCACCGCCCATGGAGCAGCCATAGGCCCCACCCAGACGGGAGACGCCGTGGCTCTTCAAATAGGAGATCACCTCGTCCACGGTCTGCTCGACTGAGGTGAAATCCCCGGGATACTCCGGCTGATGGCCGTCATACACCACCTGAAAAACATGCCATCTCTGAGAAAGCAGCGTGATCGTGTCGGCAAAAGCCCATACAGGCTCTGCCGTGCAGGGGAAAAACAGCAGCGTCCGCTCCTGCGCCTGCCCGTGTTCCAATATCTGCATGGCTCACCCCTCCGATTTCACGCACTCTGCGTAGGTCAGCGGGAACGAGGCTTTCAGCACGGTGCTTTTCCGCACCGTCCAGCCGTTTTCCCGCAGGACCGAAAGGTAATCTGCACTCGTCCATTTGCTGTGCAGCGGAAAGCCCGCCAGCTTCATGAAAAATGCTTTGACCTTTCCAAAGAAAGCGTTATCTGCGTGGGTAAAGGTCGGCGCAACCAACACGCCGTCGTCTTTCAGCACCCGGCGAATTTCGGAGAGAGCCTTCTCCGGCTCCGGCACGATATGCAGCGCATTGGCCACGATGACCACGTCAAAGCTTTCGTCGGCATAAGGCAGGTGGAACATATCCTGCACGGAGAAATGCAGCTTGGCGGATCGGTTGTCCCGCTTCGCTTCTGCGATCATCTCCGGCGAAGCGTCTGTGGCCTCAATATGAGCGGCACTGTTTACAATGTTTTTGGCGATCAGCCCCGTGCCTGTGGCCAGCTCCAGCACGGTTTTGTGCCGCACCACGGGGCGCAGCAGCTCGTACATCTGCTCATAAGCTGCGGCGTCCTTTCGCATGAAGCAGTCGTACCGTCCGGCGTTTTTATCCCAGAAATTTTTTTGCTTTTCCATTGTCCTGTCCTCATAGCAAGATGTTAAATCCATCTAACTCACATGGATGGCACAGACGGGTTAGAGCAGGCTAACCGCAGTCCTTTGAAAAAGCCACATCGCTGCGGCCTTTCCGCTTATTCAAATAGTTCCCGGCAAGCGCCGCGCACCAGCGTTTCCAGCACCTGCGGGTAAAGCGCCCCGATCTGCTCCTGATGGGAGACGGTTAAAATCAAGCCGCGCACCGTGGCCGCTGCCAGTGCCATGCCGCCCTTCGGCTGCAAGCCGCCCCCTTCCAGCAGGGCACGGATGTGGGTCTCGTCGTCGTGATAGTGAGCGGTCTTCACTTCCTCCGGCAGTCGGTGCAGGAGAAAATCCGAGTCATTTTCGATGAACACAAAGGCTTTCGTCTCGGCCAGCCACCGACAGGCCGCCAGGATCGCCGCTGCCGCGCGGTCGGCAGGCAATAAGGCTGTATTTTCCTGCAAAGACTTCTGCGCCGCTGCGAAACACTCTGTATGGATATCCTCCAGCACGGCGAAAAACAGCAGCTCCTTGGAATCAAAGAATTTATAAAACGATCCCTTGGAAATACCGACGGAATTTGTCAGCTGCTCCACTGAGGTTTTCCGCATCCCGATGGTAATGCCGCAGCGCCGGGCTTCCCGGATCAGGTCTTTGCGGATCTGTTCATTCTGTTCATCTGTAAAAGCCACTGCGCACGCTCCTTGGATTTATGACCACATTGTTCATTTCAGTCAAATTGTAGCACGATCCGAAGATGTTGTCAACGGCGTCGTTTTGCTTTCCATCATGATCAAATCAGATCCAGCCGTTCCATCTCAAACGGAACCACTGTAGATTTCAGCAGTCTCGTCTCCGGCAAACCCTGCGCAAACCGTATCGCCGTCTTTGCAAAGATATTGCTTTTCACCGTGTCCCAATCCGCTAGCTTTACGATCTCCGCCGTGCCGTTTTCAAAATCAAACCGAAGCTTGCCCCATTCGCCGTCGTTGTCTGCCTGATACAGGTAGACAGCGGCGGCTATTTTTTTATTCTTCTTGCGGCGCTCGGTCTGTTTCAGCGTCACGGTACGGTGATAACCGCAGCGGGTGCAGCGGTACAGCAGCCCAGCATTCAGAAACTGCCGGATCACCTGGGCTGCGATGCCGCGCTTGCGGAGATAGGCGAAGACCCTGCGGTCATCCGCATTGCGGGGCGGCAGGGAAAGCGCCTGCTTCTGGCTGATCGGCTTTGGCTGTGGAACGGGCGCGTCTCT
This sequence comes from uncultured Dysosmobacter sp., assembly GCA_934590165.1. Classification (GTDB taxonomy): domain Bacteria; phylum Bacillota; class Clostridia; order Oscillospirales; family Oscillospiraceae; genus Oscillibacter. The sequence continues at coordinate 122,924 of CAKTOO010000005.1, read as the reverse complement.
GGCTTTCCCATGGAAGGTCAGAAGGTATCCCACCGCTTCCGGAAAGGATTTTTCGCAAAACTGCTGGAGGAAGGTGATGGCATCCCCGCCGGTATTCTGGGAATACCGGAACCAGGTACGCCGGTCCTTGATCCGCAGGCTGTCCATCTCCGTCGTAGTATGGAAGCGTCCCACGCGCTTGACCTGATAGCCGAGGTGGGAGAGCAGCTCCGGCAGGTCCGTTTCTCTGGCGACCTGCATTTCTGTGTCTGTGAAGCGGTTTCTGATCTCGCTTGCCATGGTGATGACCTCCTTTCTTTTATGAAACGCAAAAAGCCACCCAGGGCATCCGAACCTCGGATGTCCTGGGTGGCTTTTCCCTAAATCATGTTCTTTTGTTTTGGCTTTAATGCGGGCTTACACGGCGTTATCTTCGTCAGGGGTGTCCGTGTCCGCTGGAGTGGTCACGTCGGCCACACGGAGCGCGACAGGGGCCTCAGTGGGGGCGTTCTGCTCTGCGGCGTTCTCAGCGTCCGCTTCGTCCAGCGCCTGCGTGATCAGGTTCAGCACGAAGTCTCTCTGGGTGAGCTTTTTGCCGCTGCGGAGCGTCTCGCGCTCCAGGTGACGCTTGATGCGCTGGAAGAGTTCTTCGGGAATCTGGAATGCCATCGTTCTACCTTTTTCAGTCATTTGAATGCCGCCTTTCTGATTTTCAATCATGTCGTAGTATTCTTGGATGAGATTTGTGATGTACTCGCTGGTAGTCTGGCCCAGCCGTTCTCGTTCTTCACTGACCCGCTCATGTAGGTCGATGGGAATCTGAGCACACAAGTTTTTAGTAGTTGCCATTCTCGGATACCTCCTCGTTTTTTGTAACGCAAGCATACCCGAAAGGTCCAGTAAAAGCTATTACCAACACCACCAAGGAATGATAGACAAACGAAGCAAAAACAACATAAGCACCTATGAGTCGAAAAAGGCCGCCGTTCTCTCCCGCATGGGGAGCCGACGGCGACCTTTCTTCTTATTCTTTATTCTTTTTTAAGCCTCGGTGTTCGAGTCACACCAGTCCATAAAAACGACCGGCTGCATCTCTGAAATGTCGCCTCTCGCGGGGCAAAACTGAAATTTTAAAAAATCGAGTTTTTACAACTTTTTCACTCTAAAAGTGGTGCGTTATATGCGAAAACACCGCACTTTCGTGCGGTGTTTTCTGTGTTGCATCTTTCATCAACACATTTTGGTCCGAGTAGTGCGACTCGAACGCACGGTCTCCTGGTCCCAAACCAGGCGCGATACCAACTTCGCTATACCCGGATACAATGCATTATTATAGCAGGTCAAAATGCGCATGTCCAGTCCTGTATATAGCTTTTTGCATTTTATGGAATCATGCGTTCTAATACACCATTGATTGCTTCTCTCACAGATTAAATCTTCTATGTTAGAGTCAGGGCTGTTTCGACCTTTTGTAATTGCGCCGGAGTGTACTCTGTATAAAGGGATGCCTCTATTGTATTCCCATCTTCATCAAAGAATTCAACGGTAAATGCTTTGCCGTTACCGAGTACATCGACAATGGTTCCTTCAGTCCCTGCTTTGACCCCAGTTTCGGGATCATCATTTTTCAAGGTAACGGTATCGAAAAGCTTCAACATGGTTTTTCCTCACAGTCAAAACGAGTATGCGGGGATCACATATTTGCTCCATGCAGCAGCCTGCTCCATACACTGCTGATAGTCCGTTCGCAGTTCATCCGTCAGAGCATAGACCAGCCGCTTCACAACAACCTTATTCTCTGCAATCGGTCGGAATTTGAGGCTAATAAGGTATTCTTGTCCATCGCTGCACTGTGATAAAGACAGGAGATTTGTACCCGTCTTTCGGATCCAGTTTTCTCCCCAGACGATCTCGCCGCAATGTGGACACTCGAAGGATACAACGTAATCATCGCTCAGAGCATCGCCAATATCGGCATAGGGCTCTTCAAACTCGTAACTCTCAACGATGCCATTTCTATTCTCTACGGTCTCCTTGTACTCGTTCAGTCCCCTTATGAGGTCTAAATGTGTGCAGAGAAGCGCTGTGCTCCTTGCGTCATTTAGGGCATCGTGGGAATCAAATGGAACCTCGCCGACGATCGCCAATGCATTGGCCAATGCGTATTGCTTTGTATCGTGTGTAACTTGATCCACAAAGATGTTCTGTAGATTGAAACACGGGGGCATAAAGCTGGTATCAATATTATGGAGATCCATATTCTTTCGCAAAATACGAAGATCTTCCGTCCCCCAGACCAGGAACACAAAGTCATCGCCACACCAATCGCAGAAAGAATTAAACACCGTATGGAACCCTTTCCCTTTTTGTAAATCCCGATTGGAGAGTTTGGTGATCTCCGCTACCTTGGGGTGAAGCTCTGTATAGTACTGAGGCACAATGCGTTCATTGAAGGAGTCTACCACTTCAAGAGCCTGATTTAGCTTGATTGCTCCGATCTGAATGATCTCACCCGTCAAGAAAACCGGATCTTTGACCATCTCAGAATAGGTAAGCGCCTGATTCCACTCCATATCCATGACAATGTACTCCACGGCAATTGCTCCTTCTTTCGTTCGATTGTAATCATCATAGAGCTGTCGGTGTCCAAAAGAACGGACAATGCGAATTATCCCGATTTGCACCTTGAATACAGATGATTATCAAATTATCTGCAAACAAAAAAAGCCCCTTTCGGGACTTGCGATTTACACGAAAAAGATGAGCCTTGACCACCAGCAAAAGCAGTCAAGGCTCATCTTTCGTTCTTAGTATCTAACATCAATTTAACCTCGCTTTCTTGAGTTGAGAGGGAGTTAGCTGTACATTGGACTCACCCTTTCTGTATCTATAAGATAGCATAGGATAGGCAAAAAATCAATGCAGGAAAGACACAACTTATCTTTCAAAAAACTAGTCATTACAATGAAATGTGGCGCGAATGTGCAAGACCAGATTGACATCTCTGCGCGATTACTGTATCATTAAATTGTTGAGGGCTTTCACACATGTAGTGAAAGCCCTCATTTTTCTGTTATTGACTGAATCCTCTGGCTGCATACAATGCCTGCTTTTGAATTCGATTTCTCATGAGTTGCCGAAACGTAATGGGTGCCACGACCTCAAGGACTGGCCCGAAGGACAATGCGCGGATCAGCAACTCTGTTTCATCATCTTGGTCATATCGGAGTGTGATTCGATATAGCTGCTCGTCCAGCTTCTGCGTCTCCTTTTCAAAATGGGAGAAATGCAATAGGACACGCTCCAAGCCATTGCGCTCATCATGGAGAAGTAGCGTAAGTGCTTTGAGGCGTCCTTTCGGCACGGTCACAGCGCCTGGGTCATATTCTTCCAGCAGCTCGCAGGAACGAATACGGGCCATGTTGATCGTGTTCATCCTCCGCATCCCCGTCACTAAGATCCGGAATTTATCGTCCTTCTCCGAATACTCCAAGCGGTACGGATTGCAGGCAAAAGAATGGCGGACTCCAGTATGTCCGTGGAATCGAATACGCATCTTCCGATTCTCGTGGATCGCCCGCAATACCATCCGGAAACAATGAACATAATTGGGATCGAAATAGGGATCTCCATCTGCGTACTGGTCAAACCGGACGAAGGTATCCTGGGTATATAACGGCTCCACATCCTCAAGGCCACTCGTGTCTGGATCAAATAAAGCGATTCTTGGGTCTGAGAGGATCGCTTTCAGCCATCGCTTCTGCAGAGTGGTCAAAGGCATTGTCGGCTTTTCCCGAAGAACGGTGTGGAAGTCGCTGTCCAGCAACGGCCATGCCTCGGACTGCAGGGCGGCAGGAATGGACAATACGCTTTCTGCGAACGCCTTTTCCTGCACGATAGCAGTCAGCTTTCCGGCCGTCAGCGTTTTCTCCGCAGCCTCGGATAAAATCGCGGCAACGACATTGAAGTAACTGCCGTAGATCTCACTAAATAGCATCGGTATCTCCTCCGTACATAGCCTCCATGCGTTGCAGATCCTCATAGAAGGTATTTACGACAAATTGGCTGCTGCATTGAAGATCCTCAATGCGGCCAATGAAGGTTCGAATCCACGGTAGCATTTCCGAGGCGTCATAGACATCCGCTACGAAGCGGCAGGTCTGTTCGTCTAGGATCTCTATGCGACCGTGACGCTTTTCTCGATCCAGTCGATGAAGAATGAATTCCTCACCGGGACCGAAGTGGATCGTCATCTCAATATGATCCAGGTTATAGTCCGGGCCAGTCGAAACGCCCCAGAGATGCTCATCGAATTTCTGCTGGAAACCTAAGTACTTTTCATACTGCTTTTCAACGCTCCCGGCTGCGACTTTCTTAATTGCGTCCAAGCGGAAGAAAGCCAGATGTCTGCAACGGTAGTGGTAGCCGAGGAGGTACTGCCTGCCGGATTGTGTGCTGCTGTAGATCTTCAGCGGGCAGACAGTTCGTTGGTAGTCGCGCCCATTGCGTAAGCTGCAGATAGAGAGCTCCACCGCTCGGCGTTCGCTGATCGCCAGCAGCAGATCGCACAGAATATCGCTGTCAAGTGCATGCAGGACATAGTGGTGCTTGAAACGGAAGATATCAGAGGTTTTTTCTATCTTGTCCATAAGAAAGGAACCTACAACGCCGAGAGGATCTGCTTCCGAGTAAAAGGCGAGAGCGTCTGCCCAAGAGTCCAAGTCAATAGAGGCGTCATCCGATCTCTGATATAGGACTTCACGTCCTCTTTTCTCTGCATGTAGAAGGCCAAGTTCTTCGTATTCTTTGAGCTTCTTCCGCACGGTAGACTCATCCAGGGAGAAGTCACCGTTGAAATGCGAGAGATAGTTGTCATTGATCCGGTCAACAATTTCCTTGGAAGATAGTGCGCTACCATCCGCAAGGATGTCCAGAATATAGAAGTGGAGCGTAATGTCCTTATCCGTAAAGCTCTTAGCTTTGAATGCCTTATAGAGAGGATTACGCTGGACTCTTCTGCTATCTAGAGAGAGGAATACATTCTTGCCGGATGACTCCTGGCGAAAAGACATGTAGTCACCCAGCCAGCTTTCGATCCTGCGGCGTTCGTTATCATAGCTCCTGGTGCTCTTCATTCCATACTCATCACGGCTCTTAAATCCATAGACATAAAACTCGCGCATATAGTTTCGGATCCGTTCAAAGCTTTTGACCAACTCGCTATACGCCATGCTCTCCACCTCCCCTTCACCGGATAGTATCACTTTAGATTGTCACATGTCCAAAAGAACGGACAGCTCCTGAGAGTCCCTCAGGAGCTGTTTGCTTGCGGTAATGTTCAGCCGACCGTTACTGATACACTCTTTCCGCTGAAGGCCACTCCATACTTATAAATCGTTGAAACACCCTTGCTGAGCATTTCAGTATCATATTTCCTGTCATTGATCTGCTGCAGAGCGGTTTCAGAAAGCAGCTTCAGCTTTTCTTCCGTACACTTTTTTTCCGCCTTCAGTTCGATTAAAATGCCAGGTAGACTCGCACGCTTGGGCATCATCTGGATATCGTATCGACCTTCTCCAGACTCCCTGTTAGAGGTCGTGTAAGCTCCGCTCAGCATTGCGCATAGACCGAGCATAAACCCGTGATAGAAATTTTCGCCGGCTGTATCGAAACTACTTGCGGACTGAAGAAGAAGGTTATGGATGAGTTCTTGGATGCGCTTGCTGTCACCGGAGTAAATGGCTTCCTGAACGGAAAGTGCAATAGACTGCGGAATGATACGATTGAGTTTTTGCAAGATCTCCTTGTTGTAGACAAAGGAGATCTCTTTATTCGGGAGTGCGAGTTCGCAAATGGAATCGACACCAAAAGACGAATCTACGTTAACGGCATTCAGATAACCGGCAACCAGCAGGAAGCTGTAGATAGCAGAAGGGTTTTGTTTGATCTGTGGGTATATGACATCGGTATCGATATAGGACACGATTGTCTTCCCGGAAACAAGTGAGGTCAGTTTATCATAGGTATCCTGATCCGCTTCCTCAATCAGCTCACCGATGATATCGTTACTGCCAGTAGAAAGCCAGAACGCTTTCGGTTGGCAGCCGTTGTTGAAATAGTTGATCACAGACCACGGATTGAATATCTCCGCACTTCCGAAACGGTAGCCGTCGTACCAGTCACAGATCTCATCATATTTTTCAGCAACGCCATAGTACTCTGCCATCTCTCGAACTTCATCTGGAGTAAAGCCAAAGTAAGAGCTGTACTTGCTGTCGAGGACAGAATTGATCGTGACATTATTTAATCCGCTGAAGATACTTTCTTTTGCAACGCGGAGAATTCCTGTCATTAAGCCGAAAGACAGGTGACTGTTATCCTTGAGGCCTCCGGAGAAAAGATTCCGCATGAAAGAGATCACCTTATCGTAATAGCCGAGTGAGTACCCCTGCTGGATAGGAGTATCGTATTCATCAATGATGATAATTGGCGCAACCGCATAATGCGCATGAAGCATTCTAGAGAGATTCATGAAGGACATGGCGATGTCCGTTTCGCTGGCAGTCCCGCCAAGGATACCTCGCAGATACTCTTTGTCATAGGCGCTGAGCTGATCGCTTTCCAACAGCTCGATGTGCCGCTGCACTTCATTGCGGATGATTTGGTAGATCGACTGATATGTCGTCTTCCAGTCCTCGCACTTGACATCTTTGAAGGTCACATAGATAACGGGGTATTTTCCCTGATAACTACGATAGTGATTTCCACACTTCCAGATCTTTTTATCCTTGAAATAGATGGAAGTATCCTCATCCGATTTCTCGAAGAAAACACGCAGCATATCCATGTTCAAGGTCTTTCCGAAACGCCGAGGGCGCGTGAACAGAGATACCAGCGGACGTTCATCAAGGAAGTCCTTGATCATCATCGTTTTATCAATGTAGTAGTAACTTGAGGATGCCAAACGATAATCCGAGATTCCGATTGGCAAAGGGAGGTTTGTCTGCTTGGCTGCTTTCACATAGTTACCGCTTTTAATGCGCTGATCTACAGGCTTCTCCGCATTGGATGGAATCAGCCAGCTCCGTCCATCTTTTACGGCTCCCTGGATTCGACCGGCCAGGCACATTCCGGAAACCTGCCGATCTGTTATGCCCCATTCGTTCGCAGCCTCTTTGACAGTCATATAGTCAGCCATGTTATCCGCCTCCTACTCTTTCTTCATATTCTATTATGTGCAAAGTTCGGAAGAAAGTCAATATATTTCGGAAATATATCGTTTGCATACGGCATTCTTCCAAATTGAGAGTTCCCCCTTAATCACCTGCATGCTGAGTTCGCAACTTTTTTTCCGTGATTTTCCTCGACACAGAAGGTATCCTAAGATCACGAAAAGCGCAGACAGCAACCCCGTGAAGCATATGACTTGAAATCATAGGCTATCTCCAATGAGCCATTTGGCGAAATTGGAATATGAATGCGCTTTGTGAAAGACGCCAACAGCAACCCACACTATCAACATTAGCTCACTTATGGAGCATCCGGCTACGGGTCGGACGATGAAGGGTGAAAGTCCCTTTGTGATGATAAACAACGGCGTCTTGTGAGATGCATCGGCTGGCAGTACTGTGAGACTTCTGACGCCAGGCCTCGTAGCCAAAACCGTTTGAGTTTTGCAATGCCAGACCGCTGCATTTCCAAAAGAAAAGGCACCAACAGCAAACGATCAGAATAGCTAAGATGGTGAAAGCAGGCGGCTCATACCCGTCGTTCGTGGGTTCGATTCCCACTTCATATGGTGCCTTGTTTTTGCTTTCAAAGATGCCAACAGCAACACAACATGACTCCGACAGTAATTATAACTATCTTGTGACCATGATGGCATCTTGTGAAAGGCCCGTACAGCAAAAAGCACTCTTGTCAGGGAAGTTTTGACCACGGCGTTACTACGCTGAAATTTGCAGTTCCTTTGGGAACCGGGCCTTGTCTTATTTTACTGCGATCGCGTTAGGAGGGATCATCATGCTGCAGTATCTAAAGAACGAAGCGAATCTGACCCATACGGAAAACGGAGCGGTTACATATCAGTCCACTCAATCCGAGTGCTTGGATCTGTTTGCGACCATCGGTGCAATCCGCAGGGAGAGTGACGAGGAGATCACAAATCGATTCCTCCGCGCATACGCAGAGAATGCTGATCTCGCCATGAAAACGCTGTTTTTCGCAAGAGATATCCGTGGCGGTATCGGGGAGCGCCGCGTCTTCCGCACCATCCTCAAGTGGCTTGCGCACAATGAGCCTCAGTCTGTGGAAAAGAACATCCCCTACATTGCAGAGTATGGACGCTATGACGATCTCCTTGCCCTGATGGGTACCAAATGTGAGAGGGAGGCTCTTGCGTATATCAAAAAGCAACTCGAAGCCGATTGCAAAGCGCTGGAGGCGGGCGAATCGGCATCCCTTTTGGCCAAGTGGCTCCCATCTGCCAATGCCTCCAACGATGACGTGATTCGGCAGGCAAAGCATATCGCCCGTTCGCTGGGTATGAACGATGCACAGTACCGCAAAACCCTTAGCGCACTGCGGGTGAAGATCAGCATCATTGAAAATAACCTCCGCGAGAAGGACTATGCCTTCGACTATGCCAAACAGCCTTCCAAAGCAATGCTCAAGTACCGGAAGGCATTCCTGCGTAATGACGGCGAACGCTACACAGCTTTTATGAACCGAGTGACAGAAGGAGTCGAGCAGATCCATACGGGCACTCTAACCCCTTATGAGATAATCGCTCCGTTCTTCAAAAGGGACATTAGAACAGAAGAGCGGAAAGCGATTGATGTCACCTGGAACGCTCAGGAAGATTTCACAGGCGGAGAGAATGCGTTGGTTGTCATTGACGGCTCTGGCTCCATGTATGGCGGCTCAGATCCCATCCCTGCCACGGTCGCGCTCTCCCTGGGCATTTATTATGCCGAGCGAAATACGGGAGCGTTTCATAACCACTTCATCACTTTCTCAGAGAATCCCCGCTTGGTGGAGATCGAGGGAAAGGATATCCTTGAAAAGGTGCGGTACTGCCATCAGTTCAATGAAGTGGCCAACACGAATATCCAGCGCGTGTTCGAGCTTGTTTTGAAAGCTGCGGTGAAAAACCATGTCCCGCAGGAAGAGATGCCCTCAAAGATCTTCATCATTTCGGACATGGAGTTTGATTACTGCACCGAAGATTGCTCTCTGACGAACTTTGAGCATGCGCAGAAGCTCTTCTCGGAGCATGGATATCGGTTGCCCGATCTGGTGTTCTGGAATGTGAATAGCCGTAATCGGCAGCAGCCTGTCAGTGTCAACGATCAAGGTGTCGCGTTGGTATCCGGCTGCAATGCCCGTATCTTTTCCATGTTGAAGTCAGGCATCCTGTCTCCCTTCGCTTTGATGATGGATGTCCTAGGCTCGGAGCGGTATGCGGCAATTGTGGCATAAGTGTGTACTGCAGGAGGTGATAGCAGATCGGCTATTGCCTCCTTTTTTTGCAACCAAGAGAGCTGTTGCAATTAACGGAGCCTATCCGTAAAATAGGAAGTAAGAAGAAAGGAAATCGCTATGGTAAAGATAGAAGGATTATATAATACCGCTTTCTGCTATACCCCTGTACTGGAAGATGCAGCCCGCGCCCAGATCCAGTCGGTCTGTGATCAGAAGGAATTCGCGGGCTGCAAGATCCGCGTTATGCCTGATGTCCACGCTGGCAAGGGCTGTACGATTGGTACCACCATGACCATTCGGGACAAAATCGTTCCAGGCATGGTCGGCGTTGATATCGGCTGCGGCATGGAAACGGTGGAATTGTCCGAGCGTGAGATTGATTTCGAGCGTTTGGACGCGCTGATTCGGAAGGAGATTCCCTACGGTCGAGAGGTGAGAGACGAGATCCATGCGTTGAATGCGGAACTCGATCTGTCTCAGCTGTGTTGCGCAGATCAAGTCAACCTCAATCGCGCGATGAGAAGCATCGGCTCCCTTGGCGGCGGAAACCACTTCATCGAGGTGGATCGTGCGGAAGATGGGCGGCTGTTTCTGGTAGTCCACTCCGGCAGCCGGCATCTTGGGACTGAGGTTGCAAACTTCTATCAGGACGAGGGACGCCGTGCTCTTTGGGGCGGCGCACACTATCAGATCCAGGCTACGATCGATCGGATGAAGGCAGAGGGCCGGTTCAAGGAGATCCAAAAGACGATCACGGCTCTCAAGCGTGAGCATGATTTGAGCATTCCCAAGGATCTTGCCTATGTGGAAGGCGCACTCTTCGATGACTACATTCACGACATGAAGCTGACGCAGAAATTTGCGGTACTCAACCGCAAAGCAATGGTGGATGTGATTTTGTCCGGTATGGGGCTTACTCCTGCCGATGAGTTCACCACGATCCACAACTATATCGATACGGACGCCATGATTCTGCGCAAGGGTTCCGTCTCCGCACGGAAGGGAGAAAAGCTACTCATTCCCATCAACATGCGGGATGGGAGCCTCATCTGTATCGGTAAGGGAAATGAGGAATGGAACTGCTCCGCTCCGCATGGCGCCGGTCGTCTCATGAGCCGCCACGCGGCGTTTCAGGCTCTCTCTATGGAAGAGTTCCAGAAGGAGATGGAAGGCATCTATACGACCTGTGTTGTGCCCGAAACCCTGGATGAATCCCCCATGGCCTATAAGAGCATGGCTGAAATCATAGACCAGATTGAACCTACCGTTGAAATTGTTCAACGGATTCGCCCTGTTTACAATTTTAAGGCGGCTGACTAAAATAGAAAGGCGGTGTTGCACCGTGGAGGAATTGATTCAAGAAAAACTACATGAGATTGAGAAGCGGGAGAACTGCCGAATTCTACTGGCGGTGGAATCCGGCAGCAGGGCCTGGGGCTTTGCCTCACCGGATAGCGACTACGATGTGCGGTTTATCTATGTCCGCGACAAAGAAAGCTATCTCAAACTGAACCGGCCGCGTGATGTGATTGAATTGCCAATCAACGATGTGCTGGACATCAACGGCTGGGATGTAGAGAAGGCGCTGAAGCTGCTCCACAAATCCAACCCAACCGTTTTTGAGTGGTTTTCCTCTCCCGTTATCTACAAGACCACCCCATTCGCCGACCAGTTCAAGCCTGTCATGCAGCATTACTTCTCTTCCAAAAGTGGCCTGTGGCATTACCTTCAGATGGCAAGTGGAAACTACCGCGATTACCTAAAGAGGGACATGGTCAAAGCAAAGAAATATTTCTATGTTCTGCGGCCGATCCTGGCCTGCCGTTGGATTCTGGACAAGGGGACACCTCCTCCAATGCGATTTGAGGAGTTAATGGACAGCCAGTTGCCCGATTATCTGAAAGAAACGGTCAAAAGTTTGCTTGACCTCAAGATGAATTCTCCGGAAGTCAAAGAGATCCCCCGAATCGATATACTCAACGGGTATTTGGATGAGAGCATTGACGAGGTGAAAGCCTTGGTTGAGCAATATCCTAGGGAGGTCGTGAAAGACTGGGATGAGCTCAACCGTTTATTCCTTCGTGCATTGGAGATGTGAGCCATATGATGATTCTACCGCCACAAGTGAATACTGCTATTTCAATGCTCTATGCAGCTGGCTATGAGGCTTTCCTTGTAGGCGGTGCGGTACGGGATTATGTGCGAGACAACAGCCCCGCAAAGGACTGGGATATCACTACAAACGCACTACCTGCACAGGTGGAGTCTGTGTTTTCGGGATATCATCTCATCGAAACCGGGCTGAAGCACGGAACCGTAACCGTCATGATTGGCCATGAACCGATCGAAATCACAACTTATCGCATTGATGGAGAGTACTCAGATCATCGCCATCCCGATTCTGTCCATTTTGCCCGTAGCCTGAAAGATGATCTGGAGCGCAGAGACTTTACCATGAATGCTCTGGCTTACAGTCCACAAAAGGGTATTGTTGACCTCGTAGGCGGAAGAAAGGACATTGAGGACGGCGTCATTCGCTGCGTTGGTGATCCGAATTGTCGTTTTCAGGAAGATGGCCTTCGCATGCTGCGAGCCCTTCGCTTTGCGTCCGTATACGGAATGGCGATTGAAGCAGAAACTGCTTCCGCGATCCATCGCAACAAGGAATTACTCCAAGGCATTGCCGCTGAGCGTATTCAGGTTGAACTCACCAAGATGCTCTGCGGAAAAGGCGTTGCGAAGATCCTTGAGGAATTTGCAGATGTAATTGCCATTCCTATTCCTGAGCTCCTTCCAATGTTTCACTTTGAGCAGCATAACCCACATCATGATAAGGATGTCTGGGGTCATACGATCGCCGTTATTGACAACATCGCACCTAAGCCTGTACTGCGTTGGGCGGCTTTACTGCACGATACTGGGAAGCCTCAATGCTTTTCAATTGGTGAGGATGGGAACGGACATTTCTTCGGCCATGCGGAAAAGAGTACGGCTATGGCTGAAGAGATTCTCAATCGGATGCGTTTCGATAATGCGGGGAAAGAGAGGATTCTCCGCCTCGTGCGGTATCACGATATGCCAATCACGGCAGACAGGAAGCTTATCAAGCGGCTTTTGAGCAAACACGGGGAAGAAGCTTCTAGACAGCTTATTGAATTGCACAGGGCAGATACACTCGGGCAGTCTTCAATTTGCATTCCCCGCCTTGCAACTTTTGAGACTGCAAACGCAATGATAGATGAGCTGTTACAAGAGGAGAAGTGCTTCTCATTAAAAGACCTTGCTGTCAATGGAAACGACATGATGTCGATCGGTTTGAAGGGAAAAGCAATCGGTAATACCTTGCAAGCATGTTTGGATGCAGTCATAGATGAAAGAGTGCCAAATAACCACGCTTCTCTACTTGCGCTTGCTCGGGAACAAATGCTAGCAGATACAGATCAGATATTATATGATTTTGCAAATGACTACAAAAGAATGTCCTGACTCCAATGCGCCGACTAGTATACAAGAGGGATACCCGCAAAGGGTATCCCTCTTGTGTTAGTTAGATGTAATTATACCATGTTGTCAGTTCAGATCACCAGCGGCCTTGATCTTCACACGGTTGGTATTGCCGGGATAGTAAGCCAAGGGCACATCCTCCATTTCGATGATCTCCACGGTCTCACGCACGGCGCCGGCCTCCACCGCCAGTTCAATGGCTTCGTTCTTGGCCTTTTCCAGCGACTGCTCGCGGGGCAGCTCGTCATAGTTCATCAGCTTTTCATAGGTGCCGCTGACCTTGGAGATAGCCGAGCCGATAGCGTTAGCACAGCCGAAATGCTCCGGCTTCAGGACGGATGCCGCACCGCTGATCTTTTCCGGTAGAATGATGGAGCCACCGCCGACGAGGATAAGGTCCACATCCGCGTTGGAGACCTTCATGGCATCTACGCTGTCCTCCACCAGAGAGAGGATGACAGCCATAGCCTTCTCGGCCACTTCCTGCGGGATGGACGCGGCCTTGGACTTGTCACCCAGCTCCACCATACCAAGGCGCACGGCGATATCGGTGGCGGTCATCACATCGCCGCCGAAGACGAGGGCCTTCTTTGTGATCTCATAGCCCACGCTGTCCGGGCCGACGGTCACGCTGCCGTCCGGCTTCACGCGCACAATGGAGCCGCCGCCGAGGCCGATGGAGATGACGTCCGGCATACGGAAGTTGGTGCGCACGCCGCCGATGGTAACGGCCACGCTGGATTCCCGGGGGAAGCCGTTCTGGATCACGCCGAGGTCGGTGGTGGTGCCGCCCACATCCACCACAACAGCGTCTTTCAGCGAGGAAAGATAGCTGGCGCCGCGGATGGAGTTCGTCGGGCCGCAGGCCACCGTCAGGATGGGGTAGCGGCGGGCGTGCTCCATGGTCATGAGGGTGCCGTCGTTCTGGCTGAGGTAGACATCGGCATTGGTGATGCCCTCGTCCCGCAGGCTCTTGGCAAAGCCCTCGGTGAAGCGCTCGGCCACCTGCCAGAGGGCGGCGTTCAGGATGGTAGCGTTCTCGCGCTCAATGAGGCCCATAGAGCCGATCTCGCTGGAAATGGAGACATGAACGTCCTCCCCCATGACTTCCCGGCAGAGCTTTGCAGCCTCCACCTCGTGGTCGTTGCGCACGGTGGAGAATACACAGGAGATGGCGATGGACTTGACGCCCTTCGCCTTCATGTCCGCAAAGAATGCCCTGGCAGCTTCGGTATCCAGCGGCGCCAGTTCCTTGCCGTCATATTCAAAGCCGCCGCCAATGATGGTGCTGCCCACAGCGACCTTCTGGATGTCCTCCGCCCAGTCCACCATAGGCCGGATTCCGGTGGTGGCAGGCGCACCGATGCGCAGGATGCCGATGGGGGCCAGGTTCTTGCGCTCGACGATGGCGTTGGTGCATTGAGTCGTGCCCAGCATGGCCTGATGGATCTGCCTGGGATCTACGCCGGAGGCCTCCAGCACCGTGCGCATAGCGCCCAGAATACCGTCGTAAATATCCGCAGAGGTGGGATACTTGATGTCCGCCACCACCGCGCGGTTTTCATCCACCAGAACGGCATCCGTGTTGGTGCCGCCCACATCAATTCCGAGTTTATACATGATCAGTTACCTCCCTTGCAGCGCTCTTCCAGCGGAATGTAATCCGTGTCCACACCGAAATAGCGGGGGCCTACCAGTTCAATGCCCTTTTCCGTCCGCCACAGGTGGAAGCACTTGAGGCCGACCACCATGACGCGCTTGCCGTACTTGAGGGCGTCTGTGGTGACGGGGATGAATGTCTCCGTATCCACCAGGGAAATAAGGTCGGGGGTGGTGGCCAGGATCCTGCCGTCCACCGTGGCGGTCAGGTTCTCGTTCTGGAACTCCACATAGGCGGTGTGACCCTTGTACTCACCGATGCCCTCCAGCACCACCTTGCCGATGTTGAAGCCGGCCCGGGTCTCCCGCAGCACATCCGCGATCTTGCCCTTAAAGAGCTTGAACCCCTCGGACTTTTCAAGGAAGTGCTCCTCCGGCGTTTGGTCGCCGCAGTCCTTGACGGTGCGGATGGCCTCGCCCAGCCGCTGGCTGCGGGTGACGATGCCGTGGACGCCAAATTCCTTCATCTGTTTGCCGCTCATGGGATAGAGAGACACGGAAACGGAGGCGCCGCAGCTCATGGTGACGGCGCGGGCCAGCTCCTCCGTCCACTTATTGGTGATGGTCTCGAAGATACAGCTGTTGCCCTTTTCGTCCACCAGCGCCATGGGTGTAGCCTTCATGCCGCCGATGGTAAAGGTGACCATCTGCAGCTCCGGGAAGGCACGGCCCATGCCGTCCACATCCACCATGGGCATATTCAGACGGGCCGCCGCCGCGATGGGCAGCATGGAGTTGACGCCGCCCGCCTCAATGGGCATAAAGGCATAGATCTTCTGACCGAAGAACTTGGAGACCATGTCAAAGAGCTTTTTATACTCCGTGCCGCCGATGGCCTTCTCCGCCAGAACGGTGGGGGCCCCCATCATGGCGATGGGAACGATAAGGGCATCGTCCGGCACCTCCTCCGGATCCAGCAGCGTCACGGGGCCGCATTCCTGCACGGCGCCGATGGCGACCAGCTTGCCGACGTAGGGATCACCGCCGCCGCCCGCGCCCAGCAGAGCCGCGCCGGTGGCGATATCTTCGATCTCAGGGATTCCGATTTTTCGCATGATTTTTCCTTCTTTCCTTTTTATTGCAGCGCACAGGAGAAGCGGGCAGACGCCCGCTCCTCCTGCGGCAGGTATTACACCGTTTTCTTTTCCGGCATCAGCTTAGCAAGGATCACATACAGGACGAGGGACACCACGATGCCGTTGACGGGCCCCACGAAGAAGGGCCAGTTCAGGAACGGCATAGCCGCCACGAGGCCCGGGAAGCTGGCAAACGTGCCGCCGGTGATGCAGGCGAAGATGGCGCCCACGGCAAAGGAGATGACACCCACGGCAGAGAAGCCGGAGCGGATGGCAAAGTTCTCCTTTTTCCCCTTGCCCACGATCCAGTAGGAGGCGATGAGCACGCCGGCCAGCGGCGGGATCAGGGCGGACATCAGGGACAAAAAGCCCTGAAAAGCGTTCAGCAGGCCGAAGGCAGCCAGCAGCGTCCCGATGCCGCCGGCAACGCCGGTGGTGATCTTGAACTTGCTCTCGTCAAAGCCCAGCAGGTTGCTAAGGGCCAGACCGCCGGAGTAGGCGTTGGTGACGTTGGTGGTCCAGGTAGCCAGCACCAGCGCCACAAGGCCGATGAACGGCACGCCAAGAGAGGCCAGGATGGCGGAGATGTCATACTGCCCGGTGACGATGCTCATGAGAGCACCGGTCAGCAGCATGAACAGGCCCGCGGGGATGACGCCCACGATGGAGGACTTCACCACATCGCCGCGGCTCTTGGCAAAGCGGCAGTAGTCAGCGGAGATGACACCGCCAAGAGCAAAGGATGCCACCACCATGGAAATGCCGAACACCATGCCGGCAGAGGTCTCCGGTGCGTAGTTTGCAATGGCATTGCCGCCCTCATGAGCGGTGATGCCCGCAATGAGGCCGTACAGGCAGACGATGACCAGCAGAGGTACTGCGATGTAGTTGAGCCACTTGAGGCCCTTGAAGCCCACGCAGGCCGTCAGCAGCATGATAACGCCCCAAATGATGGAACTGACGGTGACGAAGACCGGAGAGGCCTCCGTTCCCAGCATACTGGCCACCATGCTGGCAAAGGCGCTGCCGCAGGTAGCGGACTGAATGCCGAACCAACCGACACAGGCGATGGCAAGGAGCGTACTGATGATGTAGCGCGCGCCCTTTTCGCCCAGCGCGCCGGAGGCCATCACGGAAACAGGAAGGCCGGTATCACAGGCCTGCATGCCGATGCAGATCATGTAGGCGCAGATGAGGCCGTAGCCGATGAGAATGGACAGCACGATCTGCCCCAGACTCAAGCCGCCGCCCGCCAGCACGCCGCCGATCATCAGGCAGGGCACACAGATCATGCCGCCCGCCCAGACTGCCGCGATGGACAGCCAGCTTTGCCGCTGCGATTCGTCGATCTTGAACCCACTGTTGTTTTCACTCATAGAAAAACACCTCTTTCTCTTGGGTATATTCTGAGGCCGAACCAAAGAATGGGGAAAGTATAGCACTTCAACGCATGAAAGAATATTGTCGTATGGGCAGAAAAAAGCGCTTCACTCTTTGTCCTAAAGGACAAAGAGTGAAGCGCTGCTTATCTTGAATATCAATGCACCTCATGGAGCAGCCGGTAGATAGCCGCGCCGCGGTAAAGATCGATGGTCTCCGGCATTTTCCCAAGGCGGTACCCCAAAAGGTCAGAGATCCTTTGCAGTCGATACTTTATGGTGTTCTTGTGCAGATACAGCCGCTCCGCCGTCCTGGTAACGCTGCTGTCGCAGTCTAAAAGGTAAACACAGGCGGTGTAGAGCAGATCCTGATACTCCTCGTCAGACTGCAACACAGAGAGGGGCAGGATGCGCTGAATGGCAGCGGCTTCCCCCTCGCTGATGCGTTTCCGGCAGGAAGCCGCCAGTTCCAGTTCCCCTTGAAGGAACAGCTTCTTGTGGGGGAAAATGCGTTTTGCATCCGCCAAATTGTCAAGTGTTAACAAATATGCTCTCCGGCAGCTTGTCGTATTGGACAATCCGCTGCATCGGACAACGACCGCATCCGGACTGGTCTTCAAAGCGGTGGAAAGAAGCTCCTGCATCACGCTCTCGGTTTCCCGCAGGGAATGCGGCGTGCTCAGGCACATGACCGGCTGTCCTTCAAAGATTGCTCCGACGACAGAATCCGCACACTGTCTGGCAAGGGAGAGATCCTGCTCCATGCGGGCCTCTACCTCGTTGGCATCCGCTCCGCACAGCATCCAGAGCTCGTGGAGTGCCGCCGCGTCCACATGGAAGATCTCGGCCAGACGCCGCATCTTCAGCGGCTCGTCCTGCAAAATGGCCCGCACCAGCTCGTGGATCGCGACTGCGCCATGCTGCCGCCCCCAAATATTGATGCAGATTCTTATCGTGTCTGCCGCCTGCTCCGCTAATTGTGTGCTCAATGGCGTACCCACCTTGATCAAGGTCAGCTGAAGTGGCTGTGCCAGATCCGAACGAATGGGGATGCAGGACATCTCAGCATCCGAAAGGAAAGGGCAAGGCAGACAAGCCTGCTCTGACGGAAGCGGCAGACAGCGCTCGATTCCCTCGCGGATCGTTTCTTCCATACCACTGGGCCAGGTTGCGAGATTCAGGATGTTCCCCTCGTGGGTGCTCAGCACGGCGGAACACCCCAGTTCCGCGCAGAGCATCTGTAGCGCGGTACCCACCGTCTGCTGATGGTGCGGGGCAGAGGATATCCGGGCGAGAATGTCTGACACAAGGGAGCTGCTTGCCGAACGGTCCCGGTAGATGCACTCCATGACATCCGTAATAAGATCGCTGTAACGCAGATGCCGCTGCCCCTCCGGCATACAGATGAGGACGAAATCGTGCTCGTTGGCAATATCAATGAGCCGCTGGTCCACACAGGGGAGATACACGCCCACATAGTACAGCACGAGGCCCACTTCGCCGCCGCCGATCAGCTTCAGGAGGTTGGAGCACTGCAGGTCGATGTCATTCACACAGTTGAGAAAGCCGGTAATGACGATCTCGCTGCCGGAGTATTTGTCATGTGGAAACACCTCATTGATGAGGACGGTAGGGTCTGTGGACTCCAACACGGAGATCGACGAAACGACTTTTTGAAGTCCCCCTGTTCCACCAACGACTTTTGCTTGCCGCAGGGATGGAAGCTTCAGCAGGTCAGATACAGTCACGCTCATGCTCTCACCTCTTTTTAATTGATATAGTCTTATAATATGGTAGTTTGTACCTTTGTCTTTTCTATTTCAAGAAGCTTTTTCAGCCCCTGGATTTCCTTTGTGAGTCGGGCATACTCAGTAAAGGCCGCTACAACCTGTTCGTCATCTTCAAATGTGGGGCGTGCGGGGAACTTGGAGTGAATGATGAATGACTTCTCTTGGTCTTCCGGAAATCGAACTTTGATGGTGTTTTCCTTCTGGGCGATGACAACGCCTGTCCCATACTGCTTATGTGTTACTCGAACATTCAGTAAGGAGATTGATCGGAACTTGTCCAATTCAATGTCCTTGGCCTGAATCCGCTCCTCGAGGCTATCAATTCTTTCCTGCACTTTCGCCTCTTCCTTCAGGCGGAGTTGCTCCTTACTATAGGCAGAGGTGCTTTCTGACTTGGGGATATGATAGATGCCCTGATAGAAATTATAGGCGCGAGAGCAATAAATAACATCGAAGGCGAGAAGGTGCAGACTGTCATCATGATAACATTCATCTCCACAGAGAGCCCAATGCTTTTCAAGGAGTGTCGGGCGTGTACGAAGAGCGTCAACAACCAGATCGCACATCCCATAATAAGCGCTTAGCTTGAAGGTTTGTCCAGAACCAATATCAATACCATACTCGATATGTTTCGCAAACTCCTCGGCTTCGCTGTACTTGTAGATATAGTTCTCTTCCGGGGCATAAAGCGCCAAATAAGTAAAAGCACAGTGACGGTCCTGCCCGTACTTCCAGTAACTCGGGAATGTGCGTTCACGGACGGCTTCGATCCCATCTAGGAACTCTTCAACATGGTCTTGCCGCAACTGAAGATCGCCTTGGTCGTCTGCGAAAAGGACATCGATAAAAAGTCGCTCAACCTCATCGGGTTCTTGCTCAGCCATCTTCACGATCCCGTTCGTGGGGGATACCTGACCATTATCGAGCAGCACAGAACACTCTTTTGTAGCAGCTTTGAATCTCTCTGCAAATGTCATATCCTCTGCTGCCTCGTTGAACCAGACATCCTGAAAGCAGCGGACAGCACGCCACTTGAAAATCTCATCGTTCTCCCTGTTGTTGATCCACTCAAAGTTATCCTCGTAACGCTGAATGAGCGTGTTGAGATTAGAGGTATTCATGGCATGGTCTCCTTCAAGATGCAATATGAGAAGTTTCTTTGATTCTAATATCATTGTAGTATTATCTCTTACAAATGGCAAGAGGGATACTCTGTTAAGGGTATCCCTCTTCTTGGTGGTGGGCCAGGTTGGAATTGAACCAACGATGTTTCTTATGTCACGGTTTTACAGACCGCTGCGCTCGCCAACTACGCGTACTGACCCATATGGCGGAGAGCGCAGAACTCGAATCTGACACCATGCAGTGCGATCCGCTTAGCGGGCGGTCCCCAGACCTTCTGGGTTCACTCTCCAAGTATGGCTGGGGTGGTTGGATTCGAACCAACAAATGCCGGTGTCAGAGACCGGTGCCTTGACCGCTTGGCGACACCCCAATAAAATGGCAGGGATAGGGCGACTTGAACACCCACGGGCGGTTTTGGAGACCGCTGCTCTACCAGTTAAGCTATACCCCTATATGATGATGGTGATGCCTGCGGGACTCGAACCCAGCATTACAAGCTTGAGAGGCTTGCGTCCTGACCAATTAGACGAAGGCACCATATTGGAGATACGGGTCGGATTCGAACCGACGATTAACAGCTTTGCAGGCTGTCCTCTTCAACCTCTTGAGTACCGTATCATGGTTGGGATAGTTGGATTCGAACCAACGGTGCCGGCGTCAAAGGCCGGTGCCTTAGCCGCTTGGCCATATCCCATTATTTTGGAGATCCGCGCCGGACTCGAACCGGTCATTGCAGCCGTGAAAGGGCTGTGTCCTAACCATTTAGACGAGCGGACCGTATGGCGAGAAGCAGAGCTTCTCGCATTTAAGCGACGGCGTTGTCGGTAACGAGAATATCGTCGATGCGGACATGCAGCAGCGCCGCAAGAACGATTAGATTGTCTACCGTCGGCAACGCAGCTCCATTCTGCCATTTGTAAATAGCTTGCGGGGAATTGAAGCCGAACACCATTTGCAGGTCATGTACGGTGAGGCCTGCTGCTTTCCGTAGCCGCACAATATTTGCGCCAGTGCGCATTAAGTCGATCGTCGGGAACCCCATTTCGAATGACACCTCCTCTTCAAATCATTTGAACTCATAGGCATGAAAAAGCCGCTTGTCTATACACAAGACAAGCGGCTTCAATGATTCAGGGAAGGAGTTACAGGCAAATGCTCTGCCAGTCTAACAGTTACTCATTCCAATCAAATTCTTCTGCTTATCTTGATATGGGCATGCTTCGCTGAAGCTATATTCCTCACACTGGAAGATAGCCTGCCATTCGCTCATATAGAAGATAGCGGAAGAAATGGTCTTCATGGTGCTGCGTCCTTTCTGTAAAGTAGTTGTTCTTGGTTTCTGACTGTACTATATCACAAGCTTTGGCATTTGTCATTCAACTTGTGGTTAAAAGGCTGAAATTTCTGCGTGCAATCTAACTATGAGGAGATTTAATCCCGCACCAGTCTAATACCTGCTTGAATTCTTCTGCCGTTTTGATTGTTCCATACTCATCACAGATTGTAAAGTCCGGATGTGACTGGAGCCAACGCAGGACTGAGTCAAAGTCATGGAATCCATTCTCAGCACGCCATGAAAAATGGCCCGCTCTTGCCGTTCCAATCACAATGGATGTCCCCTCTGGTTCCTCAACAGAGAATAGCGCACGGTCAGAAAGCTTGTCTATGAGATATTCCTTGACCTCCTGCAAGTCAGCAGATACAGAGGCCTCACGCACCATTCGGAGACATTCTGCTTGAATTGCTGAGGCCTTTCCCTGGAATTCAGCGGCTTCTTCAATGATCCGTGTATTAACAACAGAGTATTGTGTACTCACGACTCATCCCCCTGAACTTCTTCCGGCGCGGCATACTCCACCAGATAGTCATAGAGCGCACCAGGCTCTGTCAAGTCCACGCGGGTTTCTTTACCGTCCTCATCATCCCACCAGATTGTGTATCCAGCATCCGGTGCTTCATACAGCCACCACCCGATGTAGTCATATTGATCTTGCATTGTGTATTTCAGCAGCTCCCGGAGCGCAATCAGGTACTGATTCTCCGAATCAAACACAGGGAACCCATCGCAGATCTTTGATAGCGCGGTATTAAACTCGTCAATCCGAGCTTCTTGCTTTTGAATCTTCTCTAGCGTGCTGAGGAATAGCTCTTTCGGTAACATAGGCCTTATTCCTTTCTTGCGTTCTGTGCGGAGAGAATTTCCTTGAGTGTTCTTGGCTCATAATTCATATACGGCATCATGCAGCCAACATTGATGGCGCGAATAGGCATTCCTTGTTGAACATTCAGCTTCTTATTCTCGTTGAGCTCTTTGACGCATTTCTGGAAGAATGCCTCTTCCACAGTATTATGAGTATGGGCGTAGAGAAGAATCGATCCGCGATGCTGCCCATTCCACATCAGAATGGGATAGTGCATCAAGCAGAGCTTATACGACTGCCCGTCGAAACTTTCGCTGATCTCACGATAATCGGTGATGTCAGCGAAGAGCTTCTGATACCGATAATCAGACAGATCATCGTGATTTCCTCGGAACAGGATCTTTCGCCCCTTGAGCTGTGCGACCAATGCAATGAGTGCTTCATTTTTTCCCCGCATGGCCATATCCCCAAGGATATAAACGGTGTCTCCGTTGGTGATTTTAGCGTTCCAATGCTCGAGGATATACCGGTGCATTTCATCAACGGTGGCAAACGGCCTTCTGTCATAGTTTACACCCTCACCTGTCTGATTCCGGTTGAAGAGATGGAGGTCTCCAATGAAGTAGTTCATGTGCTATACCTCCTCATGAAATCCGGTAAATCACACGGACTTGCGAAGCCGCACGATCTCCGTAGGACTGACCTGCCTCATAGGGGAGCGCTTCGTTGAAACACTCGATCTGGTACCGCAGGCGATCTACCATTGATCGGATCTTCTCTGTATTCCCAAAGACATCATTCCAACGATATAGGACATACTCGTTGCGAGCTGTGTAGGGTAGCTCAAGTAACTCATGAACAGTCAAATACTCACAGATGTCGTCGATCTCATGCGACTCATATGCTGCAATCTGATTCCGTGTCACATAGTATTCGTTCTGATATGGCGCCTTCAGGAGTTTCTCAAAATCTGCTAGATTGCCGGCAACATAGAACTGCTCCAGCCGAACGCTATCTTCACACTCTGCAGGAGTACTGGATAGCAAGAGATTCTGTGTGCTTTCCGCCAGATCATCAAAACCAATCCTCCATGCACCGTCGATCAGATTTTCCAATTGGCCAATGAAGCTGCGGGAAAAGGTTGCAAGATATTGATGCCGCAGCTTTCCGTCAATATCCTTTGTATGTAGGTCGATGTTGTACCATTTGCCGTTGTACTTGGCCTCGACCATAAAATCGTAATATGTGCTCATATTATAAATCCTCTTATTGCTCTGGAGTCTCATCCACCAGACCCAGCGCCTTGACAATCTCGGCCTGCCGCTGCATCCGGCGGACCATTTCCTTCTCCGCAGAAAGGGAAATCTGATGCGGCAGCAGCGCATAGTCCTGAAACATGAAACGGATCTTGTCGATCTCCTTGTCCGTATGATAGTGACCGCAGTACCAGCGCTCGTAGTGCAACCTTGACTCGATCGTATCAAGCCATTGCTCGGTACTCTTATCCACACTCGACTGGTCAATCATGGATAGAAATACTTCGGTCGGCTCGTACCTGAGCGGGCAGGTGTGCGACAGCACAACATCGATCTTCCAATCACGCTCAGATAGCACACGCTCAACTTTCTCCTTGATTTCATCGGACGGCTGCTCGTCTTCAAACCAGTTATAGCCTCTTGCCAATCGGTAGTATTTATCGACGCTATACGCACCTCCAATGACAATACAGGAATGGCCAAAGAAATCATAGATCTCGCCGTCAATGGCAAATACGAGGTTTGGATACTCAGGCTGAACCCATACTTTCCCACCGTGGTACTCTTTCACCTGATAGCCCAACTCTTCAGATGGGCGCATTTCATGGTTGCCGTGAATGCAGAAGAACGTGATTGGAATCTGTGCCAGCGCATCTTTGCCTCGCCTGTCTCTCCCATCCCCATAGTAGTTCAATCCGACATCCCCTAAGATAATGAAGGTGCTTTCAGGTTGAACTTGCTGCCTCTCACAGAAAGAGATGATCCGCTCAAACCGACCGTGCGTATCGCCTGTCAGGTAGATCTGGTTTTTTGGATGCAGCAGCTCACGCATATAAGCGTCCACTTCTCCCATGGAGTAAGAAGGCCCACCTTCCGCCTCTTGCAGCAGAGCAATTAGCTCTTTCTCCGCTTCTTCTCGCGTCATCATTTTTCACTCCTTTGTAAGCATCTGGGGATACACTCCCCAACGGTATTTACGGATAGAAGGAGTGGAAAACAACAATTATCCCATTTGAAGTTGTACTTCCTGGCTTGTCCCTTCGATCCGTTTTATAAGGGCATTATCATGTCGCATAATGTAATCGAATGTATCCTTTAAGGAGAGGAACAGACGGGGCTGCACATGATATTTCTTTGTGTTCTCCGGCTGAGAGACGAGATTTATGTGTTCCAGTCGGACTGGCCGTAAGTCCATATCAATTTTCCACTTGCCCACCATTGTCTGCATCTCGAAGTATCGATTGTCGTGGTGAAATGGAAGGCAGTGCTCCGTACAGAGTTGCACCAGGGTTTCGACGCTTTCTCCCGCACGTTTTTTGTTGGTGATGGGAATTGAATAGACGACATCTTGCTTCGGACTTGGCTTACAGTGCCGGCATGGGCAGTACCCTGCGCGGACAGCATCCTGATAACGAGGAAAGCCGACCAGTTGGTTGAGGCCTGAGATTTGAGAGCAGTTCCTGCGGTGGAATGTGCGATACCCTTTACTTGCCCAGAATGCCAGCCCTGGCTGCGAGAGTGCCATAATGTTGCTTTTCTCAGCATCGGAAAGGGAGCCTTTCTTGAATGCAGCTTCACGCTCCTGTTTAGCACGATTAAAGCGTCCGATGGCACTTTGCTCGTCCTTGCTCAAAGAACGCTCCTGAGGGGCTTGCGGCTTCTTTGGCAGTACCGGAAAAGCAATCGTCTTGTGCTCAATCGGCTCCGGATTGCAGTGCTTACAAGGGCGTCGCCCGCTTTTAAGGCAGGTGTCGTAGGAAACGGTTCCCTGAATATCATAGGCCAGCAGAACATGACTGCACTTCCTGGTGTGAAAGATTTTGGACTGCTTGGAGTAGACATAGTTATATTCAGAGCGAGCGATAGAGTCTTGATTGCGATCCCACAGCGCATCTAAGAATTCATCCCTGCAGCAGCTACAAGGCTTGTACTTGCGGCGAATTGGAAGCTTGAATGTGAGGAACGCTGGGAAATGGCGATCATCAGGTAGTAACTCACAGTCGGATTTATGAAGGAGCTTGGCCTGAGGATCATAGAGCAGCTTATAGGCAGAAGAACCTTTCTGTGCCATTGCGTCTTTGCTCCATCTTTTCGGTGGCTCAAGTAAATACTTCTGCTCAAAGCCAATGACCTGCGCAAGCAGTTGCATGGTTGCTACATCGTTGACGGAGCAGTGCGCTGGAGAAGGTGTGACGATATTGCGCGCCGCACAGATCTTATAAGGGCTACCAACAGACGCCTCCTGTCCTGCTAAGTAACCGTAAATGTAATCACAGAGCAACACGACGTGCTGAGTCATATCAGGAACACCGGATACCTTGGAGAACATATTGAACAGGTCACTTGCTTCCTGATGCCACCAGCATATCGTATCCTCTGGTTGCAGCCAAAGGCGGAAAGCGTCCAATCCAGCATAAAGGCTTTCTCCATCGAGGAACTGCTCCCTGCTCCAGCCGGAAAAAGCCATATGCCCCCATTGCTGCAAGGAGAAGTCTCTCGGGCGAAATAGCACGGAAAAAGTATCAACTGTATTCCATTGCGCATCTACGCGGGCAGCGGCCAACTGTGTTGGCCAATGATTACCACGCTGATTCGAGATCCATTCCATATCAACGAGCACATACATCTTCGACACCTCCGGTAGTTCTTTCTTCGAACTCTACCGCAAGCATACAAGAAGAGGTGTCCGAAAGAACGGACACCTCGCAGCCTTTAGTATTATAGTCGAAGCGAAAGACACACCAATCTATGGGATAAATCATTCCCGCAGATTGGCGTGTCTTTTCATGTCATTCATGTGAAGTCATTGAGAATCTATTGAATTGCCCCTTTGTATTGTGCTACTGCCGTTCAACTCCGCTATCTATCAATATGCTGCTGTTCCGTTTGGTCATAGGACTTCGTATATCCCAAGTGATATTCCAACAGCAAGGTGTGTGGAATCATGTCAAAGGTGCTCACGCCCTCAACAGCAGTAAGAACTTTGACCGCAGCGCGATAACCGCAGTAGAAGCTGTGGCAGGCCGCCCAATGAACGCGTTGCTCCCACGCACACTCAATCGAGGTCAAATGCTCTCGTCGCTCTTCATCACCATCAATCTCGAGCTGCTCGATAAGCTTCTGGTTTTCGTCATGCATCTGCAAAAACAGAGTATGGCGCTGCATACCAGGCATCTCAAAGAGATCTTGCATGAGATGCTTTTCAAATCCATCGACAACAAGATCTTGATTGGAAAAGTGCTGGACGAACCCAGAATACAGGCCTGCGTTGAAAGCATACCGGGATGCATACCGCAGTTTTGCCTCGTAATTGGTTTTGATCTGGCTTAGGATCTCGTTCTCGGACTGCTCCAATGTGGTGGTAAAATAGTCTTCAGCCGCTGTGTAGTCCTTTTCCTCTTCGGAAAAATCTGTTTGCGCCAGTACCTTGTATGTATCGAACAAATACTTTTGAAAAGCAGGGGCAAATGCGCGTTCTTTCATTTCCTCTAATGCGTTTTGTACTGTCATGTCTTCATCCCTCCGTACAGATTTGATACAATCGTATCAAGTAAGTACATATTACATGAGAGAAAGCGCGAAAACAGTCGGATTAAGGAAGAATGAAAAATAAAATTGCACCTGCCAGATCGACAGGTGCATTGCTCAAATGTGTTTTTTGATGATCGGGATCGAGTTTAATGCCAACTCAACAATGGCATCTTCTTGCTCCTTCGTTAGTCCAGAGTTTTCAAGTTCCTTGCGAACTCTATGCTCCAGAGGAGAATCCGTCTTCCCAGCTAAGTAGTCGAGTGAAACGTCTAGAATATCCGAGATGCGCTCAATGAGCTGGAAACTTGGTGATCGGACTCCATTTTCTATGTGTCGAAGCGAGTCTACAGCAATACCGATCTTCTCAGCGAGCTGTTCACCAGTGAGGCGGCGGAACTGCCTTGCAGTCCGAATCCGGCTGCCCATGATTTGCAATCTCGTACTCATTTGATCTTCTCCTACCTATCCTGTACTTTCTCACAGTATAGAGGGATGGCAGAAAATCAGAAATGAGCATTATGGTATTTGTCGTACTGAAATGGTACGTAAACGAATGACCTCCGGTACAACACATACCGAAGGCCATTTTTTATTTGTCTGGATTTTAGATAAGAATCCCACACCTCTATGGGTAGGGAGAGGAATCGATAGTTTTCCTCTTCTCTATTGTTTACGCAATAAGGTAATTGCTGCTTCGTTCAAGTAGAGTGAGGTTTCTGCAACTTACACCGTCTTTGACCTTTATACCGTCAATTGTTCGAAGAAGAAAGCTTCCGCTTGTTCTCCGCCCCCACACGAAACACTCTTTTCCCTGATAGAGAACCTTATCGTAGAGTCGGAAACCAAAGACATATTTAGATGCCTGATTGCGCTTTCGGATACCGCTCTTCAGGATAGAGGCTTTGTGGAGCTGGCGGTTATGATGCCGTACCGGGCGGACCGTGTAGATGTGGTTTGCCGGTTCTACATAGGTGTGCGCCTTAATACTAAAGCCGTGTCTACCCTGTGCAATTGCCAGAGCATCGCTAGTGTGGCTCTTCGGAAGTACCAGCAGCTTCTCGCGGGTTGCTTTTGTGATGTAGCCCTTCGTCTCTGCGACAGGGATGGAGAGCTCTGCTCTGAGTCTCTGCATCAGTGTCTTGCGCATAATGCCCATAAAGGCGGCGTCTCTCGTGGAGCGGCGCTTGCGCGTCTTGAGCATCTCATCGATAATGATGCCGAGGTGAAACTTCTTGTGGCAATCCTCGCAGAGCGTGCCGTAGTTGTCCGGAGCATTCCCACCGTGTTTGCGGCTCTCAAAATGGTGGACATGCAGTTTGACTGGCTTCTTGTCCGTGCCCTTGACTCCGCAGCAGGTGCAGGTGTAGTTATCTCTCCAGAGGACGTACTGACGAACATTATAAGAACCGTACATTTCGCCCTTCTGATAGTCCTCGCCCTCTGGGATAGGCTTTCCGTCCTGAATAGCTTTGAGGAGCTGAAGGTCGAATTCTGCAGTCTCAATGACCACTTTGCTGACAGGCAGGATAGTACATACCCTCTTGATAGAAGTAATATGCTCCTGAATTTTAACTTTCACAGAAGGTGCAAGCCAACATTCGTGATTGCTACGCACACGATTATCAGAACGAGGTTCCCGATACCGTGTGGTACGGTTCCGGCGTGCTCGGCGGAACGCTCTTCGCGTGGAGAGGTTTTCCACCACGTCATTCCGTGGCATTACCTCAGCAGCAAACAATTCCTCCTTCACCGTACTTGCCGACAGACCAATGGTCTTGCTTCCTGCATCCACGCCGAGAATGACCGGCTGAATATACTTAGTGCTCCCATAGAGGAGCCTGATAGTGAAAGGCGTCCGTTTGACAACCTTTGCTTTCTTGTCATCCAGAAGATGACGGGCTTTTGCCGGAGAGCAGGGCATCAACGGATGTCCGAGCCGGCTGATAACATAGACCTTATCAGGCATGTCAATGCCCTCTTTCCGATAATCTTGATGCGGCTAATATAGAAGCCGCGCCTGTATGACCGGTAGAGCCAATCACGCAGGTCAGGTGTCCGTACCCAATGTTATCCTGAGGTTTTCTTACATACGACACCGCTCCTTACCCCCAGAGCTTTTAATCGTATGCCGCAGAGCGGCGGGTTCGGACGAACGCCCGCAGGTGCCTATACATTCTCAAGTAACGTAGTGTTCGAAACACTTAGGGTAGTCAATCAGGCTTGTAGTTTTCCCACAAGCACCACTTCAAAACGCTTTTGCGTTTAAGTGTGGGTTCTTGACACATCAATATCCTCCTTGAACTGAATGAGTTGGAATTTTGCCAAAACTCTATCGCCTGTAATATCCTCTGATATTACAACATAGCGAGCTGGCATCCGTTCTACTGCTTGACCCTCTTGGAAAGCGTCACGAATCCTTTGCTTTCGATCCTCATTTTTGGTTTCGCGAGCCAAATGCAGGACCTCCTTCCGTGTGATATCTGGAGTAGAAGGCATAAACGGGCGGAATCAGTTCAGCACGACCGGAAGGTGTGTAGACCGAAAGCCCGGCACTTGCGAATTTGCGGCCAACTTCGAGAATGGCCTCTCCACGGGCCAAGCGTGACAAATTCTTTACCAGCACACATTCGTAAAGGCCATGCCGCCTATCCCGAGCCAACGTCTTGATGCTTTGCCGGTTCCCATCATTACCATGCTCAAAAACTGGAAGCTCTGCCACGACCTCTAAGCCGAGGCCTTCTGCGGCTGCACGGAGTCCGGCCAGCTGTGCTTGCATAAGGCTGTTATTTACCTCCGAAGCTGGTCCACCAATTCTTGCATATATAATACAGCGCTTCATCGTACTTTTCCCTCCGACTCAAACTTATGCACCAACCGATAAAATGTCGATGCGCTGACGCCCAACTGCCTATAGCACTCGACAGCTGTGATTTCTCCTTGCTTCCACTTGGGATAATAGATATCCCAGTCCTTTACAGAGCACTTTGGCCGCCCAAATTTGACACCCTTTAGATGCGCGGCGGCAATCCCTTCCGCCTGTGCCTTCGACTTGGTATCAACTTCCAGCTGAGCGCCGAAAGATAGTACGGCGAGGACAATATCCGTGATTACACTACCGAGTAGATCTTTGTATCGGGTCGTATCCAGAATGGGAGTGTCCAGAACGACGATGTCCACACCAAGCGTTTTGGTAAGATATTCCCACTCGGTGCGAATTCCAGAGTAATTACGGCCAAAACGATCAATGCTTTTAACGACCAGGATATCGCCATTACGCAAAATGCTATTTCGTAGTGACATGTAGTTTGTTCGCTCAAAACTACGGCCGCTCTGCTTGTCCACATAGATATCACGCTCTTCAATGCCGTACTCGAGCAATTCAAGAACCTGACGATCCTCATTTTGCTCAGCTGTGGATACACGAGCATATCCAAATTTCTTATTGCTCATGGCCTTACTCCTTCGACCGGAACATCCCCATGACACCACCGAGATCCGCAAGATCATCAGCCGCCAGCGTTGGACTCTCCGGCTTTGGGGACGTGGGTTGTGATACAGCTTGGAGTTCTCCATTTGTGACCATCTCGCGAACGACATCCTTGACGATGCTCACCACCCAGTCGCGGCCAAACTCGTTGGCCGCTTCTGGGCAGCTTGTGTAGTGCAGGATCGCATTGACGACCAATTCGGACATGCTGCGTGGTCGTTGCCGTAAAATATCGAGTGCGCGCCGGTGTCGAAAGTCCATTTCATTGAACTGGAGCACAACACGAGACTTACTATTACTGCCCATTCGACGCTACCTCACTCTGATAGAGGAGTTCATAGCCGCGTGCATTGGCATGAATATCTTCGATGAAAATGGGGAATGCTACTTTATTTGCCCTCTCGATCATTCCTCGAAGGAGAAGAGAGCCACCACCGGCAAACACGCATTTGCTGGTCGTTACATCGATGCCGCGCTCACGAAGGAAGTTATAGAACTCCGAAAGAAACTCTCCTGTCATGCTGCGAATCAGCTGTTGCACTTCACCAGGAAGGACAGTAGGCTGATTGCGAATGACCTCATCAATATCGCAGTCCTCCAAGATCCGGGCATAGAGCGCATTGCATTTGCTTGTAATGCTGTTGTAGAGGGTGATGACCCCCTTTTCAAAACTTTCGACCACCGCCAGGTCAGGACGTCCGTTCCGCAGCTTGAGCACGTCAATGGTAAAGCCGCCGATGTCGATGATGTAGGCAACAGAATAGGTCTTGAGCGTACTGTACTGTGTTACAGCAGCCGCAAATGCCTGAGGGTAGCTGAGAACCTTGCTGATGCGAATCGAGTAGTATTTTCCATTGTACTCGAAGTCAATGGCCTCACGGCGCCGCAGAAAGTACTGCTCAAAGCGACTGTGGAGCTGTTCATAGTGCGCTGGGGGCAATCCAATCAGGAGCGTGATGTCAATCGGATCCAGCGTTTCAGCTGCCTTGCGCCGTTCCAGTTCCTTGGCGATAGCGAAGAGAGTCAGGACATAGAACCGCTCGTCTTCGGTTTTGTCGCGCAGATAAGAAATGCGCTGTTCTGTCAGCGTATAGTAGCGCCCGTTCCAGCCGATATAGTCCGTTTTGAATCCTTGCAGCCCTTCGGACGAAATCAGGCCGGAGGTGAAAAGCGCGTTCGGGGTCTTGATCGATTTATTGCCGTGATCGACAGAGATAATCATGGATTGGAACCTCCTCATTTCGTTTAACAAAGTGCGTGTGATGTCGCACTCGAAGCATCTAAAAGTAATTACGCATAGTGTTCTCATAGAACAACAACTACACTAAATGTTTTCCCTTTAGGCATTTATGCCCAGTCTTTCAGAAGATCGTGGAGCTTTTTGAGCGCACCGTTGACAGATTTCAGAGCTGCGTTCATATGGCACCCTTCCTGACGGGCAATCTCACGGATCGTCATATTCTCCATCAGCATGTGGATCCTGCGCTGCTGGATCGGGGTAAGTTGTGCGATCGCTGCATACAGCGCAGCGACCTGCTCATCCCACAGCAACGTATCTTCCATCGGGTTCTGCTCATAAGACTTCGGCATTTCGAAAAGATCCTCGATTGGTGTCCAATCACGGTGATATACTTCTTTGCGATGGACGCGCTGCGTTTCATTCTGAAGAGCGCGCCATTCTTCATACAGCTCATCGCTGACAGGAATTTCCTGATAAATACCATAGTAGTCTTTGATTCTGATAGTTTTCATTTTTACCTCCAAGTCGTTTCGTTTGCGGATGCGGACGAACGACTTGAAGGCGGGCCACGAGCCCGATTGCCAGCGCCGGACATGGATCATGCTCCCAGTCAAGGCAACAAAAAAGCCGGCCACTCTCATGCGAGAATGGTCGGCAATTTGTTCCAGTATTGGCTGTTGCACGCGGGGATCAAAAAAGCCTCTCGGGGGAAATTCCCCGAGAGGCTATAGGTGCTTCAGCATAATCCATTATAAGGGGTGATTCTCTACACTACAATTTCGCTTGGCTTCCAATCTCCTCTCTATTTTCCATCATTTTATCTCTCATTTGACTCTCATGAGACTCCCACCTGACTCCCATTATTCTGGATATGCTCCTTGATGATCAGATCAGGGATGACAACACACCAGAGGTTTGCGGCAAATGCTCGAATCGCCGGCTTGATGTGACGATAGTAAGTAGACGAGGACATCCCCAGATTCAGGAAGGCATCCTCATTGGAAGTGCAGTAGACATCAAAGTAGCGGGCCTGCAGGATGCTATAGTAGGTGCCGCCGTTCGGCGGGGTGTCCTTCACTAACACCAATGCCTCTTCCATAACGGAAAGCAGCTCCATGCTGTGCCCCATCTCCGCCAAACGGTCCGAAATGCGTTTGCGATCGGTGTCACGATCATAGTCGATGGCTAAATTGATGAAGTCTGAGATGGATTGCCGCCGGCTCTCATAGCACTCTTCCTCAAATTCATCGATTCTTGCGGCTGTCCGTCTAACGGTGGGCCCATAGATTTGGAGCAATGCCATCGTCTTTTCAATATCTTCCTCGGTCAGCGTACTGGTAATGTCAAATGTTTTCAGGTAGTTTTGGAATTTGCTCATGATCCGTCCTTTCTGCCAGACCTGATTACTCAAAGAAGTTGAACGAGCCAATCACTTTGGCGTAGGCCTTGGACTTGTTATGGAGAATGCGCTTATCGCCATCCTCCTTGATTTTGCGGTCTTTCAGATAAAGATAAATAGTAAAAGCTCCGTCCTCTTTCACGATGATGAGGTCTCCGTCATTGATGGCGGCGCCGCGCTGGCAGAGAAGGAGGCTGCCGGTGGAGATGCCATACTCATGATAGCGATGGCCGTCTGCCATAATGCAGAAGCACTTCTCATTTTTCGCGTTGGTGAAGCCTGTGATAAGGATATCGCCCTTGCTGTTGACCGAGACAGTATGCTTGTCCCGGAATTCCTCAACTTTGGTTATCAAAATCTGTCCCTCCTTAGTGATACATAACAGATGGCATTTTATATTCGATCTCACGATGTGTCGGCATTTTCAATCCAAAGGTAAGTGCCGCAAAATTGATCATACCGAGCCCATAGCGATGGCGGATATCTTCCACGGTGCGTTCCAAAGTTAAACGCTTATTATGCTTTTCAAAGTCAGACCAGAGATCGAGCTGAATTGGTGTATCCGAGGGGATCAGGTCGATCGCGCTAATCGTCAGAGATCGAACATCCGCAGGCCATGGATAACGCCGGCAGAACAGATTAAAGCCAGCTGCAGCAATCTCTGTATAACTTTGAGTTGGGAATTCCAGCTTCCCTTGGTACTCTCTCTGAGACAGTGTGCTGTCGCGAATACTGATGCGGACCCGCGTGGCAGCCAGTTTGCTTTTCCGCAGCTTTGCTCCCACTTCCTGTGAGAGCTCCATCAGAACATGTCGAACCTCTTCATTTGTACGCAGGTCTGCCGTGCAGGTGATTCCGTGCCCCACGCTCTTGATGGGGATTTCGTAGTCGCATGGCATAACGCGCGATTGATCCAGTCCATTGGCAAACACCCACAGCTTTTCACCATTGACGCCAAGCCGGCGAATTAGCATTGCCCGATCTGCTTGGGCCAGATCTCCGATGGTACGGATCCCGTAGAGCCGAAGCTTTTCCGTCGTTGCTCGCCCCACATAGAGCAGGTCTGATACGGGGAGCGGCCAGATCTGATCTTTGAAGGATTCCCGCGTTATGACAGTCACGGCATCTGGCTTTTTCATGTCTGAGCCGAGTTTCGCGAAAATCTTATTGAAGCTGACGCCAATGGAAACGGTGAGTCCGACTTCTTCTTTCACAGTAGTCCGAATCTCGTTGGCGATTTCAAGCGGAGTTTTCTGCTGGAGAAGCGGGGACCCCGTCAGCTCGATCCAGCTCTCATCAATGCCAAATGACTCGACTTCCGGAGAGTATCGCAAGTAGATAGAGCGGACAATTTTGGAGAATTTCAAGTATTGGTCCATATGCGGTTCTACAATCGTCAGTTGCGGACACTTCTGGCGTGCCTCCCAAATCACTTCACCTGTCTTCACCCCACACTGCTTTGCCAATTGGTTCTTCGCAAGAACGATCCCATGTCGATCCTCTGCGCTGCCGCAAACCGCAATGTACTTTCCGCGCAATTCCGGATGCAGCATACATTCAATACTCGCATAGCAATTGTTGAGGTCACTATGCAATACAACTCGACCGTCCATATTCGGCATACCTCCTGCCCATAGCCTTTAAGAATTAGTTCCATCAAGTTCCTAAAAGTTCCTATTGACAAGTTCCAGTTCGCAGAATATAATGAGCCTAAAGTTCCAATCGAGTTCTATTAAGTTCCAATAAGTTCTAATAACAAAATAGCAGGTCAGAAAATGGTTTGTCAATAGAACTTTCAAAAACTTTCCAAACCTGCGAGAGGAGACGGTTATGAAGACGACTGGTGAAAAGATTCGAGAGAGCCGCACGCATCTGGGCCTTACGCAAACAGAACTGGCCGATAAGATTGGTGTCACGCTGCGCACGATTACCAAATACGAAAAACAAGGTGTAATGCCTCGCGGTGTGAATCTTCAGAGGTTGGCAGAGGTGCTGGGTGTTTCCACGGCATATCTAAGCAACGATGAGATCGTAGATCCCAACTATGGACTTGAAGAGGCACCATACATCGAGAGCGCAAGAGCAGCCTATGGCCGTAAAGGAGCAACTGATGTAGAGCAGCTGCTGACACAAACGCGTGCTCTCTTTGCTGGTGGAGATGTCCCTGAGCAGGATAAGGAGCTTTTCTTCCAAGCAGTCACTGAGGCGTATTTTGCAAATAAGCAGCGAGCCAGCGAGAAGTTCACCCGTAAAGACTACAAAAAGTAAGCAGGAATATTCTGAGTGTACGGATTTTTGGACAACCCTTGTGGTACTGTCAGGCTGTATCATAGAAAACTACTTTCTGAAGTGAGGTGAGTGGATTGCTGACGATGACGATTAGGCAGGAAGTAAGCCGATTGAAAAAGAAATATCAGACGGATGACCCGTATGAGATCTGCAAGTACTTGGATATCCAGGTGATGGAGCGCCCAATGGGAAAGAGCCCCCGTTCCTGCAAGGGCTTTTTCCTAGTTTCTTCTCGGTGCAAACTGATTGTGATCAACAGCGATTTGCCCGACAGCATTCAACGAATTATCATTGCGCACGAGCTAGGGCATGCAGTTCTCCACAGCGATTCGGCCATTAACACTTTCCATGAGTTTGCAATGTTTGAGGATACAAACCGAATGGAGTATGAGGCAAATGTGTTTGCTGCGGAGTTCATGCTCAGCGATGACGCAGTCATAGAATCACTAGAGATGCAAATGGACTTTTACCAGACAGCGAAGTGTTTGTATGTGCCACCTGAGTTACTGGACTTCAAGCTCCGGATTCTACAATGCCAAGGTGTAAGAATCATAGCTCCGTATATCGCGCATGGGGATTTCCTCAAGCGAGATCTGGAGCAGCCGTTGAGTTAAGTATGCTGCCAGGTGAGGCTTATAAGGTCTATGTGACCGTTTTTGTAGAGCATCGTTCGGATGGGACAATGCTGCCCAGGGAAATCATCTGGGAAGATGGCCAGAAATATGAAATAGACCGCGTGATTGATATTCGTCCTGCCTATGCTGCAAAAGCCGGCGGGCAAGGCGATCGTTACACCATCCAGGTCAATGGTGCAAGAACATATCTCTATTTTGAACGATCCACTAATCTAACGGGCAATACGATCGGCCGTTGGTTTGTGGAACGAAAGGTGCCGTTGAAGGATCTATTTTAGAGCCCATGATATCGGAAAAACTTGTGAGGAGGGAGAAAATGTATAGCGCTGCATTGCAGAGGTACTATAACGAACATGAGCATTTGCCATACACCTTTTACGCTCAGCCGAAACGCTTCATCCAATATGCGATAGAAAAGAGAGGCGAGCTTTTGGCAACAGCGTATAACTATATCGAGCCGGATGCGAAAGGCACAAAAGATTTCGTTGAATATTCTTCTGCCGACTTTACTGTAACGGATTTCCATTCTGCTGACCGAGCTTGCGTGGTTATGAGGGTTCCGGAGCCTACAATGCCATTGCACTGTAAGATGATCGGCTGCTCTATCAAGTTCGATGGCAGTTGCCCCATATGGCGTACAGTCGAGTTGACGGAGCGGGGTAGCTTTCTCCTATGCGGATGGAATGCGGATCATACGCATATGGTAATTAGTGAGGTAGCTTCAGAGATGGAGGAATGTACTCGCCATATGGAGGCCGAGCTTGCTTCCCCAATAGTGGTTGGCTTGAAACTATTTAAGTTCAAATAATGTGATTTAGGCGCTAATCCAAATGGATTAGCGCCTTTTTGTCCAGAAAGCAGAAATGGGTATTCTGGCGAATGGATGGATCTAATGGTATCCTGTCTCCGTACTTATTAGATTTCATCTCCGATGCGGAGCTTCATAAGCTGTGAGCCAATTCATATTGGCACTTCTGGGCGAACAATATGTTTCGCCTCTCATTTTGCGCTTTGATTTGAATTTCAGATCAAGGTGCTCTTTTTTTGTCCAAATGCCGCTTTAGCGGGTTTGAGAAATAATTATTTGAAAGGTGGAACAAGCAAATGACAGAAAGCAAAGTATTCACGGACAACTTCAGTCGTAGCTTTACGGAGCCTGGGGATTTTTTTCAATTCCTGAGTGACCGGAAAGCCCGCAGCAAATGGATGACCGCTCCATCCAGAGAACTACAGTTCGAACCGGTGGAACGAGGCTCCACGCTTGGGAATCTGTACATGCAGATCTATGACCACAATGGTGCCGCTGAGATTCTCGAAGACACAATGGAGAATACCAGCCTCCTGCTGAAGGTGGATGGTAAGGACTATCCGGTTCGTTCCTGCGCGATCAAAACAGTTCTCGAGCGAGCCCGCATCTCTGGGCATGCACTCAACAAAGTTTCCAAGACGGTATTCGCTGAGATCCTCAACTACTGCATGGGCGTCGCCTCCGGTGACAGCCTGATCAAAATCGCAGATGAGAAGGTATCGGCAGTACATGGTGGCGATCCGAAAGACTACACCGTTATGGAGATGCTACCTCTATTTAAGGCAACGAGCGACTTTCTCAACCGTGAGTATCCCGGAAACACTTTTATGACAGCCCACTTCGATCACTCCATTGCGACAGCAATCTGGCGTCTGGATGGGCAGGCAGACAAGCTTCTCGATACATATCATAGGGAGATTGCTGCCAAAGGCTTGCAAACTGAGAAAATGGTTCCTGCGCTGCGCTTTTCCACCTCCGATGTGGGCATGAGCGGCGCAAATCTCTATCCGATCTTTCTGGTTGGTGCCGAGAGCCGTATTGTTCCATTGGGGTACTCCATTCGCACCGAACACAAGAATGGCGTGGATATGCAGTATTTTGAGGAACAGCTCAGATTGGTCTATGCGCAGTTTGAAAAGGCACTGGACAAGCAAGTGCAGCTTATGAACATCGAGATCCGCTATCCCGTCACAACACTCATGCGTGTCCTGAAAAGAATCAAGGCCCCAAAGAAAGCCTCCTATGAAGCTATGGACTATTTCGTAGCAATTCATGGAGACAGTCCTTGCACGGCCTATGAACTCTTCATGCAGATGAGCGATGTGATCTTCTCTGCGCAGTGTGACGGTGCCTCTGGGCTGAGGATCGCTCAGCTGGAGGAGATCGTATCCCGTGCCTTGAATGTGAACTGGCATGAGTATGATCATCCCGGTGACTTTACGTGGTAAGAGGCGGTGATCCCCCATGAAGAATATAACCTTCGAAGGCATCAGCGCCTTACAGCGTCTACTCCTTTGCTGGCACATCAGAAAGCAGATTGGAAGGATACATCAACCTATCAAAGTTGAGTTCCATCAGCCGATTTGCCGTAAGCAGTATTCTTCCCTCTGGTACGGCGGCCTGGTGGTATCTATCAAGGTGCGCGGGTGTGTTTTTGCCATCCACGCCTGCGGAGATATCTACGCCACACTTTACGATAAGAGTGATGGTACAGAATTACTCTATGTCAAAGATAAGAGTAACTCTGGACGCTTTGGCGTTGATGTTTTGCCATATCTGAAGACGGACCATGCCTTATATGCTGCCATTGGCGATACGCATAAACGGTATCGACTCGATATGGAACACAACAACTGGTGGGAGTGCTTTGTCTACACGCCAGACGGCGAATTCCATGACATGATGTGGGCATTAGATAGTGACCACATCTTCGAGGGAGTTGAGGTAGTACTCTCCGCTATGGATTCAGTCATGAAAGATATCACCGAAAATAAGGAGCGGATTGAATATGGAAAAGACTCGGCATTTTATTGTTGATACGCCAGTAGGACAACTCGCGATTTACGCTAAGCACGATAAGACTGACTGTGCAGCAGACTATCCAGGCGTTTTCATCGACTATGTACGCAAGGATGGCGCTACAGCGATCCTGGCTTGCGTAGAATACGATCCAGACAAGGAAGCACTTCAGACTGTTGTCTACGGCAACTGTGCATCTGACGAGCCGACTGAGATTGTCGAGCACTACAATACTGATTTTGAAGAATAAGGAGGATAGATTATGCCTAATTGGGCGTTTGGGTATGTAAGTGTCACCGGTACACGGGATGGCATTAAGTCGTTCATTGAACGGTTTGTCAGCGAGGACGATCCCTCAACCATTCCAGGCAAGCGTTACTTTGCACGGAGCTTCATCCAGTCGAAAAGACAGACATTCATTGATGAGGCTATGAAAGAATTCTCCGAGCCTGCCGTCGATGCCAAAGCAAGTTACTCGTTTGTCGCGTCGTTCGCATGGTCAGCATACAGTTGCTTGATCGGTGGATATCCTCAGAATTCTCCTAGTGAGTGCCTGACTCTCTCAGAGGCCTGTGCAGAAGACGGGGTATCCGTCACGATCCAGACCTCAGAGCCGGGAATATGTTTTGAGGAACACATTACCTGTGATGACACGGGGGCGGTTGAGCACACTGAAAAAGATCTACTTGCTTATAAGTGCCGGCATTGTGGAGAGACAACGAGCTTTGCCTCATTCGAGGATCCTGATGATCAGGAATGCCCGGAATGCGGCAATCATGGGTTTGACCGCTGCGAAGAGGTGTAGGCTATGGGGCTGAACCTGAACTACACGCCAAACAGATTGGTGGACATCACAACTCTGACGGAGGACCAATGGCTCAGTTGGAGGCGAAAAGGAATTGGCGGCAGCGATGTAGCTGTCGCCCTTAATTCCTCTCCATATCGCACGGCACGAGACCTTTATTATGACAAAATTGGGGTCGTCATGTCAGATGATGGACCGGACAAAAGCATCACATTCCAGATTGGGCATTTGCTCGAAGATGTGGTAGCTCAAATCTTCGCGAAGAAGACAGGACTATCTGTGTATGAAGACCACTGGATGTACCAACACCCCTTTTTCCCATTCCTGATCGCCGATGTGGATCGCTTTGTAACCCTGCCGGATGGACGCAAGGCCATCCTTGAGTGCAAAACGGCGCATTATGATATGCAATTCAAGTGGGCAAACGGCGCAGTCCCTCGCCACTATGAACTGCAGGTTCGCCACTACATGTCGGTGATGAACATTGATGTTGCATTCATTGCCTGTCTGTTCTCAAATAATGAGAATGACTTTGTATGGCAAAAAATTGAACGTGACCTTGAGGAAGAAGAAAACACAATCATGGAGTTGTCGGCATTCTGGAACGATCACGTTATGGCCCGTGTGGAACCGCCTCTGGTCGAAAAGCCTGATGCAGTTCTGGAGTCCCTGCGTCGCTATTTTGGCCCCGCTGACAAGTCTGAACCGACCGTGGATCTTGACCGCAAGTTTGTGGTGAACCTCAAGGAGATCCTGACACTCAAAGAGGAAAAGAGAGCCTTAGATGCTCAGGTAAAAGCACTTGAGACTCGCATTAAATCCCTCTACGCTCCCATCGTCGAAGAGATGGGTACCGCATGCAAAGGAACCTGTGAACAGGGCGGCGAGTGTTTCAAAGTTTCCTACAATCCTCTGTATCGGGAAGGAATATCGAAGGACCGTTTATCCGCTCTACGAGCTCAGTATCCTGATATCTATGATGAGTTTGTGGATCAGACGGAATCAAGAATCTTTAAGGTGGTCAAATCGGCCATCGCATAAGGAGTGATCAAATGCTATGTCGATACGAAAAAACTATCTTTAAGTCAGATAAGGGCTTCTGCATTTTTGCCTACAGTACTTCTGATGAGTCTGTTCCAAAGGAAGCCCGTAATCGATCTTACTACCATGACGACAAGATTCATTTCACGGCAATCGGCTATCATCTGATTGCTACAGATGCCGTGGAAGTGGAACTGGATGGCACATGGGAGAATTCCAAACACGGTCTACAGCTGTCGGTTTCAATGTGTAAGGAAGTCGTGCCGAGAGATCAAGCCGGCATCCTTGCTTACTTGAGCAGCGGTATCATCAAGGGAATTGGCCCTGAGACCGCAAAGGCCATTGTCGCTCGCTTTGGCGATAAGACGATGGATGTTCTGGAGAAACAGCCGGATAAGCTGCTTAGCGTCAAGGGGATTGCCCAGAAAAAACTCAAGGCCATCATCAAATCCTACGGGGAAACGAAAGCCTTGAGCGATCTCATGATCTACTTGGCGCCCTTTGGTGTTTCGATGAAAAAGGTTGCGATGATCCGGGAAGAGTTCGGAGATAGCAGCCTGAGAATCGTGAAGACGGATCCCTTCCAGCTCTGTAAAATCAAAGGCTTTGGCTTCATGACAGTCGATTCCATTGCTCGTAAAACAAAAGTCAGCTTAAAGCACCCTTTGCGATACTCCGGTGCGATCAACTATGTGCTGGATGAGGCACGCGTATCTGGGCATCTTTTTCTATCCGTTGATGAGACGGTTGGCCAGTGCTATGAGCTTCTCAATATGGGCTGCGATGATGAAGTGGTTTCCGAAGAGGAAATCCGCCAAGCGATCTCAAATGAACGTGTGGAATCCCGTATCTATGTTGAGGGAAGCCGTGTATACCTGAGTTACGAGCGCATGTGCGAAGTTAAGTCAGCTAAGCGCATTGTGTCCATGATACTCCAAGAGGGCTTTACAAAGATCGACGATCTGGACAGCAAAATCGACAATGCGGAGAGGACCTTGCATCAAAGATTGGCTCCTTCGCAACGTAATGCTGTGAAGCTGTGCCTCTCGCATCCGATCTCCATCATGACCGGAGGCCCCGGCAGCGGAAAGACCACAACACTACGATTCATACTGGATATCTATAAAGCTGCGTTCCCCGCGAATGAAGTCCTACTGGCTGCACCTACTGGCCGTGCCAGTCGGCGCATGGCAGAACAGACGGGAATGTACGCCTCTACACTTCACTCGGCGCTTGGCCTTGTGACGGATGAAGACAGCCCGCTGAACGACAAAGAGTTACTATCAGCAGACTTGGTAGTCGTTGATGAGTTTTCAATGGTGGACATGCGCCTTGCGTATATCCTCCTTGATCGTATCAAGTCGGGCGCTCAGCTGATTATTGTCGGTGATGCTGACCAGCTCCCATCTGTTGGCGCGGGTAATGTGCTGCGAGAGATGATTCGAAGTGAAAAGGTTCCTACGGCAGTCTTAGAGACTGTTTTCCGCCAGGCATCTAATAGCCGTATCATCACAAACGCCTATGCCATCAACCACAACGACACACATCTTCAGTTCGGGGATGACTTTCAGTTTTTGGAAGTTCAGAACTCGGAAGAGGCTGCGCAGTTGGTCATCAAGAACTATCTGCAGGAAGTCTCTTTGCATGGTATTGAGGACGTGCAGATTCTCTCACCTCTCCGCAAGCGAGGTGCGGTTGCGGCAAATGCGTTGAATGAGACCATTCGGGACCTTGTCAACCCGCCAAACAACCTGAAGAAAGAGGTTAAGTGTGGCAGTCGAGTATTTCGAGTTGGTGACCGCATTATGCAGACGGCAAATCGAATCAATGTGTCAAATGGCGATGTCGGCGTCATAACCGACATGAAGAAAGAGGATGATGAGACGATCACATGCGTGAGGCTTTTGGATGGAAGGACACTACAGTACACGCAGGAAATGCTGGAGGATTTGGAGTTCTCCTACTGTACGACCATTCATAAGAGCCAAGGGCAGGAGTATCCTGTCATCATTGTTCCTCTTTTGAAAGAGCACTATATCATGCTGCGGCGGAATTTGCTCTATACTGCTGTGACCAGAGCCAAGGCGAAGGTCATCCTGATTGGGCAAAAGCAGGCAGTCTTTGTTGCGATCCATAAATGTGATGTGGGTCAAAGGAATACGGTACTCGCGGATCGAATCGTGGCTTATTATAACCGCGAGCTGAGTCGGCGAGTAGCGTGATTATTTGAGAAACGGGGTGGTCAAAAGCTGCCTCGTTTCTACATTTATTGTGAAAGGACAATTACCATGAGTGAATCGAACTCTAATGTGATCCCTGCCATCAACGCTGTCGATGGCTTTAACCCCGCTGATTTCGTGCGTACTACCGTGGGTGAGGAAGGCGAAAATGATCTCTACCTTGATGTCAAATATCGCCTTCTTTGGTTCCGCCTGCACCATCCGAATGGAAAGATCGACCCGGAACTTATCCGGGTTGATGAGAAGAATGCGATCGTATGCTGCAGGATCTATGCCGATAAGGCTGACCCCGCTGACCAGTTTATTGGGAAGGCGTATTCTCAGCGATTCTCAACGGAAGATCGCTATGGCGATCGTTTCTTGGAAATCGCCGAAACAGTCGCAAAGGGCCGTGCATTGGCTGATGCGGGTTATGGTACGCAGTTCTGTATGAATGGTGATGCGCTGGCCGGTATCATCGCGGATGCACCAATCAAGATGCCGCCCGACGAAGATGCGGGACACCCTGGTAGTGTCGTGGCGAGCTTTACAGCTCAACCGACGGCGGGTTCTCCAGCCTTCTCTCAGACGGCGACGGCGCCTAAATCTACCCAGCCTGCTCAGCAGCAGATTCAGCCTCCTGCGCAGCAGTCTCATGCTCCTGCTCCGGAGCCCCCAAAAACGCTGGATGAGTACTTGCGTGTCATGACCATTGAACAGGCGAAAGCCGTCAAGGTTGATTTTGGCCGCTTTAGTGGATGGTCTCTCGGTGAAATCGCTATGAAGAGTCCGGGCGACCTCGCATGGTATGTGAAGAACTATTCCGGCCATAATCTCGCACTAAAAGCAGGGGCTACAAAGCTACTGGAAACGGTAGGCCAGATGGCCAGCTGATTCTTCCCCTAGCTAAGGGAGGTGGTTTAGATGGGCAGAATACCTGATCTGCCATGTGATATTGAGCAAGTGGTTGAACTTCTTGGTATCGAAGTGTTACGAGATACCGGGACTCAACTGCATTGCAGGTGTCCATTCTGTGCAGATCGGAAGGCTCATATGAATGTCAAGATCCGCGATAATGTATTTCGGTGTAACCGCTGTGGTAAAGGTGGAGGAATCCTCCACCTTTACGCGGAGTACTGTGATGTCAACCTCCATACGGCTTACGAAGAACTCTGTAAGATTTTCGGGCCAAATGGGAGCGAACCAGTACACAAATATAAGCGGAAGCCTCGCCCCATAGAGACAGTAGAACTTCCGATTGCCTCAGCTGAGGTACGGGATAATACCTATTCCAATCTGCTTTCCTTACTGACTCTATGCCCGACACATCAATCTGCTTTGAAAGAGCGCGGGCTAAAGCCGGAGGAAATGGAGCGGCTATGCTATCGAACGACGCCCACAACACGTTTGAAACGGATTGTCACGGAGCTGTTAGAGCGTGGCTGCATTCTTGATGGGGTTCCTGGATTTTACTGCCAGAAGGACTCTGGCCAATGGGTATTAG
The DNA here is from genome assembly GCA_934590165.1 of uncultured Dysosmobacter sp. Classification (GTDB taxonomy): domain Bacteria; phylum Bacillota; class Clostridia; order Oscillospirales; family Oscillospiraceae; genus Oscillibacter. The sequence goes on along the minus strand of CAKTOO010000005.1, from coordinate 78,555 downwards.
ATATCCGAGGCACGGGAATCATGCTACCAGACCGAAACCTGCTCGGTCAAATTGAAGCCATTCAGGTTCGGCTCGATAAGGTCTACAACCAGAAATTCTATAACCTGACGAGTGTTGACCAGTACTACGGGACACAGTCGAAGTGCTGCCCGCATTATGTCGGCGTTCATGAAGGCGATGAAGTGGTTTGCCTTACAGAGGGAGTTATGAAATCCGACCTTGCCTACAGCTTTGCGCAGGGTTCACCTTATGAGTGCGGCTTCGTAGGCCTTACAGGCATACCGAGCTATTCTCAGTACGAACGAGCCCTTGAAGAACTAGACTCCATTGGCGTGAAGAGGATCAACGTCATGGTTGATTCGGATTATCAGGTCAAAGAGGAAGTTCGGAAAGCGCGCGACCGATATATTGAGATGGGTGCAGCTGCCGGTTTTGAAATGACACCGATTACCTGGACGCAAAAGCAAAAGGGCGTGGATGACCTTTACAAGCACCTTTTCCGAGACAAATGATTTGAGAGCTGCAGCGTGTTGCTGCAGCTCTCTCCATTAATTTGCAAAATCTTATATGGAGGACGACACATGAGCGTTGAAATATATATTTGTGATCTTAAACCTGAGGTTCAGGAGCAGGTTCTATCGGAGCTCAATTTGAGTTCTGATAAGGATGGAAACTATGACGTATTTCCGCTTTTCGTTGTTGAAAAGCCGGAGCCGTAAAACACTTGGAGATTTTAGGATAACCACCGTGAGTTGCAGCGATTTGCTACAACTCACACATAATTTTCTGAAAGGAACAATAGATATGGAAGTCTTTTTGATTATGCCGACCACGCCGGAAGGAAAGGCGAAACTTAGCAAGGAACTGGCCAAGTTCCACGCAGAGCAAGCGCTAAAGATGGTGCAGAAATTGCCCTGCTCTACGGAACAAAAGCTGGAGCTTATTGATGCAGTAGTTGAACATTTACGTTCCGAGCAATAGTATCAACTTGTTTATCCGATTTGCTATAAACAAGTTTAAGCCGCCGCCCTGAGTGAAATCAGGGTGGCGGCTCTTTTGCAATATAGCTTGACGTATGACAAGTAATGAAGTACGATAATGAGGAGTGAGAATGTACATATGCAGCTTATGAAGGAAAAACAGGAGTTGACCCATTTGTCATGGTCTGTCCACCGTAATTCTATCGAAATTGGTGGGTCTTTTCTGAAGGCGTATGGGAAATGATTTGGAAAAGGTGGAGCGCATATGAAGATTTTTGCAATTCGAGATGAATCGGCGCAGGAGCAGAAGGATCTGGCGTACCTCCTGTATTACAAGCAGGAAAAGCAGTTCTATATTGAGCTGCCTGAAAATGCGGATCCATGGGAAACGCCGCTGTTGCTGGACTCCTTTGTGAAGCGTGGGGAAACCACAGTCAATTCCTATTGGAGCAAGATCTGGGTTCAGCAGCGGATCGTTCCGATCGACCGCCAGAACATCGGTGAGATTCTGCGCGACAATCATCTGAAGGAATATGATGAGTATGAGCTTCTTATGCTGGCAATGGGGCGATGTGCACAGGATGATTACTACCTTGTTCCCATTGATGACAAGGAACTGCCAGAGGAAATTACGAAGCGCTTCTCCAAGAGAATTGAAGATGTACTGCCACTAGAGAATCATTGTCTACTGGTATTTTTCCGAGATGGCGCAGTGAAGAAATGCGATTTGCAGAAGCATTTTGAAAAGACAAGAGCATTTCAGATTCTTCTCAAGAAGCCGGGCTATTTTCAGCATGTGCAGATGCAGACGGGCGGATATGGCGTTGCATGGGATGTGAACATGACCGTCTCGGATGCGATGCTCTACCGGATCGGCAAAAGCGTTCCGCTGACTATTGAGGATTTCCGGAACTTTGCCGCGTACAGAGTTATCAATGCAGCGGAGGCGGCGGAGATATTGGGCTGCTCCCGGCAGAATATCATTGACCTGACGAAACGCGGGAAGCTGCATCCAATCAAAACATCGGAGAAGAGCACGCTGTATCTCAAAAGTGAAGTCCTGAAACGAAACTGGCAGTGAGAATGCGTTATACCCCTTTATACCCTTTTCAAAAGGGTATAAAGGGGTATAACGTTCTTTAGAGAACTTTTCAAAATTTCTCATTTACACCTTTTCAAATGGGTTCCAATCCGTTACAATATATCTAACAACCTAACAATACAATCGAGGTGTTGCTATGAAAACAACAGACAAGCCGCAGGTGAAGCAATACGTCATCTATTCCCGCAAATCCAAATTTACCGGGAAAGGCGAAAGTATTGAGAACCAGATTGAGCTGTGCCGCCAATATATTGCAATGCACTTTGGCGAAGACGAGGCGGAGCATGCGCTTGTATATGAGGACGAGGGATTTTCCGGCGGCAATCTGGAGCGTCCGCAGTTCAAGCAGATGATGAAGGATTCCCAGAAGATTGAGTTCGCTGCTATTGTCGTCTATCGCCTCGACCGTATCAGCCGTAATATTGGAGACTTTGCAAAGCTCATCGAGGATCTGGGTGACCGGCACATTGACTTCATTTCCATCCGGGAACAGTTCGACACGTCCTCTCCAATGGGGCGTGCAATGATGTATATCGCGTCAGTGTTCTCTCAGCTGGAGCGAGAAACCATAGCCGAGCGTATCCGCGACAACATGCATGAGCTGTCCAAAACCGGACGCTGGCTGGGCGGGACGACACCAACTGGCTACGCTTCGGAAAGCTTGTCCAGCGTAACAGTAGATGGCAAGGTTAAAAAAGCTTGTAAGCTCAAACCTATTCCGGAGGAGATTCAGCTGGTAAAGACAATTTTTTCTGTGTTCACGGAAAGTGGCTCCCTCAGTAAAACTGACCAGTACTTATTAGAGCACCGCTGTGTCACAAAGCGCGGCAAGCAGTTCACACGCTTTGCCATCCGGGGTATTCTGACAAATCCGGTTTATATGATTGCTGACGATACGGCGTATCAGTATCTCAAGGAGAACAACGTAGACCTTTTTGCTGAGCCATCGGAGTTTGACGGTGAACACGGTATTATGGCCTACAACCGCACGCTCCAACGCCCTGGCAAGGCTACTCAGATTCGCCCGATGGAAGATTGGATTGTGGCAGTGGGGAAACATCCCGGCATTATCTCCGGTGCAAACTGGGTACGAGTACAGTCTATGCTGGACGTGAACAAATCCAAGAGCTATCGCAAACCGCGCAGCAATGTGGCGCTTTTGTCCGGCCTTCTGCGTTGTGGCGAGTGCGGTGACTATATGCGCCCGAAACTGACTGGTCGCACTAATGCTAATGGGGAGTTGATTTACACCTATATGTGCTCCACCAAAGAGCGCAGTCATGGTACTGTCTGTAGTATGAAAAACTGCAACGGCAACACTCTAGATGCTAAGATTGTTGAGGAAATACGTAAGGTTGCCACCGACAAAAAAGACTTTGGCCAGTTACTGTCAAAAACCAGAAAAGTAATCAATGACAACAAAGCAAGTTATGAAGCTGAGTTGACTTTATTAGTGAAGAACCATGCTGAAACAGAAGCCCGCATCAAACGACTGGTGGAATCTCTGTCCGTTGCCAGCGAGACCTCGGCCAAATACGTCATGGAGCAGATCGATGAGCTGCACCGGCAGAGCGAACAGGAGCAGACAAGAATTGCTGAATTGGAAAAGCTTGCTAGGCAGAGCAATGCTCTGAGCCAAAATCTATTTTTCTATAGAGATATGATTGAGTCATTCGCCGACACGGTGGATTCGACTACTATTGAAGAACGGCGTCGCCTGCTGCGTACTATCGTCAAAAAAGTGGTTTGGGACGGCAAAAACGTCTATGTATACCTCTTTGCGGAGGATGGAGAGCTGAATTTGCCGCCCATAGGGCAGCTTATGAGTCCGTTAGGAGAGGATAGCGAATGAGATCCTCATGTATTTTCGCGCTCAAAAAAAGCTGCAGGGCGAGGTCTCCCTATCCGACACCATTGAAACGGACAAAGAGGGCAATGCCTTGCAGCTGATGGATGTGGTGGGTGTGGATGACACCATGCTGGATGACATCCATGACCGGGACAGCGCCCTGCGTCTGCGGCAGCTGATACAGGAGGTCCTCACCCCCCGGGAAGGGGAGATCATTCGCCTGCGGTACGGCCTGGGCGGTACAGTCCCTCTGACCCAGCGGGAGGTGGCTTCCTCCTTCGGCATTTCCCGGTCCTATGTATCCCGCCGGAACTAATGTAAGTGATGCCCGGAAAGCCTTGAAAATCAAGGGTTTTCCGGGCATCGGGCATGTTAGGGTAGCGCCGCCGTTATTGTAAGCGGTGGCAAAAAATTAAGGTAAGCGGCCATTCATCAAATGTTTGAGATACTTGCCCTACTGACATTAGATATCAACTTGAGACCAAAAGAGAACAATTTATCGTTCAAAGTCGTAATACAAATATTGTAGAGCATTATCAACTGTGATTTCTTCATTCTTTCGATTTTCTAACTTTTCATCCATAATCAATACTGACAACTTATGATTTGTAATTGCATCATATATCGAATCATTATATGGCGAAATTGAAATATGTGTAATTACCTCCGAGAAAAGAGTATCTACATAAGAGTGTAGATTAATCACAAGTCCTTCATTTAACCGATTATTTGAGTTGGCATCATGGATAATATAATTGCGAGCACGATAAATTCGATGTAAATGCCATGTAACGCGTTGAGTATGTGCTTTTATTAAGGATTTAATTTCTTTGCTATTTTGTAGTGAATCAGATAAAGTACAAACACGATACCGCAAGAGCGGATAAGTTTCTGTACTTGCAAATAGACAATCGCGATCTGGTTGTGTAGACTTAAATGCTAAGAACGCAAATGTGTGTTCTAAATCATTTGAACCAAAACCATTATTTGCGATGTGGTTATTGAAAAAATCTATATCCCATCGAATAATATCCGTCATACAGGTTTGAACAAGTTTTTGAATATGGGTACTCTTTAGATATGGAATAGTATAAGAAATGACATTACCTATCTTGCTACGATCTTTTTTATCCTCGTTTCCTTTATCTATTTGTTTCTCATTTGTATCATTATCCTTATCAACTATAGATTCGAGAATAGACCAGAGTGATAGCAGTGAATCACTTGTATTTTCGGATAATATTGCTGAATTGTGAATTCTTGTAATTCCTGAAAAACTTGATAAATTTTCGAGATTTTTAAAGAGAACTTTTATGAGTGATTCTGCATTTTTTGTTGAGGATTCACGAGATAATGTAGAAACACGATTTTTTAGGAGTTTTTTGGGGGAAATAGTTGTGATTTGATTTTGCGCATCAATAACTTGTCCGTAAGTACGCATTTGATTTGGGTCATGTCTAAAGAATGCATAGGAATTAGCAACACATGAAGAAATTGCATCTGCAATTTCAAATGCCGAGTACATATCATAGCTCTTTATGCACTCAAACTTGAGAATGGTCTTTTGACGCTTGGTCTTGACTCCAATTGGAACAGAAGTTGGATCAACAATGGAGACATTTAAATCTGAAACCTCCATCTTTTCGTACAAAGGCAACAGTGAGGATATATCTTTAGAATATCCTATGAATACGTCGTAACTTTTTTCAGAAAAATCAAATCGGGAAAAAAAGTCATCAAGACTTTCGAGCGAGGAAACTTCCTTGTGGAAGAACACTTCATGAAGCATTTGAAACACATAGTTTTCGTTATAGCCGCAGTCTAAAAGTTCTCTCACAAATGCAGAGGCCTTTACATCAATTTCGCATTTTTGTTTATTTTCATTGATTAGATGTTTAAGGCTTTCAACGATATGGTTATAGTAGGTCTTATTACTTAGTTTCCGCCCAATATATTGCACATTTTCAAATTGCGTTTTTATGTCCCACGATTTATGGCTTTTGATAAATCGGGAAGAAAATTCTTCCGTTAATATATTCTTGGCAATATCATCATGGTCAAGTCTACCAGATAATTCTTCTATAATATGCTCTAAATTCTTTTTATTTACGGTACCAGTTCTAACATCACTATACACGCTACAATACTCGGCAGCTAAACCCCGTAATGATAAGGAAGGATAGCGATATGTGTCTGTTGTATGGTGAAAAAGAAGTTCGTCTAATCGCTGTGCAAAAAATAAAAGGCAATTCAAAGAAGAGTCATATTTCCACTTTGTAATGTTGTTTTGTCGCATATTAACCTCCTCCTACTAAAAAGTAGTTCCTACCATTAATTCCAGCCTAATAAACCAATTTATATGCCCAATGTCCATTTCTGCTGTATTTCACGAGTTTTCTCTCGGCTGTCAATCCTGCAAGAACCCGATTTGCCGTTGCGGCCGAAACGCCGCACAGCGCACGGACATCTGCGTTCATAATAAACTCATGCGTTTCCAGGAACTTCTCAATCTGCCTCCAGCGAACCGTCGCCTTATCCATCGCTCCATCGCTCATTTCATCACTCGTATTAATGGCATCCATGAGCGATGCTTTGATAGCTGAGAGCATGAACTCGATAAACACCGTAGACTCTCCTGCATTGTTGGAGGCATTGATGGCCTCGTAATACTCCTGCTGGCGGTCATGGATGATAGACTCCACCGGCAGCCAAGCAAAGGTAGGATTCCACTTGGAAAGCAGCAGCGTATGCCACAGGCGTCCGACGCGGCCATTTCCATTGGCAAAGGGGTGGATCAACTCAAACTCATAATGGAACACGCAGCTGCGGATCAGCATATGCACATCGCTGTTCTTGACCCAATCCAGCAGTTCCATGACTAAATTGGGAACATACTGCGGCAGCGTGCCAAAATGTAGGACATGCCCTTCCTGGTCAACGACGCCGACGGGCTTGGAGCGGAACACCCCGGACTCATCCACCAGCCCCCGGGTCATGATGCCGTGAGCGGTCAGCAGGTCATCCACAGAGTAGGGGTCAAGCTCCTCCAATCGCTCATAGATCTCATAGGCATTTTTAACCTCGGCAATATCTTTGGGCGGAGCCAGAACCTGCTTGCCGTTCAGAACTGCGGTGACCTGTTCTAAACTCAAAGTGTTCTGTTCAATGGCCAGAGAGCCGTGGATCGTCCGGATACGGTTTGTCCGCCGTAAAGTTGGGTTCGCAGACAGCTGATTGGTGGAAGTCAGCTTGCCCACCAGTTCGGCGATTTCCGCAATCTCATGGATCATCGTATTTGTAATTTCAAAAGGAGGTTTCTTATTCCTCATAGAAACACCTCATGCAAAAGATTCATTCGACCGTATTATACCACACATCGCTCAGTTCATCAATCATTTTTGGTGACATGATTGAGTGATGGAGCGTATTGCTTATATAAAAATGAGCCCTGAGAGGCAACTCTCCGGGCCGTTTCAATTTAGATGGTTATTCTTCAATTCGAACCCATGCACAGATATCCCAAACTGATTTCGAGTCAAGCCGTTCATGCCCACTCGCATAAATCTGTAGAAAATAGATTTGCTGTGGCTCAAACGAGAATTGCAGGCCTCCTTTATGTAAAATGAAAGCAAAAACGGGAGGCGCTGATATGGTCGCAGGGCACATGACAAAGAAAAATGGGTATTGGTACTTGATTCTTATGGTGAGGGATGAGACGGGCCCGGTTAAAGCAGAAGTGGATTTCAACCCACCTTCGGGTGGAGGGAAATAAAAAGAAAGCAGAAGCAATGCTCCTTGCCGCTCGACGGGAATATACGGATTTCGCCGAAATACAAAAGCGCAGCAGCGATGTTCTCGTCAGCCACTACCTCACGACCTGGGTCAAGAGTTGTCGTGGAAAAGTTTCATTTGGCACCTACGAAGAATACCAGAACTGCATTAATAACAGAATTGCCCCTTACTTCAAAGAACGGAATATTTTGCTTTTAGATCTGAAACCGGCAGATATTCTGGATTACTACAATTCGCTATATGCCAAAGGCCTTACGGGAAATACAGTCTTGCACTATCATGTGCTTCTCCGCAAGGCCTTGAAGGAGGCAAGCATGCGGGGTTTCATTCAGAATGACCCGACAGACTTTATTCCACGACCTAAAAAGGAGCAGTCTGCTGCGGATTGCTATTCTCCGGAGGAATGCAGAAAATTACTCAATGCGCTTCATGATGATCCACTTGAACTTCCCATTACGTTGGCCGTTCTGTATGGACTGCGGCGCAGCGAAGTTTTGGGGCTGCGATGGGGTGCTATTGATTATGAGCGAGCCACAATTACCATTTCACATTCCGTAACATCGACCGCAGTTAATGGGAAGCGGCAGCTGATCACGAAGGACAAATTAAAGCGCAAGTCCAGCTTTCGAACATTGCCGCTTATGCCACAGGTTGCAGCTATGCTCCAGAATGCCGCGATCCAGCGTTATGGGACACAGCCTCCGCCTAATGAGGAATACATCTGTGTGAATGGGACGGGGCAGTTGTTTACACCCGACTATCTATCTGAGCATTTCAAAACAATTCTCGCAAAGAACAACTTGCGCAGGATTCGATTTCATGATTTGCGGCATAGCTGTGCCAATTTGCTGATCTCTGCCCGTGTGCCGCTGATAGAGGTACAGCAGTGGTTGGGGCACAGCAGCCTGTCAACTACGGCGGATTTATATTCGCATCTGGAGTATGCCGCCAAGGAGCAAAACGCTCGCGTCATCTCGCAGATGTTACTTTGACAAAAGAAAGGAGAACACCATGGCGTTTGATATCATGAATCTTTTCGAAGAAACGGAAAACGTAATTACAGAATTGGACGAAGGGAACGAGCTGGCTGCGGTGGATTTTGCCAACCGTATTTCATCTATGTCGCCCTCGTGTTCGGCAACCAAAAGCTATGCAGTCTACCAGGACGATGCCGTCATAAGATACGCCCAATGGTTTATAGCCTGTAACAAGGAACTCGGGATTGACCGTTGCATAGACGGCCTGCACCAATATGCCAGTAGATTCTGGTATGCGGATACACCGATACTCACGGAAGAAGGCGTGGCAACGGCGGTTCAGATGGTGGACGCCCTGTTTTCCTATTCTCAAAAAATACTGGACAAGCATCCGGTCGACATTTTACTGATTGATGCCCAACACGAGTGCTTGAATGGCGAAACCTTTGCTATGTTTACAGCGGGAGGAATGCAGAGTTGCATCTGTATGTACCGAATGCAAAGTGAGGAGGTAAACCCTATCCATGTACTGCTGCACGAATTGGGTCATTTGCTCCACATCAAGGCGACCGGGACACTGACTGATGTTCCTGACTCTTTCAAGGAACATTTGCTGGGACTGGGCATAGATTGCAGGAAGCTGACCACAGCGCAGCTTCGGGAACTGTTTGCAGATACATTTATGCTGGCTGTTGTTTGCAGACAGCCTGAATTAGGAATGCCGAAACCGGGATTTTCAGAAAGAGTACTTATGGCTTGTTATACATACATTCGCTCACTTTTGACAGCATAAAATAATTCGACAAACTGCGCTCTACAATAGCAATAGAATAATGCGGAAAGGAGTATTGCGTATGGAATTGATTGCTTCACTCTTCTGTCATGTTTCCGAAAGTATACCTGAAGCGGAGATACAGCGGGAACTGCAAAGACAACATGATATACTTGCTCAGAATGCAGCGAGCTCCGGTCGGATAATTGAGCATTGCTTTTTCCATGTGGGCGAGTTCAACTTGGAAGATCCGGATCAGGTCTTGCTTCGTTTTTTGCAACGCGCGCAGGCCGATGATCTTGGGCTTGTTCTTGTAGAAAGCAAGGATTTATTTCCCTTGTCGCAGCAAGCACATATACCATGCATGGAGGTGTGCTTTGTACGGGAGGGTGTGCAAGAAATCCTTGGAAATAAAGATGTCCAAGTGGCTGAAGAAGACCTCCGGCCAAAGAATGTATATATGTACTGGGGCTTTTAGTTGAAATTTGTCGGAAACTATGCCACAATAGGAATACCTTTCCAGAGAGGATGTGTATGTTGTGGACGCAGTTTCCCATTATCTGAATAGTATCCTCGCACCCAGGCTGCGCGGCTATGGTGTTTCGGAACACTTTCTGCTACGTACCATTGGTATCATTCATACACAGATGACCTCTCTTCTGCGCCATTGGGATGATCGGGTTTTCAAAAATACCGTTTTACTGCTTGGCCTGGAAGAAGGCAGCTTTTATGAACCTCGGGCAAAAATCGATATTCGCTGTTTTGTGGTCGTCGCCATTCGAAACAGTCCCATTGAAACGATCCAGAGTGACGCCTATGGAGAGGCCGGACTGAGTAAATCGCTACCCAGCAAAGATGTGAAGGAAATTACATCGGAGGCCATTCGCTATTTCAGTAAGCAGGATTTTGCTGAAATGTGCAGACAGGCAAAGCTTAGCGCAAGACAGGATTTGTATCAGGAACTCGCAAATGAGTACCCTGTCGCATGGGCTGCGCTGAAGCACCTTGCCGCAACGAACAGCAAGACCGTTGATTATCCGAAAGTATCCGTTTCCGAACCTTATTTTCTGGAAGGCGTAGATAAAGAGACAGAGATTACTGCAACGTCTGGTGAGATGAAAACAGGAATTTACGATGGCTATTCTCCCGAAATAGAGCCGCCGCTTATGGCTTTTCTAAAAATGCTTTCCGCCGACTCCAATGGCGCGTTGATCGTTGATTCGTTGAAGTCCGTTACGAGAAACATTACCAAGTTACTCAGTATCCTTGAGTTTCTTCTTACGCGAGACCTTATATTTGCATCAACAAACTACTACATGGAGAACGGACATGTCGAACGTCGTATGAAACCTTTGCGTGCAGGCCATAGTACGAATGACATGCTGCGCAACGTCTCTAATACGAGTGGTCTGGGCTATAAGCACAAGGCAGCATTAAGCCAGTATGCCAAGCAAGCTAAATCAACTGAATAAATGTTGTGAACCCGTACCTAACCCGGTACGGGTTCTTTTTTGTTCGGCAGCCGCAAGTTGGCTGCCGTTTCTTCATAGTATCAATACAGGAGGTGTCTCATGAAAAATAAGCAAATAATCGTTCGTTGTACGTATTCCGATACGGACCAGATGCTGGCAGAACTCATCCAAGAGTCCTTTCGGTTCTTTCTTCAAAAAGAGCTTTTTGCCCTGGCTATTCGCCAGCCGATGTAGTATTGTTGTGACGATGAATGGTCGCTTATTTCGGGAGGACAGTTTATGTACTTAGAGATAAGCAACCCCATGGATTACCATGTGGCATTATACATCAGACTATCAAAGGAGGACGAAAACGAAGGGCCGTCAGAAAGCGTCAACAATCAGAAATCCCTCTTGGATGATTTTGTGAAGAAGCATCGGCTGTCGGTCTACGACACTTACATCGATGATGGTTGGTCTGGAACTAACTTTGACCGCCCGGATTTTCAACGGATGATCGGCGACATCGAAGCCAAGAAGGTCAACATGGTCATCACCAAAGACTTGTCCCGTCTGGGCCGTGACTATATCATGACCGGCCACTACATGGAGCGGTACTTCCCGGAAAAGCGGGTGCGGTACATCTCACTACTGGACGGTATCGACACTGGTGTGGAATCCAGTGCCAACGACATCACCCCGTTCCGTGCCATCATGAATGACATGTACGCCAAGGACATTTCCAAGAAGATCAAATCTGTCAAGCGGGATAAGCAGCGTAAGGGACAATTTATCGGCGGCAAACCGGTCTATGGTTATAAGATGCATCCCACAGAGAAGAACAAAATCGTCATTGACGAGGAAGTAGCGCCCATAGTGCGGCGCATCTTCCACATGGCGTTGGAAGGTATGAGCTGCAGGCAAATCGCCACACAGTTAAACGAAGAGGGTGTACCCACTCCGGCAACCTATGCAGGACTGCCTGTGGCAAACCCAGGTCCCTACACCGGTCTGTGGAGCAGTGAACGCATCTCAGATATGCTTCAAAATGAGACTTACATCGGAAACATGGTTCAAGGACGAACGGTGAAGATCAGCTACAAGTCCAAGAAGTGCCTGAAGCAGGACCGTGAAAACTGGGTCGTGGTGGAAGGAACGCACGAGCCGTTGATTGATCGGGAAACCTTCCAAAAAGTACGCATGTTGGTCAACAGCCGCAAGCACACCAGAAGCCGAACCTATGACTTTCTGCTCAAAGGCATGATCTTCTGCCATGAGTGTGGTTACCCGCTGGCGGTGCTCAATCGCAAAAATGCTGCCGGAGAGGATGTGCTGTACTTTGTCTGCCGGACTTATCAGCGCTTCACCAAAGCCGGTGTCTGTTCATGCCACAGCATCAAGGAAAAGACTGTGACGGACGCCGTTGTCGCCAAGATACAGGAGGTCTGCGAGGCCTATCTGGATCCGAGTCAGCTGCAGCCAATTGCCATTACTGCTGTGGAAGAGGTGCGCAAAGCAGAGAGCCACGATAGCGAGATTCAATCCCTGCACAGCAAGATCGACGGCCTGACTGCCAATCTGGATAAGATGTACATGGATCGGCTGACTGGCCTCCTTGCTGAGTCGGATTTTGAACGGATTTATCAGCGCATCAAGATGGAGCGCAACTCACTTGAGGAAAAGCTGAAGGACTTGGAAGTGCAAAAAGAAAGCCCGGTCAGCACCGAAGACCGAGCCAGAGAGTTGGTGCAAAGGTTCATCACATCGGCTTATGCCAGTCGGGAACTGCTGGTGAGCCTGATTGAGCGAGTGGAATTAACGGAAGACAAGCAAATCATCGTCAAATTCCGCTTCCGTGAACTGGAAGCAATTTCTTAGGGCAAATCGTTTACAATAGGCGAGTCGCTATGTATCCCGCATTGAAAAGCGGGCGCTGGAAAAGCTGCGGACGCAGATGGAGGAAAGCACACCTGCCAAAAAACAGCGGCATCCATAAAATATCCCCCGGCGGCTTGTGTGTCCGCCGGGGGATATTTCATTGACAAGCCTTCCGCTTTCCCCGTATAATAAAGGCAATATTTTGCAGGGAGGGATTTTTGCTATGGATCTTCGGCAAGACGCAGACCGGATCTATTCCGCGGCCATTGAACAGGCACTGCCGGATGTGGCGGTGCGGGAAGCTCTGGCAGGCCGGGATTTCGGTTCAGGCCGGGTCGTTTTGATCTCTGTGGGCAAGGCCGGCTGGCAGATGGCCAGCGCCGCCCGGAGCGTTCTGGGTGCCCGCATCACCGCCGGTGCCGTTATCACCAAATATGAACACAGTCAGGGTCCTCTGGAGCCGTTGGAGATTCTGGAAGCCGGACACCCTATCGTGGACGAGTCCTCCTTCCGGGCCGCCGGACGGGCGTTGGAGTTGGTTTCCGATTTGACAGCGGAGGACACCGTGCTGTTTTTGCTTTCCGGCGGAGGCTCCGCCCTGTTTGAGCAGTCCCCCCTGACCCTGGCGGAATTACAGGATATCAGCCAACAGCTGCTGGCCTGCGGCGCTAATATCCAGGAGATCAACTGCATCCGCAAGCGGCTGTCCCTGGTGAAGGGCGGCCGCTTCGGCGCCGCCTGTGCTCCGGCCCATGTACTGTCTGTCATCCTCTCCGATGTGGTGGGCGACCGGCTGGACATGATTGCCTCCGGTCCCGCCTGCGTGGATACCTCCACCACGGCGGAGGCTTTGGGTCTGGCGGAGCGGTATCACCTCCGTCTGTCGGAACAGGCCATGACGCTGCTGCGGCAGCCCCTCCCCACCTCCCTGCCCCACGTGGAAAACCACATGTGCGGCAGCGTCTCCCAGTTGTGCGCCACCGCCGCCCAGGTCTGCCGCCAGCTGGGCTACCGGCCGGAGCTCGTCACAGACCGGCTGGACTGCGAGGCCAAGGACGCCGGCACCATGCTGGCCGGTCTGCTGCGGCAGCACGCCGGCTCCCGAGAGTCTCTCGCCTTCATCGCCGGCGGTGAGACCGTGGTAAAGCTCACCGGCCACGGCAAAGGCGGCCGCAACCAGGAATTGGCCCTCTCCGCCGCCGCGGGGATCTCCGGCATGGAAAACGTCGCTGTATTCTCCGTAGGCTCCGATGGGACCGATGGCCCCACGGACGCCGCCGGTGGTTATGTGGACGGCGCTACTGCTGCCCGTCTGGAGGCCCTGGGCCTGTCTATCCCGGCGATGCTGGCGGAGAACGACGCCTACCACGCCCTACGGGCAGTAGATGGTCTCATCATCACCGGTCCTACTGGCACCAATGTCAACGACCTGAGCGTGGCCCTGCTGCGCCCGACAGAATAACCTCAAAGGAAAAGGAAGCACACCCATGAAAATCGTAATTTTAGACGGCTACACGGAAAATCCCGGTGATCTCAGTTGGGACGCCCTGGCGGCGCTGGGAGAGCTGACGGTCTACGACCGGAGCTCCCGCACAGACCAACAGGAAGTTATCGACCGCATCGGTGACGCGGACATCATCATCACCAACAAGACCCCCATTACCCGCGCGGTGCTGGACGCCTGCCCTTCCGTGCGCTTTATCAGTGTGTTGGCCACCGGCTACAACGTGGTGGACACCGCCTGCGCCCGGGAGCGGGGTATCCCTGTTTCCAATGTCCCCGCCTACGGCACCGCCGCCGTGGGACAATTCACCATTGCTCTGCTGCTGGAGATCTGCCACCATGTGGCCCACCACAGCGAAACTGTGTTCACCGGCAAATGGGAACGCTGCCCAGACTTTTGCTACTGGGATTATCCTCTGATCGAGCTGGACGGCAAAACCATGGGCATCATCGGCTTCGGCCGCATCGGCCAGGCCACCGGCCGCATTGCCAAGGCACTGGGAATGCGGGTGCTGGCCACCGGCTCCCGGCCCTGTCCGGAGGGGGAGACCATTGCCGAATATACGGATCTGGACACCCTGCTGACAGCCTCCGATGTGATTGCCCTCCACTGTCCCCTGTTTCCGGAGACAGCGGGCATCATCAACCGGGAGACCATCGCCAAAATGAAGGACGGCGTCATTCTGTTGAACAGCGCCCGGGGCGGCCTGGTGGTGGAACAGGATCTGGCGGACGCCCTCAACAGTGGCAAAGTCGCCGCGGCTGGTCTGGATGTGGTGTCCACAGAGCCCATCCAAGGTGATAATCCGCTGCTGAAAGCCAAAAACTGCATCATTACTCCCCATATTGCCTGGGGCTCCAAGGAAAGCCGTCAGCGCATCATGGACTGCACGGTGAAAAATGTAAACGCGTTCCTGGCCGGAAAGCCTGTAAATACCGTCAACGGACTATAAGCACAAAACAGCGCCGGAGCATTGTCCCGGCGCTGTTTGTTGCTATATTCAATACCGCCGCACCACAGCGGCCACCTTGCCCAAAATCTGGGCATAGGTGCCATCAATGGGAGAATAGGCATCATTTTCCGGCAGCAGCCAAATATGTCCATTTTGGCGGGAAAAACGCTTCACAGTGGCCTCGTCCTCGATCATGGCCACCACGATCTCGCCGTTATTGGCCTCCTGTTGGCGGCGAACCACCACCAGGTCGCCCGGCAGGATGCCGGCATTCAGCATGGATTCTCCCCGGACCCGCAGGGCAAAATATTCCCCGCTGCGGCCACCGGTGTCAAAGGTCAGGTAATCCTCAATGCACTCCTCCGCCAGGATGGGACTGCCAGCTGCCACGTTACCCACGATGGGCACCCGGCCCTCCGGCACGGGAGGCTCTGTCAAGGTGATGGCGCGCCCCTTGCCGGCCCCTTTTTCAATGACACCGGCCTCCTCCAGATGCTTCAGGTGAAAATGAACGGTGGAAGGAGACTTCAGCCCCACAGCCTCCCCGATCTCCCGCACAGAAGGGGGATAGCCCTGCTCCCGGATACAGGATGCGATATACTCGTAAATTTTCTGCTGCATTTTAGAAAGCTGTGCCATATGTGCCTCCTTGTTCTTTTACGGACAGAAGCTATATTTCGGAATTATTGTATCACAGATTTTTACAGAATGCAAACATTTGTTCCAGTTTTCTTTTTGTTTTATTTCGCTGATTTTGCCTGCTTTTTGGGAAAAGCCCTTGAAATGCCGGAAGATCTATGGTAACATTAAGGTCTGTGAAACGACTTTTTATGCCTGCTGCATGACGAATTATTGGAGGTTATCCCTATGGACGCTTTAACTATGGTAATTACAATTTTACAGCTGCTGTGCGGTCTGGCCATCATCGTGGTCGTGCTGTTCCAGTCCGGCAAGAGCGCTGGCCTGTCCGGCGCCATCGGCGGTGTGGCTGATTCCTTCCTGGCCAAGAACAAGGCCAAGACTCTGGATGCCAAGCTGGCCCGCGCTACCAAGTGGGTGGGTGCTGTCTTCCTGGTGCTGACCTTCATCCTGCTGATTTTGCAGTGAGCAATCGTATAACCCCCCGTCCGCAATGCGGACGGGGGGTCTCTTTATGCTTCCGCATCGCCGGAGCGGTACAGTACGCCCGGCTGGGCCTGAATGCCGTTCAGGGCCAGCAGTTCCTTCACCGTGACAAACCAGTAGCCTTCCTTTTGCAGGGCGTCCACGATCTTCAGCGCGGCGTCCACCGAGGTGGGATAAATATCATGGAGCAGGATGATGGCATTAGGCTTCGCGTCCTTCAGCACCGCCTGGACCACTTTTTCCGTATCCTTCAGTTCCCAGTCTCTGGGGTCGATGGACCACTGGACCATCGGCACAGGGACCAGTTTCCGCTCCTGCACATCCATTTTGCCGTAAGGCGGCCGCAGCCAGTACTCCCCCGGCCCCAGCAGCGCTTCCAGCGCCTCCTGCGTCCGGCTCACCTCCTGGCAGATGGTCTTCTCTCCCGCTCCCTGGAGTCGCACATGGCTCCAGGTGTGGTTGCCTATCTGGTGACCCTCCGCCTGCATCCGCAGAAGAAGGTCTTTGTTCTCCTCGATCCGCTCTCCCACCACAAAGAAAGTGACACTGGCGCCCCGCTCCTTGAGACCGTCCAACAGCCGGTCCGTGGTGCCCGCTCGGGGGCCGTCATCAAATGTCAGGGCAATATATTTTGTCTCCGCCGACAGCTCAGCCGGCGCATCCGCTTGGGCGGCCTCCGGTGCCTCCCGCACGCTGCCAGGCAGCAGAGCCAGTATTAGCAGACACAGCGCTCCCAGCATAAATTTCCGCTTTCCCATACGCTCCATTCCCTTTTGTGTTCTTCCGGGATAGTTTGCGCGGGATATGAGAAAATACATCTGTCAAAAAATGACACGCCATGACAAGCCCCGGCGTGTCATTTCGCTTCTTAAATCAGTGCCCGCAGAAAAGCGCTGAGGAAATTCAGTAAAATAATGGCAAAAATGACCCAGAAAAAGGGATTCTCCAGCTTTCCTTTTTTTCTGCCGGCTGTTCGCCCCGCAGTGGGAGCCGCCCTTTGGATGCGCTCCACGCTTTTGTCCAGGCCGGTACTTCGGCGCTGGCGCTTTTCCGCATGGAGCTCCCGGTGAACAAAGGAATCCGCGTGGTTGCGCTCATTGAGGCCATCCGCCCGAACCACCGTGCCATCGGCACTGACGCAGATCTCCCGGGGCGGCTGGTTAAAGGCACCGCATCTGGGGCAAAAGCCATCCTCGTCATAATCATATTGCCTGCCGCATTCATAGCACCGAACCTTCTGCATAACGCCGTCTCCCTTCTCTTTCCTTTATCATAGCAGATTCGCGGATAATTGCAACCGCCGTGCCTTCCAGTCTTGCAAAAATCAAAAAGCCCTTTGTAATGTGCCTAGGTACACATTACAAAGGGCTTTTTTGAAGCACAGGAAAAATTACTTCACCAGCTCAATGATGGCAGTCGTCTTCGCGCCAAGAGCCGGGCCTCGCCCGGTCGCGCTTCGACACGCCCGCCTGCGGCCGGGTGTCAGCTTGCGCTTCGCCTGCAATTATTTTACAAGTTCAATAATTGCAGTCTCAGCGGCGTCACCGCGGCGAACACCGGTGCGGACGATACGGGTGTAGCCGCCGTTGCGCTCCGCATAGCTGGGAGCGATCTCCTTAAACAGCTTCTTGCAGACATCCTCGCGGGTGATGAAGCTCATGGCCTGCCGATAGGCAGCCAGGTCGCTCTTCTTGCCGAGGGTGATCATCTTCTCAGCCAGGGGCTTGATTTCCTTGGCACGGGTGACGGTGGTCTCCATCTTTCCGTTGTCCAGGAAATCCGTGACCTGCTGACGCAGCATAGCCATACGCTGGTCAGTGGTCTTGCCGAGCTTACGAGTTCCGGGCATTTCGGTTTCCTCCTTATCAGGATTTTGGTCAGCCGGGGGTTCCGGCGTGGAATCAGTTGTTTTCTTCGTCGGCCAGGTGGAGACCCATCATCGCCAACTTGTTGATGACTTCCTCCAGGGACTTGCGGCCCAGGTTGCGGACCTTCATCATCTCGTCCTCGGTCTTGGAGATCAAGTCCTCGACGGTATTGATGTTGGCGCGCTTGAGGCAGTTGAAGCTCCGGACGCTCAGGTCCAGCTCTTCGATGGTCAGTTCCAGCACCTTGTCCCGCTGCGCCTCGGCCTTCTCCACCACGGTGGGCTTGCTGCCCACGTTCTCAGAGAGATCAGTGAAGAGGGTAAAGTGGTCGCACAGAATCTTGGCACCCAGGGACACAGCGTCCCGGGCGGAGATGGTTCCGTCGGTCCAGACTTCCAGCGTCAGCTTGTCAAAGTCGCTGGAAGCGCCCACGCGGGTAGGCTCCACGGTGTAGTTCACCTTGTACACAGGAGTGTAAATAGAGTCCACGGCGATGGTGCCGATGACATTCTGCTGGGGCTTGTTCCGGTCCGCAGGCACATAGCCGCGGCCGTGGGACAGGGTGATCTCCATGTTCAGAGTGGCACCATTATCCAGGGTGGCAATGTGCATATCGGGATTCAGCACCTCGACCTCACCGTCGGCCTTGATGTCGCCGGCAGTGACTTCGCAGGGGCCGACCGCTTCGATATAGACTGTTTTCACAGTCTCGCTGTGCAGCTTGGTCAGGAGGCCCTTCACATTTAAGACGATCTCCGTCACGTCTTCCTTCACACCGGGAACGGTGGAAAACTCATGCTGGACACCGGCAATCTTAATAGTGGTCGGAGCGGTGCCGGGCAGAGAGGAAAGCATAATGCGGCGGAGCGCATTGCCCAGAGTGGTGCCGTAGCCGCGCTCCAGAGGCTCTACCACGTACTTGCCGTAAGTGGCATCGCCCGGAGTTTCGGTGCATACAATCTGGGGCTTTTCAATTTCGATCATGCAGTTACCCTCCTTCATCTTCTCATTGCGGCAGTGCAGAGCACGCCGCGGAATCTTCGTACCATTCTCGAGGGTATCCTCCAATTACTTGGAGTACAACTCGACGATGAGGTGTTCCTCGATGGGAAGATCGATGTCCTCGCGGGCGGGTTCTGCGACAACCTTGGCCACGTTGTTCTTGTCCACTTCCAGCCACTTGGGGACCACGCGGGAAGCATTGGCCTCCAGAGACCCCTTGAACTTGTCCAGGCTGCGGGAGCCTTCCTTCAGCTCGATGACATCACCGGGCTTCACCAGGTAAGAGGGAATATCGACCTTCTTGCCGTTGACGGTGAAGTGGCCGTGACGGACCAGCTGACGGGACTCAGCGCGGCTCATGGCAAAGCCCAGGCGGTAGACCACGTTATCCAGGCGGGTCTCCAGAATGGACAGCAGGTTGGTGCCGGTGACACCGGCCTTCTGGTTGGCCATCTCATAGTAATCACGGAACTGGCTCTCCAGAACGCCATAATAGCGCTTGGCCTTCTGCTTTTCACGCAGCTGCAGGCCATATTCGCTGAGCTTCTTGTTTCTCGCATTGCCGTGCATTCCGGGAGCGTAACCACGACGCTCGATGGAGCACTTGTCCGTATAGCAGCGGTCGCCCTTCAGGAAGAGCTTCTGGCCCTCTCTGCGGCAAAGGCGGCAGACTGCGCCGGTATATCTTGCCATATTGCTTGTTACCTCCTCTTTCGATTAGACGCGACGACGCTTGGGGGGACGGCAGCCGTTGTGGGGGATGGGAGTGACGTCCTTGATCATGGTCACTTCCAGGCCCACGGCCTGCAGTGCGCGAATAGCAGCCTCACGGCCCTGGCCGGGGCCCTTGACGAAGACCTCAACGGTCTTCAGGCCGTGCTCCATCGCGGCGCGGGCAGCCGTCTCGGCGGCGGTCTGAGCGGCGAAGGGAGTGGACTTCTTGCTGCCCCGGAAGCCGAGGCCGCCGGAAGAAGCCCAAGACAGGGCGTTGCCCTGGGTGTCGGTGACAGTCACCATGGTGTTATTGAAAGAAGAACGGATATGGACCTGGCCACGCTCAATGTTCTTCTTTTCGCGGCGGCGGCGGATAACTTTTTTGCCGGTTGCTTTTGCAGTTGCCATTTTCGTTCTCCCTCCTTACTTCTTCTTGTTCGCAATGGTCTTCTTGGGACCCTTGCGGGTTCTTGCGTTGGTCTTGCTGCGCTGGCCGCGGACGGGCAAGCCCTTGCGGTGACGGATGCCGCGATAGCAGCCGATCTCACTCAGGCGCTTGATGTCCAGGGCGGTCTGGCGGCGCAGGTCGCCTTCGACGGTATAAGCGTCGATGGCGTCACGGAGCTGCTGCTCCTCAGCATCGGTCAGGTCCTTGACGCGGGTGTCGGGGTTGATGCCCGTCTGCGCCAGGATGTCCTTGGCGCTCTTTCTGCCAATGCCGTAGATATAGGTGAGGCCGATCTCAATGCGCTTATCCTTCGGCAGGTCAATACCGGCAATACGTGCCATACTCTTAAAGCACCTCCAATTAAATGTTAGCCCTGTCTCTGCTTATGCTTGGGGTTCTCGCAAATGACCATGACACGGCCTTTGCGGCGAATGACCTTGCACTTTTCGCACATGGGCTTCACGGACGGTCTTACTTTCATAGTTCTAAACCATTCCTTTCAGCGGTTTCAAGTCATTTCTTTCGCCGGACACAGCTTACTTGCTGCGCCAGGTGATCCGGCCGCGGGTCAGATCGTACGGGGACATCTCCACCGTGACCTTGTCGCCGGGCAGAATCCTGATGAAATTCATTCTGAGTTTTCCGGAAATATGCGCCAGAATCGTGTGTCCATTTCCAATGTCTACCTGGAACGTCGTGTTAGGCAGGGATTCCACCACTACGCCTTCCACTTCAATCATGTCGGATTTTGCCAAACGTTATCCCTCCTGGTCCGGATGAACCTCCTCGCGGTAAGCCGCGAGGGTCCTGCGAAGTTCACTGTTGGTGATTTTTTCTTCGCTTTTGATCTTGTTGGAAAGGCGAGTATCATCCTCCGCCACAAACAGCACATGCCTGCGCTTTTTGCGCTTGGGTGATTCCACTTTCCTGCTTTTTCCGTCTGCCAGCAGAAGGTACTCCCCCTCCACCGAAAGGACGACGAAGAGCTTTCCCTTATCTCTGCCGGCATCAGATCGAACAATATTTGATTTTGCAATTTCCATACGTTTCTTCTTACCCATCAGATGGCGGGAGCCGTCAAAATCTCAGGCTCGCCATCGGTAATCAGGATCGTATTCTCATAGTGGGCCGCCCACTTGCCGTCCAGCGTCTTGACGGTCCAACCGTCAGAGAGCTGTTGAATGGCGGCGCTGCCGGCGTTCACCATGGGTTCGATTGCAAGGGTCATGCCCCGGAGCAGCCGGGGTCCCCGGCCGGGATGGCCGTAGTTGGGGATCTCCGGTGCCTCATGCATCGCCTGGCCCACGCCGTGACCGACGTATTCCCGGACAATGGAGTACCCGTGGCTTTCCACATACTGCTGAATGGCTGCGGAGATATCCAGCAGCCGGTGGCCCTCCTTCGCGTAGCGGATACCCTCGAAAAAGCTCTGCCTGGTTACATCGATCAGGTCTTGGGCTTCGGGAGAGATGCTTCCGCAGGGAAAGGTGGCCGCACAGTCTCCGTGAAATCCTCCAATATAGGCTCCCACATCCACGCTGACGATATCGCCCTCCTGCAGCACCCGTTTGCCCGGAATGCCGTGGATGATCTCATCGTTGACGCTGATGCAGGCGCTGGCCGGATAGCCGTTATAGTGGAGGAAGGACGGGACCGCGCCTTGCTTACGGATAAAGTGTTCCACCGCACGGTCGATCTCCTGGGTTGTTACGCCGGGCCTTACCATTTCCCCTGCTAACGCACGGGCAGCCGCGGTAATTTTTCCGGCACGGCGCATCAGTTCGATCTCATGGGGCGATTTGAGTGTGATCATACGCTCATCTCCCCAGTGCGTGGAGGATAGCCTGGGAAGTGGCAGCCACGGTGGGCTGGTTCTCCACAGACTTCAGGAGACCGCGCTTGGCGTAGAAGTCCTTCAGGGGCTCTGTCTCCTTATGATAGACCTCAAGGCGGTGCTTCACCGTCTCGGGTTCATCATCATGGCGCTGGACCAGTTTGCCACCGCACTTGTCGCAGACACCGGGGATCTTGGGCGGCACAGCCACCAGATGGTAGCTGGTACCGCAGTGTTCACAGACCCGGCGGCCAGTCATACGCTCCATAATGGTCTCATCGGAGATCTCAATGGAGATAACGTCGTCAAACACGATCCCGGCCTTCTCCAGGGCCTCCGCCTGGGCGATGGTGCGGGGCACACCGTCCAGAATATAGCCCTTGGCACAGTCCGCTTCCGCCACACGGTCGTGAATGATGTCGATGATGACCTCATCGGGCACCAGCTTGCCGGCCTTCATGTAGGCTTCCGCCTGCATACCGACGGGCGTGCCGTTTTTGATGGCGGCGCGAAGAATGTTGCCAGTGGAGATGGTGGGAATGTTCAGCTCTTTGCACAGGATATCCGCCTGTGTTCCTTTGCCGGCGCCGGGGGCGCCCAGCAGAATCAGTTTCATGAGGATCCCTTTCTTATTCCAGGAAGCCCTTGTACTGACGCATCAGCATCTGGGATTCCAGAGCCTTCACGGTCTCCAGAGCCACGCCGACCACGATGATGACGGAAGTACCACCGATAGCCAAAGAGGAGTTACCGACGATCTTGCCCAGGATCAGGGGGCAGATGGCCACGATGCCCAGATAGATGGCGCCGAACAGGGTGATCTTGTTAAGCACCTTCTTGATGAAGTCAACCGTGGGCTTGCCAGGCCGGAAGCCAGGGATAAAGCCGCCCTGCTTCTTCAGGTTGTTGGCAATCTCAACGGGGTTGAACTGAATGCTGGAATAGAAATAGCTGAAGCCAATGATCATGATGAAGTACACCACCATATAGATGATGGACTTGGTATCAATGGCCTGGTAAATGCTGTACGCGATGGGACTCTCCTCCTGGGTGGGGATGCCGATGAAGGTCCAGATGGTGATGGGCAGGGATGCGATGCTCTGGGCGAAGATGACAGGCAGAACGCCGGACATATTCACCTTCATGGGCAGGTTCGTGCTCTGACCGCCATACATCTTGCGGCCCACCTGGCGCTTAGCATACTGGACGGGGATGCGGCGCTCGGCGTCATTGATGAAGACGATGAACACCACCAGAGCCAGCATGGCCACCACCAGCAGGGCGACCCACAGCCAGTTGACGGGCTTCTGCATACCAAAGGAGATGCCCTGGGAGACCATGACGGGGACCCGGGACAGAATGCCGGCAAACAGGATGATGGAAATGCCGTTGCCGACGCCGAACTCCGTGACCTGCTCGCCCATCCACATGACGAAAGAGGAACCGGCAATGAAGGTCACAATAATGACCAGTGCGGGCCAGATGCCCTCAGCACCGGGCTGCAGCAGATGATAGTTCTTCATCATCATATAGTAGCCAACGGACTGCAGCACCGCGATACCCACAGTGGTGTAACGGGTGATGGCCTGAATCTTCTTCCGGCCTTCCTCGCCGCCGTCACGGGCCAGCCGCTCCAGAGCGGGAATGGCAACGGTCAGCAGTTGGATGATGATGGAACTGTTGATATAGGGCTGGATGCTCAGGGCGAACACCGTGGCGCTGGCAAAGGCGCCGCCGCTCATCACGTTGTACAGGCCAAGGATGGTGGCGCCCATCACGTCCAGTTGGGCCTTCAGGGCAGCCGTATTGACATAGGGGACCGTAATAGCGTTGCCGATCCGGAAGATCAGCAGAATGAGGAGTGTAAAGATGATCTTTTTCCGCAGCTCGGGGATGCCCCATGCCTTGCGAATCGTCTGGATCACGTTACATCACCTCTGCCTTTCCGCCAGCTGCCTCGATAGCCTCCTTGGCAGAAGCGGAGAAAGCAGAAGCCTTGACGGTGACCTTCTTGGACAGCTTGCCGTTGCCCAGGACCTTGTAGCCATATTCGCACTTGGAAAGGATGCCCTTGGCCAGCAGAGTCTCGACAGTAACGGTCTCGCCGTCCTCAAAGGCGTTCAGAGCGCTCAGGTTGATGATCTCCAGGGGCTTTGCGAAAATATTGTTGAAGCCGCGCTTGGGGATACGGCGGGCCAGAGGCATCTGGCCGCCTTCGAAGCCAATGCGGATCTTGCCGCCGGAACGGGCCTTCTGGCCTTTGTGGCCGCGGCCGCCGGTCTTGCCATTGCCGGAGCCGGCACCGCGGCCCTTACGGTAGGCCTCGCGGACGGAGCCCTCGGCGGGAGACAGTTCGCTCAGTTTCATAATTCCGTGCCTCCTTACTTCACTTCAGTGACCTGCAGAAGATAGCCGATTTTGGCGATCTTGCCGCGGGTCTGATCGTTGTCGGGCTGCACGGTGATGTCACCGATCTTGCGCAGACCCAGGGAATGAGCGGTGGCGACCTGCTTTTCCAGGCGGCCATTCAGGCTCTTGACGAGCTTAATATTCAAGTTTGCCATGTTCAGCGCCTCCTTAACCCACGATCTCTTCGACGCTCTTACCGCGGATGCGGGCGACTTCCTCGGGACCACGCATGCTCTTGAGGCCCTCGAAAGCGGCGGCGACAACGTTGTTGGGGTTGTTGGAACGCAGGCACTTGGAACGAATATCCTTGATGCCTGCGGCTTCGACGACGGCACGGACAGCACCGCCGGCGATAACACCGGTACCGGGGGCAGCGGGCTTCATCAGCACGCGGCCGGCGCCGGCCACACCGATGGTCTCGTGGGGAATGGTGGTACCGGACAGGGTCACAGTGATCATGTTCTTCTTGGCGGCTTCGATGCCCTTGCGGATAGCCTCGGGGACCTCAGCGGCCTTGCCCAGGCCATAGCCGACCTTGCCCTTACCGTCGCCAACGACGACCAGGGCAGAAAATTTCATCACGCGGCCGCCCTTGACGGTCTTGGAAACACGGTTCAAGGACACAACTTTCTCGATATACTCGCTCTGTTCTCTTTCAAATCTAGGCATTTTGTTGTTCCTCCCTCCGATTAAAACTTCAGGCCGCCCTCACGGGCACCTTCGGCCAGAGCCTGCACGCGGCCGTGATACAGGTAACCGCCGCGGTCGAAGACCACGTTCTCGATACCCTTGGCCAGAGCGCGCTCGGCAACCAGCTTGCCAACAGCGGTGGCAGCGGCAACATTGCCGCCGTAACCTTCGATGGCCTTATCCAGAGAGGATGCAGAAACCAGAGTCACGCCGTTGACATCATCGATGACCTGGGCGTAGATGTTGGCTTCGCTACGGAACACATTCAGGCGCGGCATCTCGGGGGTGCCAGAGATCTTGGCGCGGACACGCTTGTGGCGCTTGAGGCGCTGAGCATTGGTATTGGGTCTCTTAATCATATCGGCACACCTCCTTACTTCTTAGCGCCGGTCTTGCCGACCTTGCGACGGATCACTTCGTCGGCATACTTGATGCCCTTGCCCTTATACGGCTCGGGAGGACGCTTCTCACGGACCTCGGCAGCGAACTGGCCGACACCCTGCTTGTCACATCCGTTGATAACGATTTTATTGGGAGCGGGGACATCGATGGTGATGCCCTCGATCTCAGGAACGATCACCTGGTGAGAGAAGCCCAGGTTCATAACCAGGTTCTTGCCCTCCTTGGCCACACGGTAACCAACGCCGTTGACCTCCAGCTCCTTCTTGAAACCATCGGTCACGCCGATGATCATATTGTGGAGCAGAGTACGGGTCAGGCCGTGCAGGCTGCGGTGCAGCTTGTCGTCGGAAGGACGCTCAACGGTGATCGTGCTGCCTTCCTGCTTAATGATCATCTCGGGGCGCAGCGCGCGCTTCAGCTCGCCCTTGGGACCCTTTACGGTAACCACATTACCATCGGCGATGGAAACAGTCACGCCGGCGGGAACGGTAATGGGCATTCTGCCAATTCTAGACATTGTTCGTTTGCCCTCCTTACCAGACGAATGCCAGGACCTCGCCGCCGACATGCAGCTCGCGAGCCTTCTTGTCGGTCATGACGCCCTTGGACGTAGAGATGATTGCGATACCCAGGCCACGCAGCACGCGGGGCAGCTCATCAGCACCCACATAAACGCGCAGGCCGGGCTTGGAAACGCGGCGCAGGCCAGTAATGACCTTTTCCTTGCCCGCGTTGTACTTCAGCGTGATGTGAATGACACCCTGGGTGCCATCGTCCACGATCTGGAAGTTCTTGATGTAGCCCTCATCCAGCAGGATCTGAGCGATGCTCTTCTTCATGTTGGAGGCGGGAACATCAACGGTGTCGTGCTTCGCACTGTTGGCGTTGCGGATGCGGGTCAGCATATCCGCAACAGGATCGGTGATATGCATGGTAAATCCTCCTATTTTTAGAGTTGCGGTCTTTCGGCCGCTCCGGCAGCGAGGTATCATGGCCAATGGAGCAGTCTGCTCGCGCATGGTGCCCAATTGGTCATGACCTTTCGCCATCCGTATATCGCCAGGCCCCCATATCACAGGCCCTGGTTACAAAAAGTAATTTTGCCAGCCTTGATTTCCTGGGAAATCAAATCTGAACATGGCGCAGTGGGCACATTTCCGAAAAAATGCCCCACTTATCTAGCGTACCAGAAGAACTGAAGTTCGTCAAGGTTTTTCGCTGCGCCAATTCATTTTTTCTCAGAAAGAGGCCTTGCGCACGCCGGGAATCTCGCCCTTGTAGGCCAGCTCCCGGAAGCAGATACGGCACACACCGTAGTCACGCAGATAAGCGTGGGGGCGGCCGCAGAGCTTGCAGCGGTTGTACTTCCGAGTGGAGTACTTGGCGGGTCCCTGCTGCTTCAGGATCATAGATTTCTTAGCCATTCTTCTCTTCCTCCTTAGCGGGCGAAGGGAGCGCCGACCTGCTGCAGCAGGGCACGGGCCTCTTCATCGGTGTGCGCGGTGGTGCAGATGACCACATCCATGCCGCGGATCTTGTCGATCTTGTCATACTCGATTTCGGGGAAGATCAGCTGCTCTTTGATACCCAGGGCATAGTTGCCGCGGCCATCAAAGGAGTTGGGGTTGATGCCCTGGAAGTCACGGACACGGGGCAGAGCCACGTTGAACAGACGGTCCAGGAACTCCCACATCTTGTCGCCCCGCAGGGTGACCTTGGCGCCAATGGGCATATCCTCGCGCAGCTTGAAGTTGGCGATGGACTTGCGGGCCCGGGTGATAACGGGCTTCTGGCCGGTGATCTTGCTGAGGTCGCCCACAACGTTCTCCAGCACCTTCGCATTTTCACGAGCCTCGCCGCAGCCCACGTTCACCACGACCTTGTCGATCTTGGGGATCTGCATGACGCTCTTGTAGCCGAACTGCTTCATCAGAGCGGGAGCGACTTCGGCGGTGTACTTTTCTTTCAGTCTAGCCATTTGTTCTCGCTCCTTTCTCACAGCTCAGCACCGCAGTGCTTGCACACGCGGGTCTTCTTGTCGCCCTCGATCTTATGGGCGATACGGGTGCCCTTGCCGCACTTGGGGCAGACAACCTGCACCTTGCAGGAAGCGATGGCAGCCTCGCGCTTGACGATGCCGCCCTCCTCGCCCTGACGGCGGGGCTTGACGTGGCAGGTCACCATGTTGATGCCCTCCACAACGACCTTCAGGGAGCCGGGAACGGTGCCCAGCACCTTGCCCTGCTTACCCTTGTCCTTACCGGACAGGACGACAACGGTATCGCCCTTCTTGATATTCATAGCCATTTCGCTGCCCTCCTCAAATCACTTCGGGGGCGAGGGACAGGATCTTCATGTAATCCTTGTCGCGCAGCTCACGAGCCACAGGCCCAAAGATACGGGTACCTCTGGGGTTCTTGTCGTCCTTGATCAGGACGGCGGCGTTGTCATCGAAGCGGACGTAGGTGCCGTCAGCACGACGGACGCCCTTGGCGCTGCGGACGATGACGGCCTTGACGACCTCACCCTTCTTCACGGTGCCACCGGGAGTGGACTTGCGGACAGAGGCCACGATCACATCACCGATGTTGCCGAACTTACGCTTGGAACCGCCCAAAACGCGGATGCACTTGATCTCTTTGGCGCCGGTATTATCGGCAACCTTCAGAAAAGTTTCCTGCTGAATCATAACTCGGCACCTCCTTACTTCGCTTTTTCAATGATCTCAACCACGCGCCAACGCTTGTCCTTGGACAGGGGGCGGGTCTCCATCACCTTGACCTTATCGCCGATACCGCAGGCGTTCTGCTCGTCATGAGCCTTCAGCTTGTAGGTGCGGCCAACGATCTTCTTATACAGGGGATGGGCGACGCGGTCCTCGATGGCAACGACCACGGTCTTGTCCATCTTGTCAGAAACGACCTTACCGACCCGGGTCTTGCGGGAGGAAGTTCTCATCTCTTCGTTCATCTTCGCTTACCTCCTTCTCACTGCTTGTCAGAAGCGGAGAGTTCCGCCAGCACGGTCTTGATGCGGGCAATGTCGTGCTTGGTCTCCCGGATCTTCAGGGGATTGTCCAGCTGATTGGTAGCGTGCTGCATACGCAGATAGAACAGGTCCTTCTTCAGGCCCGCCAGCTTCTCATTCAGCTGCTCAGGGGTCATCTTACGAATTTCACTTGCCTTCATCTTTACTCACCTGCTTCCTCGGTGCGGGCGATGATCTTCGTCTTGATGGGCAGCTTGTGGCTGGCCAGACGAAGCGCCTCGCGGGCAACATCTTCGGACACGCCGGCGATCTCGAACATGACACGGCCGGGCTTCACAACGGCAACCCAGTACTCGGGGTTACCTTTACCGGAACCCATACGGGAGTCGGCAGCTCTCATGGTAACGGACTTATCGGGGAAGATCTTGATCCAGACCTGGCCGCCACGCTTGGTGTAACGGGTCATGGCGATACGCGCGGCTTCAATCTGGTTGCTCTTGATCCAGCCGGGCTCTTCAGCCACCAGACCCCAATCGCCATAGGCGACGGTGTTGCCGCGGGTGGCCTTACCGGTCATACGACCGCGCTGCATGCGGCGATACTTAACTCTCTTCGGCAGAAGCATTACTGCGCTCCTCCTTCCTTAGCAGGGGCTGCGGGAGCAGCCGGACGGGTGTTGTTGCGGTTGAAACCGCCCTGGGGACGGCCCTGGCCGCCGCGGTTGAAGCCGCCGTTCTGACGGTCACGGTTGAAACCGCCCTGGCCGCCGCGGTTGAAGCCGCCCTGGCGGCGATCACCATCACGGCGGGGACGACGCTCACGACGCTCCTGATAGGGCTTGGAGGTGTCCATGGTGCGGGGGGTGGTACGCAGGGTCTGAGAGAGGACCTCGCCCTTGTAGATCCACACCTTCACACCGATGCGGCCGAAGGTGGTGGCAGCCTCCGCGAAGCCGTACTCGATGTCGGCGCGGATGGTCTGCAGGGGGATGGTGCCCTCGTGATAGTGCTCAACACCGGCGATCTCGCGGCCGCCCAGACGGCCGGAGCAGCAGGTCTTGATGCCCTTGGCACCGGCGCGCATGGCGCGGGCCATGGCGTTCTTCATGGCGCGGCGGTGGGAGATACGCTTCTCCAGCTGCTGAGCGATGTTCTCAGCCACCAGCTGAGCGTTCATGTCGGGGTTCTTCACCTCAACAATGTTCAGCTTCACCTTCTTGCCGATCATCTTCTCCACGGCCAGACGATACTGCTCGATCTGCTCTCCGCCCTTGCCGATGACAACACCGGGACGGGCGCAGTGGAGGTAGATGGTGACGATATCGGCGCTGCGCTCGATCTCGATCTTGGGCACGCCGGCACCGTACAGAGTCTTCTTCAGATACTTGCGGATCTTCTGATCCTCGACGATCAGATCGCCGACCTTCTCATCACTGGCATACCAACGGGAATCCCAGTCTTTGATGACGCCCACGCGCAGGCCGTGGGGATTAACTTTCTGTCCCATAAACTGTTCTCCTCCCTCTTATGCCTTTTCCGTCACAGCCAGGGTGACATGAGAAGTACGCTTGTTGATACGATAGGCGCGGCCCTGAGCCCGGGGCATCATCCGCTTCAGGATGGGGCCGGGAGTGGCGAACACCTCGGACACCACCAGCTTGGCGGGGTCCATGCCGAAGTTGTTCTCGGCATTGGCGACGGCGCTCTTGAGGAGCTTCATCAGAGGCTCAGAGGCAGCCTTGGGGGTCTGCATCAGGATCGCCATGGCGGTGCCGGCATCCTTGCCGCGGATCAGATCGCAGACGATCTGGACCTTGCGGGGAGAAATGCGGACATAGCGCAGATACGCTTTAGCAACTTTCTTTTCCATGTTCTGCATCCTCCTTTACTTAGTTGTCTTTCCGGTGGCCGCGGAAGGTGCGGGTGGGAGCGAACTCACCCAGCTTGTGGCCGACCATATCCTCCTGGATATAGACGGGCACGTGCTTGCGGCCATCGTGAACGGCGATGGTGTGGCCAACGAAGGCGGGGAAGATGGTGGAGCTGCGGCTCCAGGTCTTCAGAACCTTCTTCTCATTCTTGGCGTTCATTTCCTCGACCCGCTTCAGAAGCTCAGGGGCAACATACGGGCCTTTTTTAATGGATCTGCTCATATTAACTTGCCTCCCTTACTTCTCGTTGCGACGCTTCACGATGAACTTGTTGGTGGGGTTCTTGCCCTTGCGGGTCTTGTAACCCATAGCAGGCTTGCCCCAAGGAGTGACAGGGCCGGGACGGCCGACAGGAGCACGGCCCTCGCCGCCGCCGTGGGGGTGGTCATTGGGGTTCATGACGGAGCCACGGACGGTGGGACGCCAACCCATGTGACGCTTACGGCCGGCCTTGCCGATGTTGATGTTCTCGTGCTCGATGTTGCCCACCTGGCCGATGGTGGCGTAGCAGTTGGTGCGCACGATGCGGACCTCGCCGGAGGGCATACGGATCTGAGCGTCGTTGCCTTCCTTGGCCATCAGCTGAGCGGCGGTACCGGCAGCACGGACCAGCTGGGCGCCGTTGCCGGGATGCAGCTCAATGTTGTGGATGATGGTACCAACGGGGATGTTGGCCAGGGGCAGAGCGTTGCCGGGAAGGATATCAGCCTCGGGACCAGTCATGATCTTGTGGCCGGCCTTCAGACCGACGGGAGCCAGAATGTAGCGCTTCTCGCCATCCTCATACTGGATGAGGGCGATGTTGGCGCTGCGGTTGGGGTCATACTCCAGGCGCAGGACCACGGCAGAGCCGGTCTTGTCCCGCTTGAAGTCAATGACACGGTACTTGCGCTTGTTGCCGCCGCCGCGATGACGGACGGTGATGCGGCCATAGCTGTTGCGGCCGGAGCTCTTCTTCAGAGGCTCGATCAGGCTGGGCTCGGGCTTGGCCTTCTTGTCGATGCCGTCGAAACCGGAGACCGTCATCTGACGTCTGGAG
Source organism: uncultured Dysosmobacter sp. (assembly GCA_934590165.1). GTDB lineage: Bacteria > Bacillota > Clostridia > Oscillospirales > Oscillospiraceae > Oscillibacter. Next base: position 46,849 of record CAKTOO010000005.1, on the reverse strand, counting down.
GGAGTCGTCGGCTTAAAAGTTTTGATAGACATATCGCTTTACTCTCCTTCCGTTATCAGACCATGCCTTCGAAGAACTCGATGGTCTTGGAGTCAGCAGCCAGCTGGACATAGGCCTTCTTCCAGGTCTTGGTCATGCCGGGCCGGCCGGCGCCCATGCGCTTTTCCTTGCCGGGCACCGTCACGGTGTTGACGGAAGTGACCTTCACGCCGAAGATCTCCTCAACGGCCTTCTTGATCTCGATCTTGCCGGCAGTCTTGGCAACCTCGAACACGTACTTCTTGTCGGCGGCGCCGGCCATAGCACGCTCGGTGATGATGGGACGGATAATGATGTCGTATGCGGTAGCCATTATGCGTACACCTCCTCGATTTTTGCGAGGGCGGTCTGATCCACGACCAGGTACTGAGCGTTGATGATGTCATAGACGTTCAGGTTGGTGGCGGGGGTAGTCAGCACGCCGGGGATGTTGCGGGCGCTCTTGACCACGGTCTCATCCACAGCGGGGGTGACCACAACGGCCTTGCCCTCCACCTGGACGGCGGTCAGGAACTTACGGAAGTCAGCGGTCTTGATGGCGTCCATCTTGATGGCGTCGATCACGACCAGCTTACCCTCGGCCGCCTTGGCGGACAGGACGGACTTCAGAGCCAGGCGCTTGACCTTCTTGTTCAGCACATAGCTGTAATCACGGGGCTTGGGTGCGAACACGATGCCGCCGTGGGTCCACTGAGGAGCACGGGTGGAACCCTGGCGGGCGTGACCGGTGCCCTTCTGGCGCCAGGGCTTCTTGCCGCCGCCGGAAACTTCGGCGCGGGTCAGGGCGCTCTGGGTGCCCTGTCTGCAATTGGCGAGGTGGTTCTTGACGACCTCGTGGACAACGACTTCGTTGGGCTCGATGCCAAAGACGGCGTCGCTCAGTTCCACAGTGCCGACTTCTGCGCCGGCCATGTTCAAAACTTTCATGGTAGACATTACTGAAACACCCCTTTCTTAGTGGTTTCTGGCAGAGGCCTTCTGCGGGTTGCGGCCGGAAGCCTTCTGCGGGTTCTTGCTGATGTCGGCACCAGCCTGCTTGACCTTGTGGACCTTCACAGTGCTCTTGATGGTGACCAGACCGCCCTTGGGGCCAGGAACGGCGCCGCAGACAACCAGCATGTTCAGCTCGGGATCCACCTTCACAACGGACAGGTTCTGCACGGTGACCTGGTCAACGCCCATGTGGCCGGCGCCGATCTTGCCCTTGAAGATGCGGGAGGGATCGGTGGAAGATCCCATGGAACCGGCGTGACGGTGCACGGGGCCGCCGCCGTGGGTGGTGGGGGTGCGCTGGGCGCCCCAGCGCTTGATGACGCCAGCATAGCCATGGCCCTTGCTGGTGCCGGTGATGTCGACGAAGTCGCCGACCTTGAAGGTGTCAGCCTTGACGATGTCGCCCACGTTCAGCTCGGCGGCATTTTCCAGGTTGAATTCGCGCAGGTGCTTCTTGGGAGACACGCCAGCCTTATTCAGGTGGCCCATCTCGGGCTTGGACAGCTTGCGCTCCGCAACGTCCTCAAAGCCCAGCTGGACAGCCTCATAGCCTTCCTTTTCGGAAGTCTTCTTCTGAGTGACCACGCAGGGACCCGCCTCGATGACAGTGACGGGGATCACATGGCCGTTCTCGTCAAAAATCTGAGACATGCCCACTTTTTTGCCGATGATTGCTTTCATGTATGTTCCTCCTTAAAGGTTATTGGTCGGCTTAGATACTCACGTTTGGGTTACCGTGGCATTGCTCTGCCGACATGACCCGTCCGCTTCGCAAGACAGCGGACATGGACAGCAAACTTTTTAAATGTGCGCGGGGGATCGCAGGGGATTACAGCTTGATCTCGATCTCCACACCAGCGGGCAGCTCCAGAGCCATCAGGGCCTCGACGGTCTTGGGAGTGGACTTGGTGATGTCGATGAGACGCTTGTGGGTGCGGCGCTCGAACTGCTCGCGGCTGTCCTTGTACTTATGGACGGCGCGCAGAATGGTGACGACTTCCTTCTTGGTGGGCAGAGGGATGGGGCCGGACACCTCAGCGCCGGTGCGCTTGGCGGTCTCGACGATCTTCTCAGCGCTCTGGTCGATCACCTGGTGGTCATAGGCCTTCAGCCGGATGCGGATCATTTCTTTCTGTGCCATGGTTGTTTCCTCCTGAATTCGTACGTAAGTTTTGTCGCGGAGTCTCGACGACCTACGGCGAGAGATTTTTCTATACGCTTATCCGTGCGTATCATTCCCGCTCATGAAAAATACCGGCGTCAGGTCTCCCTTCCGGCCGGTACCATGATCATGGCGTGGCGATCTACGCAACGTACAGATCCTTCTCAGCCGCCCGATTATCGGACATACTCCCCGGAAGTTACCTCCTCTCGGAGCAATCTCCCGGTTCATCGCAGTACTATGGGCAAGGTTCACCCTGCCGCACAGCCTCTTTATAATAAAAGAAAATCCTCTTGATGTCAAGAGGATTTTCTCTGTTTTTCATGAAATTTTGAAGATTTTTTTGGCGTCCCAAACACAGGCATACGCCTACGGCGGACAACCTCAAAATGCCGCAAAAACCGCCTTTTTTCGCGGAACGGCTCTTAATAAGCCACGCCCCAGTAAATATCCGTGGTGCACTTCTTGCCGCACACAGGGCACACGCCCTCGGTGCCGGACTGAGCCAGAGGCATGCAGCGGGAGCTGACACCGGCCCGCTCCTTCATGGCCAACTCGCACTCCAGGCTGCCGCACCACTTGGAGCGCAGGAAGCCGCCCTTGCCCTCGGCAATGGCCTTGGCCTCCTCGGGGGTCTTGATGTCGAAGGTGTTCTCCTCGCGGTTTTTGAGAGCCATGGCGTACATGTTGTCATGGACGGCATCCAGGAGCTCCCGGGCCTTCTCCTCCAGCTCCGCAAGAGGCACAAACACCTTCTCGCCGGTATCCCGGCGGGCGATGACGCACTGCTCCTTCTCCATATCCTTGGGGCCGATCTCCACCCGCAGGGGCACGCCCTTCATCTCATACTCGGCGAACTTCCAGCCGGGAGAGTTGTCGGAATCGTCCATTTTGGTCCGGATGCCCGCGGCGCTCAGGCGGTCCCGCAGGGCAGCAGCAGCGTCCAGAACGCCGGGCTTGTGCTGAGCCACGGGAATGACCACTGCCTGGATGGGGGCTACCCGGGGAGGCAGCACCAGGCCGTTGTCGTCGCCGTGGGTCATGATAATACCGCCGATCATGCGGGTGGACACGCCCCAAGAGGTCTGATGGGGATGGTGGAGCTGGTTATCCTTGCCGGTGAAGGTGATATCGAAGGCCTTGGCGAAGCCGTCGCCGAAGTAGTGGCTGGTGCCGGCCTGGAGGGCTTTATGATCGTGCATCATGCACTCCACGGTGTAAGTCTCCTCGGCGCCGTTGAACTTCTCCTTGTCGGTCTTGCGGCCCCGGATGACAGGCATGGCCAGGTAGTTCTCCATGAAGTCGGCGTAGATGTTCAGCATCCGCATGGTCTCTTCCCGGGCCTCTTCCTCGGTGGCGTGCATGGTGTGGCCCTCCTGCCACAGGAACTCCCGGTGGCGCAGGAAGGGACGGGAGGTCTTCTCCCACCGCAGCACGGAGCACCACTGGTTGTACTTCTTGGGCAGGTCACGCCAGGAGTGGATGATGTTGGCGTAGTGCTCACAGAACAGCGTCTCGGAGGTGGGACGGACGCAGAGGCGGTCCTCCAGTTTCTCATTGCCGCCCATGGTGACCCAGGCGCACTCGGGGGCAAAGCCCTCCACGTGGTCCTTCTCCTTTTGCAGCAGGGACTCGGGGATCAGAACGGGCAGATACACGTTCTCATGGCCGGTCTCCTTGAACCGCCGGTCCAGCTCCTGCTGGATATTCTCCCAGATGGCGTAGCCATAGGGGCGGTAAATGAACATGCCCTTAACAGAGGTGTAGTCGATGAGCTCCGCCTTTTTACAAACGTCGGTATACCACTGGGCGAAATCCGCGTCCCGTGCGGTAATGGCGTCTACCTGTCTTTTATCCTGTGCCATAGTCTCAAATCCTTTGCATCTATAATTATATAATGTATCGCTTCATGTGGTTTTCACTGAATTCTTATTGTATCCATTCCGGGAAGAATTGTCAACTGTTCATCTCCAGACCGCCGCGGGTACATCTTTCCGGAAAGGGTCCTATGGCTTGACATTCTTCGCCCTGTCCGGTATACGATATGTAATTTCATATAAAAGAGCCGTCGATGCGGCACGCATAGAAGGGCTTTTAAGTATTTTTACTGTGAGGTAAGCGATATGAAGAAAGCCGCTTCTATTTTTTTGCGTGCGGAAATCACCCCCCGGGATGTGGAATGGCTCATTCAATGGATGGGTGATCCCCAGGTCACCCGGTATCTTCACGAGGAAACAGACATCGTGCAGTCCCTGCGGCGACTCCTTGTGTCGGTGCCGGCGCCCATGTTGACATTTCAGTTCAACCGGTGGGGCCGCTTTTTTATGGTCTGCTGCCAGAATGACGGCTCCGCCATTGGGTTTGTGAAGCTGAAGCCCCTCTCCTCCCCGGCGCCTATGAGATCGTGTATGTCATCGGCCAGGCGGAGCTCTGGGGCAACGGCTACGGAGAAGCCGCCATCCGTTCCGCCCTGTCCACCGCGTTTTTCGACTGGCGGGCCAAGCAAGTGTTTGCCCGGGTCTACTCCGGCAATGTCCGCTCTCTCCGGTCTGTCCGCTCCTGCGGCTTCCGCTGCGAATATCAGGACGAGCGCCTGTCCCGCCACCGCATCACCATGCCGGAATATTTGAATCTTTTGCAGATATAAGGAAAGAGCGCTGGTGTTCCAGCGCTCTTTTTATTGCGCGGGGCTTTCTTCCCTGTCCATATACAGCTCCTCGCAGGTCTGCTGGGCCTGCCGCAGGCAGGCGGCCGCCTGCCCGAAGTTCTGCTCTGCCATATTTTCCAGGGAATCCGTAACCGCGTTGAACAGGATGTGATACAGTTTTTGATAGTCCATAGTGTCCCCCTATATATCTGATGTTTACATTATATAATGTAATAATCTATATAGCAAGGGAAAACCTTCTCTATTATCAAATGTAATCGGAAGATAATGGAGAGATATGTTATGGCAAAATTAGATATTTTCCCATTACTGGAGCAGCAGGGCAAAACGAAATACTGGCTATATAAGCAGCTTGGCATGAGCTATCAAAATTTCAACAAGATGATCAACAACGAAACAAAATCCATCCGCTACGAAAACATTGAAGCGATTTGTCAGCTTTTGAACTGCACTCCTAACGACATTATAAAACTGGACACATAAAAAGACACGGAACGCTGTGCGTTCCGTGTCTTTTTATTACTTCGCGTACTCGACGACCTTGGTCTCCCGAATCAGGTGAACCTTGATCTGACCGGGATACTCCATCTCTTCCTCGATCTTCTTGGCCAGGTCCCGGGCCAGGATGACCATCTGGTCCTCGCTGACCTGCTCGGGCTTCACCATGACGCGGACTTCGCGGCCGGCCTGGATGGCATAGGCCTTCTCCACGCCAGGGTGGCTGCCGGTGATGGTCTCCAGCTGTTCCAGGCGCTTGATGTAGTTCTCCAGGTTTTCGCGGCGGGCGCCGGGCCGGGCCGCGGAAATGGCATCCGCCGCCTGAACGAGGCAGGCCACGATGGTTCGGGGCTCCACATCGTTGTGGTGGGCCTCGATAGCGTGGACGATGTCCTCCCGCTCCTTGTACTTCCGGGCAAATTCCACGCCCAAAGCCACATGGGTGCCCTCCATCTCATGGTCGACAGACTTACCCAGGTCGTGGAGCAGGCCGGCCCGCTTGGCAGCCTGCACATCAGCGCCCAGCTCCGCCGCCATCATGCCGGCGATGTGACTGACCTCGATGGAGTGCTGCAAAACGTTCTGGCCGTAGCTGGTACGGTAATGCAGGCGGCCCAACATCTTCACAAGCTCTGGATGCAGGCTGCGAACACCGCACTCAAACACGGCGCGCTCGCCCTCGGCCTTGATGGTGGACTCCACCTCCCGGCGGGCCTTTTCCACCATCTCCTCAATGTGGGTGGGATGGATACGGCCGTCGGCGATGAGCTTTTCCAGGGCCAGCCGGGCGATCTCCCGGCGGACGGGCTCAAAGCAGGAAACGGTGATAGCCTCCGGCGTATCGTCGATGATGAGGTCCACGCCGGTCAGGGTCTCGATGGTGCGGATATTGCGGCCCTCACGGCCGATGATACGGCCCTTCATTTCGTCATTGGGCAGGGGAACCACGCTGACGGTCATTTCGGCCACCTGGTCCGCGGCGCAGCGCTGGATGGCCTGGGCCACCACTTCGCGGGCGCGGGCTTCGCACTCTTCCTTCATCCGGGACTCGACCTCTTTGATCTTGAGGGCGGTCTCGTGGGTCACTTCGGATTCTACCTGGGAGATCAGATACTGCTTGGCCTCGTCGGCGGTGAAGCCGGAGATACGCTCCAGCATTTCCGTCTGGCTGCGCTTGATGACCTTGATCTCCTCGCTCTCCTTGTCGATGGCCGCGTGTTTCTGGACCAGGGACTCTTCCTTCTTTTCGATGGCCTCGGTCTTGCGGTCGAGGTTCTCCTCTTTCTGCTGCAAGCGGTTTTCCTGCCGCTGCAGGTCGGCTCTGCGCTCTTTTACTTCCTTCTCATATTCGCTGCGGTTTTTCAGGATCTCTTCTTTTGCTTCCAGCAAAGCCTCGCGCTTTTTGGATTCCGCGCTCTTGATAGCCTCGTTGATAATGCGAGTGCCTTCTTCCTCGGCACTGGAGATTTCCTTTTCAGATACGTTCTTCCGGTAGCGAATACCGAGAGGGAAGCCTACCGCCAGGCCGATCACCAGGGCAATGACGCCGGTAATGATGGCTTGTGTCACGATTGCTTCAACCTCCTAATATTCGGTGTGGGTCTGCTGTATATGCAGAACGCGCCGCGATCCCGGCGTGTCCGCACGGCTCAGAAAACAATCGGAGGGCACCCCTTTGCCCGCCGATAATCATCCTTTTCTAGTTTAATCATTTACTGTTGCTCTGTCAAGGAAAAACCGAACATTTGACCAAAACCTGGCGATACATCCACCGGTGCCCGGCGGCTCGTTGTCTCACGTGTCGATGTACGCCGCTGCCGCGTATCCCACCAATTCTCCATAGTGGACCACATACCACCCCTGCCATACCCCAAAAAGGGCCGCGCCCTTTTCGGGGACCCCTCCGATTGATCTCAAACGGGCAGGCTAAGCCCGCCCGTTTCAAGGCTTTGCCGACGGCAAAACACTTGTACGCCGCTTTCGCGGCGGTCCGGGCTCCGCCCGGCGGCTCATTGCCTCACGTATCGATGTACGCCGCCGCCGCGTATCCCACCAATTCTCCATAGTGGACCACATACCACCCCTGCCACTCGCCGTAGATGGTGACGGCGGCGCCGTCGGGAAGGTTTGCGATGACGGTCCCCGAGGCGGAGGGGGCATCCCGCAGGTTCAGCGTGCCGTAGCGGACCTCCACCGTTCCCTCCATGGGCGTCATGGGATAAATGAAGGGCAGGCCGAAAAACTCCGTCAGCGCCCGGGCCAGCTGCTGGGCAATGGCGTCCATGTGCCCCTCCACCCAAGTGGCGTCCTCGTAATTGTCGTGGTATCCGATCTCCACCAGCACCGCCGGGAACCGGGGCAGGCGCACTTCCCCCAGGGAAGTGGTGGCCTGGGTGGTGACCTTGTTGGGCAGGGGATAAATTTTCCGCAGTTCCGCCGCGATGAGTTCCGCCGCCCGGCGTCCCTCGGTGCTGCCGGGATAGTAAAAGGCGATGATGCCCCGCTCCTCCCCGTAGCGCCCCTCCGGCGCCGCGTTGGAATGCAGAGCCAGGTACAGGTCATACCAGCCGGTGTTGGCCTCCCGGATGGAGGAGGCCGCCGTCATGGACGGGCTGTTGCGTTTGTAGCGGATGCCGTTGGACAGCAGGTAAGGCACCAGCGCGTCCGCCAGCAGGTTCATGTTGTATTCCTCAGAGCCGCTGCCGGTGACGTACATATTCCAGTCCTGGGTAGACGGGCTCAGATAGATAATGGGCATATGGACCCCTCCTTCTCACCTATTTATATGGCAATCCGGAAAAAAGTGTGATAGACTTGTTGCGAAAAACAATATCCAACGGAAAGGACTTTTCTATATGAAAGCAGAGCGCACCTATCCCAAATGCACCGTCACCCCCAAGGCTGAGGCCGCCATTCTCCGGGGCCACCCCTGGGTCTACGACGCGGAGGTCTTATCCCTGGAGGGCACACCGGAAAACGGCGAATTGGTGGATATATTGAGTAAAAAGGGCCGATATCTTGGCACAGGTTTTCTATCCCAGCAATCCAAGATCCGCGTCCGCCTCATTTCCCGCAACGCCAACGACCGCTTTGACGAGGCCTTCTGGGAGCGGAAGCTCCGCTGGGCCTGGGAGTATCGGAAAAGCGTCATGGACCCCCAGGACCTGGATGCCTGCCGCATTATCTTCGGTGAAGCGGACGCTTTCCCCGGCCTGACGGTGGACAAATTCCACGACCTTTTGAGCGTGCAGGTCCTGTCCGTGGGCGTGGAGGGCATCAAGGCAACGCTGCTGCCCATGCTGGTCCGCATTTTGCGGGAGGACGGCCAGCCCATCCGCGGTGTGTTCGAGCGCAACGATGTGGCCCTGCGGGAAAAGGAGGGTCTTCCCCAGTACAAGGGGTGGTTCCCCCTGCCCGATGAGGCGATGCCGGAATCCCCGGTGGTGGAGATCACGGAAAACGGCATCCGCTATTTGGTGGATGTGGAAAGCGGCCAGAAGACCGGCTTTTTCCTGGACCAGAAATACAACCGTCGGGCCGTGGGCCGTCTGGCCCGGGGCAAGACGGTGCTGGACTGCTTCACCCACACCGGCTCCTTCGCGCTGAACGCCGCTAAAGGCGGCGCAAAACACGTTACCGCCGTGGATGTGTCGGAATCCGCCGTGGAGATGGCCCGCGCCAACGCGGTGCGCAATGGTTTGGACGGTGTCATGGACTGCGTGGCCGCCAACGTATTTGACCTGCTGCCGCAGTTGGCCAAAGAGCCAGTGAAATACGATTTCATCATTCTGGACCCGCCAGCCTTCACCAAAAGCCGCAAAACCGTGGCCAATGCCATGACCGGCTACAAGGAGATCAACTACCGGGCCATGCAGCTGCTGCCCCGGGGCGGATACCTGGCCACCTGCTCCTGCTCCCACTTCGCCTCCGAGGAAAAGTTCGTAGCCATGCTCCACGACGCCGCCAAAGACGCCGGTGTGCAGCTGCGGCAGATCGAGGCACGGCAGCAGTGCTGCGACCACCCCATCCTCTGGGGCGTGGACGAAACGAATTATCTGAAGTTTTACCTATTCCAAATCGTATAATTTCGCACACATAATCCGTTTTGTATAGGTTCTTACCCAAAAACCGGGAGGACGGCTGTTGCCGTCCTCCCGGTTTTTATTGTTTTGGAGATTGCTTACTTCCCGACCTCAATGACACGAACCACACCGTCAGAGACATACAGGTTGGCGGTGTTGGCATAGCCATGGGCCTGCGACAGGGTCATCCAGGTCTTGGAGGCGCTGTTGTAGCAAGGCACATCGGAAGCCACTGTGTACGTCCGGCCCCCCACGGTGACGGCAGACTGACCGCTCCAAGCACTGTTGGACACATCAGGCAGCTTCGTCAGCGTCTCCAAAGCGGTGATCCGGCCATTCTTGATGGTCATGGCCACAAAGGAGCCGTTGGACACCAGAGAGCCGTTTTGGATGGGCTTTGTCCGCAGGCCGTTGCCGTATTCCACAGCCAGGGTCTGCGTAGTCTTGGTGGTTTCGATATAGTCATCGTCTCCGGGGTCGTTGCCGTTTTCATCCTTCACCTGGATTTTGATCCGCTTCACCACGGCCACGCCGTAGTACACTGTGCCGTCCTCGGAGCCGCCCAAAACGATGAGGTCCACCTGACCGGCCCAGTTGGTCCGGGCGTAGAGGATGTCAGCGGCTGGGATATGGTCCTGGGTCAGCTGGCTCAGGCCAATATCCTGACCGTTGCGGAAAACCATGACGTTGTCTGCCAAGGCCGCCTTTCCAAGGGTCCGGCCGGAAACGATCAGGTCACCGGAGGCACCGCCGCTGAGGCGGGACAGGTTCACCTTGCCCTTGCTGCTGGCGGAGACCCGGACCACCTGCCCCTCAAAGTCTCCGGCTTTGTCGGACTTCAGCAGGATCTTGGCGGTGCCGCACAGCAGCTGCACAGTGCCGCCGCTGACGATGCCCACAGCATTGCCCCGGGCCGTGGAATCGGACGCCACGGCACCGGCCACCTGGCCGTCTTCCGTCAGCAAAAGCGTCATCGTATCTCCCGGCTTGAAGGCGGAGAGGCTCTCCATAGCAGTGGGGAGCACCGTCAACTCCGTGCCGTTCAGCACAGTGATGGTGGAGGGCTCCTCCGGGTTGGGATAGCAGCTCTCATAATAGACAGCGACCCGGGTATCGCAGACCCGAACGGCATTTTCCGCGGAGGAGTACACTGCCACATCATACTTCCGCAGGTCGCCCATGGTGGCAGGTGCGCCGTTTTTGTAAATGGCGTAATTGGTCATACCACCGGTAAGGCTGTCGAAGCCCGCAGCAGAGCGATCCTGGTCCACGATGACCGCCGCCTCCGCGGTGCCGCCGCCCGCGAACACATAGTCTACGCCGCCCGCCTCATTGAGGTACAGTGTCACGGTGGCGCCGGCGTGGAGCCAACCGTACACATCGCCCCAGACGCTCTCCTCTCCGTTGTAATAAGCAGGGGTGCTGCTCTTGAGGGGATACTTGGTGCCGTTGGAATCCACGATCTGGGTGGCCGTCTTGCTGGCCAGGGTGATGGTGCGGCTGCTGCCCAGAGCATCGGGCACAAAGGTCAGCGCCTTGCCGTACTTATTCAGCACCAGCGTGCCCTTATAGCCGTTCAAAGAACCATTGGAGGTCTTGCCGGAGGCAAGCTGATACACCTCGCCGGCGGCGGTCTTCAGAGCGTTGTCACGGCCATCGGGACCAGTGGCAGAGGCGGACACCATCATCGTGTTGGGCACGGTGGTACCCAGCGTATCCAGATACTTGCCGCCCTCCCGCATATCAGCGCGCAGCAGGTTCAAGAACAGCCGGGCCGCCTGCCCGCGGGTCAAGGCGGCGTTGGCCTCTCCGCTGACGCCGTCCGTCAGGCCGATGGTCTGTCCCACGGCCATGTAGCCATAGGGCCAGATGCCGCCCACGTTTTCATCCTTGTAGCCCAGCAGCCGCAGCAGGATGGTCACCGCCTGCCCCACCGTGACGGTGCGCTCCGGGTGGAAAGAACCGTCGGCATAACCGGAGATGATGCCCTTGCCCTTGGCAGCCATGTTGATATAGGCAGCCGCCCAGTGGGAGGGCCTCACATCCGGAAACACCGTGACGGCGCGGTACAAGCCCAGCTCGCTCTCTCCGTTCATGGCATACACCGCCATCTTACAGAACTGGGCCCGGGTCAGCACCGCATTGGGGCGGAAAGAGCCGTCGGCATAGCCGTCCAGCACCCCCAGCAACCGCAGGGATTCCACTGCCATGGCGGTGTCCCGGTCCGTGACATCGGAAAAGCGGACGGTCTCCGCGGCGGTGGCCGGCAGCACCAGCACTGATACCGTCAGGCACACCGCCAGCAGCAAACTCAACAGTCGTTTTTTCATAAGTCTCTTCCTCTCATTCCGCCCGCAGGGCTTCCACAGGCTGGAGCTTGGATGCCTTGGCCGCCGGATAGATGCCGAACAGGATGCCCAGCACCACCGACAGCAAAAACGCGCACAAGGTAATACCCACCGATGGCCAGATATCGATCTGCATCAGCAGCTTCCCGGCCACTCTGGTGCCCAAGGTCCCGATACCGATGCCAATGATGCCGCCAATGCCGCAGAGCATGGCCGCCTCGATCAAAAACTGGGTGACGATGGCGCTGCGTTCAGCGCCGATGGCCCGGCGGATGCCGATCTCCCGGGTACGCTCCGTGACGGTCACCAGCATGATATTCATGATGCCGATGCCGCCCACCAGAAGGCTGATAGCGGCGATGCCGCCCAGCACCAGGGAGACCATGGACACCCATTCATTTTGAGACTCCTGCCACTGGTTCTCACTGTACGCGCTGCCGCTGCCGCTTTGGCCGTTGTTGGTCAGACCCGCCAAAAAACCGCTGAGACGGGAAATGACCTCCGTGGTGGCCTCCCCGGAGGCCGCTTTGACCACGAATTCGTTGATATCCGTATTGGGGTTCAATACCCGCTTAGCGGTATAGGGAAACACGATGATATTGTCCAGGGACCAGGGGCTGTTGCCGGTGTCCTTTTCAGCATAGACGCCCACCACTGTGAAGGGATATCCGTTCACCTGTATGGTCTGCCCCACCGGGTCGGCGTAGTTGAAAAAGTTTTTGGCCGCCCGGGCTCCCAAGACGCACACCTGGTTATAGTTTTTAATGTCGATATTACTGATATCCCGGCCTTTGTCCAGCTGGAAATTGTTGCACACGGCATACTGGTCGCTGCCGAGATAGCAGTCCGGCGGCAGAGCCACATCACCGTTCTGACTATCGCCGTTCCACATGTTCTCCCGGTTTTTTTCCATGGCCTTACTGCTTTTGGAGCCATACACCACCGTCACATTCCCGAGGTTGGCGTTGGGGGTGATGCCCAGCACCAGGTCTGTACCCAGGGATCTGCAATAGTTGTACAAGTCATCAAATACTTCCCGCCTGTCATACCGGTAGGCATAGACATTCACTTTATTGGTGCCCATGGCCTCAAACTGCTTCATGGACTCCTGGTTCATGCCGTTGACCGTGGAGACGATGGTCATGACGGAGGCAATACCGATGATGATGCCCAGCATGGTCAGGAAGGACCGGCCCTTGTTGCCCAGGATGGACTTAAAGGCCATTTTCACAGCCTGTCGGATATTCACAGCCAGTCCACCTCCTGTTCATGGTCATCCACGATCTTCCCATCCGCCAGGCGCACGATGCGGCGGGCGGTAGCGGCAATGCCGTTGTCATGGGTGATGAGGATGACGGTGGTGCCCTCCTTGTTCAATTGCTGCAAAAAGCCCAGCACCTCCAGGCCTGTGTGGGAATCCAGGGCGCCGGTGGGCTCGTCGGCCATGATGATGGGAGGCCGGGTGGCAATGGCCCGGGCGATGGCCACCCGCTGCTGCTGGCCGCCGGACATCTCCGCCGGCTTGTGCTTCACCCGGTTCGCAAGCCCCACCCGCTCCAGTGCCTCCATGGCCATGTCATAGCGGTCATCCACCCGGATGCCCTGGTAAATGAGGGGCAGCTCCACGTTTTCCAGCACCGTCAGGCTCTGAATCAGATTATACTGCTGGAAAATGAAGCCGATCTGCTTGTTACGGATATGGGAGAGCTCTTTATCCGTCAGCTCCCGGACATCGGTGCCATCCAGGAAATAGTCGCCCCGGGTAGGGATGTCCAGGCAGCCCAGCACGTTCATCATGGTGGACTTTCCGGAGCCGGACTGCCCCACGATGGCCACGAACTCCCCCCGGTCGATATCCAGGGATACACCGTCCAGGGCCCGGACCTCGCTCTCCAGGCCCTCACCGTAAATTTTATAAACGTTTTTCAGTTTAACCAGCATAACGTCACATCCACACGTCGGAGGTCTGCATCTGGGTAAAGACCTCGGTCCCTTCCTCCACGCCGGACTTGATCTCCACATTGTATGTATCGGAGATACCGATCTCCACCGGCACGGCCCAAAAGCCGTCCGGCACGCCGTCCACAGGGACGGTCAGGTCGATGGCGTTGTCCGGCCGGTCGCCCTTGACAAACACCACGTTGCCGGTGGAGCCGTCCTCCAGGGGAACGGTCTTCACGCACTGGATGGGCACCACCAGGCAGTTGTCATTTTCGCTGGCTACCAGAGAATAGTTGACATAGCTGCCGGTCACGAGGGTACCGTCATAGTTATCCACCGAAATGACCATGGGATAGCTGGCAACGCCGTTTTCCGCTTTGGAATTCAGGCTGACGGACTCCACCGTACCGGTGTAGATGCTGCCCCACTGGTCGATGTCCACCATCATACCGGGCTTGACGTAGCTGACGTTCCGCTCATCCACGGTAGCATCCACCACGATGGTGGAGGTATCCGCGATGGTGATGACGGCGCTGTTGGCTTCCACCTCCTGGCCCTGCTGGAGCATCAGTCCAATGACCGTGCCGTCGATAGGTGCCACGGCATTGCAGTTGTCCAGATTCTTCCGGGCGGTATCCAGTGCCTTCTGGGCCTCCTCCACGTTCTGCTGGAGGGTAAACAGCTCGCTTTCACTCTCCTCGCCGTCGATGCGTACCAGCACCTGCCCGGTCTCCACCTGCAAATAATCCACCAGGCTGCTGGAAATGACCGTGCCGTTGACCGTGGAGCACAGGTCACCGGTGCGGTAGTACTCCAGCTTGCCCGCTTCATAAGGATACACGACTTCTCCGTTCACCGTGACGGTGGCGGAGGCCGTCATAGCCGCTGTCAGAGAGCCTGGATTTTTCACGATGATGTCAGCAGAAAACAGCTTGGACCCCTCCGGGGTAATGCGGCTGACCATATGTACCGCTTCCACCGTGCCGGAGAGCGTCGTCATCAGTGCCGGGATGGACACATCCACCGTCTGTCCCTGGCGGATGTTTCCTTCATAGGCGTAGCTGTAATACTGGGTCAGGCGCAGGCGGGTATCATCAGACAGAGTGGCCACCTTCTGGCCCTTGCTGATGGTGTCGCCGGGGTTCAGAGTCTCCACCTCCATCAGCTTGCCGGGATATCCCGCAGACAGGTTCAGTCCTGCGATATCCTTTTGCAGCGTGTTCAGCTGCTTTTGATACCCCTCCAGGTTGCTTTCCGCCTTCTGGACGGCAGTCCGGGCATCCTCGGAATCAATGACAAACAGCGGCGTGCCCGCCGTCACCTGCTGGCCCTCCGTGACCAGCACCTCCTGTACGGTGCCGGAGGTGGTCAGGGTGATGGTCTCGCTTTTTTTCGCCTTAGTGATGCCGCTGCCCTCCACGGTAGAGGTGATGGATCCGTAAGACACCATATCCGTCACCACCTGGGCCTCCTGCTTGCCCTTTCCGCCGAACAGCTTCCAGCCGCCCACCGCGGCCGCCGCCAGGACCACCAGCAAAATGGCCCAGCGAACGAGCTTGCGCCGCTTCTTCCGGGGCATGTTTTTCCACTTGGACTGCACGCTCTCCTTGGGGGCACTCTCTGCCGGCGGCGCCGGCACGGGCTCCTGCGCCGGAGCCTCCCGTTCCAGATCTTTAACTTCAGCCATCGCTTGATTCTCCTCTTTCCCGTCGTTCCTTGTAACTGTATGGCTCATGCTAGAACAGTTACTCCTACAAAGCAACAACAAATTGGTAACAGATTTTCATGGTCTGTTCGCAGGCCGGTGCTTTTCTTTTTTTAGACGGAAAATCCTGTCAAAAGGTTACTGACTTTTGAAAAATTCATCAAAATATGCGAAAAAATCCGCTCCCGAACCAGGTTCGGGAGCGGATCATAAAATCGCATTACTGTACGGCTTCCCGCTTGGCGGCAGCCCGCTGGAGCAGTACCACAGCAACTACCACAGCCAGGCCGATCACGTCTGTCAGGGTACCGGGGATCATCATGCTCAAGCCGCCGGCCACCAGAGCCAAACGGAACAGGGGGTTGATGGGGCGGTACAGGTAGCCGCTCAGCGCGGCGGCCACGCCGAACAAGCCCACCAGGGAGCTGAGGACGATCTGCACCACCTGGAAGGGATTCTCCACGTTTACCAGCAGCATAGCGGGGTTCATGGCAAAGATATAGGGCACGATGAAGGCCGCGATGGCCAGTTTGGTGGCGTTGAAGGCCGTTTTCATAGGCGGCGCCTTGGCGATGGCGCTGCCGGCGTAGGCCGCCAGGGCCACGGGAGGCGTGATGTCCGCCACGATGCCGAAATAGAACACGAAGAAGTGGGCAGCCATGGCGGGAACGCCGATTTGGGGATTCATGAGGATGGGGGCGCAGGTAGCCGCCATGATGCAGTAGTTGGCGGTGGTGGGCACACCCATGCCCAGCACGATACAGCATAGCATGGTCAGTACCAGGGCAATCATGGTGTGGCCGCCGGAAACGGAGACGATGGCGGTGATGAGCTTGGAGGCAAGGCCGGTGACGGTGATGCAGCCGGCCACAATACCGGCCATGGCGCAGGCCACGGCCACGGTGATGGTGCCCTTGCCGCCGGCCTCCAGAGCGTCGATGATCTTGACGGGCGTAATGCGGTCATCCTTGTTGATGAGGCCCACCAGGATAGCCACCAAAATGGCCACGGCGGCGGAGAACTGCATGGTCTTCATGTTGGTGGACACCAACACCACCAGCACCACCAGGGGCGCCAGCAGATAGATCTTTTTAATGAGGACCCGGAGCTTGGGCAGCTGATCTCTGGGAATACCCTTCAGGCCCAGCTTCCGGGCTTCCAAATGGACAGCAATATAAATACCGGTGAAGTACAGCACAGCGGGCAAAATGGCGGTGACAGCCACGGTGGCGTAGCTGATGCCCATATACTCCGCCATGAGGAAGGCGGCGGCACCCATGATGGGCGGCATGATCTGGCCGCCGGTGGAGGCAGCTGCCTCCACGGCGCCGGCGAATTCCGCCTTGTAGCCGGTCTTTTTCATCATGGGGATGGTAACGGAGCCGGTGGTGACGGTGTTGCCCACGGAGGAGCCGGACACCATGCCGCACAAAGCGGAGGAGATGACAGCCACCTTGGCGGGACCGCCGGCAGAGGCACCGGCGATGGAGTTGGCAAGATCAATGAAAAACTGGGCGATGCCGGTACGCTCCAGGAAGGCGCCGAAGATGATGAACACCACGATGTACTTGGCGCAGACGTTGATGGGGGTGTTCATAACACCGGAAGTGGTATAGAACAGGTTATAGATGGCGATGCGGGGCTGGACCCGGGTAAAGGTATACACCAGCAGGGCGCCCACCACGCACAAAATAGGCAGGCCCACGCTGCGGCGGCACAGCTCGATAAGGGCCAGGATGCCCACTACGCCAATCGCCAGCAGGAAGGGGTCCTTGGCCGCCCGCAGGGACAGCTTGATGATCCGCTCGGCGTTGAACGCATAGCAGAAAAACGCGCCGGAGCCCAGCACCATGATGAGAATATCATACCAGGGCATGTGGTTCACCCGGACGGTACCCTTGCGCAGGGGGAAGTTCAGATAGCCCATGATAAGGATGGTGGCCAGGAACACAGACAGGCGGAATTCCGGCAGGGCGGTGGAGAACAGTGTCACATAAATGCTGTACAGGGAAAAGGCCACCATGATCCAGCGGACCACCTCTTTTGGCACACCCTCCCACACACGGGTATTGGACTCCCGGTCATATTTTTTCATGACCTGCTCCACATCGGCGGCGGTGCCAACGGAGCCGTCATCCGCCGGAGCGGTATTCACGGGAGCCTTGGTCTCTTTCTTCCAAAAGCTCATGCAGTTTTCCTCTCTTCCTAAAGGTGTTTGGTCACGAAACGCATGACTCCCCGCCGCCGGCGGTGCGGACTCATCCGTCTCGCAAAACCACAAGGGACTGCGGTGGGCGCTGCCCACCGCAGTCTCCTTGAGACGTTCGCGGTTCTTTAACAGGTTCTGAACGTGTTTTTACTTGGTGGGAACGGTGATGCCCTGCTCGGCGAAGTACTTGGCAGCGCCAGGATGATAGGGCACGGAGGTAACGGAAGCAGCAAAGTCCAGGTTCAGCTCCAGGCCCTTGGCATGGACAGCGGAAATGGCGTCGATGTTGTCAAACACGCCAGCGCAGAAGTTGTACACATCGTCCTCGGAGACATCGTCACGGGCGATGACCACGGCGCCCACAGCCACAGTGGTGGTGTCAGACTCCAGGCCGTAGGTATCGGCGGGGATGACATACTTGCTGTAATAGGGGGACTGGGCCAGCAGAGCGTCGATGTGCTCATCATCCAGGCTCACCAGGTAAGTGGGCTTGGCACTGGCCAGCTCGGTGATGGCGGTGGTAGGAGCGCCGGCCACCACGAAAGCGGCGTCGATCTTGCCGTCCTTCAGAGACTCAGCACTGTCGCCGAAGCCCTGGTAGGTGGGGTTGATATCCGCCTCAGTCAGGCCGTAGGCACCCAGCACGTCGATGGCGTTGTACCACACGCCGGAGCCGGAGTCACCGATGGAGACATTCTTGCCCTTCAGGTCAGCCACGGTCTTGATGCTGGGGTCGCAGGTAACGATCTGGACCTGCTCCATGTACAGGGCTGCCACGGTGGAGAAGCTGTCCACCTTGCCGATCTCAGCGAACAGGTTGGTGCCGTCATAGGCGTAGCTCATAACGTCGGACTGGACCAAGCCCAGCTGGGCGCCATCCATGTCCATCAGCTCGATGTTGCCCTGGGAGCCCTTGCCCTCCACAGCAGTGACCTTGGTGCCGGTGGAGCTGGAGACCTGGCCGGCCAGGACGGAGCCGAAGGCATAATAGGTGCCGGAGGAACCGCCGGTGGTGAAGGTCAGCTCGCTGCCGGTGGCGGCGGGAGCCTCAGCAGGGGTATCGGCAGGCGTTTCAGCGGGGGCTTCTTCCTTCTTCTCGCCGCAGGCGGTGAGAACGCTGGCCATCATCAAAGTGGCCATGAGCAAAGACAGAAACTTTTTCATCTTTCAATCCTCTTTCCTTTTGGTATGCGGGTCTTGCAGTACTTGTTGCATATAATACCGCAACTCCCGTCATTTTTCAAGGTCTTTTTTTGCTTTTTATGCAATTTCCTGCAAGTCAAGTGTTATCAACTTGCATTTCTTTCGCCGATATGCATAATTTTGACGGAATTCCGTCAGGCAGTGTCAACTTGTACAAATATCCGCCAGGTGTGGACAATCATCTTTGGTGGTTTTGAAAGCAAAAAGCGGAGGTCCGCCGGTACCGGCGGACCTCCTTTGTAAAATTTCACAATTTAGCGCAGTGTGACCAGAAGCTGCCCGCCTTTGACCGTATCTCCTTCGCGAACGCAAATGTTTTCTACTGTTCCTCCCATGCGGGCAGTCACAGCGGTCTCCATTTTCATGGCCTCGATGGTCACCAGAGTCTGGTTCTTTTCCACGGTGTCTCCCACCTTGACGGCGATCTTGCTGACAGCGCCGGGAATGGAGGCTCCCACCTGACTTTTATCCTCCGGGTCCGCCATGGGCACCTTCACGATGTTTTTCTGGGCCTTCTCATCCGGCACCTTCACATCCCGGCGGATGCCGTTAAGCTCAAAGGTAACTGTGCGCATACCCTCCTCGTCTACCTCGCCGAGGCCCAGGTATTTGATGACCAGGGTCTTGCCGTCGGCGATGTTGACCTTGTTGGTCTCGCCCACCGCCAGGCCGTGGAAGAACACATGGCTGCCCAAGCGCATGATGTAGCCGTATTCCTTCTGGTTTTTCACGTACTCCTCCACCACCTTGGGATACAGGCAGTAGCTGAGGACGGCCCGCCAGCTGGGGTCTGGGTCAAACGCGGCCATTTCCTTCTTCTTGGCCTCAAAGTCCACCGGTTCCAGCAGCTCGCCGGGGCGGCAGGTGATGGGCTTCTTCCCCTTGAGGACCACCTTTTGCAGTTCCTTCGGGAAGCCGCCCTGGGGCTGGCCCATCATGCCGGAGAAATATGTGACAGCGCTGTCCGGGAACGCCAGACCCTCGCCCTTTTCCACGATGGTCTCTGGCGTCAGGTCGTTCTGAGTCATGAAAATGGCCAGGTCTCCCACCATTTTGCTGGAGGGCGTCACCTTGATGATGTCGCCCAGCATGTCGTTGACCTTGCGGTAATTTTCCTTGACCTCCTGGAAGCGGCTGCCCAGGCCCAGGGATTCCACTTGGGGCTTCAGGTTCGTGTACTGGCCGCCGGGAATCTCATAGCGGTAAATGTCCGTGGCGGGGCACTTGATGCCGCTCTCAAAGGAGTCATAGCGCTTGCGGACATCCTCCCAGTAGTCGGTGAGGGACTGCAGCCGCTGCAAATCCAGTCCGGTATCCCGCTCCGTGCCCTGAAGGGCCGCCACCACGGCGTTGAGAGAGGGCTGGCTGGTGAGGGATGCCATGGAGGAGATGGCGCAGTCTACCACATCCACGCCGGCCTCGGCGGCGCAGAGGTAAGTCGCCACCTGGTTTCCGGAGGTGTCGTGGGTATGGAGCTGGATGGGCAGGCCCACCTCTTGCTTCAAAGTGGAGACCAGCTTCTTGGCGGCATAAGGCTTCAAAACGCCGGACATATCCTTGATGCACAGCATATGAGCGCCCCGGCGCTCCAGTTCCTTGGCCAGCTTCACATAGTACTCCAGGGGGTATTTGTCCCGCTCGGGGTCCAGGATATCGCCGGTGTAGCAGATGGTGGCTTGGCAGATCTTATCCTGCTTGAGTACCTCATCCATGGCCACCTCCATGCCCGGCAGCCAGTTCAGGGAGTCGAACACCCGGAACACATCGATGCCGGAACGGGCAGCCTCTTTGATGAACTCCCGGATCACATTGTCTGGATAGTTGGTGTAGCCCACAGCGTTGGCGCCCCGGAGAAGCATCTGCAAAAGCAGGTTGGGCGCTTTCTCCCGGATAAGGTCCAGCCGCTCCCAGGGGGACTCGTGGAGGAAGCGGTATGCCACATCGAAGGTGGCACCGCCCCAGCACTCCAGAGAGAAGGCGTCCGCCAGGATCTCGGAGGTGCCCTCCATGCCCTTGACGATGTCCCGGGTGCGGACCCGGGTAGCAAGCAGGGACTGGTGGGCATCTCGGGTGGTAGTGTCGCAGATAAGCAGTTTTTTCTGGTCCTTCACCCAGTCGCACACGGCCTTGGGACCCTTGGCGTCCAGCAGCTGCTTGAGGCCGTCGGGCCGGTTCCCGGTAACCGGCGGGAACCGGGGCGCGTCGTAAAACTTGTGCTCCCCCTGCTCCTTTACCACGATGTTCCCGATGTACTTGAGCATTTTCGTGGCCCGGTCCTGGCTCTCGGTCATCTGGAACAGCTCCGGCGTCTCGTCAATGAACTTCGTGTGGCACTTGCCGGCGATAAAGGTGGGGTTTTTTAAAATATTGGTAACGAAGGCAATGTTGGTCTTGATGCCCCGGACATGGACCTCGTTGATAGCGCGGCTGGCCTTGCGGCACACGCCCTCAAAGGTGTTGTCCCAGGTGGTGATCTTCACCAGCAGGGAGTCATAGTACGGGGAGATGACGGCACCGGTATAGGCGTTGCCGCCGTCCAGCCGGACGCCGAAGCCGCCGGAGGAGCGGTAGGCCGTGATCTTGCCGGTGTCGGGGGCGAAGTTGTTGGCAGGGTCCTCGGTGGTGACGCGGCACTGGATGGCGTAGCCGTCCCGGCGGATAGACTCCTGACTGGTGATACCGATGCGGGGATCACTGAGGGGACGGCCCTCGGCAATGAGGATCTGGGAGCGCACCAGGTCAATGCCCGTGATCATCTCCGTAACGGTATGCTCCACCTGAATGCGGGGATTCATCTCAATGAAATAGTGGTGCCCCTCCTTGTCCACCAGGAACTCCAGGGTGCCGGCGTTGACATAGCCCACATGCTTGGCGATCTTCACCGCGTCGGCGCACAGGGCCTCCCGCACCGCCGGGTCCACAGAGAAGGCGGGGGCGAACTCCACTACCTTCTGATAGCGGCGCTGGAGGGAGCAGTCCCGCTCATACAGGTGGACCACATTTCCAAACTCGTCGCCCAGAACCTGGACCTCAATGTGCTTGGGCTCCACCAGGAACTTCTCCATGAAGATGTCATCATTGCCGAAGGCCTTCTTGGCCTCCGCCTTCACCAGATCGAAGTTGACACCCACTTCCTCCACAGTGTCGCACCGGCGCATACCCCGTCCGCCACCGCCGGCGGCAGCCTTCAAAATGACAGGGAAGCCGAACTCCATGGCCAGCTTCTGGGCGGCCTGGCGGCTTTTCAGCGGTTCGGTGGTACCGGGGGTGGTGGGCACGCCGCACTCCAGAGCCATCTGCTTGGCGGAGAGCTTGTCACCCATCATGTCCAGCACCCGGGAGCTGGGACCGATGAACTGGATGCCGGCCTCCTCGCAGGCCCGGGCAAAATCGCCGTTCTCGGACAAGAATCCGTAGCCGGGATGGATGGCGTCGGCGCCGTGCTTTTTTGCCAGCTGAATGATGCGAGGGATGTTCAGATAGGCCCCCAGGGGGCTTTCGTTCTCGCCGATGAGATAGGACTCGTCCGCGGCCGTGCGGAACAGGCTGTATGTATCTTCATTGGAATAGATGGCGATGGTCTGTAATCCCAGGTCGTGGCAGGCCCGGAAAACCCGCATGGCAATCTCGCCGCGGTTGGCCACCAGCACCTTTTTAAAGGTTCGGCTCATAATCGTGGTTCCTCCTTCTTCCGCCAATAGGCGGAGTTGTACCGTTCGCCTCAGTATATTCCTCCCCGTCTGCCGGTTGCAATGGTATCCTGTCCTATGTTTGCATTTTCGGAGAAGCCACAGAAATTTCCGGCAAGTGGGGAAACAGGTTTGTTCATTTCAGCAGGCCAGATGTCCGCCATAAGCGTTCACAATATATGGTAAAAAAGCGCCGCGCCCAACTGGGCGCGGCGCTTTTGCCGCGCGGCTTTCTTACTTGTTGGCCTTGGAATCCACCAGCTCTTTCAGCTGGGACATGAAGGCAGCGGTATCCATCACGCCAAGGTCGCCGTCGGCGCGGTGCCGGACGGAGACAGTGCCGGACTCGGCCTCCTTGTCGCCGATGACCAGCATGTAGGGGACCTTCTCCAGCTGGGCCTCGCGGATCTTCTTGCCGATCTTCTCGTTACGGTGGTCCACCTCGACCCGGTAACCGGCCTCATCCAGCTGCGCGGCCACCTGGTCGGCATAGGCGGCAGCGCGATCGGTGATGGGCAGCAGCTTCACCTGGACAGGGCTCAGCCAGGTGGGGAAGGCGCCGGCATAGTGCTCGGTGATGATACCGATGAAGCGTTCAATGGAGCCGAACACCACCCGGTGGATCATGACGGGGCAGTGCTTTTCGCCGTCGGCGCCGGTGTACTCCAGATTGAAGCGGCCGGGCAGCTGATAGTCCAGCTGGATGGTGCCGCACTGCCAGGTACGGCCCAGGGAGTCCTGAATGTGGAAGTCCAGCTTGGGACCGTAGAAGGCGCCGTCGCCGGGGTTGACCTCATAGGTCTTGCCGATGCTGGTGATGGCGTCCGCCAGGGCGGCGGTGGCAATGTCCCAGTCCTCCACGGAGCCGATGTGGTCCTCGGGCATGGTGGACAGCTCGATCTTGTAGGGCAGGCCGAACAGGGAGTAGACCTCGTCGAACAGCTGGGCGATGCGGATGACCTCGTCCTTGATCTGCTCCTTGGCCAGGAGGATATGGGCATCGTCCTGGGTGAAGCAGCGGACGCGGAACATGCCGTGGAGGGCGCCGGAGAGCTCATGGCGGTGGACCAGGCCCAGCTCGCCGTAGCGCAGGGGCAGGTCACGGTAGGAGTGGGGCTCCAGGTCATAGACCAGGATACTGCCGGGGCAGTTCATGGGCTTGATGGCAAAGTCCTCGTCGTCGATGACGGTGGTATACATATTGTCCTTATAGTGGTCCCAGTGGCCGGAGGTCTCCCACAGGGTACGGCGCATGATCTGGGGGGTGGAGATCTCCACATAGTCCCACTTCTTGTGGACCTGGCGCCAGTAGTCGATCAGGGTGTTCTTCAGCACCATGCCCTTGGGCAGGTAGAAGGGGAAGCCGGGGGCCTCATCCCGGAAGGCAAACAGGCCCAGCTCCTTGCCCAGCTTCCGGTGATCCCGGCGCTTGGCCTCCTCGATGCGCTCCAGATACGCGTCCAGTTCTTCCTTCTTGGGGAAGGCGATGCCGTAGATGCGCTGCAAAGTCTCCCGGTTGGAGTCGCCCCGCCAATAGGCGGCGTTGCAGGCGGTCAGCTTGATGCCGTTGCCCTTGATGCGGCCGGTGGAGTCCAGATGGGGGCCGGCGCACAGGTCGGTGAACTCGCCCTGCTTGTAGAAGGAGATGGTGGCGTCCTCGGGCAGGTCGTTGATGAGCTCCACCTTATAGGGCTCGCCCTTCTCCTCCATGAACTTGATGGCCTCGGCCCGGGGCAGCTCAAACCGCTCCAGCTTCAGCTTCTCCTTGCAGATCTTCCGCATCTCGCCCTCGATCTTCTCCATGATCTCGGGGGTAAAGGGGAAGGGAGAGTCCATATCATAGTAGAAGCCTTCCTCGATGGAGGGGCCGATGGCCAGCTTCACCTCGGGGTACAGGCGCTTGACGGCCTGGGCCAGCACGTGGGAGCAGGTGTGCCAATAAGTGCGGCGGTATTCTTCGTTTTCAAAAGTGTACAGGTTTTCCTCAGACATGATGTTGTTCCTCCTTATGGTGAGGGGTGAAAAATAAAAATCTCACCCCTGATAATCAGGGGTGAGATACGAAAACGTATTCCACGGTTCCACCCTGCTTGCATCCATACGGATGCCGCTCGTGTCCTCTGTAACGGGAGGTCCCGTCCCAGCCTACATATCGGTGGGCAGCTCCAAGGCGGTGACTGGCTCCGGTTCCGGCAAAAGCCGCTTGCAGCCTCTGGCGGCTTCTCTCTGGTGTCCTTCCCGGGCAGCGTCCTTTTCAACGCTTTTTCAAATTGCTTGTCACTATAGCACGATGATTTGTCCTTGTCAAGAGCACAAGCCCCCATTCAGCGGCAAATATTCGGAAAACTTTTATCCCAGGTCCCGGTGGTCCAGCGCCGCCAGGCCGAACCGGGCCGCCCGGGTGATGGTTTCCCGCTCCGCCTCACCGGAAGCCGCGTCCAGCTTCTTCCGCAGGGTCCGCAGGAACAGTCCCCGCAGGGAGTCCTCCCCCGCCCGGCGCCACACGTCCTCCGCCATACGGGTGTTGTCCCGGACCTCCAGGGCGTAAAACCGCTCCGCCAGAGTCTCCCGGACGGCAGCGGCCTCTCCGCCGCCCTCGCCGGTCTCCCCCGTGAGCAGAACGCGGTACAGGTCTCCCTCCGTTCCCCGGGCGGGCAGCGCCGCCTCCACGGCGGCCAGGGGCGCCTGACCAGTGACATCTACTGTCACCACCTCGTAGCGGTGCCGGGCAAAGGGCACGAACCGCAGGGACACAGCGCCATCATCGGAGACCGTACCCTCGTAAAAGCCCTTCTCCCCCAGCTCGTCAAAGCCCCGTCCCTCCGGGCAGCCGGGCCAGGCGCACAGGGTACCCCCGTACCGTTTCTGTCCCCGCTTGTGGATATGGCCCAGCGCCAGATAGGCAAGGCCGCTGGCGGCGATCTCCTCTCCGCCCAGGGGATCGTAGCGGCTGTCCGCCGTCTCCGCCTCCCCATGGAGCAAGCCCACGTGGACCCGGCCGTCTGCCGGCGCATGAAAGCCCGCCAGCAGGCTGCTGCCCTGTTCCGGCCCCGTGAAGGCGGCGCCGTGGACCACGGTGTTCCACCGGGGCAGCTCCACCGACATCATGGCGTTTTTCCGGAAAATGCAGACATTATCCGGCCAGCACACGGACTCCCACACGCCGCCGGGCACAAAGGGGTCGTGGTTGCCGGGGGCAATGCACACCGGCACCTCCATCCGCTCCAGGGCCTGGGCCAGCTGCTCCCCGGTCTCCCGGAACACATTTGGACTGTCGAACAGGTCCCCCGCCAGCAGTACCAGGCTGATGTTGTTTTGCCGGACGTAGTCCGCCATGTGGGCAGCCAGCTGGCGGCTCTCCCGCCGCCGGGCGGCCGCCTTTTCCGCCGGCAGGGCGCCGAAGGGGCTGTCCAGATGGAAATCAGCTCCATGGATGAATTTGAACATGACCGGCCTCCCTTTACCGTCCGGCTGGCGCTTCCGTCACGCTTCCTCCCGCCAGCCCTTGCACACATCCACCCACTCCACAAAGTTGGAGGAGTATTTTTCCAGCTCGTCGCAGGTCATCTCGATGGCACTGTTGCTGCTGCCGGCGGCGGGGAACACCGTGTCGAACCGCTTCAGGGAAACATCCAGATAAGTCTTGACATTCTCCGGCAGGGCGAAGGAGCACACGCCGCCCACATCGTGGCCGATGAGTTCGTGGGCCTCCTCATGGGTGAGCATCTTGGCCTTGGTGTGGAAATACTTTTTATAGGCACTGTTGTCCACCTTGGCATCGCCGGCCACCACGATGATGATGGGCTGGTCATCCACCTTGAAGCTGAGGCTCTTGGCGATGCGGGCTCCCTCCACACCCACGGCCACGGCCGCCAGGTCCACAGTGGCGGAAGATACGTCGAATTCCCGGATACGATCGGCGATGCCGAACTGTTCAAAATACGCTCTGACTTTCTGGATAGACATGATTGGTTCCTTCTCTCTATAAAAACAATTGGTTTTAGCGAATATCCACGCGGTCCACGGCGGTGCACAGCCCCGTGGCGCTGTCCAGAGTAAACACGGCTCCCTGAAGCTTGCAGGGCCCCTCCGCGGGACGGTACCGGCCCGGCAGTCCTCCCAGGAAGCTCTCCACCGACTGCCAGGGCTCAATGCCCAAAACGGATTCGATGGGGCCGGTCATGCCCAGGTCCGTCAGGTAGCCGGTGCCCTTTGGGTACACCCGCTCATCGGCGGTGGGCACATGGGTATGGGTGCCCCATAGAGCGGACACCCGGCCGTCCAGGTAATAGCCCAGGGCCAGCTTTTCGCTGGTGGCCTCCGCATGGAAGTCCACCAAGGTAAAGTCCGCATCCCCCTCCTTCAAAAGGCGGTCCGCCGTGGTGAAGGGGTCCGCCGCCTTCCAGTCCAGGTCGCAGCGGCCAATAAGGTTCATCACCCGCACCCGGACGCCGCCCAGGTCGAATATGCCGCAGCCCCGTCCCGGTGCCCGGCCGGCGTAGTTGGCGGGACGCAGCAGCCAGGGCGTGTCCTCCAGCATGGTCTTGATCTGCATTTTGCCGAAGGTGTGGTTGCCCAGAGTCACGGCGTCGGCCCCGGCGTCGTAGATGCGCCAGGCCTGCTCCTCCGTCAGCCCCACGCCGGAGGCGTTTTCGCCGTTCACCACGGTAAAGGCGATGTTTTTCAGCTTTTTCAGGGGGCGCAGGTTTTTTTCCAGGTGCTTGAGCCCCGGCTCTCCCACCACGTCGCCCACTGCTAAAATGTGGTATTCCATGGGTCCTCCTTTATTCGTCCAGGCCCACCAGGGCGTCCAGCCCGGAAAGGTCCGCGATGACATAGTCCGCCGCTGTATCTCCGGGTCCTTCGGAAAACAGGCAGGCATCCGCCCCGGCCCGCTTCCCCGCCAGAATGTCCAGTTCCCGGTCCCCCACCGCCAGGGTCCTGCGGGGGTCCAGGCCGTACTTTTCCATCAGGTACAAATTCCCCGCCGGGTCCGGCTTCCGGGCGAAGGTGGTCCCGGCGGATGTAACCTCCGTGAAGTATGCCGTCAGCCCCGCGCCGGCCAGATAGTCGTGGACGGAGCCGCTGCGGTGGGTGAAGACGAAGTTTCTCCCGCCCGCTGCCTGGAACCAGGCCAGAAATTCCGGCACTCCCGGAAAGGGATATGCCTGAGGCTGGCCGTGCTCCGCCACCCAGGCCCGGTAGACCTTGTCCACCTCTTGGGCGGTCATGCCGGTCCTTTCGGCGCAGTACGCCAGCACCGCGCCCCGGGAGACGGTGAAGCGCTCCAGCAGCTCCTCCCCCGTGAAGAAAAAGCCCAGGCGCTCCATGGTCAGGCGCAGATCCCGGCACATGGCGGGATAGGTGTCGAACAAGGTGCCGTCAAAATCCCAGATGATGTTGTCATAGCGCATAGGCGTTCTCCTTTTTGAGTTCAATCGTGTATCAGTATAGCAAAATCGCCGCCATTTGCAAAGGATTCCCGAAAATTTCGTGGAGCAGTTGCCTTTCCCTCTCCATTTGCTTATAATAGAATTATACATAATAAGTATTTCTAATCGCAGGAGGGAACACCATGGCAGTCAAGCTGGAATTGTACCGTGTGTTCAAGGAGGTTGCCGAAACCGGCAACATCTCCGTGGCCGCGAAAAACCTCTACATCTCCCAGTCGGCGGTAAGCCAGTCCATCAAGCAGCTGGAGACCGCTCTCCAGGCCCGTCTGTTTGCCCGCAGTCCCCGGGGCGTCACGCTGACAGGGG
Organism: uncultured Dysosmobacter sp.; assembly: GCA_934590165.1. Taxonomy (GTDB): domain Bacteria; phylum Bacillota; class Clostridia; order Oscillospirales; family Oscillospiraceae; genus Oscillibacter. The sequence continues at coordinate 18,553 of CAKTOO010000005.1, read as the reverse complement.
AAGGGCAGATGCTCTATCAATATGTCCGCAGCGCCCTGGGCCTCATCGCCACCGGAGAGGACAAGCTGTCCCAGGCCCAGCAGCTGCTGCTGGGCACTCTGGTCATCGGCGCCAGTGACACCGTGACCAGCTGGTTTCTGACCCCTTATCTGGATGAGTTTCACCGCCAGCATCCCGGCATCCGTCTGAAGATCGTCAGCGGCCGCAGCGCCAAGGTGCTGAGCCTCCTGAAATCCGGCGCCGTGGACATTGCCTTCGCCTCCTCCCCCGCCGACAGCGCCGTGGACAGCTGGCCGTGCTTTGCCACCCACTCTGTGTTCGTGGCCGGCAGCCAGTATCCCTGCGACTTCGACCACGCCCACACCCGCCAGGAGATCGCGGACTTTCCCCTCATCCTGCTGGAGCGGAAGGCCAGCAGCCGGGTGTTTTTGGAGCAGGAGTTTTTGAAAAGCGGCGTGACGCTGAATCCGGAGATCGAGCTCTCCTCCCGGAGCCTGTTGGTGTCCCTGGCCCGCATTGGCCTGGGCGTGGCGGGCGTGACGCTGGAATTTGTGCAGGACGCCCTGGACGCCGGAGACATCCGCCTTTTGAAAACGGACTTCACCATTCCCGCCCGCAGTGTGGATATGTGCACGCTGCGGGATGTGGCGCCCACGGCGGCGGCCACCGCCTTCATGGAGATGGTCCGCCAGGGCGCGAAGGCGTAAAGGAGGCACCGTGGAAACCTTTATTCTCATGTTGGAACTGATCGGCACCATGGCCTTCGCCGCCTCCGGCGCTATGACCGGCATCCGGAAAAACATGGACATTTTCGGTGTATGCATTCTGGGCCTCACCACCGCCGTGGGCGGCGGCGTCATCCGGGATGTCATTCTGGGCAGCACACCGCCCGCCACCTTCCGCGACCCCATTTACGCCGCCGTGGCCCTCATCGCGGCGCTGGTGCTGTTTCTCCCCCAGGTGCGGCGGGTGCTGATGTACAGCACCGTGCTTTTTGACAAGGTCATGTTCTGGATGGACACGGCGGGCCTGGCTATCTTCACCGTGGTGGCCATCCGCACCGCCTATGCCTGCGTGCCTCAAGCCACGGTGTTCCTGCTGGCGTTCGTGGGCGTGGTCACCGGCGTGGGCGGCGGTGTCCTGCGGGACATGATGGCCGGAGACACACCTTATATCTTCCATAAACATGTCTACGCAAGCGCGTCCCTGGCAGGAGCGCTGGTGTGCGCGTTGCTGTGGCGCTGTCTGGGTGAGATGCCCGCCATGCTGCTGGGCGGCGGTCTGGTCATCCTCATCCGGGGCCTGTCCGCCCACTTCCGCTGGAACCTGCCCCGGGCTCACGAATAGATCCGCAGCCATGTCAAAACGCCTCGGGCCAAAATTGGTCCGAGGCGTTTTTTCATTGCATCAGCCGCTCCACATAAGCCCGCATCTCCTCCTTGGAGCGGACAGCGTGGGCACCGTCGATGACAGCCTGCTGCTCCGCCTCAGGCAGAGCGGCAAAGCGGGCCATGGCCTCCGGATGCTGCGCCAGGGCCATGCCCAGGCCCAGGGGCAGTTCTTCCATGTGCATCACCTCTGCCCTAGTGTGTGCCGAAACGGAGCGGTCAATACACCACAAACAGATCCAGCAGTGCTGCAAGGTCCCCGGCGGGCAGATAGGTGGTGCCGTTTTCAAAGTAGCAGGCGTCGGATAGGCCCCAATCACCATCAGGCGTCTGCGCCGTGTCCCGGCCGGGCAGAACCGAAAAGACGGGGGCTTCCGCGCCGGGCTTTGTCACCACGGCGCCCTGGCCCTGGACCCACTGCACATCATAGCCGGCAGCCTCCGCCACGGCCCGGATAGGCAGCAGCACTTCTCCCTCCATCACTTTCCCGGTCACCGGCAGCCGCCGGTCATTGACGCTGACCTCTCCCGTGGGCTCCCAGGCCACGTAGCCCTGGTACGCATAGGCAAACAACATGACCTTGGTGACGACACCTTCGTCATCGGTCCAGACCAGGATATTACTGCCGGGCACCAGGGAACTCAGAAAGACCATCTGCTTCGTCAGATAGGGGAACAGCACGGCTTCCTCTGTAATGGTCAATTCCCGCCCGCCGGTGGTCACCAGGTCCACCCGAGTCACCGGCTGGGGCGGATAGATGGCGGCAGCCACCTGCGGCCGTACCTTGACGATTTGGTAATACTGGGGCGCGCCAAAGTCCTCCGGGATGTTGGCAACCACCACTTCAGCGGCAGCCTGGGGCGGCAGGCTCAGCGTCACAGCAGGCCCCACCCAGGCATAGATGGTCTCCCCCTCCCGCAGTTCCCGGTCAAGAGACAGTCCGGTCACGGCATCCACCACAGGCGTGGTATCAGAAAGATAGAGGACGGTCTCCCGATAAGGGTCGTTTTCATTGTCGTTCTGCACCAGCAAGCCGCCGTTTTCCAGCTTCGTCACCCGGCCCCATACCCGGACAGGTGCCAGGTAGGCAGGCGCTTCAGCGGTGCTCCCCGTTTCAGCGGCAAAGGAAGGCAGGGCGCACACCATAGCGGCGCACAGAGCCAGGGGCAAGATGCGGGCAATCATCTTCTTCACGAAAATTCCTCCTCTTCGCATTTCTACGAGCTTATCACACCCTCGGTATACAAAGGGCAACACGGTTTTTCAGGGCATCTTCGGCGGCTGACTGTGTTATTTTCGTCGCCGGGCGGCAGCCCGGCTGCCTCAAAAGCCTTGCCAGCCACCAAATCTGCTCCTGAAAAACTCCGAAGGACCTGCCAGCGAGAGAAAACCGGCGCTGGCAAGAAAGAGGACGCGGGTGGGCTGGCGTCCACCAAGGACGATGACGCCGCCAGCGTTGATTTTTGCCGCTGGCAGGCGTATTGCCCTTTGTACACCGAGGGTAGCATCTGCTTATGCAGACGGCAAGGGAAAGGGAAAAGTTCCCTAGGCAGGGAAAAGCCCCGGAAAATTTCCAGGGCTTTCGAGAGTATTCCTTTATTTCTTGCCGTGCAGGGCCTTCATGCGCTTTTCGTGGTCCAGAATGGCCTTGCGCATCCGCAGGCTCTTGGGCGTGACCTCCAACAGCTCGTCATCCGCCAGGAACTCCAGGCACTGCTCCAGGCTCATCTGCTTGGGGGGCACCAGACGCAGAGCGTCGTCGGAGCCGGAGGCGCGGGTGTTGGTCAGCTGCTTTTTCTTGCAGACGTTGACGGTCATATCCTCGCTGCGGGGGCTGACACCGATGATCATGCCGCCGTACACGGGAACACCGGCGCCGATGAACAGCGTCCCCCGCTCCTGGGCGTTGAACAGGCCGTAAGTGATGGACTCGCCGGTCTCAAAGGAGATCATGGAGCCGTTGCCGCGGCGGGAGATCTCACCCTTGTAGGGGGCGTAGGAATCAAACACGGAGGCCATAATGCCCTCGCCCTTGGTGTCGGTGAGGAAGTCGTTGCGGTAGCCGAACAGGCCCCGGGCGGGGATGAGGAACTCGATCTTCATGCGGTCGCCCACGGGGGTCATCTCCAGCATGTCGGCCTTCCGCTGGCCCAGCTTGTCAATGACGGCGCCCACGCAGTCACCGGGCACATCCACCACCAGGCGCTCGATAGGCTCGCACTTCTGGCCGTCGATCTCCTTGTACAGCACACGGGCGGGAGACACCTGGAACTCATAGCCCTCCCGGCGCATGGTCTCGATGAGGATGCTGAGGGACATTTCGCCCCGGCCCGCCACGTTGAAAGCGGTCTCCTTGTCCGTATCGGAGACACGCAGGGACACATCCTTCAAGGTCTCGCGGTACAGCCGGTCCCGCAGCTGGCGGGAGGTGACATACTTGCCTTCCCGGCCAGCAAAGGGAGAGTCGTTGACGGAGAAGGTCATCTCCAGCGTGGGAGCGCTGATCTTCACGAAGGGCAGAGCCTCCACGGCGTCAGGCGCGCAGATGGTGTCGCCGATGGTAATATCGGGGATGCCGCTCATGGCGATGATGTTGCCGGCGGTGGACTCAGTGACCGCCTTACGGGCCAGACCCTCAAACTCATAGATGGCGGTGGCCTTGGCCTTGCGGAGCACGGCCTCGGGATCGTGGTAGTTGCACACGGCGATCTCCTGGTTCTGCTTCAGGGTGCCCCGCTCGATGCGGCCGATGGCGATGCGGCCCACGAACTCGTTGTAGTCGATGGAGGACACCAGCATCTGGAAGGGCTGGTCGGTGTCCGCCTCGGGGGCGGGGATATACTCCAGAATGGTATCGAACAGGGGCTTGAGGTCCGTGCCCGCCACCTCGGGAGAATAAGAGGCGGTTCCCTGACGGCCGGAGCAGAACAGCATGGGGGAATCCAGCTGCTCGGGGGTGGCATCCAGGTCCATCAAAAGCTCCAGCACCTCGTCCACCACCTCGTGGATGCGCTGGTCGGGGCGGTCGATCTTGTTGACCACCACGATGACCCGGTGGCCCAGCTCCAGGGCCTTGCTCAACACGAAGCGGGTCTGGGGCATGGGGCCCTCGGCGGCGTCCACCAGCAAAATGACGCCGTTGACCATCTTCAGGATACGCTCTACCTCGCCGCCGAAGTCAGCATGGCCCGGGGTATCCACGATATTGATCTTGGTATCGCCGTAACGGATAGCGGTGTTTTTTGCCAGGATGGTGATGCCGCGCTCCCGCTCCAGGTCACCGGAGTCCATGACGCGCTCCACGGTCTCCTGATTCTCACGGTACACGCCGCCCTGCTTGAGCATCTCGTCCACCAGGGTGGTCTTGCCGTGGTCGACGTGGGCGATAATGGCTACATTTCTCAGATGTTCGTTCTGCATATAATGAACGTCCCTTTCTTTCTCATCTCAAAAGGCTCTGCACCTTGATATTTACACACAGTTTGTCATTATAGTCCGCTTTCCTTTCAATTTCAAGATAAAAGTCCACATTTTTTCGATATTTTGTTCCTTTTTCTCCGGCAAAACAACGATTCCCGCCCCATCGACTTTTTTGAACAAATATCCCCATGCGCCGGCGTCGTTTTTTCGGTCCTCCGTACATTGACATTTGTCCGCCGGAAAACATATAATAGAGGGGCTGTGACGGAAGCGACGCCAGCGCCGCACGTTCCGCCGCAAGTACCGTGGTCCGTTGGGACCACCCAGGAGGCTATCCCGCCATGTATCGCATTAAAACATTCAATAAAATTTCTCCCGTAGGCCTGAACCGCTTTGATCCGGCGCTGTACTCCGTCGGCGAGAACGAGAGTTCGGAGGATGGAATCCTCGTCCGCTCCGCCAAGCTCCAGGACTACGAATTTTCCGCCAACCTGCTGGGCATCTCCCGGGCAGGTGTCGGCGTCAACAATATTCCTCTGGACCGCTGTTCCCAGGCGGGCATCGCCGTGTTCAACACCCCCGGCGCCAACGCCAACGCCGTCAAGGAGCTGGTGGTATGCGCCATGCTCATCGGCTCCCGGGATGTGGACGGCGCCATCCAGTGGGTCCGCCAGCAGGTGGCCAGCGGTGTGGATGTGACCGCGGTGGTGGAAAAGGGTAAATCCGCCTTCCTCGGCCCGGAGATCTACAAAAAGACACTGGGCGTCATCGGCCTGGGCGCCATTGGTTCCCTGGTAGCCAATCTGGCCCTGGACCTGGGCATGGACGTGTACGGCTACGACCCCTTCCTGTCCGTGGACTCCGCCCTGCGGCTGGACCGCCATATCCACGTGGTACAGGACATCAATGAGCTTTATAAGCGAGCGGACTATATCACCATCCACATCCACTTCACTCCTAAAACAGAGAAGATGATCGACGAAAAGGCCATCGCCAGCATGAAGCGGGGCGTCCGCTTCATCAACCTGGCCCGAGGTGAGATCGTGGATGACGACGCCATGCTGGCGGCTCTGGACACCGGCAAGGTGGCCACCTACGTGACGGACTTCCCCAACAACCGCATCGTCCAGGCTCCTCATGTGATCGCCATGCCCCACCTGGGCGCCTCCACACCGGAGAGCGAGCAAAATTGTGCCGTCATGGCGGTGGACCAGCTGCGGGACTACCTGGAAAATGGCAACATCCGCAACTCCGTGAACCTGCCCAACGTGACGCTGGAGCGCAGCGGCGTTATGAGGATGTGCATCATTCACAAAAACATTCCCGCCATGCTGGCCAACATCACCACCCTGCTGGCCACTGACGGCGTCAACGTGGAAAACCTCAGCAACAAATCCAAGGGCGATTACGCCTATACTCTGGTGGACCTGGGGGCTAAGGTGGGCCAGGCCGTCATCAACGACGTGACCCATCTGCCCAACGTCATCCGGGTCCGGGTCATCGAGTAAGAGCGCGGAAGCGGCAGCACTTTCCTGCTTTTGTGGATTGACACGCGGGTCGGAAACAGGTACAATGGACCCTGCCGGTCCACCCTGTCTCCGTAGCTCAGCAGGATAGAGCATCCGCCTCCTAAGCGGAAGGCCGCGCGTTCGAATCGCGCCGGGGACGCCAACTCGTCGTAAGCGATGTGACGCTTGCGACGAGTTTTTTATGCTCCGCATCAAAAACCCATCCCGCGCCCATTCTGATGCTCCTCGCTTTCGGCCGCCATCCGTTTCACTGGGTTCGCGGCCGGATGATGGATGAAGGACGATGGAAACCATATATCCACCGCGCGAAAGCACCCCAGAGCAGCTTTTCTTTTGCTCCAAGGTGCCTTTCAGGCAAAAGCGGGTCTGACAGGTGTGGCGCCTGTCAGACCCGCTGATTTTTACTTTTCTTCGGGCTCCGCCTCCTGCTGAGAAAGCGCTTGGCTCCTTTCCCGTGCCTGCCTCAGATAGTCCGTCTCCTCCGTTTTCTTGCTGGGGACGAAGTTCTGTGCCGGTGTCCGCCTCTCGCCCTTGCTGCGGGCGTAGAAAAAGCCAGTGACGGAAAACACCACCGCACCAATAAAGTTCACGAACAGGTCCTTCATGGTGTCAATGATGCCAATGTCCAGATAACCGCCCAGGCCCAGACTTTCGCCGTTGATGACCACATCCTGAATGCCCTTCACCGCCACTACCTTATTGGTCCGGGTGGGGTCCAGGGCCACGGTGTAGATGGCGTTCACCACCGTATCTTTCTGCATGTCCGTATGGAAAAAATAATCCATGCCGAACTCAAAAAATTCCCACAGTACGCCGATGGTCATGGAAAAGCAAAAGGCCACCAGCGCCAGGAAGAAGGGCGACAGGTCGAAGGTCAGCCGCTCATTGTCGTTCAGCAGCAACACCATGGAAAAGCCCACGGCGGCGGCCAGGAATCCGTTCAATGTGTGGAGCATGGTATCCCAGTTGGGGACATTGACGTAAAACGCGTTGACTTCGCCCAAGATCTCCGCCGCAAAGATGAAGCACAAAATGGTGATCTCCAGAGCCGGCGGCAGCTCGATGTGCAGCTTTACCTGGATCCAGCTGGGCACATACAGAAGTAAAATGGTCAAAATGCAGAAGAACGCACCTTCATAGTTGTGCAGGAACAGCTGGCGCACCAGCACCACCAGCACCAAAAGGCGCAGGGTGTAAAAGACGATGAAGGAGCTTCTGTGCTCCCGCAGCTCCTGACTCAAGGCCTGGCGCATATGCTTTTTCTCTCTTTTTTTGGCTTGCTTTTTTTCCACCCGGGTGAGTCGTTTCATCAGTATCCCTCCTCATTTGGGTCAAACGGTTCCGATCTCGGCCGTCAGCAGCCCTCCCGCCGGGCCTTCTTCAGGCACTCCAGCAATTCCGCCATGTCCCGGCAGATAAGGGTGGGCGGCGTGTCCGATACGGCGGCATCCGCCGCCGTGGCCTCGCCGGTCAGGACCAGCACCGTGTCCGTCCCTGCATTCACCCCGCAGGCAATGTCCGTGTACAGCCGGTCTCCTACCATCAGCGTCTCGGCGGGGCCGTATCCCGTCTGCTCCCAGGCCAGACGGATCATGGTGGGGTCCGGCTTTCCGATATACACCGGCCTGCGGCCGCAGGCGTTCACCAGCAGCTGGCAGATAGAACCGCAGTCGGGGATAAATCCAAACAGGGTGGGGCAGGCCAGGTCCGGGTTCGTGGCCAGAAAGTCCGCTCCCCGGGCCAGCAGGCGGCAGGCATCCTCCACCTTTTGGTAGGTCAGCTCCGTGTCGAAGGCGCACAGCACCACCGTCACATCCGCGTCCGGCGTCCGCCGCAGGTGAAAGCCCTCCTCCGCCAGCTGGCGGCAAAAGGAATCCGTGCCCACGGCATAATACACATCCGAGGGCTTCCGCCGTGTTTGCAGATAATAGACCGTGGCCTCCACGGCGGTGAGAAACTCCTCCCGCCGGGCCGGAATGCCCAGGCGGCGCATCTTTTCCAGCCCCGCCTCCACGCCCCGGGAGGAATTGTTGGTCAGGTAACGAACAGCGCAGCCCCTTTCCCGGGCCCAGGACAAAAACTCCGCCGCCCCCGGCAGCAGGGCTTCCTCCAAATAGACGGTGCCGTCCAGGTCCAGCAAAAACAGCTTCTTTTGGGAAAGGTCCACGCGCTCACCCCATTTCATATAAATAGATAAGCATTAGAATAGCACAAAACGCCCCCGCTGACAAGCGGAGGCGTTTTAAAGAATGCGTTTACTGCGCTCTTCTCCGGCTCAAGCGAATGGCCTCCAGGCTGTATGCCACATTCAGCAGCAGCCACAGCAGGCATACCGTGAATGCCGGCATCAGCAGGCCGAAGTCAAAGGCATAGTTCAGCAGCACCAGGGCCATCCACAGGAAGGGGCAGGCGACGTTCACCGTGTGATAGGCCTTGTAAGCCGCCTGGCCGATCTGCTTTTGCTCTGCTTCGTCACAGCTGGCCAGCCACTTTTTATTGAAGTGCACATCGTAGACACTGCCCTGTTTTTCCGGGTTCATACGGCGTATCTGGTCCACGATCTTCTGCTGGGACACCGTCAACAGCGCAATGGAGAGCACAAAAACCGCCATGCCGATGAGGGCCGACATGTTCTCACTCACCGCCGCCGCGGCAAAGAAGAACATATCCAGCACCACCTGTACAGTGGTGACCATCAGCGCCCAGCTCAGCTTCTCCTCCGCCTGTTCCATGGCCGCTTCCTCCTCGCCATCCCAGCCGGCGTACAGTTTTTTCGCGGAGCGGTACAGCCAGAGGATCATGCCCAGAGACACTGTGCTGGTCACAATCATGACCCAGGGAGCCATTGCCGTCAGCCAGTCGGTGACAGCCGCGGTCACGACTCCAGACAAGTTGTCATGGCCCATCCAGCCAGCCGCAAAGCCTGCCACGCCGCCGAAAACGGCGGCGCCCAGCAGGATCAGAAAAAATTTCTGCAGTGCCTTTCGATTGTCTCTTTTTACTGTATTATTCTCCATTGTTTCCGTCCTCCTCATAGGAAAAAATATCCTCCACGGACACCTGGCAGATCTTTGCCAGCTTCAGTGCCAGCGTCACCGACGGGGAATAGTCTCCCCGCTCGATCTGGCTGATGGTCTGGCGGGACACCCCCGCCAAGGCGCCCATCTCCTGCTGGTTCACGCCCAGCCTCGCCCGGTACTCCTTCAGCCGGTTGTAAAGCGGCATGTTACCACTCCTTTCATGACAATTTTTTCTGTCAAATTGACAACTTTTCTTGTCACGCAGAGAATAGCATTGACAAGTATCTTTGTCAATACCAAACTTCAAATTTTTCGCGTTGACAGTGTGCCTCTTCTTCGTTATACTAAATTGAAGAAAACGCAGCGGCGCGCAGAGGGGGATACTCTGTGCGCTGTTTGTCTATGTACCGCCGCCGGCGGAGATGGAGGACATATGAAAAAACCCGTGATTGGCGTGGTCCCCCTGTGGGATGACGAAAAGAACAGCATCTGGATGCTGCCGGACTATCTGGACGGTCTCCGGGCCGCCGGCGCCCTGCCGGTGGTATTTCCCCTGGAGGCGGACGAGGCGGATATCTGCCAACTGTACAATCTTTGTGACGGGCTGCTGTTTACCGGCGGCCACGATGTGGACCCGGCTTTATATGGACAGACTCCCTCTTCCCTGTGCGGTGTCCTCTGCCCGCGGCGGGACGCGCTGGAGGCGGGGCTGTTCCGCCTGGCCATGACGGAGGGCAAGCCCATGCTGGGCATCTGCCGCGGTATCCAGCTGATAAACGTTCTGTTGGGCGGCACGCTGTACCAGGACCTGCCCACGGAGCATCCCAGCCCTGTTCCCCATGTCATGAAGCCCCCTTATGACCGGACCTGCCACACGGTCCGTCTGGTGGAGGACGGCGCCCTGCGCCGCCTGCTGGGCCGGGAGGAGCTGGGGGTCAACAGCTATCACCACCAGGCTGTTTGCCGCCTGGCCCCGTCTTTGCGGGCAGAGGCTTGGTCTCCCGACGGCTTGGTGGAGGCCGCCGTCTGCCCGGAGCATCCCTTCTTGCTGGCGGTCCAGTGGCACCCGGAGCTTTGCTTCCGTTCCGATCCCGCCGGTGCTGCCATTTTCCAGACGCTGGTGGACCATTGCTGAAAAAAGAGACCTGCGAAGTTTCCGCAGGTCTCTTTTTTCAGCAATGAGGACCGTCCCGCCACTTTTCAGCAGGCACCTTTCTTTCCCGCAGCCGCCGTTTCACATAATCCCGGAACAGGGCGTACAGCACGGAGCAAAGGGGGATAAACAGCAGCATTCCCCCGACGCCCAGGATCTTGCCGCCCAGAGTAACGGCGGCCAGCACCCAAATGGAGGGCAGGCCCACGGAGGAGCCCACCACATGGGGGTAGATGAGGTTCCCCTCCACCTGCTGCAAAACCAAAAACAGCACCACGAACACCACGGCTTTCCAGGGGGCCGCCACGGCGATGAGCAGTGCGCCCACGCCGCAGCCGATGAAAGCGCCCACAATGGGGATGAGGGCCGTCAGGGCAATGAGGACCCCCACCAGCAGCGCATAGGGCAGGCGGAACAGCGTCATGGCCACTGCGAACATGGTGCCCAGGATGACCGCCTCCGCGCACTGGCCGGAGAGGAAGCTGGAAAAGGTCCGGCTGGCCAGCCGCAGCACCTCCAATGTCCGGTCCGCCCGCCGCTCCGGCAAAAGGCCGTAAAGCACCTGGCGGCCCTGCCGGGCCAGCTTTTCCTTTTGCAGCAGGATGTAGAGAGAAAAAATCAGACCGATAATAAAGGTACTGACCCCGCTGACGACGCCGCCAATGAGACCGCCGCCGGAGCTGAGAAGACTGCCGCCCCAGGACTGGACCAGCTGGATGGCCTTCTGGGACAGGCTCCGCCAGTCAATATCCAGCTGGTTCACCACACCCTCGAACTGGGGCCAATACCGCTCCAGGCTAAGGAGCTGCCCGTACAGCCGGTCAAAGGCGGCAGGTACCTGGCTTGCAATGGACCGCGCCGCGTCCGCCACACCAGGGCCGATGACGCAGGAGGCCAGCACCAGTACGCCGATGAGCGCCAGCAGCGTCAGCACCAGTGCCAAGGGCCGGCGGAACGCGGCCCCCTGTTTTGCATTGGGACACAGGTGCCGCTCAATGGCCCGCATGGGCACATTCAGCACAAAAGCGATGGCACCGCCCAGCAGAAAGGGGGCCAGGATGCCGGTCAGCCAGCCCACGGCCAGCGCCACCGCCTTCAGGTGCTGGAGCGCCGCATAAAATGCCGCGCCGCCGCAAAGCACCAGCAGAGCGCCCTTCAGATTTTGTTTGTTCCATTCCATAGGTCGGTTCCTTTCCGGGGCCGTTCCGGCGGTGGTCCCTCAGCCCTTGCGGTACTGCTCCGCCGCATGGAGGTAGCCCCGGGCGGAGACCCGGTTGCTCTCGATCTCCGCCTCCGTCAGGGGGCGAACCACCTTGGCGGGGCTGCCCAGGAGCATAACACCGTCAGGGGCGTCCATTTTTCCGGTCACCAGGGCACCGGCACCCACGATGCAGTTATTGCCCACCTTGGCGCCGTTGAGGATGATGGCTCCCATGCCCACCAGAGTGTTGTCTCCCACGGTACAGCCGTGGACGATGGCATTGTGGCCGATGGTACAGCCTTTGCCCACCACGGTCTCCTCGTGGAGCACGGCACCATCCTGGATGTTGGTCTCCTCCCCCACGGTGATGGCACCCTCGTCGCCCCGGAGGACGGCGTTGTACCAGATGTTCACATATTTGCCCAGGGTCACATCACCGCCGATGCGAGCACCCTCGGCGATCATGACGGTCTCGTCAAATGTCTTTTTCGGGTAGGCCATAGTCAGTCTCTCCTTCGTTCAGATCTCCGGGGCAAAATTGCCGTTGACGAACACGGGGATCTCCCGGCCGTCGTGGGTGGTGCCCACGATGGACAGGTCCGGCGTGCCCACCATGAAGTCCACATGGGTAATAGAGTCATTGAGGCCCCGGGCCTTCAGCTCCTCCTTGGTCATCTCCTGGCCGCCCTTCAGGCAGGGATACGCCTCACCGAAGGCGATGTGACAGGCGGCGTTCTCATCAAACAGGGTATTGTAGAACAGGGTCTTCTGGTTGGAGATGGGGCTGTCGTAGGGGACCAGGGCCACCTCGCCGAAATAACTGGCGCCCTCGTCCAGGGAAATGGCGCCCTTCAAGGACTCCTCGCCCTTCTCCGCATGGGCCTCCACGATCTTTCCGTCCTTTACCACGAAGTGGAAGCCGTCAATGATGTTGCCGTCATTCACCAGGGGCATGGAGGAATACACCACGCCGTTGGCACCGGTCTTCAGCGGTGCGGTAAACAGCTCCTCCGTGGGGATGTTGGCGATATATTCCTGGCCGGAGAGGGTCACGTCGTTGCCGGCCTCCCAGATGTGGCCTTCCGGCAGTTGAATGGTCAGGTCCGTGCCCAGGGAGTTGGTGTAGTGGAGAGATTTGAAGTTCAGCTGGTTCATTTTCTCCATCCGCTCGTGAAGGGTGGCCAGGTGCCGCTGCCACTTGTCCACGCAGGTGCCGTCACCGCTGATGCGGACCGCCTGGAAAATGGCGTCCCACAGCTTTTCCATGGCCGCGTCCTCCCCCACGCCGGGGAATACCCGTACCGCCCAGCTGGGGATGGGGATGGAGGCAATGCACCAGGGAAAGCCGCCGCACATCTGGAGCCGGTCAAAGTCCTTCAGCGCCTTGCCGCTGGCCTGCTGGGACCGGACGATGCGGCCGGGGTCCACGCCCTTCAGATTCTCCGGGTCCGTGGCGGAGATGGCCAGGTAGGCCGCCCCCTCCTTGGCATAGTCGTTGAAGAAGTGTCTCCGCCAGTCGGGCACCGTGTCGAACACTTCCTCGCCGGCCCGGAGGTACTTCATCCGGGTCATGGAATCGTCGTGCCAGTTCATGACCACTTCCTTGCAGCCGGCGTCATAGGCCTCCTGGGCGCACATCCGGGCAAACCAGGCACACTCCACCGGGCAGGAGATAACCATCCGCTGGTCCTTTTGCACATTCAGGCCCACCCGCACCAGCAGTTGGGCATATTCCCGCAGTTTTTCATCCATCAAGTTTGTCATCCTTTCCGCGTGATGCTGTTTACGTGTTATTTTAGAGGATTTTACCTGTAAAGTAAAGAGAGTCCGCTGTTCCTTATAGTATACTTCTTTTCCGCCGCCAACTATCAACATTCCGTGAATTTTTCATTTTGCGCTGGCCCACCGCCGGGCGGCGTAGTATAATGCAGTCTTGTCCCTCCCGCGCCGCATCTCAAGAAAGGAAGTACCATGAAATTCATTCGCCGCGTTCTGCCGCCGCTGCTGGTCTGCTGTCTGGCGGTATCCGCATACCTGTCCCAACCGCTCTCCTCTCCGGATACTCCCCAGGCAGTAGAGGAAACAATCCCCGCCTATTCCGGCAGTCCCTGGACGGAAGTGGACGGCAACCAGCCGGACTTTGACACCAGCCAGCTGGATGGGCCCTCTTTTGAAACGTACAGCCCCCTGGACGCCTTGGGCCGCTGCGGCGCCGCCTACGCCTGTGTGGGGCGGGACCTGATGCCCACGGAGGAACGGGGCGCCATCGGCCAGGTAAAACCCAGCGGCTGGCAGCTGACCAAATACGACTGCGTGGACGGCAAGTACCTCTACAACCGCTGCCACCTCATCGGCTACCAGCTGACGGGGGAAAACGCCAATGAGCAGAACCTCATCACCGGCACCCGGTATCTGAATGTGGAGGGGATGCTGCCCTTTGAAAACCAGGTGGCCTCTTACGTCCGGGAGACCGGCAACCACGTTCTCTACCGGGTGACGCCGGACTTTCAGGGCACGGAGCTGGTGGCCCGGGGCGTTTGGATGGAGGCCCTGTCCCTGGAGGACGGCGGCGAGGGCGTGTGCTTTTCCGTTTATGCCTACAATGTCCAGCCCGGCGTCACCATCGACTACGCCACCGGCGAAAGCCATTTGACGGAGGCGGAGGCCGCCGCGGGGGAAGCGGACAGCGGCGCCTTTACCTATGTGCTCAACACCCGCACCATGAAGTTCCACGACCCCGGCTGCTCCGGCGTCGCGGACATCAAGGCAGAAAACCGGCAGACCTATACCGGCAGCCGGGAGGACCTGATCGCCCAGGGCTACTCCCCCTGCGGCCAGTGCCAGCCGTAAACGAAAGCGGGACCCAAGTGGGTCCCGCTTTCTGTTTAAATTGCTTCGTCTTTTCCCCTGCCGTCCTTGCGCAGGCTCATGATCGTGCCGTTGAGTTCCGCTCCCATGATGAGCACCGTGGCGCTCATATACAGCCAGATCATCAGCACGATGACCGTGCCGATGGAGCCGTACAGCAGGGAATAATCCGCGAAATTCTCCACATACAGGGAGTACAGCACGGACAGCGCCATCCATGCCGTCAGGGAGAACAGCGTCCCCGGCCACAGGTTCCGCCATGGCTGCCGCTGGTCCTGGGCCAGGGCATACAGGAAGAACAGCGCGAAATACCCTGCCACGCCCGCGGCGGGATACCGGAGCCGCACCCAAAGCTCCGCCAGGAACGTCGGCAGATGAAAGTGGTTCACGGCGTAGGCCAGTATCCGTTCGCCCACCGTCATGGCCACCAGCGTCAGCACGATGGTCAGGATGAGCACCACCGTGTAAATCAATGTCTTCAGCTGGTGCAGCACCGGATTCCGGGGCGGGCCCAGGTGATAGGCCGTCCGCACGGAGCGCATCAGGGCATTGGTGGCCCGCATGGGAAAGTAAATGGAGAACACCAGGCCGAATACCAGCAGCCGCATACTGGGATTGGCCCGCACATACCGCAGATACACGCCGGCGATCTCCACCACCTCCCGGGGCAGGATTTCGCCCAGCGCCCCCAGAATGGCCGCCACATCCAGCTGCAAAAGGCCCAGCAGAGCACTGATGAAGATCAAAAACGGAAAGAGCATGAACAGCAGGAAAAAAGCCAGGGCGGCGCTGTGGATGCCCACATTGTGGCTGAGATAACGCCGGACCATCAGGTAGATCCCCCGCAGGAAGCGGTTCTCCGGCATTCGTATCCGCTCCATATCCTCTCCCCTTTCCTTTATTAGCTCTTCACGCTCATTTTAGTATGTGCGTTTCTTCCCCGTTACTCCCACGTTGCCCACACATCCGGGCAATAGCCCACCGTGGCTTCTTTGCCGTTGCGGACGATGGGCGTTTGAAAAAGCTCGGGATGCTCCAGAAGCTTTTCCTCCCGGGCGTCCGGGGTGATATAGGCCATGAACAGGTCCTCGTAAGCCCGGCATTTCGTATTCACCAGGGCGGAAAAGCCAACTTTTTGCTTGACGGACTGGTATTCCCGGGGAGATAATCCTTTTGAGGGTACGTCAATATACTGGTATTTGATACGGCGCTCCTTGAACCAGCGCTCCGCCTTTTTGGTATCAAAGGATTTGGAAGATCCAAAAATCTGAATATTCATACACACACTCCTTATGACCGATCAAAACTGGAGGGATTTCCATGACAGAAAGTGCGAAAAAACTGAAGGAGCTGGTGGACAGCTCCGACAATATCGTGTTTTTCGGCGGGGCCGGCGTCTCCACAGAGTCCGGCATTCCGGATTTCCGCAGCACCGGCGGACTGTACCACCAGGAGTGGAAATACCCGCCTGAAGTGATTTTAAGCCATACCTTCTACGAAAGCAACCCCGAAGAATTTTTCCGCTTTTACCGGGCCAAGCTCCTGGCTCCCGACGCAAAGCCCAACGCCGCCCACTACAAGCTGGCGGAGTGGGAGGCCGCCGGCAAGCTGAAGGCCGTCATCACCCAAAACATTGATGGTCTCCACCAGGCCGCCGGCAGCAAGCGCGTCCTGGAGCTCCATGGCAGCGTCCACCGGAACTACTGTGAACGCTGCGGCAAATTTCACGGTCTGGACTTCATCCTCCACAGTCAGGGCGTCCCCCGCTGCCAGTGCGGCGGCAGAGTGAAGCCGGATGTGGTGCTGTACGAGGAAGGCCTGGACCAGCAGACTCTGGATGACGCCGTCCGCGCCATTGCCCAGGCGGATATGCTCATCATCGGCGGCACCTCCCTGAACGTCTGGCCCGCCGCCGGCCTCATCAACTACTACCGGGGCCACAAGCTGGTACTCATCAACAAATCCGCTGTGAGCCGGGACCTGTCCGCGGACCTGGTCATTACGGACCCCATCGGCGAAACGCTGGCGCAACTGTAAGTGCCTGTCTTTGTATAAAATGACAAATGTCCGCCTCAAAACGACGCCATCCCAGCCGGGATGGCGTCATTTTTACCAAATTGCTTTTTAAAAATGCAGGACAATCATATCATTCATGCAAAATTTCAAAAAATTTTTAAAATTTTCAGTTATTTTCCCATTGAAAATGAAAGTCTTACATGTTAACATTGCAAAAAGAACGTGCTACGCAGCCGTCGAAAGGAGCCCCGCCCCATGATTTGGAAAGAAAATCGCGAAAACGCCTACTGCGAGATCACCCCTGCCATCTTATCCCTGAAAGAGCAATGGGAAAAGAAGAACTATATCGACCCCAAGCTATATAAAGAATATAACGTTAAGCGGGGCCTGCGGAATGAGGATGGCCGCGGCGTGCTCACCGGACTGACCCGTGTGGCGGAGATCCAGTCTTACAACGTGACGGCGGATGAACACATCACCCCATCCGACGGTATTTTGTACTACCGGGGCATCGACTGCCGGGAGATCGTCAAGGGATCTGCCAAGCGGGGCCGCTTTGCCTTTGAGGAGGCGGCTTACCTGTTGCTGTTTGGCGAACTGCCCACGAAGGAGCAGTTGCAGGACTTCTGCGTCCAACTGGCCTCTTACCGCACTCTGCCCACCAACTTCTTCCGGGACGTCATTTTGAAAAATCCGCCCCAGGATCTGATGAATACCATGCAGCGGGCAATTTTGACGCTGTTCTGCTATGATGACAAGCCCAACGACATCGGACTGGAGAACGTGCTGCGCCAGTGCCTGCAGCTGATGAGCAATATGCCGGTGCTGGCCATTTACGCCTATCAGGCCTGGCGGTACAGCCAGGGCGAGAGCCTGTTCATCCATGTGCCCCTGCCGGAGCTGTCCACAGCGGAAAACTTCCTGCGGATGCTGCGGGAGGACCGCAGCTACACGGAACTGGAGGCCCGGACGCTGGACGTTGCCCTGGTACTCCATGCGGACCACGGCGGCGGCAACAACTCCACCTTCACCAACCACGTTGTCACCTCTTCCGGCACGGACACCTATTCCGCCATCGCCGCTGCCATGGCCTCTTTGAAAGGCCCCCGCCACGGCGGCGCCAACAGCAAGGTCATGGCCATGATGGCTGACATCAAGACCCATGTCCGGGACTGGGCTGACGAGGACTGTGTGGCGGACTATCTGACCCGCATTTTGAACAAGGACGCCTTTGACGGCAGCGGTCTCATCTACGGCCTGGGTCACGCCGTTTACACCAAATCCGACCCCCGCTGTGAGGTGTTCCGGGACTATGTGACCCGTCTGGCCAACGAAAAGCACCGGGAGCGGGAGCTGGCCCTGTACAGTAGCGTGGAGCAGATCGGCAAGCAGCTGCTGATGGAGCGGCAGCACAAGAACGTCCTCTCCACCAACATCGACTTTTACAGTGGTTTCGTCTACGAAATGCTGGGTCTGCCCATGGAGCTGTATACGCCCTTGTTCGCCGTGGCGCGTATCTCCGGCTGGAGCGCCCATCGGATGGAGGAGCTCTCCGGCGGCGGCAAGCTGATCCGCCCCCGGTACGAGTGCGTGGAGGAGCACCGCTCCTACACCCCCATGGAACGCCGTTGAATATTTTCCAGTTTCTCCCGCCGGGTTTCGGCGGGAGAAAATTTTTTTGGAAAAGCAAAATTTATGGTTGACATTGTCGCCGGTTCTGGCTATAATAATCAAGCAGTCTTTTCCAGGGAGTATTCATTTGCGGCTGTGCTGGAACTGGTAGACAGGCCAGCTTGAGGTGCTGGTGTCCGAATCGACGTGTGGGTTCAAATCCCGTCAGCCGCACCAGTTCGGAAATCCCTGAAAAGATGACCGCTCTATGCGCGAGTGGTGGAATTGGCAGACTCGCTAGATTCAGGTTCTAGTGTCCATTACGGACGTGCGGGTTCAAGTCCCGC
>CAKTOO010000004.1 GCA_934590165.1 uncultured Dysosmobacter sp. | reverse complement strand
TTCCGGCTGGTATCACGGGCGTAAAATTCATTCATAATGTTGCGGAACGGTGTAAAATCGTCATCGCCTTTCAGACTGTCCACACCGTCGTTGATCGCAATCAGCCGAACGCCGCGCTGCCGCAAAACCTCCATAACTTGACCGACTTTCAGATAGTCGCGCCCCAACCGGCTCATGTCCTTGATGACGATTGCCTCTACACGCCCTGCCTCCACTTCCTCCATCATTGCCAAAAATCCGGGGCGGTCAAAACGGGTGCCTGAGATACCATCATCGGTAAAGTGCGTAGGGTTTGGCAGTCCATTTCGGCGGGCAAAATCCTCTAACATCTGCTTTTGGTTGGATATGGAATTGCTCTCGCCCTGTAACTCATCGTCCCGGCTCAAACGCTCATACAGAGGGGTGATTTTCTCGTTTCTCATGGCTGTACCTCCTGAAATGAAAATGCTCTAAGTGACTGCTTCACTAACCATGACACAATCATGATTAAGAAGTCACTTAGAGCATATATCACCCGCCGCCATCTTGAATTTGCGGTACTGCTTGACGGCGAAATGGTCCGGGTCCTTTTCTTCCAACTGCTGAAAGAGGATATCCACCGGGCTTTGGTATTCCTCGTCGTCCTCCCTGGCTTCGCTGGCGTTTATCAGGTCCAGGAGGGTGATGAAATTTTTTTCTTCCTCCGTGGCCTCATACCAGATGTAGCCGATCAGGGCGCAGTAATACAGGCGTTCCGCCTTGCCCCAGAAATCTTCGGAGGATTTTTCCCCTTCCCCCTTCGTGTTCAGGATCAGTGCGTTCACCAGCTTTAAGATATCCTTCTCGGAGCGGATGTACGCCAGCGGGTTATACCGCATGGACTTCTTGAAGTTAATCAGGTTTAAGCACTTGATCCGGTATTTTTTCCGTTCCAGGAACGAGCCGATCTCCGGCAATAAAGTACCTTTCGGGTCCGTACAGACGTAGGACGAATGGGCTTGCAGGAGCGACGGCTTGCAGAAGAACCGGGTCTTGCCGGAGCCGCTGCCTCCGATCACCAGGATATTTTTATTTCTGGCGTATTTGGGCTGCTTCGGGCGGCTCGCCATCGTGATCCGCTCCGTCTGCGTCATGGGGATGTTGTTGAAAAAATCCTTATCGACGAACGGGGCGATATCGGCTGCTGTGCCCCAACGGGCGCTGCCGTATTCGATCCCGTGGCGGTATTTCTTCGCGTTCTTCCCCTTCAGGCAGACCGCCAGCCGCAGGACCACCGCTCCCGCAAGGCCGATCAGAAGGTCCGTGGGGTTCAGGCTCAGCCCAGCGGAGGCAAAGGCCGCCGCGAATCCCTCCCCGATGGAAAGTATCTTTGCGGAGAGGTCCGCGCCGGGGGAGAGCCGGAAGGCCTGGGCCAGCTTGTCAAAGGGATACACGAACAGGAGATAGGGGAGGTTCAGTAAAATCAGTTTTTTCATGTTCATCTCTGCACGCTCCGATCCTTGACCTTTACCTTCTCCCGGTCAATGCTCCTGTGCTCCGTTTTCTGCGCTGCCTGCTCCCTGGTCTGATTCAGCCGTTCCCGGATGGAGGGCTTTTCCTCCCGGCCCATCCGTTTCCCGGCGAACTCCTGGAAAGCCGCCGTGATGGCGTCCGCGTCCCGGCTCTTGAAAAACACCAGGTAGCGGGGCTGCTCTGCGGAGGCGTCCTTCTTCAGGGCGAAATCCACATGGTATTTTTTCGCCACCTGGGAAAATGCCTTGATGTTCCGGTCGGATATCTCGATATTGGAGAGGCCGGCGTTCTGCCCGGCAAGCTGCTTTAGGGTCTGCTTTCCCCGGTAGATTTTCGGCTGCCTGCTTTTCTGGACTTCCTCCAGGAATTTCTTCACCGCCTTTTCAAAGGCCTGCTCCGTGAGCTTCGAGCCGTTCACGATCAGGGTCACGGCGCCCTGGGTCACTTCCTCCTGCATTTAGCCCCGCCCCCTTTTCCCGTCCCCGTACATGTCGTGCTGCACCAGGGCAGAATAATAATTGCCGATGGTCGCCGGGGCGTTATACAGCGCCGCCAGAAGGTATTTCTTGATGTTGCGGACGTAGGTGGTATTCTCCCGCATACAGTCCATGACATACTGCACATGGGAGCTGTCCAGCTTCATAAACCGGGACTTTACCACCTCCGCCGGAAAATCATCCCCGGCAATGCGGATGGTCTTTCGTGCGGAGCATACGGTGTCCACGATCAGGTCCGCGATCTCGTCAAGCTGCTCCCGGTCGATGTGGCTGTCCTGGATCAGATAGTCATACCCGATGTTGTCCAGAATGACTTCCCGATAGGCTTCTCTGGCACCCATCCCATCCGTTCCGATCCTTGCCCCTGCGGGGGTAGGGGGATTTGATGGGATAGGATTTGATGGTTCCGTACTTGATAGATCAGTTTTTGATTTTTCTTTACTTGATTTCTTAGTATTTAATTGTGCGGGGCCTCCCTGCATAGGGGCGTCCAATGTTGGATTTGCCTGTACGGGATTTTCCCGTATAGGTTTCTCCTGCGTAGGCGCAGGCTCTTTAGGCTGCTCCAAAATCGTGTACTCGATAGAGCCAAGCTGCCCGTTTGCACCCCGGACACGCTCCCGGATGAGATACCCTCTGGCCTCCAGCTCCCGGATGCCGCCGCTGATACTGTCCACCCCGTCCTTGCAGATACGGGCAAGGCCCTTCATCGTGTAGTCCCAGTTCTCCGGCAGGGAGAGCATTAGGGAGAGAAGCCCCTTTGCTTTCAGGGACAGCGACATATCCCGCAGGTGGTAATTTGACATGACCGTGTAATCACGGGTCTTTTCGATACGGAATACTGCCATGCCGATGACCTCCTTCCTCATAGATTGAAAGTGTTGGTTTTCGTGAAAATCACCCCTTAAAACTTTCCGCCTATTCCACATAGGAAAAGGTATGGGCGGCTCCGTTTTCACGGCTCACAAAAGGGAAAACGGAGGATTTTCCACCCTTTTTGATACAGTTTTGGGAGGGCTCCTATAACTCCCGGTCTTTATGGTCGTAGGAGAGATGGCCGGAGCGTACCTTTGCGTGGTTTCTGATCTTGATGTGCCCCTTCTCCTGGTTCTCCAGGGCCTTCCCATAACCGGCTTCGGTCAGGAACAGGCGCATTTTCTCCCCCTTCCAGCCCATAGGCGAATCATGGGAGAGGACGTCAAAGACGATCATGTGGCGGGTCTCCGGATCGAACCGCTCCAGGGCCATGATGTCATGCCCGGACAATTTCTGCGCCCCGGACTGCTGCCTGGTCTCCGCCAGCATTTCTCCCACGGTCCGGGCCTTCTCCGGCAGACGGTAGTTTTTCTGCACCTCCCGGATCACATCCATGCACTCCTTGTCGGACAGAGGGCGTAATTTCCGAAGGAGGCTTTCCGCCGTGTCCTTCGTCTCCTGGCTTTGCGCGTAGCGTGCCATCATGTAAATCTCATTCAGGGCGGCGTTCTGGCTCGTGGCCTCGATCTGATACGCCATCCTCATTTCTGCTTCATTCAGCTTCATTTCATCGGCTCCTTTCTAAAAATGGGCGTAAAAAACGCCATAGGCTGCTTGTTCCTATGGCGCTGAACCGTCTGAAATCCGGTCATGTATTCAGTTGTATAGGCTCCGGGGCAGGCCGCCCCTTGTGCCGTCATTTTTCCGTAAGTCTGCATTTCTCGGATTTTCGGCGTGTCAAGGCTCACTCACGAGTAGTAAATTCGTAGTAAAATGAGGCTTTTCAACCCTTCTGAAATGCCGATAAATACGGTGTTTTCAAGGGATAATCAGGTTTCGCCTTGATTTTTATTAAAAAAAATACAGAAAAAGGTCAGATGACCGGACCCATGCAGTAAATGTCCATGGACTTGCTGTAATAGATGCTCTCACCCTTGCACTGCTCACCGGAAAGGGTACGCAGCAGCTTTTGGTACAGCACCTCTCCGACTTCCTCGATGCTGCTCTTGCCCTGAATGATGAGACCGGCGTTCAGGTCCATGTCGTTGGACATGCGCTCGTAGGTGTTGGGATTGCCGCAGATCTTGATGACCGGCAGGATGGGGAAGCCCTGGGGAGCGCCGCGGCCGGTGGAGAAGGTGATGCACTGGGCACCACCGGCGGCCATACCGGTCAGGATCTCGATTTCCCGGCCCGGGGTGTCCTTGATCCATAGGCCGCCCTTACCGGCGCTCATCTCCGGATATTCCAACACGCCCTCAATGGTCCGGGAACCGGATTTCATAATGGCGCCCAGGGACTTTTCTTCAATGGTGGTGAGGCCGCCGGCAATGTTGCCGGGAGTGGGCTGGCCCTTCCGCATGTCACAGCCCAGGGACTTGGCCCGGGTCTCCATGGCGTCCACCAGCTTGAGAATTTTTTCTCCAACCTCCGGGGTACGGGCCCGCCGGGCCAGAATATGCTCCGCGCCGATAAATTCCGTCACCTCGCCGAACATGACGGTGCCGCCCTGGTCCACGATCTTGTCCGCCACATAGCCGATGGCGCAGTTGCTGGCAAGGCCGGAGGTGGCGTCGGAGCCACCGCATTTGATGCCCATGACAAAATGGGTCAGGTCAAAAGGTTCGCGCTGGAGGCCGGAAATGGCCATGGAGAGCCGCTGTGCCTTTTTGATGCCCTCGGCGATGGCGTTCGCGGTGCCGCCGATCTCCTGGATGCGGACAATGTCATAAGGCTTGCCGCTTTTGGACACAGCCTCCAGCAGCCGGTCCACATCGGTGCCCTCGCAGCCCAGGCTGACCACCAGCACGGCGCCGGCATTGGGATGGGAGGCCAGGGAGATGAGGGTGTCTGTCACCCGCTCCAGGTCGGGGGGCAGCTGGCAGCAGCCCTGGTGGTGCAGCAGCGGGCGGCAGTTCATGACCTGGTTGCTGATGGCCTCCGCCACCTCGTTGGCGCAGACGACACTGGGGACTACCGCCACGTAATTCCGGGAGCCCACTTTGCCGTCGGAACGCATATAACCGAAAAACATATCTGCCATATTCTTACTCCTTCCAGTCGCCGCGGGCCCGTGCACTGTCCAGGTTGTGGACATGGACGTAATCGCCCCGCTGAATGTCCTTGGTGGCAATGCCGATGGATTCGCCGTACTTCAAGACGGTACCGCCGCTGGGAATATCCCGCAGCGCGATCTTATGGCCATAGGGGATGTCCTCGTGGACAGGAATAGCCTCCACGCTGCCGTCCCGAGCCATGACCTCTACCACATCACCGGCGGACACTTCGGCGAAGATGGAAGCCACGTTGTCGGTGGGCTGTACCTGGACTGCGAGTTTTCGCTCCTGCATAGTGATAGTTCCTCCTTTTAAGATCTTACGATAACGGACACGCCGTCCGGAATGACCGTGACGGACGCATCGGGGCCTTTCAACTGGAACGCCATTTCCAGCGCCTGGTCAAAGCTGGTGGCCGCCAGGAAACCCATGGCCTCCAGCTCCCGGGGGTCCATATGCTGGGTAACGATGATAATGGGATGCTGGAGCAGCAGCCTAGCGTAAATTTGGGCGCACCACTGCTCGGGGATGGATTCCTTGGGCGGAATGGCTTCAATGGTGTCCTTGATGATCTGGGGAGAGCCCAGGCGCATGAGCTTTTCAAAGTTGGTGCCGCCGATACCGTCACACAGAGAGGCACCCAGGATCAAAACACCGTTCTCGCCGGCACAGGCGGCGGCAGTGGACACGCCCTTGGGCGTCTGGTACAGGTTCTGGTCCAGGGGGTATCCGCTGTTGGTGGTGATGACGATGTCGCTGGTCACCTTGTCCACGCCGCACATATCCGACACGAAGGCGCAGCCCTGGGCATGGGCCTGGATGCAGTCACCGGCAAAGGCGGCAACAATGTGCTTTTCCGCGTCCATGGCCACATTGAGGATGAAGGCCAGTCCCACCTTTCGGGCCGCATAGGCCATATCCTCGTGGATGGGATTTCCGTGCAGAACGCCGGTGGCGGCCAGAGGGCTGGCAATAGCCTTGGCGGAGTGGTTTTCATTGACAGTCTCCTGGGAACAGATGCCCGGGAGGATGCTCTTGCGGCCACCGCTGAAGCCGGCGAAGAAATGGGGTTCAATAAAGCCCTCGGAAACGATCAGGTCACTTTCCAGTGCCAGACGGTTGACGCTGAGTCCCGCACCGGAGGGAAGCTGGCAGACATAGCGCATCTCCTCTGGCTGGAAGGCGTTGTGGACCACGATCCGCTCCCGGGCCACGATATCGGGACCGAAGCGGTCCAGCAGCTCCTCCTGGGTGGTGGGGCGGTGAAGGCCGGTGGCGACCAGAATGGTGATGGATGCGTCCGGCTGGCCCTTGCGGATCTCCTCCAGCAAAATGGGCATGGTGATCCCGGAGGGCATACTGCGGGTGTGGTCCGAGGTGATGACCAGGATGTTCTGCTTGCCATGGGCCAAAACGGACAGGGGTGGCGTCCCGATAGGAGATGCCAGGGCGTCGCGGACGATGTCGGCTTCTGAACGGTCCGAATGGAATTCCTCCGCATGGTTCACAAGAACGTGTTTTAGATTTTTGTCAGGTACATGCAGCGGTAAAGTACCTTTATAATAAGGAAGTTGAAAGTCCATAGGAGTCTCCTCTTGAAATGTATTTATTTTGTCTTTTAAATACATAGTATGCTTTGAGGATGTTTCGGTCAATTGACAAAACAGGGAAAGTTTCCTGGGTGTTCTTGTACAAAAAGGAAAAACACGCAAAAAGCCAAAGGGCTCTTTGCGTGTTTCTGAAAAAATCAAAGATTTGAAGGCGGAGAAGCCTGGTTTTTCAGGATGTACAGCACGTTTTTTTCTGCGACATCCAAATGTGTCTGCAAAATGGACGAGGCCTTTTCCGTGTCCCGCGCCAGCATTCCGTCAATGATGCCGATATGCTCCGTGATGGAATCCTCGTAGCGCTGCCGGGTGCTGAGGGAAAACAGGCGGACCGGCTGCAAAAAACCGTATACCCGGTCCGTGAGATCCTTGAGAAATTGGTTTCCGGAATAGATGATGATGCAGTTATGGAGCTCAATATCCAGCCGAACATAGGCATCCATGTCCGTATATGTGCGGAAGGGTTCAAATTTGGCGCGCAGCTCCAACAAGTAGCGGTCCTGTTCCTGGGTCAGCCGCGGGATGGCGTTGCGCAGAGCAAATTGCTCCAGAAGGCTCCGCACCTGAAAAATGTCCTCCACATTGGTGGGAGTCAGAACCTTGACAAAGAGTCCCTTTCCGGAGCCGTTTTCCAGCAGGCCGTCGTCCTTCAGCGTCTTGAGCGCCTCCCGGACAGGGGTCCTGCTGACCTGAAACAGTTCAGCCAGCTCACTTTCCTGCAATTTAGTCCCCTGGGGGATCTGGCCGCTGACGATCATGGATTTGATGCCGTCGTAGACCTGGTCCCGCACAGAGCGGATCTTGGGTACGGCTAGATCCATCCTCGGTCCTCCTTTTCATTTTTTGTACATATTATACATGCGGCGCACCTCTATTTCAAGAAAATAGTTGTATGGGACAATGAAATATGATAAAGTAACATGTGTATTAAAAGCACGGATGCAATGTCAAACTTGATAAAGAAGGGTAAAGAGGCGATTTGTGTGACTGGGAATCCCATTCAGCAGCTGCGGCGGAAAAGTTTGTCCCGCCAAGTCATGGAATCCATTGAGAAGCTGATCCTGGAACAGGATCTGAAGCCGGGCGATGTACTCCCAACGGAAACGCAGATCTCGGAGACACTGCAGGTCAGCAAAAGCAGCGTCCGGGAGGCAGTCAAAATGCTGGAAGCCCTGGGTGTTGTGGAGATCCGGCGGGGATTGTGCACGGTCATCAGCGCCAATCCCGAGCAGGGATATTTGAATGTGATGCTGTCCCACTTGTATTTGAACAGCGGAAATGAGGAGGAACTGCAGGTGTTCCGCCGGACAGTGGAATCCGCCTATACAACACTGGCCATCGACGCGGCGACAGAACAAGATGTTGCGGCGATCCAGGCGTCCCTGGCGGCGTTCCGGCAGAAAAAGCAGTCTGGACAGCTGACGGCGGATGACGATTTGGCATTTCACAGCCAGATTTTGCAGGCGACGCACAATTCCTTCATGATCAGCCTGGGCGGCGCCCTGAATGAGCTGTTCCGGGAGACGATCGGCATCTCCATTCGCTATAATCCTGAAATCGCCCTGGAAGACCATGAGAAGATCTGCGCCGCGATCCTGACGCGGGATAAGGATGCTGCCATAGCGGCGATTTGGAAAAGCGCCCGGCAGTGGGCTGCCGCGTTCCGTCTTCGGGAGCAGGACGCGGACTCCGCTACCTAAATCAGGGCAGAATGCATATCAGACAGGCCGGGGGGGGAGCTTGCTCCCCCCCCGGTCTGCTTTTATAAATTTTGGGGAAAATACCCGGAAAAGCCCTTGACATTTATGCGGCACATGATATACTTAACACATCAGATGTCTTATGTCATATGACGAAATTAAATTTACGAGCAAAGTGAAGGAGGCTCTCCCTATGGGAAAGGTTTATTATGACCGCGACGGGCACATTGAGGCGATCCAGGACAAGGTGATCGCGATTATCGGCTACGGCAACCAGGGCCGCTCCCAGGCGTTGAATATGCGCGATTCCGGCGTGAAGCACATCATCGTCGGCAGCATTCATGACAGCTCCTGGAACACCGCCAACGAGGATGGTTTTGAGACCTACTCTATCGCGGATGCCGCCAAGAAGGCGGATGTGGTCTTCCTGCTGCTGCCAGATGAAGTGGCGCCTGAGATCTATGAGCGCGATATCGCCCCCAACCTGCACCCCGGTGCCGCCCTGAACTTTGCTTCCGGCTATAACATCACCTATGGCTTTATCAAGCCCGCCGCGGACCTGGACGTCATCATGGTGGCGCCCCGCATGATCGGCAAGGGCGTCCGCGAGACCTATGAGAACGGTACGGGCTTCCCCACCTTTGTGGTCATCAACCAGGATGCCACCGGCCATGCCCAGGAGATCGCGGTGGGCCTTGCCAAGGCGTTGGGCTCCACAAAGGCCGGCGCCATTGAGGTGACCTTCAACGACGAGACCTATTTGGACCTGATGAGCGAGCAGGCCATCTGGCCCCTGATCATGAACGTGTTTGTGACGGCCTTTGACTTCTTCCAGGAGAAGGGTCTGCCTGCCGAGGCGATCCTGACGGAGATGTACATGTCCAAGGAGCCCATGGTCATGATGGAGAAGATGGCGGACATGGGCCTGTTCAAGCAGCTGCCCCTTCACAGCCGCACCAGCCAGTACGGCCAGATGTCCCGCTTCAAGATGGTGGACAACACCTCCATGCGGGCATTCATCGAGGAGCAGTACAACCACATCGTCGATGGCAGCTTCGCTCGGGAGTGGGAGGAAGTCAAAGCAGACGGCATGAAGAAGTTCGACGAGCTGCGGGCCGAGACGGAAAAGCTGCCCATCTCCATCGTGGAGGCTGAGGTCCGCAAGAACCTCTCCGGCGGCAAGGAAGGTTGAGCGCTTCCCATACAATGAAAAAAACTCCGGCGGCTGTAATGAGGAATTACAGCCGCCGGAGTTTCTTCATGGAGCGGGGTTAAATGGACAGGCTTTCGCCGGGACGCAGGACCTTAGCCTGGAAGCCCGCTGCCTGTACCGCGGCGGCAAAAGCCTCCGGGTCCTGGGCAATGGGGGGGAAGGTGTCGTAATGCATGGGGACGGTCAGCTTGGGACGGATCATCTTCACCGCCCGCAAAGCATCCGCCGGGCCCATGGTGAACACGTCGCCGATGGGCAGCAAAGCCACATCGATGTCCTCGTCTGCCAGCAGAGCCATGTCCGCCATGAGAGCAGTGTCGCCGGCATGGTAGATCTTTTTACCGCCTATCTCAAAAATGAAGCCGCAGGACAGGCACCCCGGCACGCCGCTGCCGTGGATGGCCTGGAAGAACTTGGCGGAGCCAAAAGGCATGGGGATTCTGCCGCCCAGGTTGCCCACCTGGACCCGCACCCCGGCGGGACCGAACACGCCGTCCGCCAGATCCACGGTGCAGCAGACCGTGGCGCCGGTGCGCTGGGCGATAGCCATGGCGTCGCCGGTATGGTCACTGTGACCGTGGGTCACAAAAATGAAGTCCGCCTCCGCCTGGTCTGCCGGAATGGCCGCCAGGCCATTGCCTGTCAGGAAGGGGTCCGTCAGCACCTTGTGGGCGCCGTCATCCAGCAGGAAACAGGCGTGGCCTAAAAATTGCAGTTTCATGTGTCAAACCTCCGTTTCAGTCATCCAGTGTGGTCCCGGCGTTGATGGTGCGGGCGATTTGGGAGGGCACCGGCGGGCAACCCTTGCAGAAGGCGCGACCTTCACCCCGGAGCTTGGCGGTGCAGTTGCCCACCAGTACCACCCGGCCGCCCTGGCAGTCCTCCACCGTGGCGTCGCCGCCGAAAACGAGAGTGGCCTCCGGGCCGTTCTCATACTCCTGGTGATGATAGCGGAAAAATTGCACCATGGCCGCGTGACAGGCGCTGCACGCGCCCTTGTCCACCACCCGGGGATTGGGATAATTCAGGTGCAGGTCGTGCTCCGATGCCAGTTGGAACCGGCGGGCCCATTTCAGGTAATCCGCCGGGTGGACATGGATGTCCGACACATCCAGACCACGGTTTTCCCGTACCAGATTCAGGTGGGGCACATCGTCCACCGCCATGCCCATGAGCTGGATGGCTGCCAAGTCCGCGGACAGGGCATCGTCCGACGCCAACACCACGCCCAGCTCCACCGGCGTGCCGCCGGAGGGGCCAAAGCCCTCCATGGCCACCACGCCGTCAGTGACCACATAATCAGGATAGCAGACTTTTGTCAGATCCACAATCCCGTAATCCAGACATTTTCCCTTGTGGATATCCGGCGGAGCCTGGTTGATACGGTGGAGGCGGGTCTTGTCCTTTTGGAACAGGCAGCCCTTCATATTTTTGATGCTGAGGGTGACACCGGCATACATGTGGGTCTTCATCACCGGGACAGAGATGACCCGGTCCACCTCAAAAGGCAGGTTGGACATTTTCAGGCGGGGCACCATGATAGGGTCCGGGATCTCCTGCTCCCTCATGCCGCTGTCATCCAGATTCAGGCACTGGACGCCCTCCTCCTGGCAAACATCCCAGATGCCGGCGGATTTCAGGGCCTCCACGCTGTCCACGCCCACGATGGAGCTGTCGCCCACATAGAGCTTTTTGGCGTTCCGCTCCTTGAAATAGCGGATCAGTCCCCGGACCACCTCCGGGTGGGTGCAAAGGCCGCTGGCGGCGGGACCTTTGAAGCCGGTGTTCACTTTCAGGAGAATGGACAGCTCCGCTGGGTCCTCATGAAATACCTGGGAAATGGCGTCGTAGGCCATCCGAGCGGGGGAACCGCCCTGTACGACATATACGTCTGGCATGGATATGCTCCTTTGAAAAATCAGTCTTTTTTATTCAACTCTTCCACCATGTGCTGGATGCGGGCGGGGGGAGCCGGTGTCAGCAGGCTCACCAGGATGTGCACCACGGCGGTGACGGTGAAAGCCACGAAGGTGTAATGCAGCATGGTGTTCAGCCCGGCCTTGTACCAGGCATACACCGCCACGAAGCCCACGATCATGCTGACCATGGCGCCCTCGCGGGTGGCGCGCTTCCAGTAGAAGCCCAGGATCAGGATAGGGGCAAACACGGACAGGCCGCCCCAGGCCCACCAGTTGACCCAGAGGATGCTGTCGAAGGGGTTGAAAGCGATGTAAATGGCGAAGGCGCCGATGACCACGGAGGCGATGCGGGCCACCAGCAGCACTTCCTTATCGGCGGCCTGGCCCTTTTTCAGCATCTTGTTGTAAAAGTCCTGGGTCACGGCGGTGGTGGCTACATGGAGCAGGGCGTCAGCGGAGGACATGACGGCGGCCAGAATGGCGGCGGTGACGATGCCCACCAGCCAACGGGGCGTATATTGGGTGATAAGCTGGATGAAATTGGTGCTGGTGTTTTCGCTGTTGGGGAAGAGGACGATACAGCACAGGTTCACCAGGAAGGAGCCAAACAGCAGGAACACGCCGGTGGCGCCGGCGATGACAGCACCCCGCTTGGAGGTGCCGGGGTCCTTCATACCCATGAACATCTGCACGATCTGAGGCTGGCCCATATAGCCCAGCCAGCCGGCGGACAGCAGGCCCACGATGGTGATGGGATTGATCCAGGGAGAGGTGAGAGCCGGGTTCACAGCGGCGATCTCGTCCATGACGAAGCCCAGGCTGCCGGTGTTGCTGAAAGCCACGAACAATCCCACGATGACGGCAAAGATCATCAGCATTCCCTGCACGAAATCCGTCCATGCCACGGCCAGCAGGCCGCCTGCGGAGGTGTACAGAATGACCACCACGGCACCGATGAGCACGGACACCCGGTAGTCCAGCCCCAGCACCGCCTGGAAGGTGGTGCCGGCGGCCATGAGCTGGGAGCTCATGTACACAGTGATGCTGATGGCGATGATGATCGTAGCGATGGCCCGGATGAGCTTTCGGTCCTCATCGTAGTACCGAGCCTCAATGAGGTCGATAAAGCTGCGGGCCTTGGTCATGACGGTGAACTTGGCTACCCGCTTGGCCATGACGAAGAAGTTGATAAAGGGGGCGAAACCGGAGGAAAACGCCGTCCAAATGGCGCCTAAACCGGAGCCGGCCACCTGCTGGGACCAAGCGATGAACAGCCAGCCGCTGAGGCCGGCGGCCTGGTGGGCGATGGCGGTGAGGACGGAGCCGAAGCGGCTGCCGCCGATGAAGAAATCCGCGGAGCTTTTCACGCTCTTTTTGGCCCGGTAGCCGATAAAGAGCATGGCGGCCATGTAAATGGCGATGACTGCAAGAATAACTGTCATTGGAAAGCCTCCTGTCTACACACGCAGCTTTGTCCATTTAAAGCTTTAAATGGACAATTATCATTATAGCACGGACACAGGAAAAGTAAATCCTCTTTTGACATTTTTCGCGGGATTGTCCAAAAAGACAGGCACCGGTGAAATTTCACCGGTGCCTGTCTTTTTCAAAAGGGTGCTTTTTATGCTTGCAGCAGCCCAAGACTCACCAAAAATTCCCGGGCCACCTCGTCCACGCTGCGGCCGACTACATCCACCTGATAGGTCAGCTCCGCCATTTGCTCCGTGGGGATGCGGCCCGCCAGTTGGTTCAAAATCTCTTCCAGTTCCGGGTACCGCTCAAGTATATCTTCCCGCACCAGGAAGGCGCCGTTGTACTCCGGGAAGAATCCCCAGTCGTCCTCCAGGATCTTCAGGTTCGCCTTGCGGTTGAGGCCGTCGGTGGCATAGACCACGGTGACATCGAAGTTGCCGTTTTCCACGGCGGTGTATTTGAGGCCCAGGTCCACGGAAATGGCGTCCTTGAAGTTCAGACCGTAGAATTCCACGAAGGGATAATATTTCATGCTGCCCTCCCGGGTGAAGAAGCCCTGCTCCGCGCCGAAGGTCAGCTGGTCCGCCACAGACACAAGGTCACTGACGGTCTCCAGGTCGTACCGGTCTGCGATGCCCTGGGGGACCGCGATGGCATAGGTGTTGTCAAAGCCCAGCTTTTCCAGCAGGCGGATATCGTGCTCCTCTCCGGCCACTCGGTTGACGTAATCATAAAGCGACGTTCCTTCCGGCACATCCGTGGTGTCCAGCCCCAGGAAGGTGGTCAGCAGTGTGCCGTCGTAGGAGATCATCAGGTCGCAGGTGTGGCCGTCGCCGATGAGGGCCTTGAAGTTGTTTACCTGGGACATCTGGTCCCGAATGGTGACCGTCAGGTCCGTCTGGTCCTCCACCAGCATTTTCACCATGTGGTGCATCAGCTGGGTCTCGGAGTAGTCGCCGTCGTAAAGGATCAGGTCGCCGGAGCTGCCCCGTCCATAGGGCAGCAACAGGCAGAAGGCCAGCAAGATGGCAATGACGGGCACCCACATTTTCCGGGAGCCGCCCCGGGCCTTGCGCATCTGGTTTTCAAACCAGCCCATCAGCAGGTCCAGCACCACGGCGATGACCATGAGAATGGCGGTGGCGCCCAGCAGTAGCTTCATGTCCTCCACCCGGATGGCCTGGGTGATGACACGGCCCAGGCCGCCGCCGCCCACGTATGCCGCGAACACGGCGGTGCCGATGGCGTTCACCACGGCGATGCGGATACCGGTGAACACCGTGGGAAAGGCCAGGGGAAATTCCACCATCAAAACCCGGTAGGGCTTGCGCATGCCCATGCCCCGGGCCGCTTCCTTCACGCCGGGTTCCACCTCCTGGAACCCAAGGCAGGTGTTCCGCACGATAGGCAGGAGGGAGTACAGGGTGATGCCGATGATGACTGTCAGCTTGCCGGGGTCCAGAAATACCATGATGATGCCCAGCAATGCCAGGGAGGGGATGGTTTGCAGCAGATCCACCACCCGCAAGATCACCGCCCGGGCTTTTGGGGACACATAGGCCCAGATGCCCAGGGGCAGGCCCACGCAGATGGACAGGATGCTGGCTGCCAGCACGATGAACAGGTGCTCAAGGATCAACGACCAGTTCATTTGCCCACCTCCTTTTTCAGGCCCCGGGGCGTGACCTTCCTTTGCAGCAGATCGATGACCGCCCCGAACACAATGGCAAGGATGGCTGCCGGAATGGCGCCCAGGAGGATGAGGGTGTTATTGTTGGAGGCAACGCCCTGGTACACGAAATCGCCCAGGCCCTTCAGACCGATCATGGCGGCCAGCACCGCCCAGGAAACGGTATAAATGGCGGCCATACGGAGCCCGGCGATGATAGTGGGCATAGCCAGGGGCAGCTCTACCTTTAAAAGGGCCTGGAAAGCGGACATGCCGCAGCCTTTGGCGGCTTCAATGTACCGCTGTTCCACCCCCAAAATGCCGGTGTAGGTGTTTTTCAGCACCGGGAACATGGCATACACGCTGAGAGCCACGATCACCGTGGGGTAGACGCCGCCCCACCAGATATACAGCACGCCGATGAACACCAGGCCGGGGATGGTCTGGAACACGGAAAGCACCGGCAGGATGAGGCCGGACCATTTGGGGACCCGGGAGAGGAGAATGCCCAGCACCAGGCCCAGGGCAAAGCCGATGGCCAGGGACATCAGTACATAGAGGGTATGGATGCCGATGTCCTTGATCAGGGCGGCGCCGTACATGTCAAACAGCGCCCTCATGACCCAGCCCCCCACAGGTTCTCCGCCACGGAGCGGGCCACGCTGGTCTTGGTGACGATGCCGGCGATGGTGTCATCCTCGTTCAGCACCACCACGTAAGGCGCGCTGGAATCCAGCAGGTAGTCAAAGCTCTCCTTGGCGTCGTCTCCCACCCGGGCGGTGCGGGCGGTCTGGCGGACCAGGGGCTCAATGCTGTTGAGGCCCTGCCCCCAGTGGCGGATGTCACCGATGGAAACGGTGCCGACGTAGCGGCCGTCCTCGTCGGTGACCAGCAGGGAGTCCACGCTGCTGCGGGCCATGCGCTCGGCGCATTCCAGAACACCCCGGTTTTTCTTGACAGTGACGATGTTGGTGCGCATGAAGTGCTCCACCGTGGAGGGAGCGGGGGCATCCGGCGCGTGCTTGCCCAGAAAATTCCGCACCAGGTCGTTGGCGGGATGCTCCAGCATCTCCTCGGGAGAGGCCATCTGCACGATCTCGCCGCCGGACATAAATATAATGGTGTCCGCCAGCTTCAGCGCCTCACCCATGTCGTGACTGACGAAAATGACGGTCTTGTTCAGCTTTTGCTGGATATTTTTGACTTCGTCCTGAAGGGTCTCCCGGGTCATGGGGTCCAGGGCGCTGAAGGGCTCATCCATCAGCACGATGGGCGGGGAGGCCGCCAGGGCCCGCAGCACGCCGATGCGCTGCTGCTGGCCGCCGGAGAGTTCGGAGGGATACTTGTCGGCATAGGCCTCCATGTGTACCATTTTCAAAAGGCCCTGCACGATCTCCTCGCACCGCTGCTTGTCATATTTCAGCAGTTTCGGCACAACGCAGATGTTCTGGGCCACGGTCATATTTGGAAACAGACCGATCTGCTGGATGACGTAGCCGATGTGCCGCCGCAGCTCCACCTTGTCCTGGGTTTGGATATCCTGGCCGTCGATGGAGATGGTGCCGGAGTCGATGTCGATGAGGCGGTTGATGGTCTTTAAAGTCGTGGTCTTGCCGCAGCCGGAAGGACCGATGAGCACCACGAACTGCCCGTCGGGGATGGTGAAGTTCAGGTCCTTCAGAATGGGCGTTTTTCCGTAGCTTTTGGTGACGTGTTCAAACTGGATCATTTCTTCACTCCTTTGCGCTGACCAAATGGTGAGCGGCTTCCGCCGCGGCGGGAGTGCCCACCAAAACGATGACGTCCCCGCTGTACAGCTCCGCGTACGGTCCCGGGGACAAAAGGACGGTCTGGCCCCGCCGGATGGCCACGATGGTGCCGCCGGTGGACTGCCAGAATTTCAGAGCGCCGATGCTCTTGCCGGTGACGGGAGAATTTTGAGGCACCGGTACCTCGTAGTTGGGAAGGGGTTCGCCTGCGGCGGCGAAGGTGTCCCGGCTTTTCACCAGGGCGGCAATGGTGTCTGAGATGCGGTGATGGAGGTCGGAGGCCTCCTCCATCATGTCCTTCAGCTGCCGACGCAGGGCACGGACATCGGCGTTCTCCTCAAAATTTGCGATGTAACGGCGGGCGCTGTCAGCGGAGAGGACCACGGCGCCGCTCTGGGGCTTGATCTCCACTACCTTCATGTCCGCCAGCAGCCGCAGTGCCCGGCGGATGGTCTCCGGAGAGACATTGTACTCCGAAGCCATGACGGAGCGGCCGTAAATACGGCTGCCCTCCGGCAGCTCCCCCTTGGCAATGCGGGTAGCCAGGTCCAGGGTGATTTGCAGGTATTGGGAGAGAACGATGGACTGTTTCATCAAGCATCTACCTTTCCAACCTATGGATGTATGGGTCTATTATATACTGACAACTTAATATTGTAAATTAAGATGGCAGTTAATTTTTTGTGAACAAATTAAAAAATAATAAAGAAATTTTGCATTTCCTGCCTTTTTAGTAAAAAATGATTCTGATTTTGCAAAAAAAGGAACGGACGCTTATGCGTCCGTTCCTGAAAAGGAAATTAACTTTATAGAGAGTTTTTGCCCCGGGCCATGTACTTTCCCTGAGGTTCCTGGTCCAGTACCTTGCCGTCCTCCACAGCCAGACGGCCCCGCAGCCACACCTGGCGGATGCCGCCGGCGGTGACGAAGCCCTCGTAGGGGTTGTAGTCCACATTGGCCACGCAGTCATCGGCCCGGATCACATGGCTGGCCTTGGGGTCATACACCACGATGTCGGCGTCGCTGCCCCGGCGCAACAGGCCCTTGCGGGGGTAAAGGCCGTACAGCCGGGCGGGGTTCTCGCACAGCACACGGCACAGCTGGGCGGCGTTGAGCTTCCGCTTGGCCACTCCGTAGGAGTACATGAGCTCTCCCCGGGTCTCCACACCGGGCAGTCCGCCGGGAATCTTCGTGAAGTCCTCCCGGCCCATGTCCTTTTGCGCCAGGGTGAAGGAGCAGTGGTCCGTGGACACCGTCTGAATGTCGCCCCGGCGCAGGGCTTTCCACAAATATTCCTGCTCCGCCTTTTCCCGCAGGGGCGGCGCGCAGACATAGCGGGCGGCGGAGGAGTAATCCTCGTTGAAATAGACGCTCTCATCCAGCAGCAGGTACTGGGGGCAGGTCTCCACATATACGATCTGGCCCCGCTTCCGGGCGTGCTCCACTTCTTTCAGTGCCTCGTGGTTAGTGAGGTGGACGATGACCACCGGGCAGTCTGCCGCCTGGGCAATACGCAGCAGCCGGCTGACCGCTTCCGCTTCCAGATAGGGAGGACGGGTGACGGGGTGGGAGCCAGGGCCCAGCTTGCCGCTGTTTTTCCGCTCGGCGATCATGCCGTCAATGACGCCGGCGTTCTCGCAGTGGACGCCGCAGATGCCGCCCAGCCGCCGCAGTTCCTTCAGCGCCCAGTACATATCCCGGTCGCCGATCATCATGGCGGGATAGGTCATATACATTTTAAAAGAGGAGACGCCCTGGGCGAACATATCCGGCAGCTCCGCCCGGATGCTCTCGTTCCAGTCGTCGATGGTCATGTGGAAGCCGTAGTCGCAGAAGGTCCGCCCATCGGCCTTCTGATGCC
Organism: uncultured Dysosmobacter sp.; assembly: GCA_934590165.1. GTDB lineage: Bacteria > Bacillota > Clostridia > Oscillospirales > Oscillospiraceae > Oscillibacter. The sequence continues at coordinate 121,387 of CAKTOO010000004.1, read as the reverse complement.
ACAGCTCCAGGCCATGATGGAGGGTCTCGCCCTTGTTGGGACAGGCGAAGTCGATAACAGTGGTGGTGCCGCCCCGCAGGGCTGCCCGACTGCCGGTATAGAAATCGTCGGCGGTGGTGGTGCCGGCCACATCCAGGTCAAAGTGGGTGTGGGCGTCGATGAAGCCGGGGAACAACAGGCAGCCGGACACGTCCTCCACCGTGTCAGCGGTATCGGTGAGGCCGCGGCCGACCCGGAGGATTTTTTCCCCGTCCATCAGCACATCAGCTCGCTTCACGCCGCTGCCGGAGACCACGGAGCCGCCTTTGAGCAGTGTTTTCATAGAACGATCACTCCTCTTTGTAATATCAACGCCAGTATAACACTGAACTACTGGGATTTCCAGTGGGGAACAGGAAAAAACAGAGCCATGGAAAAGCATACAAAAATGTGGGGCCTTTTTCTCAATGTTCACAGAAATTATACCTACTTATTTCTTCAGAGTATGCTATACTGTATCATAGAAGAGCTGTCCTGCTCTGCAATCACAAAGGAGGTAAACGAATGAAGAAGAAAGTCCTGTCATTGCTCCTGGTTCTGGCCATGATGTTCTCCCTGTGCATCACCGCCGGCGCCGAGGAACCCGCCGAGGACCTGAGCGGCTCCATCATCATCCTGCACACCAATGACGTGCACGGTGCCATCGATGGCTATGCCAAAGCGGCGGCGCTGAAAAAGGCCTATGAGGACATGGGTGCCTACGTTCTGCTGATGGACGCCGGTGACTTTATCCAGGGTGATCCCACTGTCAGCACCAGCGAGGGTGCCACTGCGGTGGAACTGATGAACCTGGCCGGTTACGATGTGGCTGCCCCCGGCAACCATGAGTTCGATTACGGCTATGCCAACTTGAAGGAACTGGCCGGCAAGGCGGATTTCCCCATTGTGGCGGCCAACGTGCTCTACGGCGGCAAGGCCGCGTTCAATGACAACGTGACCTTCACCGCGCCTGACGGCACCAAGATCGGCGTTTTCGGCCTGGACACCCCTGAGACGGCCACCAAGGCCCACCCCGCCAAGATCAAGGGCGTCACCTTCCTGGCGGACGACAAGCTGTTTGCCTGCGCTCAGGAGCAGGTAGATGAGCTGGAGGCCGAGGGCTGCGATATTATCGTGTGCCTGGGCCACCTGGGCATCGACGATGAGTCCACCGGCAACCGCTCCATGGACCTTCTGGAGGAAGTGGACGGCATCGACCTCTTCATCGACGGCCACTCCCATTCTGACCTGGAAGCCATCTCCGGAGCTGTGGGTGAGGACTGCATGGTGAACGATACCATCCTGACCTCTACCGGCACCAAGTTTGAAAACATCGGCCTGGTGGTCATCTCCGACGGCGTCATGGAGGCAACCTCCATCCCCACCGCTGACATTACTGTGAAGCCCGATGGCACCGTGGCCAACCGGGCTGCCGCCATCCAGAAGGCGGTTGATGACGAGTACGGCGCCGTGTTTGCCAAGACTGAAGTGGAGCTGAACGGCGTGAAGGCCGAGGTCCGCACCGGCGAGACCAACCTGGGCAACCTCATTACCGACGCTCTGGTCTGGGGCGCCGAGGAGGCCGGAACCAAGGTGGACGCGGCCGTGACCAACGGCGGCGGCATCCGCGCATCCATTTCCAAGGGCAACATCACCAAGAAGGACATCAACACCGTCCTGCCCTTCGGCAATACCCTGAGCATCGTGAAGGTCACCGGCGCTGAGCTGCTGGAGGCGCTGGAGGCTTCCACCTACTGCACGCCTGAGACCATCGGCGGCTTCCCTCATGTCTCCGGTATCGTGTTCACTGTGGACACCAGCAAGGTCTATGACCAGGGCAGCCAGTATCCCGGCTCCACCTACTATGCCCCCAAGAGCATCCAGCGTGTGAGCATCCAGTCCGTGGGCGGCAAGGCCTTTGACCCCAAAGCCACTTACACCATCGCCACCAACGACTTCCTGGCCGCCGGCGGTGATACCTACTATGCCTTTAAGACTGCCAGCGTCAACTATGACCTGGGCGCTCCCATGGATGAAGTTGTCATGGAGTACATCACCAAGGAGCTGAAGGGCGTTGTCACCGCCGAGGATTACGGTGCTTCCGAGGGCCGCATCACCATCAAGAAGGGCCTGCCCTTTACCGATGTGGCCGCTGACGCCGCCTATTATGACGATGTCATGTACGTCTATGAAAACAACATTTTCAACGGCTTTACCAGCACCATTTTTGGGCCTGACTCCACTATGACCCGCGGCCAGATGGTCACCGTCCTGTGGCGGATGAACGGCTCTCCCGAGCCGGAGAAGGACTGCCCCTTCACCGATGTGGCGGCCACCTCTCCCTACCGCAAGGCCATCGCTTGGGCCGTGGAGAACGGACTGAGCAACGGCTATTCGGCAACCACCTTCGCCCCCGGCCAGGCCATCTCCCGCCAGCAGTTCCTGGCGATCCTGTACCGCTATGCCCAGTACAAGGAGTATGACGTCTCCGTGGGTGAGGACACCAACATCCTCTCCTACACCGACGCCGAGAGCGTCAGCACCTACGCGGTTCCCGCCATGCAGTGGGCCTGCGGCGCCGGTGTCGCCTACGGCATCGACGGCAAGCTCATGCCCACCGCTCCCGCGCCCCGCTATCAGGTGGCGGAGTTCCTGGCCAGCTTCTGCCAGAACGTGGCCGCTTGATTCAAAGACCGCTTATAGAACTATATGAGAAAAGCACCGCCGCCGGAATTCCGGCGGCGGTGCTTTTCTCACAAAAAAGATTTAACGCAGAACCTTGCTTTTTTCGTAGGCGGCAATGACTGCCTCCATGACAGCACTGCGGAAGCCGGCTTTTTCCAGGGTCCGTACACCTTGGATGGTGCTGCCGGCTGGGGAGCAGACGGCGTCCTTCAGCGCGCCGGGATGCTTGCCTGACTCCAGTGCCAACCGGGCGGAGCCCACCATCATCTGGGCGGCAAACTCCATCGCCTGGGCCCTGGGCAGGCCGCAGGCCACGCCGCCGTCCGCCATGGCCTCCAGGAACAGATCCACGAAGGCGGGACCGCAGCCGGACACGGCGGAGCCCACATCCATGTGTCCCTCCGGGATGGCCGCCAGGCGGCCGGCACCGGCCATGGCGTCCAGAAACAGCTTTTCCTCCGCCTTGGTGACGCCCTCGCCGCAGGTGTACAGGATCATGCCCTCCCCGATGGCGGCGGGGGTGTTGGGCATGATGCGGATGACGGGATAGCTGCCGCCGGCCAGTTGCTGGATGTCGGCAATGGTGAGGCCCGCCGCCATGGATACCAGGATGAACCGGGTCTCCCGCTTTTCCAGAAGCGGGGCGATGTCCGCCAGCATATCCGCCATCATCTGGGGTTTGACGCCCAGAAAAATGAAATCCGCGCTTTCCGCGATGGCGGCGTTGTCCGTCACCCGGCACTCCAGCTCTTCCGCCAGGGCCTTGGCTTTTTCCACAGTGCGGTTGGCCAGAAATACCTGGTCGCTGGGGATGCTTTTGCAGGCGGCCCGGGCCAGGGCACCGCCCATGTTGCCGCAGCCGATAAAACCTAAAGTTGCCATAATTGATCACATTCCTTTACTTGAAAAATCAACCGCACTGGAGAATGAGCCACACCCGGTCAAACCGCCGGGCAGCCAGATCCTTCTTGCGAATGCAGAAATACACGCGGCCGCAGTCGCCGAACATCAGCTGGAAGCCGCCGTCTTCCACCGTGTCCAACTGGAACAGCAGCTGCCAGTTTTGAACGGCATCCAGCTCCGCCTGGGCGTCCTCCGGGGACAGGTCCGGGCAGAGGCCGCCCAGATAGTGGCCCCGGCCCGTCAGCTCGCACTCCCGAAACATGCTGTTCTGGATCACATCCGGCCAGCCAAGCAAACAGGAGCGGTTGTCCGGGTCCTCAATGCCCAGCGCAGACCGGGTCTCCCAGTACGGCTCCCAGTCGCCGTTTTGCTCCTCCCGGCCGGCGTAAAAGTCCTCGGCACTAGGATAGGAGACCCCCGCTGACAGCAAAATGCCCAGAGCGGGCAGACGGTATTCGTCAGGCAGATCCTCTGGAAAAGCCGCCGGGGACAGCTTTGCCGTTTCCGGGAACCAGAATACCCGGGCACAGCCCCGGTCCGCCGGGTCATAGCCCCACCGCTGAGAGCCCAGCTCGTAGAAAAAGGACAGCACGCCCGTTTTAGGCAGCAGCCCATCTGTGTCATAAGGAGCCAAAGCCTCACAGGAAAACTGCGCCAGGAACGCCAGGGGACGGGACTTTACGTCATCGTCATCGTAGGTGGCTGTTTCAAAGACCGGCCAGGCAAAATCCGCCGGCATGTCCGGCATACCTCCGAAGCGGCTGGCGCCCACGCCGGTGTCCGGCTGGCCGCCGATGGTCAGGCGGATGCTGTTTCGCGCCATGGAGCAAAGGACGGCCTGTATATCGGAGATGGTCATATCAGCCCTCCTGGTCAGCCTTTGGCGGCTGCTGGGCCTGCTCGGTCTTGACCTTCTTCTCCTGGGCGGCCTTGGCCTTGGCGGCCAGCTTCGCGGTCTTTTCCGCCCGGAGCTTCCGGCGGCTGAGGGCGGCCACGCCCAGGCTGAACAGCGCCACCAGGATATAGATGCCGCAGGGGGCGTACAGCTGCGTCAACTCCTGCCCGGCGTTGGGATTGCCGTTGGCGCGCTGCATCAGGATGAAAAACACCATGGACGCCACGGCGGCGGTCGTCAGCACGCCCAGCAGCTTGATGTGTCCCGGCTTCCGGGTCAGCATGAGGAGAAGCAGCAGTACCGTGATGACGCTCAGCGCGATGGTCTCAAACAGCATTTCCATTTCCGTATCCTCCTTCAATAGTCGTGGTCAGCGAACCTGGCCCTCGCCGTAGATAACGTATTTGCAGCTGGTCAGTTCCTCCAGGCCCATGGGACCCCGGGCGTGCATCTTCTGGGTGGAGATGCCGATCTCAGCGCCCAGGCCGAACTCGCCGCCGTCGGTAAACCGGGTGGAGGCGTTGACATACACCGCCGCCGCGTCCACTTGGTCCAGGAAGTGCTGGGCCTTGAAATAGTTTTTCGTGATGATTGCCTCGGAGTGGCCGGTGCCGTGGGCGTTGATGAACGCGATGGCCTCCTCCGTGTTTTTCACCGTGCGGACTGCCAGGATGTAGTCGTCATATTCCGCGTCCCAGTCTGCTTCGGCGGCAGGCACGCCCCGCGCACCGAGAATTTGCAGGGCCTTTCCATCGCACCGCAGCTCTACCTGGTGTTTGTCCAGCAGGGGTACGGCCTTGGCAAGAAAGTCCGCCGCCACATCCTCCTGCAAAAGCACGCACTCCACCGCGTTGCACACGGAGGGACGGGAGCACTTGGCGTTGTACAGGATGCTGGCGCCCATGTCCAGGTCCGCCTCGTTATCGATGTAGATGTGGCACACGCCCTCGCCAGTGCGGATGACCGGGACGCTGGCCTCCTTGGCCACCGCGCGGATGAGCCCGGCACCACCCCGGGGGATGAGCACATCCACGTATCCGTCCAGATGCATCAGCTCGTTTGCCGTCTCATGGCTGGTGTCCTGCACCAGGGAGATGCAGTCCTCCGGCAGGCCCGCGGCGCGGAGAGCCTCCCGCATGAGGGCCGTAACACAGCGGTTGGAGCGGATGGCCTCTTTTCCGCCCCGGAGGATGCACACGTTGCCGCTTTTCAGGCACAGCGCCGCCGCGTCCACGGTGACATTTGGCCGGGCCTCGAAGATGATGGCGATGACGCCCAGCGGCACCCGCCGCCGGCCAATGATGAGGCCGTTGGGCCGGGTCTCCATTTTGGTCACCTGGCCGATGGGGTCCGGCAGGGCCATGACCTGCCGCACGCCGCCCACGATGCCCGCCACCCGCTCCGGGGTGAGGGTCAGCCGGTCCAGCATGGCGGGCCGCATTCCCGCCTCCTTCGCCGCGGCCACATCCTCGGCGTTGGCGGAGAGCCATTCGTCCTGCCGCTGTGTCAAAATATCCGCGATGGCGGCCAGGGCGGCGTTTTTCTTCGCCGTGCCGGCGGTGGCCAGTTCATAGGTAGCGGCCTTTGCCGCTGCGCCCTGCTGCTGCAATGCTGTCATACGTCTTCCTCCTTACCGTGGGCCAAAAATCGTGTTCCGATGTCTTGCCCCTCTACGATACCGTACAGGTCCTCCACTCTGGCGCCGTTGGTGATGACCATATCACATCCGGCGTTCATGGCGATGCGGGCGGCGGAGAGCTTGGTGGCCATGCCGCCGGTGCCCCGCCAGGTGCCGGCGCCGCCGGCCATCTCCAAAATTTCCGGCGTCAGTGCTTCCACCCGGTGGAGCAGGCGTGCGCCGGGATATTTTTTGGGGTCGGCGCTGTACAATCCGTCGATGTCGCTGAGCAGCACCAGCAGGTCCGCCCGGCACAGCTCCGCCACGATGGCGGAGAGGGTGTCATTGTCGCCCAGGACCTTGTGGTGGCCGGTCTCGATCTCGGCGGAGGAGACGGAGTCGTTCTCGTTCACCACCGGGATGACCCTCATCTCCAGCAGGGCGGAGAAGGTGCTGTGCAGGTGTTCCGCCCGGGAGGAGTCCTCCACGTCATCGCCGGTCAGCAAAATCTGGGCCACCGACCGGTTGTATTCAGAAAACAATTTATCGTAAATGTGCATCATGCGGCACTGGCCGACAGCGGCGGCCGCCTGCTTCATTCGCAGCTCCTTTGGCCGCTCCGCAAGGCCCAGCTTTGCCGTGCCCACGGCAATGGCACCGGAGGTCACCAGGATGATCTCGTGCCCCATGCCGTGGAGGTCCGAAAGCGTTCGGACCAGATGCTCCATGCTCCTGAGGTCCAGGCTGCCGGAGTCATGGGTCAGGGTGGAAGTGCCTACCTTTACCACGATGCGCTGCTTTGTATGCTCCAATTGGAAACCCTCCCGACTGTCTTGTCAGTTTTTCTCAGTATAGCACGGTGGAGCGCAAAAGAAAACCCTGTGTAATTTCTAAAAAACTGCGGAAAATACAGGGGAAAGGGAGGAGATTTATGACAGAAACCACAAATCCCGGCCAGCCGGTCCGGGACGGCGGCAATGAGACCGGCCAGTCCATCCTGGATTTCGGCTCCGCCATGACCCGCACCGCCCACGGCAGCGTCTACTGCCTGACCATCATCGGGCAGATCGAGGGGCACATGACCGCCTCCAACAGCACAAAGACCACCAAATATGAGCACGTTCTGCCCCTTCTCGCCAAGCTGGAGGAGAGCGAGGAGGTGGACGGCGTGCTGTTTTTGCTGAACACAGTGGGCGGCGATGTGGAGGCGGGCCTTGCCATCGCGGAGCTCATCGCGGGCATGACGAAGCCCACGGTCTCCATCGTCCTGGGAGGCAGCCACTCCATCGGCGTGCCGCTGGCGGTGGCGGCCCGGCGGAGCTTTGCCGTGCCATCCGCCGCCATGACCATCCATCCGGTCCGCATGAGCGGCACCGTTATCGCCGCGCCGCAGACCTACAATTACTTCCAGCGGCTCCAGGAGCGCATCGTGGCTTTCGTCTCCAGCCACAGCCACATCAGTCCGGAGCGCTTTCAGTCCCTCATGCTGCAAAAGGACGACATGGCCGCCGATGTGGGCAGCGTGGTCTATGGGGAGGAGGCGGTACAGCTGGGCATCATCGATCAGGTAGGGGGGCTTTCCGACGGTTTGGCCTGCCTGTATCGCCAAATCGGAGAGCGAAAAGGAGAAAAAAACTGACAGGCGGCGGAGGAGCGGTGCTTTCCGGACGGAGAGCACCGCTTTTTTCACATCTTTTGCCTTGAAAACAGGCGGCTTCTCTGCTATATTATTCTAGTTATAGTATAGGAAGCTGCAAGGGGTGAAAGCGTGTATTTAAAAGCATTGGAGATCCAGGGCTTCAAATCCTTCCCGGATAAGACAGTCCTGAACTTTGGCGAGGACATCACCGCCATTGTGGGCCCCAACGGCTCCGGTAAATCCAACATTTCCGACGCAATCCGCTGGGTCATGGGCGAGCAGAGCAGCAAGAGCCTCCGGGGCGCCAAAATGGAAGATGTCATTTTCGGCGGCACCGCCAAGCGGACGCAGGTGGGATTTGCCCAGGTGACGCTGGTCATTGACAACACAGAGCATATTTTCCCTACCATGGAGGAATCGGAGGTCTCCGTTACCCGCCGCTATTACCGCAGCGGGGAGAGCGAATATTACATCAACCGCCAGTCCGTCCGATTGAAGGATGTGGCGGAGCTGTTCATGGACACCGGCATGGGCAAAGAGGGCTACTCCATCATCGGCCAGGGAAAAATCGACGAGATCCTCTCCGCAAAAAGCGGCGAGCGCCGGGAGATTTTCGAGGAGGCGGCCGGCATCTCCAAATTTCGCCACCGGAAAGAGGACACGGAGCGGAAGCTGGAGCGGACGGAGGAGAATCTGGTCCGCATCAACGACAAGATCGCCGAGCTGGAGCTGCAGGTGGAACCCCTGCGGGACCAGGCGGAAAAGGCGAAAAAGTATCTGGTCCTCCGGGATGAGCTGCGTTTGCTGGAGATCTCCATGTGGCTGGAGAATCTGGATGCCCTGAAAGCCAACGCCCGGAAGCTGGAGGCGGATTTCCGCGTCGCCGGAGCCCAGAGGGACGAGGCCAAGGCCCGGTTGGACGCCCTGTACGCCGAGGGGGAGCAGTTCGGCGCCCGTATGCAGGAAAAGGACATGGAGGCCGAGCGCATCCGCGGCGAGGCCGGCGCTGTGGACGGGCACATGAAGGACGAGGAGTCCGCCATGGCGGTGCTGGAGAGCACCATCGCCCACAACCGGGAAAATATCCAGCGTGCCCAGACGGAGCTGGCGGAGAGCGATACCCGCGCCGGCGGTCTCGCCCGGCAGGCGGAGGAGCAGAAGACCCTAGCCCGGCAGCTGGAGGACCAACTGGCGGAGCTGAACGGGGATTTGGCGGCTTTACTGGAGCAGGCACGTGCCGCCGCCGACCAGGTTGGCGGCGCCCAGAGCCAGGCGGAGGCCCTGCGGGGCCGGGAGGCCATGGCCGTGGCCGCCGCCGCGGACCAGCGTGCCGAAGCCGCCGCCATCACGGCGGAAAACGGACAGCTTTCCCAGCGCATCGCCGCCGTGGAAGCGGACAAAACTGCCGCGGAGGAGCAGCTGGAAACCAGCCGCCGGGAGGCCAAATCCAACCGCCATGCCCTGGAGGATGCCCGGGATGAGGCAGAGGCCGTGGGCAACATCATCGCGGGCCACAGCCTGCGGATGGAGGAGCGGAAGAAAAAAGCCGCTGCCGCCAGTGAGAAAAAAGTCCAGCTGACCATGGAGGTCGGCGCCCTGGATAACCGCATCCGTCTGCTGACGGAGATGGAGAAAGACTACGAGGGCTTTTCCAAGGCCGTCAAGGTGGTCATGCAGGCGAAGGGAAGCCTGCGGGGCATCCACGGTCCCGTGGCGAACCTCATGAAAACGGATCAGCAGTATTCCCTGGCCATTGAGATCGCTCTGGGGGCGGGTCTTCAGAACATCGTGGTGGACCGGGAGGAGGACGCCAAGAGCGCCATCAACTTCCTGAAGCAGCGGGACGGCGGCCGCGCCACCTTCCTGCCCCTGACCGCCATCCGGGGCGACGAGCTGCGGCTGGGCGGCGTGGAGCAGGAGTTCGGCTTTGTGGGCCTTGCTTCCCGTCTGGTGAGCTGCGACTCCCAATACCGGAATATTTTCCACAGCCTCCTGGGCCGCACCGTGGTGGTGGAGGACCTGGACTGCGGTATCGCCATGGCCCGGAAGTACCGCAACGCCTTCCGTATCGTCACCCTGGATGGCCAGGTCATCAACCGGGGCGGTTCCATGACCGGCGGCTCCACCTCCCGCAGCGCCGGTGTGTTGAGCCGGGCGGCGGAGCTGGAAAAGCTCAACGGCCGCGCCGCCGCCATGCATGAAAAACTCGCCGCCGCCCAGCAGGCGGAGGAAGCCGCCAACCGGGAGCTTTCCGCGGCCCAGTACGAGCTGGAGACGGCGGAGAGCCAGCGCCGGCAGGCGGAGGACGAGGTGCTGCGTCTGGAGGGTATCAAAAACCACTTTGACATTCTGCTTCGCTCCCTGGAGGAAAACCTGGAGAATCTGGAGGGCGAGCTGGAGAGCCTGCGGGGGCGTTTGGCGGACAATCAGGCCCGTTCCGCTCAGGCGGAAAAGGCTATGGCGGAGCAGGAAGCTTTGGCCGCCGGGCTCCGCGCCCAGGCGGAGGAAGCCCTTTCCGGCCAGTCGGAGCTGTTGGCGAAGTCCAGCGCCCTGGCGGAGGACATCACCGCCCAAAAGAGCGCCATCGCCGCCCTGGAGGCGCAGAAGGAGGCCACCATGGCCCGCGCCGCCGACCTGCGGCAGCTGGCGGAGAGTCTCACCGGAGACCGCGCCCAGAAGGAGGAGGTCCTCCAGACCTATCAGAAGAATATCAACGCCGCCCAGGCGGAGATTCTGCGGCGGCAGGAGGCCCAGGCGGCCCTGGCCGCCCAGGCGGAGGAGTTCCGCCGGCGTCTGGCGGACCTGAACCGGGAAAAGCTGGAACTGGAGGCCCAGCGCACCGCCCAGAACCGGGAACTGAAGGACATGAATGAGCAGTACGCCGACCTGGAGCGCTCCGCCTCCAAGCTGGAGCAGAAGATCGCCACCTCCGCCATGGAGGAAAAGCAGATCCTGGACCGGCTGTGGGAGCACTACGAGCTCAGCCACAGCGACGCCCAGGCCCAGCGCATCGAGCTGGAGAGCATCCCCAAGGCCACCCGCCGCATCGGCGAACTGAACCGGGACATCAAGGCCCTGGGCACGCCCAACATCGGCGCCATCGAGGAGTTCGACCGGGTGAACGGCCGCTATACGTACCTGACGGACCAGCGCAACGACGTGGAAAAGGCCAAGGGCGAGCTGGAGGGCATCATCGAGGACATCACCGCCGAGATGACCCACATTTTCTCGGAGCAGTTCAAGCTTATCAACGAGAGTTTCCAGACCACGTTTACAGACCTGTTCGGCGGCGGCCAGGCCACGCTGGAGCTGGAGGACGAGCAGGACATTCTGGGCTGCGGCATTGAGATCAAGGCCCAGCCCCCGGGAAAGACCCTCAAGACCATCTCCCTGCTCTCCGGCGGTGAGAAGGCATTCGTGGCCATTGCGCTGTACTTCGCCATTTTGAAGGTCCACCCCACGCCCTTCTGCGTCATGGACGAGATCGAGGCCGCTTTGGACGAGCCCAATGTCATCCGGGTGGCCCGGTATATGCGGCGACTGGCTGGCCGGACCCAGTTCATCGTCATCACCCACCGCCGGGGCACCATGGAGGAGGCCGACGTCCTCTACGGCGTCACCATGCAGGAGCAGGGCGTTTCCAAGATTTTGACCATCAATTTGAACGACATGGCGAAGGAATTGAATATCAAATAAAAAGGAATTGAGGAAAATGACACTGCGGCAGAAACAGTATCTTTTTATCGGTATGCTCGTGGCCGGATTGTTCCTGTTGCTTCTGACGCCGCCTGTCTGGCTCAAGGTGATAGGCTTTCTCATGGCTTTGGCAGCAATTATTCTGCACAGGACCAAGATCCGTTGTCTTGACTGCGGAGCCTATATTGCGCAAATCAATGCGGAATACTGCTCCAGCTGCGGAAAAAAGATCGACTGGGACGCGAAATAATTCCTAATTGGAGGAGACTATGGGCTTTTTTGACAAACTGAAAAAAATCACCACCAACCTGTTCTCCGGCTTCACGGAGGCGGACGAGGCCTTTTTCGAGGAACTGGAGGAGACCCTCATCCTGGCGGACCTGGGCATGGACACCGCTCTGGAGGCTGTGGAGCAGCTGCGGATGAAGGTCCGCAAGGAAAAGCTCCACGACCAGGAGGAGGTCAAGGCTGCTCTGCGGGACATCCTGGTGGATATGATGAATGTGGGGGACACGGCCCTGGACCTGTCCACGACTCCCTCTGTGGTGCTGTTCATCGGCGTCAACGGCGTGGGCAAGACCACCTCCATCGGCAAGCTGGGCAGCCGGCTGAAAAGTGAGGGCAAGCGGGTCCTGTTCTGCGCGGCGGATACGTTCCGTGCCGCCGCCGCTGACCAGCTGGAGATCTGGTCGCAGCGGGCGGGGTGCGAACTGGTCCGCCAGCACGAGGGCGCCGACCCCGGCGCCGTGCTGTTTGACGCCCTCCAGGCCGCCAAGGCCCGGAACGTGGACGTGGTGCTGTGTGATACTGCTGGCCGCCTCCACAACAAGACCAACCTCATGGCGGAGCTGAGTAAGCTCTCCAAGATCATCGACCGGGAATGCCCCGGCGCCGCCCGGGAAACCCTTTTGGTGTTAGATGCCACCACCGGCCAGAACGGCCTCATCCAGGCCAAGCAGTTCAAGGAGGCCGCCGGCCTCACCGGCATCGTTCTCACGAAGCTGGACGGCACCGCCAAGGGCGGCATCGTCATCGCCATCGCCCGGGAGCTGGGTGTGCCCGTGAAGCTGGCCGGTGTGGGCGAGGGAATCGGTGACCTGAAGCCCTTCGACGCCCGGGAATACGTGGAGGCCATCATCTGATAAAAAAGTTCTGAACATCACATATAACTAATAAAGAGGGACGATTATGACCAGAAAAGACGGACGGGCGCCGGACCAACTGCGCCCTATCAAGATTACGACAGACTTTGTGAAATTCGCGGAGGGCAGCTGCCTCATTGAGTGCGGTGACACGAAGGTCCTCTGCTGCGCCAGCGTGGAGGACCGGACCCCGCCCCACGTTCCCGAGGGAGAGGGCTGGGTCACCGCCGAGTATTCCATGCTGCCCCGTGCCAACCGGGAGCGCAGCAAACGGGATATTTCCAAGCTGAAGCTCAGCCCCCGCAGCGCGGAAATTCAGCGGCTGGTGGGCCGGTCCCTCCGGGCCGCCGTGGATATGAGCAAGCTGGGGGAGCATACCATTACCATCGACTGCGATGTGCTCCAGGGGGACGGCGGCACCCGTACCGCCTCCGTCACCGGCGGCTTTATCGCGCTGTGCCTGGCCTGCCGCAAATTGGTGGAGGACGGCATCCTGGCCTCCAGCCCCATCCGCCACTATGTCACCGGCGTCTCCGCCGGCATCGTGGACGAACAGCCCATGCTGGACCTTCAGTACAGCGAGGACAGCCGGGCCCAGGTGGACCTGAACTGCATCATGAACGAGCAGGGAGAGCTCATTGAGCTCCAGGGCACCGGCGAGGGCCGGGCCTTCACCCTGGCGGAGCAGCAGGAGCTGGTGCGCCTGTGTGCCAAGGGCAACCGGGAGCTGCTGGCCATTCAAAAAGAAGTGCTGGGAGGGAAGCTCTGATGTCTGAAAAATTTGTACTTGCCAGTCACAATCCCGGCAAGATCAAGGAAATGAGTGCCATTTTGGCGCGGTTCGGCGTGGAGGTGGTGAGCCCCAAGGAGCTGGGCATCACCGTGGATGTGGAGGAGACCGGCTCCACCTTTGCGGAAAACGCCATGCTGAAGGCAAAGGCCATCTGCGCCGCTTCCGGCCTGCCCGCCATTGCCGATGATTCCGGCCTCTGCGTGGACGCCCTGAACGGCGGTCCCGGCGTGTACTCCGCCCGCTACGGCGGCGAGGGTCTGGACGACAAGGGCCGCTATACGCTGCTTTTGAACAGCCTGCGGGGCCAGGCCACCCGGGCGGCCCACTTCACCTGCTCCATCGCCTGCGCCTTCCCAAACGGCGACACCCTGACGGCGGAGGGACAGTGTGACGGCACCATCGCCTTCGCGCCCATGGGGGAGGGAGGCTTTGGCTACGACCCCGTGTTTTTCGTTCCCTCTCTGGCCAAGACCTTTGGCCAGCTGACGGCGGAGGAGAAGAGCGCCATTTCCCACCGGGGCAAGGCCCTGGCGGCTTTTTCGGAAAAGCTTGCAACTTATTTGGAAAAATAAACGTCTATTCAAATAATTAGGAGAATCAAATGGAACTGACAAGCAAACAGCGGGCCCAGCTGCGGGGTCTTGCCAACAGCATCGACACCATCGTCCATATCGGCAAGGACGGCATCAGCGAGAACCTGGTGAAGCAGGCGGACGACGCCCTGGAGGCCCGGGAGCTCATCAAGGGCCGGGTGCTGGAGAACAATATCGAGTATGACGCCCGCCTGGCGGCGGAGGAGCTGGCAAAAGCCACCCGCAGCGAGGTGGTCCAGGTCATCGGTACCAAGTTTGTCCTGTACCGGGAGAGCCACTCCAAGCCCAAGGACAAGCGCATCCAGCTGGTGAAGGCCGCGAAGAAGCGCCCCCAGTGAGTGGGGTGGAGGCCATGGCGGAATTGACATACCGGCAGGCCACCATTTTGGACCTGGAGCTGCTGGTACGCACACGGCTTTTGATCCTGCGGACCATCAAGCAGCTGGATGAGACGGCGGACCTGTCTGCCCATGAGCCTCACATCCGCTGCTATTACCAGCGGGTCCTGGCGGACGGCAGTCATATTGCCTATCTGGTGTTTGACGGGGAGCGGTTCGTGGGTGCCGGCGGCATGAGCTTTTACCAGGTCATGCCATCTTATGGAAACCCTACCGGTAATATCGCCTATATCATGAATATCTATACGGACCCCGCATATAGAAGGCGGGGTGTCGCTTGGCATACCCTGGACCTGCTGGTGGGGGACGCCAGGGCCCGGGGCGTCACCGCCATTACTCTGGATGCCACCGCTATGGGGCGGCCGCTGTATAAAAAGTACGGCTTTGTACCCATGGACGGCGAGATGGAGCTTTCTGTTTTTTGAATCTGCGCATCACGCTGCAAAAGGAGCAACTATGAAAATTGGTATTTACGGCGGCACCTTCAACCCGCCCCACCTGGGCCATGTGACAGCGGCCCGGGCGGTGACGGAGCTTTTGAAGCTGGACAAGCTGCTGCTGATCCCCGCAGGACTGCCGCCTCACAAGGATTTGCCCGCTGGCTCCCCCACACCGGACCAGCGGCTGGAACTGACCCGCCTGGCGGCGGACCAGACCGGCCTTGCCGGAAAGGTGGAGGTGCTGGACCTGGAGGTGCACCGGGAGGGAAAGAGTTATACCTCCGATACACTGAAAGTCCTGAAAGCCCGGTATCCCGATGACGAGCTGTGGCTTTTGATGGGGACGGATATGTTCCTCACCCTCCAGGCCTGGCACGCACCGGAGGAGATCCTCTCACTGGCGGGCATCGCGGCCTTTGGCCGGACGGAGGCGGACACGGAGGAACTGTTTGCCCCCCAGCGGGACTATCTTTATAAAACCTATCCCCAGGCCCGCATTTTTACCCTGACCATTCCAGGGGTGGTGGATGTCTCCTCCACGGAGCTGCGGGAGCAGCTGGCAAAGGGCGGCGGCGGTCACCTGCTGCCTCCCGCTGTCTACGGCTATATCCTGCGCAACGGACTGTACGGTACCCACGCGGATCTGAAGCACCTGCCCTTTTCCCAGCTGCGGCCGGTGGCTCTCAGCTATCTCAAGTACCAGCGCATCCCCCACGTGCTGGGCACGGAGCAGGAGGCTATCCGCCTGGCGGAGCGATACGGCGCCGATGTGGAAAAGGCCCGGGTGGCGGCACTGCTCCACGACTGTACGAAAAAGCTGAACATGGAGCAGCAGCTGGAGCTGTGCCGCCGGTACGGCATTGAGCTGGACGAGCTGGAGCAAAAAGCGTTGAAGCTGCTCCACGCCAAGACTGGTGCCGCCGTGGCCCGGGATGTGTTTGGCGTGGATGAGGACATTTACAGCGCCATCTGGTGGCACACCACCGGCCACGCGGACATGACGCTGCTGGAGAAGATCATTTATCTGGCGGATTATATTGAGCCTTCCCGGGATTTTCCGGGAGTGGACAAACTCCGCCGTGTATGCTATAAAGACCTGGACGAAGGTCTGCTTCTTGGCCTGGAAATGACCATCCAGGAAATGACGGACATGGGAAACCCGGTGCACCGCGCCACCATTGAGGCACGGAACGCCTTGAAACGATAAGAAGGATAACGCAATGTGGGATAAACATAAAGAAGGAAAAGAAGGAAAAGAAGGAAAAGAAGGAAAAGAAGGAAAGCGCGTGGCGGGGAGCCGGACGGAGAAAAAAACAAAAAAGCCCAGCCGCCTGACCCGCCAGCAGAAGGTCCTTATCGCCGTGGCTGTGGTGCTTGCCATCGCACTGGCGGCGGTGGTGGCCTGCCAGCGTTTGTTCGTGGAGCCGGAGCTCATCAGCCGGGAAGAGGACCCGGGCAAGGAAGCCATTGACTACGGCGAGGGCACCCAGCCCCGGGCTGACGGCCAGCGGAAAAGCGACAACTGGTACACCGTTCTGATCCTGGGCCGGGATACCGGAGGCGGCGGCAACACGGACACCATCCTGCTGGCCAGCTATGACGTGACCAACCAGAAGGCCACGGTCATGTCCATTCCCCGGGACACTATGGTGAACGTGTCCTGGGACATCAAGCGCATCAATTCCGTCTATAATATGAACGGGCAGGGTGAAAAGGGCATCACCGCCCTGTACAAGGAGATCGCCCAGCTGGTGGGCTTTGAGCCGGACTTCCAGGTGGTGGTGGAATGGGACGCCGTGGGCGAGATCGTGGACGCCATGGGCGGCGTGTATTTCGATGTGCCCCGGAATATGAACTACGATGATCCTTATCAGGACCTGCACATCCATCAGGAGAAGGGCTACCGCCTCTTGACCGGTGATGATGCCATGCAGGTCATCCGCTACCGCCACGACAACAATATGAGCTACGGCTATCCCGACGGCGACCTGGGCCGCATCAAGACCCAGCAGGCGTTCTTGAAGGCTGTGGTGGAGCAGCTGCTCCAGGTGAAGAACTTCGCCAAGATCAAACAGTTCGCCAAGGTGTTCCAGAACAATGTGGAGACCGACCTGAGCTTCAGCAACATCTGCTGGTTCGGCCAGCAAGCCGTTCTGGGGGGGCTGAAGGTGGAGGATGTGACATTCGTCACCATGCCCAATACGCCGGTGTCCTGCTGGAGCCGCACTTATCAGAACATGCAGTCCTATGTGGTGCCCAATGCCCGGGAACTGCTGGAACTGGTGAATAACGAGCTCAGCCCCTTTGTGGAGGCCTTTACCCTCAGTGACCTGGACATCATGTCCGTCAACGCCAACGGCTCCGTCAGTTCCACCACCGGCCATGTGGAGGACAGCCGCGCGGCCCAGCCGCCGGTGAAGCCGGCGAAAGCCCCGGAAGAGCCGACGGAAAACGACGAGGAGCTGTTGGTGGATGAAAGCGGCAACGTACTGGACCCGGAGACCGGAGAGATCATTGTAGTGGGTCCTGACACGGAACCGGACACTGGCTCCCAAGGCTCTGATACGCCGCAGACCACACCCACGCCTCCGGCGGAGACCACACCTTCGACTCCCACGGCCCCTCCGGCGGAGACAGAGCCTCCCGTCTCCCAGCCGGAACCTGAACCCGCGCCGGAGACACCGGCGGAACCCTCCGCACCTGCGGAACCCACCCCGGAGGAGCCGGGCTTTGCCATCATCGACCCGGCTCCCGAAGGATAAGAAAGGATGGAATGTATGACACCGAAAGAACTGGCCATTATTGCCGCCAAGGCCCTGGACGAGAAGAAGGGCAAGGAGATTTCCGCCATCCAGGTGACGGAGCAGACCACCCTGGCGGACTACTTTGTATTTGCCACCGGCAGCTCCAACACCCAGATCAACGCCCTGTGCGGCGCCGTGGAAAAGGCCATGGCGGAGCAGGCGGGAGAAGACCCCCTCCGCCGGGAGGGCTACCGGGACGGCACATGGGTCCTGCTGGACTACGGCTGCGTGGTGGTCCACGTGTTTTCCCCTGAGGCCCGGGAGTTCTACTCCCTGGAGCGGCTGTGGAGCGACGGCACGCCGCTGG
Organism: uncultured Dysosmobacter sp.; assembly: GCA_934590165.1. Classification (GTDB taxonomy): domain Bacteria; phylum Bacillota; class Clostridia; order Oscillospirales; family Oscillospiraceae; genus Oscillibacter. Next base: position 103,456 of record CAKTOO010000004.1, on the reverse strand, counting down.
ACCTCAGTGGAGTGCTGACGAAGGACTGAGCTTTGCCTGTAATCTTTTGTCACCACTTTGCAACTGAAAAGTAGTAGACATAACATCAAAACCACCTCTATACTGTTCACAAAACAGGGTAGGGGTGGTTTTCTATGAAAAAACAAATGACGCTGGCCGCCGCGCTTCTGGCGGCTTTTCTTCTGTCGGCCTGTGGTGCCCGAACGGAACAAACGCCCGCTCCGGCGCCGGCAGAGCCGGAGGAGATGCCGACCTCGGAAGAGCCCCAGGCCCTCGGGGAAGCGCCACGAGACATGCTGCCGGAGCTGGATAGCTCCACTTTAAAAGCTACCATGCCGGAGGCGGATTATGAGGCCTTCACGACCTATCTCCCGGTTCTGTGGGGAGTGCAGACCTTCCGCTGGGTGGCCGGACCCTATGACGGTTACCCTGATTACGACTGGGAGCCCTTTGACGCCGGCATGACGGCGGTCCGCAATCAACTCTGGAGCGGATATATTACGGACAGCAAAGAATTGCCGGAGACACTGACCCTGGACCGCCTGGCGGTACAGGATATCGACGGGGACGGCACGGCAGAGCTGGTGCTGTTGTTCCAGGACGGGGCCTACAACTATCTGGTGCTCCATCAGGAGGAGGACACCGTCTACGGCACGCGGCTCTATGTGCGGTGGTTTGAGGGACTCCAGAAAAATGGCGTGTATGTAGGCGCCGCCGGGGCGGGCGACAGCACCTATTTCCGGATGGCCTTCCGGAACGGCCGCTTTGAGGATAAGGAACTGGCCCACCGTTTGGAATGGGCCACCGGTTACAAATACACGCTGGGCGGCCAAGAAGTGACCAAAGAGGCTTTTGACGCCTGGCTGGCGGAAACCATGGTGGGGGACGTCACCTGGTATGCCCCTGACGGCGCCGTCATCCCGGAGAATATGTAACACCCGGTGAAAAAGCGGAAGAATTTCCGCTTTTTCCTTGACAAACGCCCGGAACCCTCATAAAATAAAACCCGTTAGCGACTTTGATGGGAAGAAAGCCCGGATATCCCGCCCAAAGAGAGCCGGCGGCTGGTGTGAGCCGGTGGGGGAGCCTGCGGTATACTGGTCCCGGAGTCTTTTGCCTGAACGTTGAGTAGGGCGAAACGGCTGGCCCCGTTACAGGCCCCCAAGGGCTGTCCGGCGGACAGCTGAAGCAGGGTGGTACCGCGTTTTCAACGCCCCTGACCAGACTCGGTCAGGGGCGTTTTATTTTACAAATCACATCCGAAAGGGAGAAAAATATGAAGTACGATTTTACCGCCATTGAGAAAAAATGGCAGCAGAAGTGGCTGGAGGAAAAGCCTTTCACCGCCGTCACCGGGGACACCAGCCGGGAAAAGTTCTACGGCCTCATCGAGTTCCCGTATCCCTCCGGCCAGGGCCTCCATGTGGGCCATGCCCGTCCCTTCACCGCCATGGATATTATCTGCCGCAAAAAGCGGATGCAGGGCTATAACGTCCTGTTCCCCATCGGCTATGATGCCTTTGGCCTGCCTACGGAGAACTATGCCGTTCAGCACCACATCCACCCTGCCAAGGTCACCCACGACAATGTGGAGAACTTCCGCAAGCAGCTGCACATGCTGGGCTACTCTTTTGACTGGGACCGGGAAGTAAATACCACCGACCCCAGCTACTATAAGTGGACCCAGTGGATCTTCCTGCAGATGTTCAAGAAGGGCCTGGCCTATAAGGCCTCCATGCCCGTGAACTGGTGCACCCGCTGCAAGATCGTCCTGGCCAATGAGGAGGTCGTGGAGGGCGTGTGCGAGCGCTGCGGCGGCGAGGTCATCCGCAAGGAGAAGAGCCAGTGGATGCTGGCCATCACCAAGTACGCCGACCGCCTTATTGATGACCTGGATGATGTGGACTTTATCAACCGGGTCAAGATCCAGCAGCGCAACTGGATCGGCCGCAGCGAAGGTACCGAGGTGGACTTCACCGCCACTAACGGCGATAAGCTGACGGTCTACACCACCCGCTGCGACACCCTGTTTGGCGTGACCTACATGGTCATCTCTCCTGAGCATCCCTTCCTGGACCAGTGGAAGGAGCAGATCCAGAACTGGGACGAGGTGGCTGCTTACCGGGAGGAGGCCGCCCGCAAGTCCGACTTTGAGCGTGGCGAGCTGAACAAGGAAAAGACCGGCGTCCGCCTGAAGGGTATTGAGGCGGTCAACCCCGCCAGCGGCAAGCATGTGCCCCTGTTTGTCTCCGACTACGTGCTGATGGGCTACGGCACCGGCATCGTCATGGGCGTGCCCGGCCATGACCAGCGCGACTGGGAGTTTGCCACCAAGTTCGGCCTGCCCATCATCGAGGTGGTCAAGGGCGGCGACATCACCAAGGAGGCCTTCACCCTGAAGGGCGACACCGGCATCATGGTGAACTCCGGCTTCCTGGACGGCATGACGGTCAAGGAGGCTATCCCCGCCATGAAGAAGTGGGTCACGGAGCAGGGCATTGGCCGTCCCAAGACCAACTTCAAGCTCCGTGATTGGGTGTTCTCCCGCCAGCGGTATTGGGGCGAGCCTATCCCCCTGGTGAACTGCCCCAAGTGCGGCTGGGTGCCTCTGCCGGAGGACCAGCTGCCGTTGCTGCTGCCGGAGGTGGAGAGCTATGAGGTCACCGACACCGGCGAATCCCCCCTGGCCAAGATGACTGATTGGGTGAACACCACCTGCCCCCAGTGCGGCGGCCCCGCCCAGCGTGAGACGGATACCATGCCCCAGTGGGCCGGTTCCTCCTGGTATTTCCTGCGGTATATGGACCCCCACAACGACAAGGCTCTGGCCAGCAAAGAGGCTCTGGAATACTGGTCTCCCGTGGACTGGTACAACGGTGGCATGGAGCACACCACGCTGCACCTGCTGTACAGCCGCTTCTGGCATAAGTTCCTGTACGATATCGGCGTGGTGCCCACCAAGGAGCCTTATGCCAAGCGCACCAGCCACGGCATGATCCTGGGCGAGGGCGGCGAGAAGATGTCCAAGTCGCGGGGCAATGTGGTGAACCCCAACGACATCGTGGCCCAGTACGGCGCCGATACCATGCGCCTGTATATCATGTTCGTGGGCGACTTCGAGCAGGCGGCTACCTGGTCCACCGACGCCGTGAAGGGCTCCAAGCGGTTCCTGGACCGCGTGTGGAATTTGGCGGAGAACGCCAAGGAGAGCTATGAGGTGAGCCCCGCCAACGAGGCCATCATCCACAAGACCATCAAGAAGGTCACGGACGATATTGACAACCTGAAGATGAACACCGCCATCGCCGCCATGATGACCATGGTGAACGAGATGTCCTCCAACGGCGTCACCCGGGGCGATATGAAGGACCTGATCCTGCTGCTGAATCCCTTCGCTCCCCACATCACCGAGGAGCTGTGGGAGAACCTGGGCTTTGCCGCCCAGACCGGCAAGATGTGCTGCCAGGCGGAGTGGCCTGTGTACGACGCCAGCAAGACCGTGGCTTCCACCGTCAACATGGCCGTCCAGGTCAACGGCAAGCTGAAGGGCACCATCACCGTCCCCGCCGACAGCGAGGAGGCCGCCGTGCTGGAAGCTGCCAAGGCTGTGGACAAGGTGGCCAAGGCCGTGGAGGGTATGCAGGTGGTCAAGACCATTCTGGTCAAGAACCGTCTGGTGAACCTGATCGTCAAGCCCCAGTGAGCATTCGCGGCAAGTGTTTTTACGGGTCGTTTCCGCTTGTGAAAACAGAATCTGCGGATTTTTCATAAAATCCTTGACAACTCCCCAAAAGGTCCGTATAATAGCTTTGTTAACGCCATAGATTATGGCCCTTAAAGTATCCTGGATTGAGCCGGATACCTCGGAGGGAGGGAAATATAGATGTCTGAAATTCATGTGAAGGACGGCGAGTCCATCGACAGCGCACTGAAGCGTTTCAAGCGCAGCTGCGCCAAGGCTGGCGTCATTGCCGAGGTCCGCAAGAGAGAGCACTATGAAAGCCCCAGTGTCAAGCGCCGCAAGAAGTCTGAGGCCGCTCGCAAGAACAAGAAGCGTTATTATTAATGCGTAAAAAAGTACCGCACCGCATGGTGCGGTACTTTTTTATCGAAGTCCCAGCTGCCCTGCAATATCCCGTATCTCCGGCCACATGAAAAAAGCGGCGGAAAAGCCCATGGCGGCGCCGATTTTCAGTTTTTGCTTCAAGGTTTCCGCATCATCGAATAAAACGAAATGGGCATTGCCGCCCTGGGTATAGGTGAAATAGCGGGTACACAGCTCCTGGGAGAAAAAGACGGCGGGAGACCGTTGCTCCATCAAAGTGCGGAATGCGGCGGGGGAGAGCGGTTCCCCCTGGCCGGTCCTGGCAGGCAGGCGGAAGTCCATCCGCAGCCGCTGCACATCCAGCGCCAGCTGCCCGGCACCGCCCCGGGCCTCTGCGGCCTCCTGGAGCCGCTGGCGGAAATTGCCGCCGGAGAGGGCGGTGCAGATGAGGGGCACACCGCCGGGGACCTCGTCCGCATACCGCTCGGGAAGATACAGCGTCCGCCGGCTGGCGCGAAGCTGCTCTGCCAAAGCCTGGGCGAACAAAACGCGGTCCCGGCGGGGCGGCTGCTCAAAATCCAGCAGGACGCCGGCGTAGCTGCGCCGTCCGCACTCCCGCAGCACCGCGGCGCAGAGGGCTTCCGGCTGGCTGATGTCCGGGGCTTCCAGGTCGCTGACAGACAGCAGGCCGCCCCGGGTCTTCAGCAGCAGGTTCTGCCGCAGCAGAACAGACCCCGGGCCGATGCGGTAGGCCACGTGGGCCATGGAGCGGCAGAAGTGGGACGCCTCCTGGAAGGCGTCCGGCGTCACCGCCAGGTAGGTCTGCAAAGCCAACTCCCCCTTGTACGATCCATGAAAAACTGTTATACTGTTTTAAAACTATGCAAACAAGGAGCCCGCTATGCCCTTTTCTCTCATTCCAGACAGGATATTTGACTGCTATGCCCAGATCACGCCGGAGTATTTGCGAAGCCGGGGTATCACCCTGCTGCTCAGTGACCTGGACTTTACATTGGCAGAAAAAAAGACCCGGCGTCCAGACCAGCCCCTGCGGGATTGGATCGCGGCGCTGGACCGTGCCGGTATCCGCTTTATGATCGTTTCCAACAACCGCTCCGGCAGCCGGGTGACGGAATTCTGCGCCGACCTGGGTGTGCCGTACCAGGGCCACGCCGGCAAGCCATCCACCCGGGGGCTGGAGGCTGCCATGGCCCGGGCGGGCGCGGACCGGGCCCACACCGCCATGCTGGGGGATAAGCTGCTGACAGATGTCCTGGCAGCCCGGCGGGCCGGGGTGCTGAGCCTGATGGTGGAGCCGGTGGGCGGTGCTGTCACCGTCTGGCAGAAGGTCCTGCACGCTTTGCAGGTGCCCAGCAAGGCCCTGTGCCGCCGGAAAATGGCGGGCGGCCGCTGAAAAAAACCAAGAACTGGATGAAAAACCCTTGCAATAGTGGGCAACATACGGTAAAATAGCTTCGTTAATTCACCAGGTATGAAAAAAGACAGAGAAAATGTCCTTCCACAGGTCGTTTTCTCATAAGATTTGTGAGGAGGAAAAAACTATGCCTACCATTACTGCCGGCGATTTCCGGAAGGGTATGATTTTTGAGATGGATGGGAAGCCCATGGTGGTCGTGGACTTCCAGCACGTGAAGCCCGGCAAGGGCGCCGCTTTCGTGCGCACCAAGTATAAGAACGTCATCACCGGTACCATCCGTGAGGAGTCCTTCAACCCCACCGCCAAGTTCGAGCAGGGCGCTGTGGAGCGTAAGGATGCCGAGTACAGCTACAACGACGGCGACCTGTACTATTTCATGGACCCCGAGACCTTCGATATGACCCCGCTGAACAAGGACGTGCTGGGCGATGCCTTCCAGTTCGTCAAGGAGAACACCATGTGCAAGCTGGTGAGCTACAAGGGCAGCGTGTTCACCGTGGAAGTGCCCAACTTCGTGGAGCTGGAAGTCACCGAGACTGAGCCTGGCGTGAAGGGCGATACCGCCACCAACGTCACAAAGAAGGCCACTCTGGAGACCGGCGCCATCATCCAGGTGCCCCTGTTCATCAACGAGGGTGAAAAGATTCAGATCGACACCCGCACCGGTGAGTATCTGGGCCGCGTGAAGGAGTAATACTTGAAAGGGGGGAACTGTTTCCCCCCTTTCTGCCACAATAAAACTTGCTGTGCTTTGCATAACGAAAGGAGCTATTGCTATGGAGATCACTGAGAAAGTCGCTTATCTGAAGGGCCTGCTCGAGGGCATGGAGTTGGACACCGAGAAGAAGGAAGGCAAGCTGATCGCCGCCATCATCGACGTTCTGGACGATATCGCTCTGGAGCTGGAGGATATGAAGGACTACGCCGACGAGTTGGGCGACGGCCTGGACGCTGTCAGCGATGACCTGGAGGACGTGGAGGATATCGTCTTCGGCGAGGACGACGAAGATGACTTCGAGGCCGAGGACGACGAGGACTGCTACGCCACTACCTGCCCCACCTGCGAGGAGACCATCTATTTTGATGAGTCCATCCTGGAAGATGGCGAGGTCATCTGCCCCAACTGCGGCGAAAAGCTGGAGTTCGACATCAGCAGCCTGGAGGAAGAGACTGACGAGGGCGACGACGAGGAGTAATTTCCCGGCTATAAAAAAGTGTCCGGTGCAAAGCACCGGACACTTTTTTATACAGGCCCCAGCCAGACGTCGAATGTGGTGGCGCGGAATTCCTCCAGCAGCGCCCGGGCATGGGGGTCCCAACGGGACACCCGCCCTGCGCCCGCCGCCAGGGGGTCAATATACCGCAGCTTGGCGGGGACGGAGAGCCACCGGCCCTCCGGGGGCCGCCGGGTATGGCGGGTGATGTGGCTGTATCCGCGAAACCGCAGCCACAGAGGGCCGCAGGCGCTGTCCCCCAGGAGTTTTTGGATCACCTCCAGCTCCGTGCCGTACAGGTCTGCTTCCGTCAGAATACCCCGGTCCAGGGCCAGATGCAGCATATCCGCCAACACCTGCATGGCGAAACGGTCCTCGTCAGCCACGTAGATGCGGGCAGTCCCCAGGGCAGCCTCTGTAAAAGCGGAGGCTGTTTCCGGCGTTTGAAATGCCAGCTCCGGCAGGCCGTCCTCGTTTTTGAGGACGGTCAGGTTCCGGTAGAAACAGGCCGCCTGGGCAGCGGTGAGAAATTCGTAATTCACCAGGTTCCCCAGGGTATATTCCAACCGGTCCGCTGAGAGGCGGGGCGTATCATTGTCGGCGATGGGATAACGGTGGTAATCTGCCACATCCGCTGTGCGCAGTCCAAGAGAGGTCAGAACAGCTTGAATGTCCGTTGACTGGGCGATGATGTCCGCTGTCCGCTCCTCTGTGGCCTCCTGCCGCAGGTGGTCGCCCCGGAGGAAGTCCACCACATGGGCAAATACCGGCGTGGCGATGTCGTGGAGCGCTCCGGCGACGGCCTGGGCGGGATCGCCGGTGAAGTGCCACACAATCAGCCCCACACCCATACTGTGGTCGAAGCGGGAGTAGGGCCGCAGGCGGCGGAACCGGGGAAAGGACGTATACTCGCAGCCGCAGTTCATGCCCACTTCCTTCAGCCGCCGCAGCTCCGGCGTTTCCGCCAGGGCCTGGAGAAATCCGGGCACATCCGGATGGTAAACAGGCCACAGCTCCCTCATGCGGGACCTCCCATCACTCCACCGCCCTTTTCTTCAGGCTGCACAGACCGGCGCCGATGGCGGTGGCGAAGGTGGCGTTTTCCGGCACGATGTAGTGGATGCCGTACAGCTTTTCAAAGTTTTCAAAGTTGGGCTTCACCTGGGAGAGGGTGGTCATGGAGCCGGTGAGGACTACGGTCTGGGTGTCGCAGCATTGGCAGGCCAGCACCGTCATGGTGCCGATGGCCTGAAGTACCAGGTTCACCGCTCCGGCGGCCAGGTCGGCGGGGGAGGCGTCCTCCGCCAGGTTGCCGAAGTTGGCAGCGGTGAGGGTGGGGTCCAAGGTAGGAGCGGGGTGGCAGGTGATGTCGGCGATGGTCAGGTCCACATGGCCCAGGTCGCCCTGCTCCGCCAGCTTTTTGATCTGGCCGAACCGCTCCATGCCCACCAGCTTCCGACACAGGCCTCCCAGCGTGCCGCCGCCGATGCCGCTGCCGCACAGGTGGCGGACGGCGCCGCCGCGCTCCGCCCACATGAAGGCGGTGCCGGTGCCCATGGTGACCACCACCGCCTGCTCCTGGCCGGACAGGGCCAGGGCGCCGGTGCCGCTGGCAGAGAACTCGTCCACCTTGCAGGTGGGCAGACCGAAGATGTCCCCGTCCACATAGCTGGCGCCCACGCCGGTGAGTACCACTCGCCGCACATCCAGCAGCGTCAGGCCGCTGCTGGTGAGGTAGTTGCCCAAAGCGCCGTACAGGCTGGTCACCTGGTCCTCCGCCCGGACCCGCAGCATGGACATCACGCTGCCATCGCTCCGCAGGCCCACGATCTTGGTGGTGGAGCCGCCGATGTCGATCCCTAAAATCACATCCATGATGGTAATTCCTTTCTGTTGGGCGTTTTTGCCCGATAGTTTCATCATAGGGGCGGGCGGGGGCCTTGTCAATTGAAAATTGACAAAATTTTGACATATTTTTGAAAAACAATTGCTTTTCAGAGACACCGCGCTTATAATGGCTTATAATCAAGTCAAGTGACAAGACACCGTCCTGCGGTGCCAAACTGCGAGCATTGAGGTGCGTTATGAAGACCGAACAGAAATTGAATATGACCATGCTCTGCGATTTTTATGAGCTGACCATGGGCAACGGCTATTTTCAGGCCGGATATCAGGACCGCGTGACCTATTTTGATGTGTTTTTCCGGGATGTGCCGGACAAGGGCGGCTTTGCCGTCTGCGCAGGCCTGGACCAGCTGATCGACTATATCTTGGACCTGCATTTTGACGAAGAGGACATTGCGTTTCTGCGGAGCAAGGGCCTGTTTTCCGAGGCGTTTTTGGAGTACCTGCGGAATTTCAAATTCACCGGCGATATCTGGGCCATCCCCGAGGGTACGCCCATCTTCCCCCGGGAGCCGGTGGTGACCGTCCGAGCCAAGGCCATCGAGGCCCAGCTCATTGAGACGTTCACCCTGCTGACTGTCAACCACCAGAGCCTCATTGCCACCAAGTCCAACCGCATCTGCCGGGCGGCCCAGGGGAGGACGGTACTGGAGTTCGGCTCCCGCCGGGCTCAGGGCACCGACGGCGCCATCTCCGGCGCCCGGGCGGCCTATATCGGCGGCTGCAAGGGCACGGCCTGCACCATCTCCGACCAGCTTTACGGCGTTCCCGCCGGCGGAACCATGGCCCACTCCTGGGTCCAGATGTTTGATAGCCAGTATGAGGCCTTCAAGACCTACTGTGAGATCTATCCCACCAACGCAACGCTGCTGGTGGACACCTATAACGTCCTGAAATCCGGCGTGCCCGATGCCATCCGGGCCTTTAACGAAGTCCTCAAGCCCCTGGGCATCAAAAAATGCGGTATCCGCCTGGATTCCGGCGACATCGCCTATCTCAGCCGGGAGGCCCGGAAGATGCTGGACGAGGCCGGCTGGACGGGGTGCCAGATCTCCGCGTCCAACTCTTTGGATGAGTACATCATCCGGGACCTTTTGCAGCAGGGCGCCCAGATCGATATGTTCGGCGTGGGCGAGCGGATGATCACCGCCAGCAGCCAGCCGGTGTTCGGCGGTGTGTATAAGCTTGCCGCCGTGGAGGATGAGCAGGGCAACATCATCCCCAAGATCAAGGTCAGCGAGAACGTGGATAAGATCACCAATCCCCACTTTAAGAAAGTCTACCGCATCTTTGACAAAAAGACCGGTAAGGCCGAGGCGGATTATATCACCGTCTGGGACGAGGAGATGGACGAGTCGCAGCCCCTGGAGCTGTTTGATCCCCGGGCCACCTGGAAGCGCAAGACCTATACGGATTTCACCGTCAAGCCCCTTCAGGTGCCGGTGTTCCAGGGGGGAGAACTGGTATATGAGCGGCCCACCCTTCAGGAGATCCAGACCTACTGCGCCGAGCAGGTGGACGCTCTGTGGGACGAGGTGAAGCGGTTTGAAAACCCCCACAACTACTATGTGGACCTGAGCCAGAAGCTGTGGGATATCAAGCAGGACCTGCTGCGCCGGAAAAAGTGATGACATATGACCGGCCCCGCCATCAGGCGGGGCCGGTTTGTTTACAGAATGTTGGTTGCAGGAGCCGGCAACTTTGCGTATAATACTGAAATAAAGAGGATACTGTTTCTTGGGAGGTGGCATTCATGAGGAAAAAACGGATCCAGACACCGGAGCGCACCGAACGGCGTATCTCGGCTTTTACCAGTTTGTCCATGTGCGTTTTGACGGTCCTTGCTCAGATCGCCACCACGCTGCTGCTGACGCATTTTCTGCGGGAGAAGGCCAGCTATTTCTATGCGGTCTTGGAATTCATCGGCGCTGTGGCGGCCATCCGGGTATACCTCCGGCCGGGCAGTCCCAGCTATAAGTTGGTGTGGATGTGCCTGCTGCTGGCCTTGCCGGTGGCGGGGATGATCCTGTTCTGCCTGTGGGGCGGTACTCACCAATCCAAGAGCTTGAGCCTGAAAAAAGTCCCTCCCATCCGGGAACGGGAGAGCGCCCGCATGGAGTGCGACAACAATATCGCCCGGCTGAAGCGGCAGTCTCCCGAGTGGGGACGGCTGGCCTCCTACTTGCAGAAAAAGGGCTTTCCCTTGTACCGCAACACCACCGCCCGGTACTTTTCCGACGGTGGGGCGTTTTTTGACGACCTGGCGGCACGGCTCCAACAGGCGGAGGTTTACATTTTCCTGGAGTATTACATCCTGGCGGAGGGGCAGGTGTGGGACCGCATCTTCTCCATTTTGAAAGAGCGTGCCGCCGCCGGTGTGGAGGTCTGCATCATTTTTGACGATTTCGGCAACCTTACCCGGCTGTCTGACGATACCCTCCAGGCCATGCAGAACGCCGGACTTGAGGTTCAGGTGTTCAATCCTGTCCACCGCTATGTGAACCGTATCTACTTCAACTACCGGGACCACCGGAAGATCGCCGTCATCGACGGCACCACCGCCTATACCGGGGGCATCAACGTGGCGGACGAGTATGCCAACCTGTATGTCCGCTTCGGCCACTGGAAGGATTCTGCCGTCCGCATCGACGGCGACGGCGCGTGGGGGTTCGCGGTGCAGTTCATTCAGATGTGGAAGATGATGGGGCGGACGCTGTCAAATGAGGATGATTTCTACCGCCCCCGCCACGGCGGCGTCGGTGTGGGCTATTGCCAGCCCTTTACGGACGGCCCTGTGAACAATCCGGACAATCCTATCGAGGAGACCTATATCCAGCTCATGGCTTCCGCCAAGCGATTTTTGTATATCACCACGCCCTATTATGCCGTGGAGGATTCCATGCAGAAGGCCCTGTATATAGCGGCGGACGCGGGAGTGGATGTGCGGCTGCTGGTGCCAGCCGTGCCGGACCACAAGTTTACCTATTTGGTAGCGGAGACCTATTGGGGTGAGCTGCTGCGCCACGGCGTGAAAATTTACAAGTACACCCCCGGCTTTCTCCATGCCAAAAGTGTCATGGTGGACCGGGAGGTGGCTCTGATCGGCAGCACCAATATGGATTACCGCACTTTCCAACTCCACTATGAGTGCGGTGTGCTGCTGTATCATATGCCGGTGGTGGAGGAGCTTTTGGAGGACCTGGACAACATCATGGGTCAAAGCGCCCGGTATACTCTGGAAGAATGGGAGAAGCGGCCCTGGTACCGCCGGACCTTTGCCTCCTTGCTGCGGCTGGGGGCCATTTGGCTGTAAAAAAAGCGGCGGGACCGCAGTCCCGCCGGTGGGTTCACTGGACTTCACAGGGTGTGGGGACGCCCTGGCTGCCGTCCAGAATGGACTGAAGGCCGCAGCGGACCATGGACTCCGTGGCCTCCTGGGTAAAGAAGGCGTAGTGCTGGGTGTAAAGGACGTTGGGGAACTGTTTGAGGTACAGCAAAGAGCGCTTGTCGATGATGCGGGTGCCCACGTGGACATGCATGACGCCGCTCTCCTCCTCCAGCGTATCGATGCCGGCGCCGCCCACCTGGCCGCTTTCCAGGGCGTCGATGAGACTCTCCGTATCGATGAGCTGGCCCCGGGCGGTGTTGATGAGGATGACGCCGCGCTTCATCTTTCCAAGAACCCCAGCGTCAATCATGTGGTAATTGGCCTGGGTCAAAGGCACATGCAGGGTGACGATGTCACTTTGGGTGTACAGCTGGTCCAGCTCCACGTATTCCGCAAGGCCCGCCAGCGACGGATCGGGATGGTGGGCGTAGGCCAGGACTTTACAGCCAAAGCCGCTGAGATTCCGGATGACGGCGGCGCCGATCTTGCCGGTGCCGATGACGCCGACAGTCAGGCTCCGCAGTTCCCGGCCCATGAGGCCGTCCAGGGAGAAGTCGTTGACCAGCGCCCGGCAGATGGAGATCTTGGCCTTGCGGAGCATGATGAGCATCATCATGACGGTGAAATCCGCCACATTATTCGGGGCGTAATGGGCGTGGTATACATGGATACCCAGCTCTTTGGCCGCCGCTGTGTCGATGTGGTCGTAGCCGATGGTGCGGGTGGAGATATGGCGGATGCCCTTTTGGGCCATGGCCTCCAACAGAGGACGGTCCACCCGGGAATAGCCCAGCACGGAAACGCCGCCGCAGCCGCCGGCGAGGGCCAGGGAATCCGCTGTCAGCGGCCCCCGGACCCAGACCAGCTCTCCGTCCAGCTGGCGCTCAAGGCGCTGCAAGATCGGCTCCTCGTAGTCAAGAATATCGTACACGCAGATCTTCATTTGTTTTTCAAACCTTTCCTTCAAACATAAAGGCGCCTGGCATGTTTGCCGGCGCCATTGCTCACATATAAAATTATACTACGCCGCCGGCGGCATTTCCACTCTTTTTTGCCGCCGGGGGAAATTCCACGGAGGAACGTATGTCCAGAGAACTTTCACCCCGGGAGATTGCGGAGCGCAGTCTCATCAAAAAGTACAGAAAAGAGCTGTGGAACCCTTTTGTTGCCGCCGTGAAGCGGTACGAGCTGGTGGAGCCCGGCGACCACATCGCCGTGTGCATCTCCGGCGGTAAGGACTCCATGGTGCTGGCCAAGCTGATGCAGGAGCTCCAGCGCCACACGGACCGGCCCTTTGCACTGCAATTTCTGGTGATGGACCCCGGCTATAACCCGGCCAACCGGGCTTTGATCGAGTCCAACGCGGCGCTGCTGGGCATCCCCATCACCATTTTTGAAAGTGATATTTTTAATGTCACCGTACAGGTGGAGAAGAACCCCTGCTACCTCTGTGCCCGGATGCGCCGAGGCTTTTTGTACAGCAAGGCCCAGGAACTGGGCTGCAATAAGATCGCCCTGGGCCACCATTTTTCCGACGTGGTGGAGACCACGCTGCTGGGCTTGTTTTACGGTGCCCAGCTCCAGGCCATGCCGCCAAAGCTCACCAGCAAGAATTTCCCGGGCATGGAACTGATCCGGCCGCTGTACTGCATCCACGAGGACGATATCATCGCCTGGAAGAACTACAACCACCTGCGCTTCCTCCAGTGTGCCTGCCGCTTTACGGAGGCCCGGGACGCTTCCGGCGACGGCGTGGGAGAGAGCAAGCGGCAGGAGATCAAATTTCTGCTGCGGGAGCTGAAAAAAACCAATCCCAACATTGAAAAAAGCATTTTCCGCGCCATTCACGGCGTTCAGCTGGATACGTTCCCCGGCTTCAAGTACCGGGGCGGAGAACATTCCTTCCTGGAGTTTTACGGCGACCGGCGGGACGTATTTGAAGAGGCGGATACCTGAGCAAGGAGAATAAGCATGGATTACTATCGCTGTGAAAACCCGGATTGCGGCTTTCTGACCGGAGAGGAGCCGGATGTGTGTCCTCGGTGCGGCGGCACCTTTTTCACGCCGCTGCTGGAGGAGGACCTCACCGGCGGCGACTGGGTGTGGCTGGGCAACCAGGCGGTGGATGAAAAGCGGGATACGGACGCCCTGGCCTGCTACCAGCATGCCGCGGCCCTGGGGGATGATTCCGGCCTCACAAACTTAGGCTGGTGCCTGGAGGCGGGGGTGGGCCTGCCGGCGGACCCCAAGCAGGCGGTGGTGCTGTATGCCCAGGCGGCGGCCCGGGACTATTTGCCCGCCCTGACGAACCTGGGCTATTGCTATACATACGGCATCGGCGTGGAGCGAGACTACGGCAAGGCGCTGGAGTGCTTCCGCAAGGCGGCGGAGCAGGGCTTTCCCCGGGCGCAGTTCCAACTGGGAGAGGCGTACCGCCGGGGCTTCGGCGTAGATGAGGACGATGGAGAGGCAGTGAAATGGTACCAGTCCGCTGCCTGGCTGGGCTATCCTGCGGCCCAGACGGAGTTGGGGCGCTGCCTGGAATTCGGCACCGGCATACCAGAGAATCTGGAGCAGGCGGTGAAGTGGTACCGCGCTGCGGCGGACCAGGACGAGGAGGATGCCTGCTGCTGCCTGGGATACCTCTATGAGTGCGGCGAGGGCGTGGAGCAGAGCTGGGAAGAGGCTGTCCGATGGTACCGCCGGTCAGCGGAGCTGGGTTGTGCCCGGGGCCAGTGCAATTTGGCCTGGTGCTGTGAAAATGGCAAGGGCACGGAAAAAGACCTGCGGGAGGCTTTCCGTTGGTACAGCGCCGCGGCAAAGCTTGGCTCTGCCCGGGGCCTTTTTGACGTTGCCCGGGCCTATGATTACGGTATCGGTGTGGAGCAGGATGCCGCGGAGGCCTGCCGCTGGTACGAACAAGCGGCCGAGGCCGGTTCCGCCGCGGCGATGTGCGATCTGGGTGTGTGCTATGAGCGGGGCGAAGGGGTGCCCCAGAGCTACGAAAAGGCGGCGGAGCTGTACCGCAAGGCGGCGGAGGGCGGCAATCCGGCTGGTCAGTGCAACCTGGGCTATTTGTATGAAACCGGTCGGGGCGTGGAGCAAAGCTGGGAGCTGGCGGTAAAGTGGTACGGCGCCGCCGCGCAGCTGGGCTTTGCCCGGGCCCAGTGCAACCTGGCCTGGTGCTATGAGTACGGCCGGGGCGTGGAGCGGAACCTGACCAGGGCCGCCCATTGGTACCGCAAGGCGGCGGAGCAGGGAGATCCCAGGGGAATGTACTGCATGGGTGTTTGCTGCAAATGGGGCCTGGGATTGGAGCAGGACCTGACTCAGGCGGTGCGCTGGTACGAAAAAGCCGTGGAGGCTGGCCTCCCGGCGGCCATGTGCAGCCTGGGCGTCTGTTATGAAACAGGTGATGGCGTGCCGGAGAATCCTGAAAAAGCGGCGGAGCTGTATCGGCGGGCCGCTGAACAAGGGGACGCGGCGGGCCAGTGCAATTTGGGGTATTTGTATGAGTCCGGCGAAGGTGTGACGCAGGACTGGGGTCAGGCGGCGTTGTGGTACGGAAAAGCGGCGGAGCAGGGCTATCCCCGGGCCATGTGCAACCTGGGCGTCTGCTTTGAATTTGGAAACGGCGTCACGAAAGACACCGGCCGGGCGGCGGAACTGTACCGCGAGGCAGCGGAGCGGGGGGATCAGACCGCAGCCTGTAACCTGGGGTATCTCTATGAAACCGGTGTGGGTGTAGCCCAGGACTGGGGTCAGGCGGCTAAGTGGTACGTTGTATCCGCTGAAAAGGGCCTTGCCCGGGCGCAGTACCGTCTGGCCTGGTGCTGCGAGCACGGCAAGGGTGTGCCCCGGGACGCGGAAAAGGCTATGCGCCTTTATCAAGCGGCAGCGGAGCAACGCTATGAGGATGCGGAGCAGCAGGCTGCCCGGCTGCGCCAAGGCCGGGAAAAAGGCGGCTTTTTTCGGGGACTTTTCGGCGGCCGGAGGGGCGGTTAAAAAAAGAAAAGTTTTTCGAAAAGTTTTTTAAAAAAACTATTGACAAAAATCTGCTTTTCTGTATAATAATATCTGTTCGCTGCGGCGGATAGATATAGCGGGTTTGTGTAAAGGTAGCACAGCAGACTCTGACTCTGTATGTGAGGGTTCGAATCCTTCACCCGCTGCCAGCTCAAAAAGTCCTAAGGTGAAAACCTTAGGACTTTTTTCTGCCTTTAAATATGCTTTGTTTTGTTGGACTCGAGGCCGGGAGAGAAGTTTTCCAGAGATTTCTGACTGGATAGGTCTGTATGAATTCGAAAAACATTTTGGCTGCGAGAGACAGGTTTGCAGGTGCCGTGATGCTGATCTCAAGGCCCGCCTCCGCCATGGAATAGGTGGCAAACTGCGTATTGGGCTGAATGCGGCATTTGTGGAAGATCCTTACATTGTCCACATCCAAGCCAGTTTAGGTGTCGATATAGAGCCCCGTTTCAAAAGCGGAGAGCGGAAGTGCCGGCAGCTTTGCCAGAGGGTGGCCGGCGGGAACCTAGGCCACCATTTCATCGCGACAGATGGGCACCCGGTTCCGTGGCCCCTCCCGGCGGCTTACAATGCAAAAATTGACCTTGCGTTGTTCCGGCAAAGACACCGGCGGGGAGCTGTATCCATTCCGAAACTGTGCTTGGATGCCCGGATACCGCAGGTGAGATTCCGACGCTACCTGGGCGAGGCGGATGCAATAAGCATTATAGGTAGTGCCGATGGTCACCGTGCTCACATCCAGCCCCCAAATTCTGGCGGCCAGCGGTGCTGGTGCAGTGTGCATACCGGACATCCTGCGGGTGATCCGAGTCCTGGGAGAACTCATGGAGTATGTTGGCGCCTATCTCTCCATTGTGCTGTTGAGAGCAGATACCGGAGCCGCCTATGAGAACGGTGTGCGTTATATGCGGACCGTCGCACTGTTCTGTCCGCTGTGCTTTGCAGGGAACGCCTTCGCGGGGCATTTCAGCGGCTGCGGGCAAGTTTCCATCCCGCTGATCGGGGCCATCACGCATATCACACTGCGGGTCATCCTCTCGTGGCTGTTGATCTCCATGCTGGGCTTGTATGCGGTGGCCATCGCCACTGGAGCCAGATGGGCACTGGTGAATCTGCTTTGGGCGGCGGTCTATCTCTAGCGGAATCAAAGGGGCGGGAAGCCCGGAAAAAAACAGACAGGCTGCCACTGAGAAAAAATATAAAATAGGTCAAATTTGAACTGGACTGTCATGGACTTTTCTTCTATAATACCTCCAGTAATACCTCCAGTATTCGTAGCTTTTGCAGGAGGCGCCCTGAATGGAGAATGATGTCCCGGAGGAAGTAACAATATCAGTCAAAATAGTGGATGGTTCAGTCCGTTCGTTTCAGCTGACGGATGCCCAGCGCAAGGCGGTCATCCGGGCGCTGGGACTTTCCGCGATCAGGGACGAACTGGCCGGATTGGATGACTGGACCATTGAACAGATGTTGGCAGAATAAGAAAAGCGTCCCCTGAAACCTTCGGTTCAGGGGACGCTTCTTTTTTGAAAAATCGGGATATTCACAGCTTCAAAATATGGAAGATGCCGTGGGCCACACCATCCTCCCGATGGTCCAGAGTAACATGGTCCGCCGCCGCAAGACAGGCGGATGAGGCATTGGCCATAGCGATGCCGCAGCCCACATAGGAAAGCATGTCCGCGTCGTTGTCCCCGTCGCCGAAGGCGGCAATGTCTGCCGGGGAAAGATGCAGCCGCTCCGCCACGAAGCGGACACCGGAGTGCTTGCCGGCGTCCCGGTGGGAGATCTCAATGAGCTGCCGGACGGAGGAGGTGATGTAGATATCCGGCACGGTATCCGCCAGCCGCGCCCAGATGCGCTGCTTGTCCACGTCCTCCCGGACAATGAGGTCCAGGCTGTCCAGACGGTCTATGTGCCGGCGGATGAAGCCAGTGATGTCCGCCTCTGGATGGCGGGTGCTCTGGATGTAGCGGATGGCCTGCGGCGTGGCGCCGTATTTCACCGGGTCCGCCACATAGGCGTCATGGGCGTATGCCGTGCCGTCTATAAACGCCTCACAGGCTACCGGCTCCTCCGAGACCAGTTCCAGGATACGCTGAACGGACTCCGGCGTCATGGCATAGCTATGGAGGCGTGTCCCGGTGGGGACATGATACACAGCGGCGCCGTTGGATGTGATGGCGTATTCGATGCCGGGCACGGCGATTACATCCCGGGGCAAGCTGGCAAAGGAGCGGCCACTGGCAATCACGATGTGGACGCCCTTGGCGATGGCGTATTCCAAAGCTCGGCGGTTTCCCGGGGAAAGGAGTCCCTCCCCGTCCAGAGTGGTCCGGTCCAGGTCCAGGGCGATACATTGAATGGACATTTCATCATCTCCTGGCTGTCATTTTACCATGGGCTGTGGTATAATACCACATATTTCTCAATAACGGAGGAACTTGCAATGGAACAGGACCTGATCCGGCGGCTTCTGGACTTTTTGGATGCCAGCCCCAGTTGTTACCATGCCGTGGACAACCTGACCCGCCGGCTGGAGACGGAAGGATATGAACGGCTGTGGGAGGCCGAGCCTTGGACGCTGCGGACCGGCGGAAAATACTACGTGGTGCGGGGAGATTCCTCTTTGGTGGCTTTCCGCGTTCCCGGCGGCGTGCCGGCGGGCTTTATGCTGGCGGCGGCCCACAGCGACAGCCCCACTTATAAAGTCCGGGAGGAGGCGGAGGTCCTCTCCGCCGGGAACTGTGTGCGGCTGGCGGTGGAGCCCTACGGGGGAATGATCGCCCGCTCCTGGCTGGACCGGCCCCTGTCCGTGGCGGGCAGGCTGGTGGTCCGGCGGGAAGGCGGCATCGCCACCCAACTGGTGAATGTGGACCGGGACCTGCTGGTGATCCCCAGCGTGGCCATCCATCTGGACCGGGAGGTGAACCAGGGCACCGCCCTGAAGGCCAATACAGACTTGCTGCCGCTTCTTGGCTGCGGCACGGAGCGGGGGCGCTTCCGGGCGCTGCTGGCGGAAGCGGCGGGCGTGCCGGAGGAGGATATCCTTTCCACAGAGCTGTTTTTGTACCCCAGAGTTTCTGCCGTGGCGCTGGGGGCGGAGGGGGAACTGGTTGCCTCACCCCGGCTGGATGACCTCCAGTGCGTGTTCGGCTGCCTGGAGGGTTTCCTGACGGCAAAGGAGGGCGGCAGTGTGCCGGTCCTGTGCGTGTTCAACAACGAAGAGGTGGGCAGCGGCACCCGTCAGGGGGCGGATTCCACCTTCCTCACAGATGTGCTGGAGCGGGTCAGCACCGCTCTGGGCCGGGACTGGCGGTGCATGGCTGTCAACAGCTTCCTGGTGTCGGCGGATAACGCCCATGCCGTCCATCCCGCCCATCCGGAGCTGTCTGATGGGGTGGAACGCCCTGTGCTGAACGGCGGCGTGGTCCTCAAATACAATGCCGGACAGAAGTATACCACGGACGCCGTGTCCGGCGCGGTGTTCCGGGAGGTGTGCCGGGCGGCGGACGTACCGGTCCAGCGGTACAGCAACCGGGCGGACCTGCCCGGCGGCTCCACCCTGGGCAACATCAGCAGTGCCCATTTGTCCATTCCCTCCGTGGATATCGGACTTCCCCAGTTGGCTATGCACGCGGCCTATGAGGTGGCGGGCAGCCGTGACACCGCGCTGCTGGCCCGGGCCATGGAGGAATATTTCAGCCGCAGCTTCCGGTATCTGCCGGACGGCACTATCAAAATATAAGGAAAAAGCCACAGACGGAGAGTGTTTCGCCTGTGGTTTTTTCATAACGTCAAAAGAAAATAGAAAAATTTATGCAAAATAACAGTAGCATAATGAAAGAAAAATTGAAAATGTAACGGGTTTTGTAAGCAACGGTTTACAAGGGGCCACAAACGATATAAAGAAACAAGTGGGTTGGTAGAGTGGAAAGAGTATCAGATTTTCCACTCTATTTTTACATAGTCGCTGGTTGCGCTGATTGATGAAATCAGGCCGTCAGCGGCTTTTCGTTTGTCATCAAAGCTGATGTTCTCCCAATCGTCCAGATACCCGGACAGTAATTCAATCTGCTGGGAGGACAGCGTTTCAACGGACAGGTCTGCAATCGCCTTGGACAGCGTTTTGCGGCGGTTGTCCAAATCCTCGATTTTCTTGTTGGCGTAGGCAAGCAAGGTGGCGTTGGCCCCGGTCAGCGTATCAAGCAGTTTTTCAATCTCGGCTTCTACCTGTGCAAGCTCCACCTGATAGGCGGTAATCTTTGGATTGACTTTTCCCTCGCCGCCCCGAAGCAGCTTGAACTCCCGGAACTTTTCCCCCATAGCGGTGAAAATGAACTGTTCAAACTCATTCTTGCGGAGTGTGCCACACCCCGGACAGCCCTTGTGGTCAGCCCGTTTGGAACAGCGCAGGTATTCATAGCCAGAGGGGTTATAGGTCGTTTTGAGAGCATACCCGCATTTCCCACATTTGATTTTCCCGGCCAGCCCAAGTGTTCCGGGCCTTGCGCCCGTTCTGGAAGGTAATGCCTTACGGCCGCGATTTGATGCTGTACCTCCAGTCTATCAGCACCAACCACGACTGGGATACTGACGTTTCCAACGCTGACGCCGCCAAGATTTTTGCCAATATCAAGAATGAGATCCTCTACACTATGCAGTCCGGCACCGTCACCGACGTGATCGGCGACCGCTTTGACTTGAAGGGAGTGGATACCTTCACGCTGACCGTCGGTGAGGAAACGCTTGCCGGCACGGTTTGCGGCAACACCGTGAGCTTTGATAACGGCAACTATACCGTGGAATACAAGCCTGCCACCGATAACAGCAAGGAACAGTTCGTCTGAAGCATCAACACGCCCGTGAAGGACGGTGAGCCTGTGAAGCTGTCCTACGTGCTGAAGCTGGTGGATAAGGAAACGACCCCCGGTGACCACAAAGCCCTTACCAACGAAGAGGCTGTTCTGGAGTATACGCCGACCGAGGGAGACCCCGGCGAGGAGAAGTTCCCCAAGCCCGAAGTGGAGTACAATGTTCCCGGTACTACCTCCGATCCCAAGCCCTCCGAGGATCTGGTCGTTGACAAGGTTGCTCCCGACACTGTCAAGCAGGGCGAGAATCTGACCTATACCATCACCGTGGAGAACAAGGGTGATGCCTCCGCCAAGGGCGTGGTCATCACCGATACCCTGCCCGACGGCGTGAAGCTGGTGTCCGCCAGCGACGATGGCAAGGCGGACGGCAAGACCGTCACCTGGACCATCGGCGAATTGGCTGCCGGCGGGAAGAAGACCGTGACCGTGGTCGTTTCCACGGATGATGTTGTCGTCAATACGGTGGTGGCCAACACGGCCGTTGTGACCGCTGAGGGTGAGAATGACCCCAAGACGGACACCGTCGAGACGGAAGTCAAGCCCAAGGACAACGATAAGACGCCGGACGATAAGGATGACGATGACGATGATGACGATAAGGGCGGCGGAGGCAGTGGCAATAAGCCCGTCACCGTGATCCCCGAGGATCCCACCCCCATGGATCCCGGCGTGGATATTCCCGATCCCGAGGTCCCCAAGACTGACGTGCCCAAGGCCGAAGTGCCCAAGACCGGCGACGCTGCCGCTCTGTGGCTGGCTCTGGCCGGCATGTCTGCCCTGGGCCTGGCCGTGGTGACCTTCACCACCCGCAAGAAGGAAAACGGCTGATACACCCACATCAAGCATAAAGACCCGCCCCGGTGGATTTTTCCCCCGGGGCGGGATTTTCATGGTACGGAAAGGACAGCCTTTGAAAAAACCGCCGCCTGTGATATAATCAACTCCATAGCCGGCACTGCCGGCAAATCCCAGGAAGGAAAGAGAGACCCTATGAACGAAAAAGAAATCGCGGAGATCCGCCGCCGCTTCAAGCCTGATAAAAGCAATATTACCCATGTGCGGGGCTGCTATGTCAACGAAAAGAGGGAGATCATCTCGGAGTTCGACCAGTCCCTGACGCTATCCCGGCAAGAGGATGCGGAAAAGCTCCTGGCCGTCCTGCGCAAGACCCTGTCCGGAACGGCGGGTAAAAACCTGCTGGACATCGAGTTCGATACCCGCCAGGTGGTGGAGGGGGAGGAGCACCGGCTGCTGATGGCCCTGCGGGACTCCCGCCTGGGGGACCAGGAGGCTGTCCATGCCCTGTTTCAGCGGGTGATCGCCAGCCTGGACCTGGAGGGCAACTACCTCATCCTGCTGGCTCACGATACATATGATGTGCCATACCGCTCCAAGGACGGAACACGGCAGGATGACGCTTCCGACCAGGTGTTTTCCTATATCCTGTGCAGCATCTGTCCGGTGAAGCTCACCAAGGATGCCTTAAGCTATTACATCCAGGAGAACCAGTTCCACAGCGTGGAGGCGGACTGGGTGGTGGCGCCGCCGGAGGTGGGCTTTCTGTTTCCGGCCTTCGATGACCGCAGCACGAATTTGTATAATGCCTTGTACTACACCCGGGACATTTCCGAGAGCCATCCAGACCTGGTGGACGCCCTGTTCAAAAGCCCCGTGCCCATGCCCGCCGCCATCCAGAAGGAGACGTTCCAGTCCATCCTGGGAGACACCCTGGAGGAGGAATGCCGCTACGATGTGGTCCAGGCTGTCCATGACGAGCTGTGCGGCATGATCGCCGCCCACAAGGAGAGCAAAGAAGAGGAGCCTCTTGTCATTTCCAAGGTGACGGTGAAGCGGGTCCTCCATGAGCGCGGTGTGTCGCCGGAGCACGTGGAGCGGTTTGAGGAGCAGTACGACCAGCAGTTTGGTCCGGAGGCGGACCTGTCTCCCCGGAACATCGTGGATGACAGGCAGCTGGAGGTCAAAACGCCGGATGTGACCATCAAGGTGAATCCGGAGCGGAGCGATCTGGTGGAGACCCGGGTCCTGGACGGCCAGAGGTACATCCTCATCCGGGCGGAGGAGGGTGTCGAGGTCAACGGCATCCAGATCCACATTTCCTGAGAGAAGGGGGCGGTCCCATGGACCTGCTGGAGACCTTGCGGCAATATCACGACAGCGGCGCATGTCCCATGCATATGCCCGGCCACAAGCGTTCTGCTCTGGGCGGGGAACTGCCCTGGCAGTTGGATATCACGGAGATCGACGGCTTTGACAACCTTCACGACGCCCAGGGCATTTTGAAGGAGAGCATGGACCGGGCCGCCCGGCTGTACGGCTCAGACCGGGCCTTTTTCCTGGTGAACGGCAGCACCTGCGGCATTCTGGCGGGCATCTGCGCCGCCGCCCGGCCCGGGGACACAGTGCTGCTGCCCCGGGGGTGCCACAAGTCCGTGTATCATGCCTTGGAGCTGCGGGACCTGGTGCCGGTGTATTTGCCGGTGCCGGTGGACCCCTGCACCGGCGCCGCCGCCAGCCTGCCGCCCGAGACGGTGGCGGAGGCCCTGGCGTCCCACCCGGAGGCCAAGCTCGTCATCGTCACCAGCCCCACTTATGAGGGCGTGGTCAGCAATATTGCCTCCATCGTGGCCCTGGCCCACGGTGCCGGTGTGCCGGTTCTGGTGGACGAGGCCCATGGCGCCCATCTGGGGTTTTCCCCGGCCTTTCCCGGCGGAGCCGTGGCAGCGGGGGCGGATATCGTCATCCAAAGCCTTCACAAGACGCTGCCCAGCCTGACCCAGACAGCCCTGGCCCACTGGAACCGGGGCCTTGTGGATGGAGAGGAGTTGGCCCGGCAGCTGTCGGTTTTTGAGACCAGCAGTCCCTCTTATCTGCTGATGGGCTCCATGGACCGGTGCGTCCGGCTGCTGGAGGAGCGCGGTGGGGAATTGTTCGCGGCTTATGAAGAACATCTCACCGCCTTTGATGAAGCCATCCGGGACCTGCGGCACCTGAGGGTGCTGTGCCACGGCGGCGACCGCTTGGAAAAGCACCCGGACTTTTACACCTTTGATCCCGGTAAACTGGTGCTCTGCACCCGGGGCACCTCCCTCACGGGACCCCTCCTCATGGAGACCCTGCGGGAGAGCTACCATATTGAACTGGAGATGGCTCTGGAGAATTGCGCTCTGGCCATGACCAGCGTCTGCGACACCCGGGAGAGCCTGCTGCGTCTGGCTCGTGCCTTGGGGGAGATCGACAGCCAACTGACAGAAGCTCCGGCAGCGCAGGCGGCCGTGCCGCTGCCGCTGCCGCCCCGGCGGATGGGGATGCTGGAAGCCCAACGGCGGGAGGGTGCTGTGCTGCCGCTGGATGCGGCAATCGGCCATGTCAGCGGCGGGATGGTGTGGGCCTATCCGCCTGGCGTGCCGCTGCTGGTGCCGGGAGAGGAAGTGACGGCGGATCTGTGTCAAACCTTGCAGCAAATGGAGATGGGCGGAATCATTCTCCATGGAGAGCACTGTGACCCGCCCCGGACGGTATGGACGGTGAAAACTGGCGGCGTGTAGTTGACAAACCACACTCTTTTATGTTCTAATAAGAAGAAGCGGGCGGGCCTTCGTCCGCACCACATCTGTGACAAGGGAGGCTAGACTTATGACTCACATCCAGACTCTGGAGACCCGTGACCTGGCCGGCAGCGTGCTCAGTGGCGGCTGCGGCGAGTGCCAGACTTCCTGCCAGTCTGCTTGCAAGACTTCTTGCGGTGTTGCCAACCAGCAGTGCGAGAAGTGCGGCGAGGAAGCGTAAGCTGCATGAACAAAAAAGTCGCTGCCCGGCTGTATGCAGGCCGAGTGGCGATTTTTTTGGGATGGCACAGATGATAGATCAATGAACCTATGATATAAGGAAAGTGTGAAACTATGATCCACTGTTATCAACTCAATGGCTATAATATCGTGCTGGATGTGTACAGCGGCTCCGTCCATGTGGTGGACGATCTGGCCTATGACGTCATCTCCATGTACGAGGGCCACAGCGCCGATGAGATTGTCGCCGCCATGCTGGAAAAGTACAGCGGCCAGCCAGAGGTGACGGAGAGCGAGATCCAGGAGGTTCTGGAGAACGTGGAGGACCTGAAGGCCAAGGGTAAGTTGTTTGCCCCCGACGCCTACGAGCATCTGGCCTTTGATTTCAAGGCGCGCAACACCGTCATCAAGGCCCTGTGCCTCCATGTGGCCCACACCTGCAATCTCACCTGCGAGTATTGCTTTGCAAGCCAGGGTAAGTACCAGGGAGAGCGTGCCCTCATGAGCTTTGAGGTGGGCAAGCAGGCCCTGGACTTCCTTATTGCCCACTCCGGCAGCCGCCGGAACCTGGAGGTGGACTTCTTCGGCGGTGAGCCCCTCATGAACTGGGATGTGGTGAAGCGGCTGGTGGCCTATGGCCGGGAGCAGGAGAAAATTCATAACAAGAAGTTCCGCTTTACACTCACCACCAACGGCATGCTCATTGACGATGATGTCATCGAATTTGCCAACAAGGAAATGCACAACGTGGTACTGAGCCTGGACGGCCGGAAGGAGGTCCACGACCGCCTTCGCAAGACCGCCAGCGGCAAGGGCAGCTACGACATCATTGTGCCCAAGTTCCAGAAACTGGTGGAGAGCCGGGGCGGCAAGGGCTACTATGTCCGGGGCACCTTCACCCACAACAACGTGGAATTTACCAAGGACCTGCTGCACATGGCGGACCTGGGCTTCACGGAGCTTTCCATGGAGCCGGTGGTCTGCGGCCCCGATGAGCCCTACGCTCTGACGGAGGAGGATAAGCCCATTCTCTTTGAACAGTACGAGCTGCTGGCCAAGGAGATGATCCGCCGGAAGAAGGCGGGCAACGGCTTCACCTTCTATCACTATATGATCGACCTGAAGGCCGGTCCCTGCGTCTATAAGCGCATCTCCGGCTGCGGCAGCGGCACGGAGTATCTGGCTGTGACCCCCTGGGGTGAGCTGTACCCCTGCCATCAGTTCGTGGGTGACCCCAAGTATTCCATGGGCGATGTGTGGCAGGGCGTTACCAACACGGCCCTGCGGGACGAGTTCAAACAGTGCAACGCCTACGCCCGCCCCGGATGCCGGGACTGCTGGGCCCGGATGTACTGCTCCGGCGGCTGCGCCGCCAACGCCTATCACGCCACCGGCAGCATCAAGGGCGTGTATGAGTACGGCTGTGACCTGTTCCGCAAGCGCATCGAGTGCGCCATTATGATGGAGATCGCAAACGCCGGGCTGGAGCCCGCCCACAAGGAGTGAGGAGCCATGCGCCTGTTATTCAGGCAGCGCCTGTTTTCGTGGTTTGACAGCTACGATATCTATGATGAAACTGGCAGCACCGTATACACTGTGGAGGGAAAGCTCGCCTGGGGCCACTGCCTCCACATCCTGGACGCCCACGGAGAGCACATTGGCACGGTGCAGGAAAAGGTATTCACCTTGCTGCCAAAGTTCGAACTGTACATCCGCGACCGGTACGTGGGCAGCATCCAGAAGGAGTTCACCTTCTTTCAGCCCCGGTTTGACATCGACTGTAACGGCTGGCAGGTGGAGGGCAGCTTTCTGGAGTGGGACTATACCGTCCGGGAGGCCTGCGGGGCCTTGGTGGCCACCATCTCCAAGGAACTGTTCCATTGGACGGATACCTATGTCATTGATGTCATGGACCCAAAGGATGCCCTGTGCGCGTTGATGCTGGTCCTGGCCATCGACGCGGAAAAGTGCTCCCGAAATTGAAAAAACGCCTCCGGTTTTACCGGAGGCGTTTTTGCGTATGTTGTTACCATTCCCGGGAAAGGAGGAAGCTCTCCAGTGCGGTTTCCGGCGTCAGGGAAGAGCCGTCCTCCGTCACGGACAGGTAATAGAGCGTGTTATCTTGGTACAACTCGATCACCACGGCGGAAAAGTCCCTGCGGTAGGAGAAGCTACCCTGCTGGAAATCGCCCAGCAGCTCGGTGCTGAGGGCGCTGCTTCCCAGACTGTATGATGGGCCGTCGTACCAGAGCCGCCAAAGCAGCCGTAGGCGGTGGCGCGGGAGATGAGCCACCAGTCCTTGGAAAAGGAGCCGATGGTCACAGAGGCCTCCCCCTCCACGGAGCGGCCGCTTCTTCGCAGGCAGTATGTCCGGGTACCGGAGAGGGTCAGAGAGGCGGTTTCCACCAGTTCCCCGGTGTCCTGGCGGTAAAGGCCGCCGGTGTAGGTGTGCTCCCCGATGGAGAGGGGGATGCGGAGATAGGGCACGGTGAGCAGCAGAAACGCCGCCAGAATGACCAGCAGGAACAAATTTTTCCCCTTTTCGGCTTTGGGCGTTCGGGGCATGCAGGAATCCTCTTTTCCGGAAAACGTGCTCAGGCCTTCAGCACCCGGCCGTCCTGGGTCAAAAACAGCTGGGCGGGCTGGGCCATGAAGGCGAACTGCATGGGGGTCATGACGGCGGCGTAGCAGCCGGCATTGTCCAGAGCCAGGCCGTCGCCGATCTCCATGCGGGGCAGGGAGATGTCCTTGGCGATGATGTCCGCGGAGGTACACAGGTTACCGGCCAGGGTGACCACCTCGGTGTCCTGATTGTCCGTCAGGGGCAGAAGGGCGGAGGCGTCCACATGGGTGAAAATGGGCTCATAGGGGAAGGGATGGTCCGTGAAGCCCCGGACCATCTGGGCCACGGCGGGCCGGGCAAAGGCGTTCAGCGTGCCGTTCAGGATGAGGAAGGTCTTGCCGTGGGATACCTTCTTGTCCAGGACCTTGGCGACGTAGGTGCCGCTTTTGCCAGAGACATAGCGGCCGGTCTCAATGAGGATCTGGAGACCGGGATAAGCGGTCTGGCACTCCGCCAGTATGGCCTGGAAACGGCTGCCCAGGGCCTCCACGTCCAGAGGCTCCTCACCGGGGGCGAAGGGAATGCCCAGACCGGAGCCGAAGTTGGCGAACCGCAGCGTCACGCCCAGATGCTCCTGGACCCTGCCGATGAGGGCGAACATGTTTTCGTAATAGTGGGCCAGCACGGCGGCGGACAGCTCCTGGCTCTTGGCGTGGACATGGATGCCCACCAGCTTCACGCCGGTGAGGTCGGCGCTCCAGAGTGCTTCTTCGTCCACACCGAACTTGCCGGGAACGCCGCTGTCAGCGGCGAAGGTGAAGTCCGGATTGATGCGCACGCCAATCTCCGGTGTCTCCCCATTCTCGGCGGCGATCTTCCGGATCATGTCCAATTCGTGGAGGCTATCGGCAATGAGGACACAGCGGCCCCAGGCGGAGCGCAAATCAGCCTCCGTGCGGCCGGGAGCGGAAAAGTAGATGAGATCGGCGGGAACGCCGTGTTCTCCGGCGGCGATGACCTCCCCCAGACTGGCAGCGTCGGTGCCGAAGCCCTGGCTGAATACGGCGTCCAGTACCCGCCCGGCGGGGTTGCACTTCATGGAATACAGAAACTGGGCACCGGGGAAGTTGGCTTTCAGGCGGCCGGCGGCCTCCAGAATAACGGACTCCTCATAGAGGTAGAAGTTGTTGTAGCGGTTCAGAAGCTCCAGCAATACGCGGCGGTCTGCCATGGGAAGATCCTCCTTTAATATAGTTGGTATCACCATGATACCATATTTCCAAAGAAAGACAAGCATACACGTATGAGATTTCCATAGAAAGACAAACACCCGGCGGTTTCCGCCGGGTGTTTGTGCAAATGCGTTATCCGATGAGGTAGGCGTACTTGGTGAGGACGGTGAGGATAAAGACCTCCACGTCGGCGGGCAGGTCGTTGGGCTGGTCCAGGTCCACGTTCAGGACCTTGCCGTTCAGGCGGACCAGGACCTTATGGCCGCCCAGGGACAGGAAGCCGCTGTTTTTCTCGCTCTCAGAGAAGCCATTGCCGTCCTTGAACAAAGTGAACTTATCCCGGTAGGGGGCGGAGTCGTAGGGGCAGAAGATGGCACAGTTGCCGCACTCGTTGCACATTCTATCCACATGCAGGATCTGGCGGCGGCCGTCGGGCAGCTCAATGACCACGTTGGCCCGGTTGGGGCACACATCGGCGCACACCTGGCACACCACGTTGCAGGTCAGGCACCGGTCCCCCTCACACTTGGCGGACTCGCAAAGGATGCCCTTCTTGGCGATGGCGGATTCCCGGGTCGCCTTGGCGTGGCCGGGGATGGCGAACTTGTAAGCGGAGCCGATGACGGCATTGGAAAAGCCCTGGGCGTCGGAGATGCCTTCCACCACGGTGGCGGGACCCCGCATGGCGTCGCCGCCCACGTAGACGCCCTCCAGATTGGTCTTGAAATCGGGAATGCCCCGCTCGTCCACGGTGATGCCATTGGCGGTGAACAGCTCGCTCTCCACCTTTTCGCCCACGGCGGAGATAACGGTGTCGCAGGCGATCTCCGTAAACTCACCGGTGGGCTCGGGCTTGCGGCGGCCCTTGGCGTCGGGCTCGCCCAGCTTCATCTTCTCACACACCAGCTTGCCGTCCTTCTGCTCCACGGGAGCCACCAGCTCCAGGAACTGCACGCCGTCGGCGATAGCCAGCTCCAGCTCCTCGGCGTCGGCGGGCATGTACTTGCGGGTGCGGCGGTACACCAGGGTGGAGGACTTCGCACCGGCCCGGAGGGCGGCCCGGGCGGCGTCCATGGCGGTGTTGCCGCCGCCCACCACGGCCACATGGCCCAGGGAGACGGCCTTGCCGGCCTTCATATTCTTCAGCCAGCCGATGACGGGCACCACGTTGCCGGGGATATCCAGCTTACCGGCCTTCCAGGCGCCCACGGCGAAGAAAATGTGGGTGTAGCCCTGGGCTTTCAGCTCAGCTACGGAAGGAGCCTCGGTGTTCAGCCGCACATCCACGCCCATCTTCTCCATGAGGGCCACATCCTTGTCGATGGCAGCATCAGAGATGCGGAAGGCAGGGATGACATGACGGACGATGCCGCCCAGCTTGTCGGACCGCTCGAACAGCGTCACGGGGATGCCGGCCCGGCCCACGAAGTAGGCCGCGGACATGCCGGTGGGACCACCGCCGATGACGGCCACTTTGCGGCCATCAGTGACGGGGACGGGCGCTTTCACCTTGGTCATGTAGGCGTCATAGCCCTTTTCGGCGGCCACCAGCTTCGTAGCGCGGATCTGCACGGACTGGTCATAGAAGTTCCGGGTGCACTTGGTCTGGCACCGGTGGGCGCAGATGGTGCCGGTGATGAAGGGCAGGGGGTTCTTCTCGGTGATGAGCCGCAGGGCAGAGGCATACTGGCCCTTGCGGCACAGCTCAATGTATTCGGGGATGTCCTGCTGGATGGGGCAGCCGCCCTTGCAGGGAGCGGTGAAGCAGTCCATCAGGGGGACCTTTTCGTAGAGCTTCCGGCGGGGCAGGGGCTTTACGGCCTTCACATGGTACTTATCAGACCGGGCCGCCAGGGCCAGGGCCTCAATGCCCCCCACATCCACGCCGGTGAAGGGCTTGAAGTCCATGGTGTCCAGCTTGTCGCCGATCTGGACGAAGCGCTGGTAGCCGCCGGGCTTTAGTTCCGTGGTGGCCATGGTGATGGGCCAGATGCCGCAGGCGAACAGCTTGTCGATGTTGAAGGCGTCGGCGCCGCCGGCGTAGGAGATGCGCAGCTTGCCGCCGAATTCCCGGGCGATGCGGGCGGCCATGGTGGTGGTCAGGGGGAACAGGCTCTTGCCCGCCATGTACATCTCCTCGCTGGGCAGTTCCTTCTGCTTCACATCCACCGGGAAGGTGTTGGACAGCTTCAGACCGAATTCCAGGCCGTTGGCCTCCGCCAGAGCCAGGAGCCGGTGGAACATGGGCACGGCGTCGGCGTATTGGAGGTCCTCCTTGAAGTGGTGATCATCGAAGGCAATGTAGTCGTAGCCCATGCCGTCCAGAATGGAGCGGGCAGTCTCATAGCCCAGAATGGTGGGATTGCACTTGACGAAGGTGTGCAGGTGCTTCTTCTCGATGAGGTAGCTGGCAATGCGCTCGATCTCGTCCGGCGGGCAGCCGTGGAGGGTGGACACCGTCACGCTGCCGGAGACATGGGGGGTGATGGTGTCGATATAGGCGCTCTCACCGGGGAAGAACTCTTTCAGGACCCGGATGCACTCCTGGAAAATGGGGGTCTTGGAGGCATCCATCATGCCGTTTAAGAAGGTGTCGATCTTCTCGCCCTGGATGCCGGCCAGGTCGTAGCCCACACTCATGTTGAACACGAACCCGTTGGGGTCGCCCAGGCCGTACACCTTGCTCATGATCTTCAGGGCGCACCAGGCCTTCACGTACTCCTCAAAGGCCTGCTGGACATACAGCTCCGTGGACCACTCGCAGTTGTAGCACTCGTCCTCTGCCAGAATGCAGGGCCGGTTGATGCAGGCGGCCAGCTCTGCGCCGTCCATCTTCTGGACGGTCTTCAGCTCAAAGAACCGGGCGCCGCCGAAGTAGCCGGCGATGATGTTCTGGGCCAGCTGGGTGTTGGGGCCGGCGGCGGGGCCAAAGGGGGTCTCGATGGTCTCCCTGAAAATGGGCAGCTTCTTCACGCCTGCCTTGTAGGGCTTGTGGACGCCGAACACGGAGCCGTCACGCTGGTATTCGGTGGTGACCCAGGTCATCAGTTCCCGGAAGGGAATGGGGATCATCAGTTCAGACATATGGCAGTTTCCTCCTCAAATACTCCGCTTAAAATCAATATTCGCAGTGGTTCAATTCGCCCCACAGCTTCTTGGACGCCTCCAGAATGTGGGCGTTGACGGCTTCCTCGTCGATGTTCACCAGCTGACGGTCCTTCATCAAAAGCTTGCCGTTGACCATAGTGGTCTGGCACTGGCGGCCCGTCATGCCGAAGAGCATGTGGCCGTCGATGTTGGCGTCGGAGAAGGGGGTGAAGGGCTTGTAGTCCATGACGATGACATCCGCCGCGGCACCGGGCTTCAAAACGCCCATGGTGGGGAAGCCGCACCGCTCCGCCATTTTGGCGTTGTTCTTAAACAGCATGTCGGTGACCTCGCACCAGCCCACGCCGGGCAGGCAGGCGTTGTGCCGCTGGGAGCACAGGGCCACCTTGATGGATTCCAGCATGTCGTTGGTGTAGGCGTCGGTGCCCATGCCGATGAGGATGCCCTTCTTGTAGAGCTGGAGGACGGGGGAGATGCCCACAGCGTTGCCCATGTTGCTCTCGGGGTTGTTGACGCACATGGTGTCCGTGGCCTTGATGATGTCCATCTCGGCGGTGTTCACGTGGATGCAGTGGCCCAGAATGGTCTTGGGGCCCAGAATGCCGTGGTCCTGAAGCCGCTGGACGGGGCGGCGTCCGTAATTTTGGAGGGAATCGTACACATCATTCATGCCCTCGGACACATGGATGTGGTAGCCCACCCGGCCGCCGTTGGCGGCATTCATGCGGTCGAAGGTCTTGTCAGAGATGGTGAACAGGGCATGACCGCCGAACATGGCCTTCAGCATATCGCTGGGATTTTTCTCGCAGTAGTCGATGAAGTCTTTGTTTTCCTGGACGGACTGGATGGATTTCTCATCGCCGTCCCGGTCGGAGACCTCGTAGCAAAGGCTGGCCCGGATGCCATAGTCCTTCGTCACCTCCGCGATCTCCATGAGGGAGCCGGGAATCTCGCGGAAGGAGGCGTGGTGGTCAAAAATGGTGGTGACGCCCTGCTTGATGGAGTCGATGACCAGAGCCTGGGCGCTGGCCCGGGTGGCCTCCAGGGTCAGGTGGCGGTCGATGTACCACCACTGGCCGTCCAGCACCTCATAGAAATTAGTGGGATTGTAACCGTTGATGCTCAGGCCCCGGGCCAGGGCGGAGTAGATGTGGGTGTGGGCGTTGATGAGGCCCGGCATGATGACGCCGCCCCTGGCGTCCACGAATTCCGCCTGGGGATACTTGGCCTTCAGCTGGCTGGTCTCGCCGACCTCCACGATCTTTCCGCCGTCGGTGACTACGCCGCCGTCCTTGAGGTAACCGACACCGTCGGGGTCCCGGGTGATGACTCTGCCGTTTGCCAGTAAGATCATATGAAAAACCTCCTTGTGTTTTTAAATCCGGGTAAAAAGAAAAGGCGCTCCAAACCGGCTTTGGTTTGAAACACCTATCAAAAAAATAAGGAATGATAGGTGTCAGCCCGTGCGCGCGGCACTACGTTGCAGCTATCATTCTTTGCTTGTACTTGTATTGTAGCGGATGGGGTGCTAAAATGCAAGCAGGGAAGCTGAAAATTTTTCTGGCTCTTTTTGTACAGATTGCCAGATGCAGGGAACTTTTTTCCGGCGGACTCCGTCGGAAATTGCAAGAGGTGATAAAGATGAAACGACTGTTGCCATTGTTGTTGGCGCTGGCGCTGCTGGCAGGCTACGGAGCGATGGAGTCGAAGGCTCCGGCGGCCAAAGAGAGCAGTTTTCCGGCGGAGGAGCCTGCTCCTGTGACTGTAAGTGAAGACTTCCGGCTGACCACAGAGTGGGCGGAATACGACCCATCTGTGGAGACTGTGTGGTATCTTTTGGAAAACCGCAGCGGCGGGGAGATCATGACCGGCCGGGAGAACTGGGTGGAACGGCTGGCAGCGGATGGGACATGGCAGGCCCTGCCTATGAAAGAGAACGCTGCCTGGACCATGGAGGGACTGATGGTGCCCAATGGGGAGACCATCGCCCTGAACTGCTGGCTGGGCATGTACGACCATGACTTTTGTGACGGCACCTACCGCATCGTAAAAGAGGTGGAGGGCCAAATCTGCGCGGCGGAGTTTCGGATGAAAGAGGGGGCCGCCATCTCCGCCAAAGCGCCTTATGGCTTTGGTTCGCTGGAGGATCTTCCGCGGGACTATGGCGCCGCCCTGGCGGCGGAGAATGACATGGTGTTTACCAACGAGGGCGTCAAAAACGGCGAAGCACTGGAGACCTTTTTGCATAAGGTGTCCTTAGATATTCCCTGCCAGCTACGGACAGTTCAGGATTACGGGGAAGGGGCCGTCATGGTCATTGATACCGTCTATGAATACGACTGCTTCCTCTGGCGCATGTGGAACGGGGGAGACGAGGCGACCCAGGAGCGGTACTCCTATCTCGTTACTGACGGGACGGACCTGTACCTTTCCAACGGCACCGACTGGGAGACCGCCGAGCGGTACGCAAACAAGGAACTGGCCTGGCTGGTGCCCGCTGGGACAGCGGATTCCGCGGCGGTGGAGACCGTGGATGCCATGACGGCAAAGCGGCTGGAGAGCAACACCGCTCGCTACCGTGTCTGGTCGGCTGACGGCGTGTGGGACGCCTGCCTGACGGAGAATCCAACGGAGTTCGGCGTAGGTTGGCGAAAGGAAGGAGAAGGCTCCGGCGGTAAGCTGTATGATGTGAGCGATTGGGACGGCCAGGAGACTGCCATCTGGGGCCTGGAGTGGCAGGAAGACGGCAAACTGCTGCTGTTCTGCGAGACTGCGGACGGCGGCAGCAGCCGTTTGACCTTCGACCCGGCCCGTGAAACGCTGCAATAAAAGCTCCCTGTTTTTGACAGACGAACAATTTTTCTTGCATTTTTCCACAAATCATGTAAAATACTGACACTGACTATCTATATTTGAAAGTGAGCGTGGAGAAATGATTGCAGCGATCGACAACGTGATTTCCAAGGTGAGTAGCTTTTTGTATACCCCCTGGGTCCCGCTGTTCCTGGTAGTGGCCGGTGTGGTATTCACCCTTTGCACGCGCTTCGTACAGCTTCGGATGGTCAAAGAGGCCTTCCGCGTGATTCGGGAGAAACCCAAGACGGAGGGGGCGGTGTCCTCCTTCGGCGCGCTGATGATCTCCACGGCGTCCCGGGTGGGCACCGGCAACATTGTGGGTGTGGCCCAGGCCATTTGCCTTGGCGGTGTCGGTGCGGTGTTCTGGATGTGGTTCATCGCCGTGTTTGGCGGTGCTTCCGCCTTTGTGGAGTCTACCCTGGCGCAGATCTACAAGCGGAAAAATCCCGACGGCTCCAGCTACGGCGGCCCCTCTTATTGCATGGAGACTGCCCTGGGCCAGCGCTGGCTGGGCGTGCTGTTTGCCGTGTTTGTCATTTTGACCTATGCCGTGGGCTACAATGCCCTGGCCTCCTACAATATGCAGTCTACCTTCGCCGGCTTCGGCTTCTATGACCCGGCGGTGACGCCGGCCATCATGGGACTTGCCTTGGCAGTACTGTTTTTGGTTTGCATCATGGGCGGCGGAAAGCGCCTTTCCAAAGTCACCGGCGTCATGGTCCCCGTGATGGGTGTTCTCTATATTCTGGTGGCACTGGTCATCGTCGTGATGAACATCGGCAGGGTCCCCGCCATGTTTGGCGCCATCTTTGCAAGCGCCTTCGATTTCAAGGCTATCTTCGGCGGCTTTTCCGGCTCCTGCCTAATGTATGGCATCAAGCGGGGTCTGTACTCCAATGAGGCCGGCATGGGTTCCGCACCCAACGCCGCCGCTTCGGCGGATGTCTCCCATCCTGTGAAGCAGGGCCTGGTGCAGATGCTGTCCGTTTTCCTGGACACCCTGCTCATCTGCACGGCCACTGCCTTCATGTGCCTGCTCTCCGGCGTGGCTCCCGAGGAAGAACTGGCCGGGGCGCCCTATGTCCAGGCGGCGCTCGGAAATGTGTTGGGCGGCTTTGGCCCTGTGTTCATCACCGTTTCCATGACGCTGTTTGCCTTTACCACTCTGATCGGCAACTACTATTATTGTGAAGGCTGCCTCCGTTTCATCATGAAGCGGCAGCCCAGCAAAACGTTCATGACGGGCTTTCGCATTGCGGCGTCTGTCATCGTGTTCGTGGGCGCCGTCGCCAGCATGAGCCTGGTGTGGAACCTGGCGGATGTGACCCAGGGACTGATGGTGGTGACGAATATCCCGGTGATCCTGCTGCTGATGAAGCCTGCCGTCGCTGCGCTGAAAGACTACCAGCAACAGAGACAGGCGGGAGAAAACCCGGTGTTCCGGGCAGCCGACATCGGACTGAAAGAAAAAACAGAATTTTGGAACTGATAAAAAACTGATAAAAAAGGACGCTTCGGCGTCCTTTTTTTGTCAGAATTTGTCCGGCGCGTTTTCAGAAAATTTACAAATGCTACTTGAAATATAAGGTGAAACCGTGTAATATAGTTTTAAAAATCAGATAATAAGGTTCTTGATTTTAAGGAGACGATCACATGCACAAGTTTTTTCCTCATGCCCAGGACCCCGTCAGCTGCGGGACCCATGCCATCGGCGCCGCGGCGGCCTTTGCTGGCGGCGTGCTGTATTTGTTCCGTGCCATTCGGGTGGGAGCGCCTACCCAGGCTCTTGCGGCGGCCATGTGCTTTTGCTTTTCCATGATCGCTCTGTATTCGGCCAGCGCCATTTACCACTATTATCCCGGTGATACCAACAGCGGCGGCGTGAAGCGGCGGCTGCGGAAGATGGACCACAGCATGATCTATGTGCTCATCGCCGGCAGCTACACCCCCTTTTCCTTGGTGCTGCTGCCCCAGCCTAAGGGCACCCGCTTTTGTCTCGGGATCTGGGGCGTGGCCATTGCCGGTGTACTGGCGAAGCTGCTGTGGATGAACGCCCCCCGGGTGCTGTCCACCCTCTTTTACCTGGCCATGGGCTGGGCGGTGCTGTTCGCCTGGGAGGATTTTAAAGTCCTGGGCCAGCCCTGCTTGACGCTGGTGGCTCTGGGCGGCGTGTGCTATTCTGTGGGCGCGGTGTTCTACGCTGTAAAAAAGCCCAACATCAGCGCCCGGTGGACCTTCCACGAGCTGTTCCACCTGCTCATCCTGGCCGGCTCTCTCTTCCATTATTTGGCAGTCTATTTTTACGTGCTGTGAAACCTAAGAAACAGCCTCTCCTTTGGGAGAGGCTGTTTTTCTTGTATTTTACAGCAAAATGGGTATGATAAAAATGGGTGTTGATATTTCAACAAAGGGGGATTACGATGGAGATGCACTACGACGTCCTGCGAACCTGTCCGCTGTTTGCCGGCATCCGGAAGGAGGACCTGGCATCCTTGCTGGAGTGCCTGGGGGCAAGGACGGTGGCCTATCCCCAAAAGGCGGCAATCCTGTCAGAGGGGGACGTGGCAAGGGATATGGGCATCGTTTTGTCGGGTGCGGCGCAGATCGTCCGTGTCGATTTTTTCGGAAACCGGAGCATCGTGGCGGCTCTGGGGGCGGGAGAGCTGTTTGGAGAGTCCTTTGCTTGTGCGGGGGTGGAGTCGCTGCCGGTGGACGTGGTGGCCTGGGAGGATACCCAGGTGCTGCTGCTGGACTGCCGGCGGGTCCTGGAGCCCTGCTCCGCCTCTTGCGGCTTTCACCGCCAGCTACTGCTCAATCTCATGCAGGTGATGGCCCGGAAGAACCTGGCTTTCCACAAAAAGCTGGAGGTCGTCTCCCGCCGCAGCACCCGGGAAAAGCTTTTGACCTACCTCCACCAGCAGGCAAAGCAATCCCACAGCAGCAGCTTCACCATTCCCTATGACCGTCAGGAACTGGCGGACTATCTGGAGGTGGAGCGCAGCGGCCTCTCCGCGGAGATCAGCAGGCTCCGGCGGGAAGGGGTGCTGGAGAGTGAGCGGAGTTGGTTCCGCCTGCTTTGAGTTGCCCGGATGGAACAAAAGATCCGCGGAAGCTCTTTTGGAGCTTCCGCGGATCTTTAACAGGTCAGACAGCGATGTTACTTCGTGCCGAAGATGCGGTCGCCGGCATCGCCCAGGCCGGGGACGATATAGCCGTTTTCGTTGAGGTGGTCATCCACGGCGCCGCAGTAGATGTCCACGTCGGGGTGGGTCTCCTGGATGTGCTTGATGCCCTCGGGAGCGGCCAGCAGTACCATGAGCTTGATGTTGATGCAGCCCCGCTTCTTCATCTCGGAGATGGCGGCCTCGGCGCTGCCGCCGGTGGCCAGCATGGGGTCCACGATCATGATGTCCCGTTCGGCGATGTCCTTGGGCATTTTGCAGAAATAGACATGGGGCTCCAAAGTCTCCTCATCCCGGAACATGCCGATGTGACCCACACGGGCACCGGGGACCATGCGCAGCACACCGTCCACCAGGCCCAGGCCGGCACGGAGAATGGGCACCACGGCGAACTTCTTACCCTTCAGGGTGGGAGCGGTGGTCTTACAAATGGGAGTTTCCACTTCCTTGGTAGTCAGGGGGAGGTCACGGGTGGCCTCATAGGTGATCAGCATACCGATCTCGGAGACCAGCTCCCGGAAATCCTTGACGCTGGTGTTTTTGTCCCGCAGGATGGTCAGCTTGTGTGCCACCAGGGGGTGGTCCATGATGTGTACTTTACCGCTCATATGCGTGCGCTCCTTTTGTGTATTTATTTTTATGTGAATGAGATCAATGCTCAGACGCGGTCCCGCAGGCGCTGGGCTTGGGCGGGGCGGAGATAGACGGGCTGCAA
Source organism: uncultured Dysosmobacter sp. (assembly GCA_934590165.1). Taxonomy (GTDB): domain Bacteria; phylum Bacillota; class Clostridia; order Oscillospirales; family Oscillospiraceae; genus Oscillibacter. The sequence continues at coordinate 65,098 of CAKTOO010000004.1, read as the reverse complement.
ATCTTGGGCTGTGACGAAGTGCCCGACTTCGGCCAGGGTTTCCGCCTCCAGCGCGACGCTGACGGCGTTTTGCATGACCAGGTGGGGAGGCGCTATCCGGCAGGAGATGCCCTGCTCCGACAAGGCATTATAGCACAGCCGGGCGCCGTCGCCAACTATGATTTTCGGACGCTCATCTCCTTTGACCTCGGCGGCCAGGTCCTCCAGGGAAATGGCGCGGTCTGGCGTCAGGCGGGTGAGGGTGCCATTTTCCGCCTGGAACAGGGCGTTGTACACCTGCTGGCGCCGGGCATCCATGGCACAGATGACAAGACCGTCCAGCCAGGCTACGTTCCGGGCCATGGCGGCCAGGGTGGACACGCCCACGGCGGGTTTTTCCGCCGCGAAGGCCAGTCCCTTGGCGGCGGAGACGCCGATGCGGATGCCGGTAAAGGAGCCGGGACCGGCGGCCACGGCAATGACATCACAGTCCTGCACGGTCAGGTCCGTGTTTTTCAAAATATGCTCCACAATGGGCATGAGGGTGCGGCTGTGGGTGAGGCCGGTGTCCTGGTAGCCGCTGGCCAGAACTTTTCCGTCCTCCGTAACGGCGGCGGACACCGCCTTGGCGGAGGTCTCCAGTGCTAAAATTTTCATAGGGCGTCTGCTCCTTCAATGGTGATGGACCGCCAGTCCTCATGGTCCGGGCACCGGGCGATGGAGACATGGACGGTGTCCGGCGGCAGAGCCTCCGCCACCTGCTCGCTCCACTCCACGGCACAGATGCCGCCCCGGTCCAGATAATCCTCCCAGCCGATGTCGAACAGGGCGTCGGCGTCGGGGAGACGGTACATGTCGAAATGGAACAGAGGCGTGGGACCGTCGTATTCATTGACGATGGTGAAGGTGGGACTGGTGACCCGGCCCCGGCAGCCCAAGCCCCGGGCAAGGCCCCGGGTGAATGCGGTCTTGCCCATGCCGAGTCCGCCGGTGTACGCCACCACGGCGCCGGGGGACAACACAGCGGCCAGCCGGGCGCCCAGGTCCTCTGTTTCCGCCACACTGTGGGAAATATATTCCAAAGACAGCAGTCCTTTCTGTCGAACTTCGCAATTACATCTATCATACCATGCTTTGAACGATTTGTAAAAACAATTTTGCATCGTTTACAGGACCGGCCCTTTGTGATATACTGCGTTTGTTGAAGTTTGACCTTTTTATGAAACGGAGCCTCTCCATGCTGAACCGACTGAAAGCCAATCTCGCGGATTTTTTCCAGCAGGCCGACCTGGTGCTGCTGGCGCTTTGCTGCACTGCCACGCTGTACGGCATCGTGCTCATCTTCAGCGCCACCCGGTACTTGGGCAGCAACAAGCTGGTCGTTGTCCAGTTTGTGGCTATGCTGCTTGGCATCTGCATGTACATCACCTTCTCCATGGTGGACCTCGAGGTCCTGATGAAGCGGTGGAAATGGGTATTGGCCTTCAATATTTTGTTCATCCTCCTGCTGCGGACGCCGCTTGGCATCAGCCGGGGCGGCAACCGGGCCTGGCTGAAATTCCCCGGCATCCCGGTGAACATCGGTCCGGCGGAGGTGGTGAAGATCACTTTTGTGCTGCTGCTGGCCAAGCAGCTGGAATGGCTGCGGGAGGAAAAGCGGGACCTGAAGTCCTTCCCTTCAGCGCTCATGGTGGGCGGCCATGCCATCGGTATGTGCGGATTTTATTTCCTCGTTTCCAGGGATATGGGCAATGGCCTGGTGTTCCTGTTCATTTTCATCTGCATGGCCTTTGTGGCGGGCTTTGCCCTGCGGTGGTTTGTGCTGCTCTTTGGCGGCGGGACCGCGGCTGTGGTGGCCGCCTGGAAACTGGGCATCATGCCGGATTATATGCAGGGCCGCTTTTTGGCGCTGTTTGACCACAATTATGACCCCCTGGGCGTGGGCTGGCACCAGAACCGCTCCCTTTTGACGCTGGGCGCCGGGGGGTGGTTTGGCCAGGGATACCTGAAAGGGACCCAGACCCAGAGCGCCGACAGCTGGTCCCTGCCGGGGCGGCACACGGACTTTATCTTCTCCGTCTGCGGCGAGGAGTTGGGCCTTGTGGGCTGTCTTGCCGTCATCGCGCTGTTGGCTGCCATTATCATCCGCGTTCTGTTGGTGGCGAAAAATTCCCAGACCCCCTTTTATTGCTGCGTTTGCGTGGGCATGGCGGCCATGCTCATTTTCCAGACCCTCATCAACATTGGCATGTGCCTGTTCATCATGCCCACCATTGGGATCACGCTGCCCTTTTTCAGCTACGGCGGGTCCTCCATCGTGACGCTGTTTGCCGCCATGGGCGTGGTGTCCGGCATCAAAAAGCGTTCTCCCACCATGCGCCGCCCAGGGCGGCCTGTTCGCTGAGCGGATGCCCGCGGAAAACCGTTTGAGCCCATAAAAAGCAGCCGGTGACCGGCTGCTTTTTGTATAATCCCGGCGGAAAAGGCGGACACTACCTCTGAACAAATCCAATGAGGAGGTCCGATCCATTTGAGTATGCATACCATGAAGCGTGTTTCCGCCCTTGCGCTGGCGGCGGCGCTGCTGCTGAGCGTCAACGCGGGGGCCCTGTTCGGCAAGAAGAAAGCTCCTGCCGAGGCGGCGGAAGGGGCGCCCATCGCCCAGGAGATCAGCATTTCCACCTACCGCGGCATCCCCTATCAGGCCCAGTTCCTGGCTACGGACAGCGAGGGGGAGGATATGACCTTCGCCATCGTGGACCAGCCCAGAAAGGGCAGCGTTACCATTGACGGCGCCGATTTCACCTATACCCCTGACGAGGGCGTCACTGGAGGCGATAGCTTCACCTACACCGCCACCGACTCCTCCGGCAATGTCTCCCTGCCGGCCACCGTCACAGTAACGATTGAAAAGACCCGCTCCGGCGTCACTTATGCCGACACGGCGGACAGCACCGCCGCTGCCGCGGCCCAGTATCTGGCGGAGGAGGGGATCTTCTCCGGCGCCAAGATCGGAGACACCTATTATTTTGAGCCGGACAAGACCGTTTCCCGGGAGGAATTTCTGGCCATGACTCTGGAGACCGCTGGCCGGGACGTGTCCGCCGTCACTATGACCGGCTTCTGCGATGACGATGCCATCCCCACCTGGGCCAAGGCCTACGCCGCCGCCGGTGTCACCGACGGCATCATCCGGGGTACCTCCACGGCGGAGGGGGTCGCTTTTCGGGGTGGGGAGCCCATCACCTTTAACGAGGCGGCTACGGTTTTGAACCGGGTGCTGGACCTGGGTGATGTGGACCTGTCCGTGTGGTATGCCGACCGGGAGGCCGTGCCCTCCTGGGCCGCCCAGGCAGTGGCAAACATGGAATCCGTCAGTGTTCTCTCTGCCGGCAGCTTTGGCAGCGACGCCATGTCGGAGCCGGTGACCCGGGCGGATGCCGCCCGGATGCTTTCCGCCGCCGGACAGCTGCTGGATGGGGAGGAACCCGGCATTTTTGACTGGCTGGGATAAAAGCACAGATCCTCCGGGAAAGCGGTGACCGCTTTCCCGGAGGTTTTAGTTGTATTCAAAACCGCTTTGTGCTAAACTAAATAAGATTATAATAGAGTCACTATGCAAACTAACGCATCATGCGGAAGGGATATGATCTGCGATGAAGATCGTTGTTTTGGCGGGAGGCCTGTCCACGGAGCGGACGGTCTCTCTGGTGACGGGCACCTCCGTGTGCAGGGCCCTGCGGGAAAATGGGCATAGGGCCATTTTGGTGGACCTGTTTTTGGGCCTGGAGGAAATTCCCCAGGATCTGGAGAGCCTCTTTGACGCGGCGGACGGCCTGTGTCCCGAGGTGTCCATTGGCACCCAGGCACCGGACCTGGAGACTGTTCGGAAGAGCCGGAAGGACCAGAGTCCCCGGCTGTTCGGCCCTAACGTACTGGAGCTGTGCCAGGCGGCGGATATCGTCTTCCTGGGCCTCCACGGCCAGGACGGCGAGGATGGCCGGGTCCAGGCCACGTTTGACCTGCTGGGCGTGCCCTATACCGGCGGCGGATACCTGGCCTCCGGCCTTGCCATGGATAAGGCCATGACCAAGCGGATGATGGATTCCGCCGGCATCCCCACGCCCAAGTGGCAGCTGCTGGATTATACCCCGGCGGATGTGGACCGTCTGGCAGAGGAACTGCCCATGCCCTGCGTGGTGAAGACCACTGGCGGCGGTTCCTCCCTGGGGGTCTTCCTGCCGGAGGACCGGGCGGCGCTGAAGGACGCGCTGCTCCAGGTTCTGGAGTTCCATGGAAGAGTGCTGGTGGAGGAGCGCATCTTTGGCCGGGAGTTGACGGTGGGCGTTCTGGGAGACCGGGCATTGCCTGCCGTGGAGATCCTGCCTGCCGAAAAGGATTTTGACTACGCCGCCAAATACCAGAGCGGCGGCGCCCGGGAACTCTGCCCCGCGCCTATCACGGAAGCGGAGCAGAAGGAACTGGGAGAGCTGGCACTGAAGCTCCACCGGACGCTGGGGTTGGAGGTTTATTCCCGCACGGACTTCATTTTGGACAAGGAGGGCCGCCCCTGGTGCCTGGAGGTGAACTCCTTGCCCGGCATGACCGCCGCCAGCCTGGTGCCCAAGGAGGCCGCGGCCATCGGTATGAGCTACAACCAGCTGTGCGAGGAGATCGTGCAGCAGTCTTACCGCTTGAAGAGGAGAGGTTGATATGCAGCCAATGACAGTACAGGAGATCGCGTCCGCCGTCGGCGGCGTGTGGTGGAACCCCCGGGAGGATGTCCCGGCGGTGACCGCTGTCTCCACAGACAGCCGCCGCGTGGCGCAGGGCTGTTTGTTCCTGCCTTGGGTGGGAGAGAAGTTTGACGGCCACGATTTTATTGACGCCGCCTTGTCGGCCGGCGCGGCCGGCTGCCTGTGTGCCCGGCTACCCAAGGATCTGCGGGCCGACAAGTTTTACATCAAGGTGGACGATACCCGGCTGGCCCTCAAGGCTCTGGCCTCCGCTTACCGGGATAAGTTCCACATCCCCTTCGTCCAGATCACCGGCAGCGTGGGCAAGACCACCACGAAGGAGATGATCGCCTCTGTGCTGGGAGCCAAGTACCGGACACTGAAGACCCCGGAGAATTTCAATAACGACATCGGCACGCCCCTGACGCTGCTGGGTCTGGGACCGGAGCACCAGGCGGCGGTCATCGAGACCGGCATGAACCATTTCGGCGAGATCCGCTATCTGGGGGAGATGGTGCGGCCGGACATCGCCGTCATCTCCAATATCGGCGACGCCCATATCGAGTATCTGGGCAGCCGGGAGGGGATTCTCCAGGCCAAGTGCGAGATCCTGGAGAACCTGAAGGAGGGCGGCACCCTGGTCCTCAATGGTGATGACGCCCTGCTGAACACGGTGGAAAGTAAATTTTCCACCATCCGCTGCGGCCAGTCGGAGCACTGTGATGTGCGGGTGACGGACATCGCAGATCACGGTGTGGAGGGCATCACCTGTAAGGTGGTCACGAAGAAGGGCACCTATGCCCTGTCCATCCCTGCCCCGGGAGAGCATATGGTCTACTCCGCCTCCATGGCGGTGGCCGTGGGCGAGGTGTTGGGCCTCAGCCATGAGGAGATCGTCCGGGGCGTGGCGGCCTATGAGCCTGCCGGCTCCCGGATGCGGGTGCTCCGCCTGCGGGAGGGCCGCATTATTCTGGACGATTGCTATAACGCCAACCCCCAGTCCGTCACGGCGGCGCTGGAGGTGCTGGCCAAGACCGAATGTGACCGCAGGGTGGCGGTCCTGGGCGACATGGGAGAGCTGGGTGCCCTGACGGACCAGGCCCATTACAACATGGGCGCCCTGGCGGCCATGCTTGGTATCGACTATGTGGTGGCCATCGGCACGAAGGCCGCCAAGATCGCTGACGGCACCGCACAAAGCGGCGGCGCCATGCTGCATTTCGCAACGAAGGAGGAAGCCGCTGCGGAGCTTGCCCAGCAGCTGGGACCCCACACCGCCATGCTGGTGAAAGCGTCCCATGCCATGCACTTTGGCGAGCTGGTGGCGGAGCTTCAGCGCAGATATGATTGAGATCCAAGTAAACGGACTGGTAAAGTCCTTTGAGGTGGGCCACAACGTGCTGGACGGACTGACCTTTCAGATCGACCAGGGCGAGCGGGTTGGCTTGCTGGGCAAGAACGGCGCCGGAAAATCCACCCTGTTTAAAATTTTGACCGGGGAGCTGGATTATGACGAGGGTACTATCACCATCGGCCAGGGGCGGCGGATGGGCCTGATCTCCCAGATCCCGGTTTATCCCGCCGGTTATACGGTGGAGGATGTGCTGCGGACGGCTTTTTCCCGCCAGCAGACCCTGGCGGAGGAGATGGAGTCCCTGACAGAGCGCATGGCGGCGGGGGACAGTGACCCCACCGTGTTGCGGCGGTACGGCAAGCTGTCGGAAAAATTCGAGGCTTTCGGCGGCTACGATACGGATGTGGCCGTCAATAAGATTGCAAACGGCCTGTCCATTTCCCGGGAGATGCGAAGCCAGCTGTTTGACAGCCTTTCCGGCGGCGAAAAGACCCGGGTGAACCTGGGCCGCCTTATTCTGGAGGACACGGACATTTTGTTGCTGGACGAGCCCACCAACCACCTGGACCTCCACGCCACCGAATGGTTGGAGGAGTATATCCGGGGCTTCAAGGGCACGGTGGTGGTCATTTCCCATGACCGCTATTTCCTGGACCGGATCGTCACCCGGGTCATCGAGGTGCTGGACGGCAAGGCGGAGTTTTACAGCGGCAATTACAGTTTTTATGCCGTGGAAAAGGAGCGCCGCTACCAGGAGCGCATGAAGCAGTACCAGAAGGAGCAGGCGAAGATCCAGCAGCTGGAAAAGGCCGCAGAGCAGCTGCGGCTGTGGGCTTTCCAGGGCATGGACAAGACGTACCGCCGGGCCATTTCCATGGAAAAGCGCATCGAGCGGATGCGTACCACCTCCAAGCCCACCAAGGCGAAGAAAATGGACGCCCGCTTCTCCACGGCTGAATTCCACGGGGACGAGGTGCTGGCCCTGCGGAACATTGCCAAGAGCTATGGGGACAAGCACCTGTTTGGCGGTATCACCCTGAAGATCGAGGGCGGTGAGCGCATCGCCCTTATCGGCGACAACGGTACCGGCAAATCCACCCTCATCAAAATGATTATGGGGGAGCTGTATCCCGATGACGGCCGTATCCGGACAGGCCCCCAGGTGAAAGCGGCTTACCTGCCTCAGATCATCCACTTTGACCATCCGGACTGGAACCTGGTGGAAAATATGATGGCAGCGAAAAAGGGCCTTTCCGCCCAGTCTGCCCGGAACCGGCTGGCGGCCTATGATTTTGCGGGAGAGGATGTGTTCAAACCCGTATCCGTCCTCTCCGGCGGTGAGCAGAGCCGCCTGCGGCTTTGTATGCTCATGGACGATGAGATCAACTTCCTCATTTTGGACGAGCCCACCAACCACCTGGACATTGCCTCCCGGGAGTGGATCGAGGAGGCGGTGGAGGCCTACGACGGTACATTGCTGTTTGTCAGCCACGACCGCTATTTCATCAACCGCTTCGCCACCCGCATCTGGGAGCTGGCGGACGGCACCATCACCGACTATCCCATGGGCTTTGCCCAGTACCGGCAGGTGAAGGCCCAGGAGGAAGCCAATAAGGAAGAAGCTCCAAAGCCTGTAAAGGAAAAAGCCATCACAGAACGGCCCCGTCCCGCTAACCGGGCTCAGCAGGCCGCCCGGCGGCAGCTGACCATCTGTGAGCGGGATATTACCAAGACAGAGGAGCGTATAGCCGCACTGGATACAGATATGGAGACCGCCGCCTGCGACTATGAGAAGCTCAATGAGCTGATGAAGGAAAAAGAGGCGGCCCAGGCGGAGCTGGATGCCCTGTATGAAAGATGGGAGGCCCTGAGTCTGGAAGCCGGAGAATAACGGCGGTTCAAAGAGGAGAAGACTTTGAAAAAGAGAGAAAAAGTCCTGTGGGTCCTGACTGCCCTCCTGCTGCTGGTGTCCGTACTGGGCCTGACCGTGGTGCCCGGCATCCGCTTTTCCGGTCTTTTGGCACTGGCATTGGCCGGCGTGTGTGTCCTGGCGGTTTTTCTGGGGCGCTGGGCGGAAAAATCGAGAGCTGGCAAGCGGTGTCAACGGATATTCCTTGCCGGGATTTCTGCCGTGCTGCTGCTGTTTTTACTGGTGGAAGGACTGCTGCTGTCCCATGGCGAGCGGGACAATTCCGCCCTGCCGGCGGATGCGGTCATCGTGCTGGGTGCCGGCGTTAACGGGGAGAATCCCTCCCTGATCCTCCGAAGCCGCATCAACGCGGCGGCGGAGTACCTGAACGCCCATCCAGATATCCCTGCGGTGCTCTCCGGCGGACAGGGGAACGGGGAGGATATCACCGAGGCAGAGTGTATGCGCCGGCAGCTGACGGCCATGGAGATCGAGGAAAGCCGTCTGCTGCTGGAGGAGCGTTCCACCTCCACGGCAGAAAACTTTGCCTTTTCCAAGGAGGTGCTGCGCCAGGCGGGCATTGACCCGGAGTCGGCGGTGGTGGCGGTGGTCACCAACGATTTCCACTGCTTCCGTGCCCACCTCATTGCCCAGCGGGAGGGGCTGACGGCCCTGGATATCCCGGCGGAGGTTCCCTGGCTGCTGCTGAATGCCAACTATTATGTCCGGGAGTTTTTCGCCCTGGGCAAAACGCTGATCTTTGATTGAGGAGAACAAAATGAGCGACGTATTGTGTTTGTATTACTCCCGCTCCGGCAAGACGAAAAAGGCTATGCTGGAGGTGGCGGAGGCGCTGGATGCCGAACTGGTGGAGATCCATGACGCTGTGGAGCGGAGCGGCTTTAAGGGCTGGATCCGCTGTGGCATGGACGCCATGAAAAAGACCACCCAGCCCCTGTCCCACTTTGAGACGGAAAAGCGTCTTCAGGATTACCGGCTGGTCATCCTGGGCACGCCGGTGTGGGCCGGACGGTGCAGCAGTGTTATGCGGACCTTTTTGAAGGCACACGGCAAAAAGCTGGAGAATGTGGCCTATGTGGTCACCCGCAGCAGCGACGGAAAAAACGAGGAGGTCTATGACCAGATGGACCTGTATACCGCCCAGCCCCATACGGCGGCGGTGTCCCTGCGCAGCGGCTCCGTGGGCTACACCTTCTGGCAGGAGGAATTTCTCCGCCAGGCGCGGGAACTGCTGGCCCGGTAGTGCCCCTCTTTTTCTGAGTTTCAGGAAAGGAGTGCGCTTATGCGGGAAAAACTGAAGGAGGTCGCCCTGCGGTACGAGGACCTGCAAGCCCAGCTGGGAGACCCTGCGGTATACGGCGACAGCCAGCGGCTGAAGGCCGTCACCCGGGAGCTAAAGGAACTGGAGCCGGTGGTGCTTGCCTGGAACGCCCTCCAAAAGGCGGAGGCCCACCAGGCGGAGGCGGAGAGTCTGCTTCACGACCCGGATTTCCGGGAGCTTGCCCAGGCGGAATACGCCGCCGCCAAAGAGGAAGCGGCGCGCCTGGAGGGGGAGCTGAAGCTGTTGCTGCTGCCCAGAGACCCCAGTGACAGCCGCAGCGTGGTCATGGAGCTGCGGGGCGGCGTCGGCGGGGAGGAGGGCGCTTTATTCGCCCACTCCCTTTTGCGGATGTATACCATGTACGCCCAGGCCAAGGGTTGGAGCCTGGACATCGTGAACCTCAATGAAACGGAGCTGGGGGGCGTGAAGGAGTGCAGTATCCTCATCGAGGGGGAGGGCGCCTGGTCCCGGCTGAAATTTGAAAGCGGCGTCCACCGGGTCCAACGGGTACCGGAGACGGAGTCCGGCGGCCGCATCCATACCAGTGCCGCCACGGTGGCGGTGCTGCCGGAGGCGGAGGAGGTGGAGGTCGCTATCGACCCCAAGGACTTGCAGATCGACACGTACCGTTCCTCCGGTGCCGGAGGCCAGCACGTGAATAAAACGGAATCCGCCATCCGCATCACCCACCTGCCCACGGGCCTGGTGGTGGAGTGCCAGGATGAGCGGAGCCAGTATAAAAACAAAGATAAAGCCATGAAGGTCCTGCGGTCCCGGCTTTATGAGATGGAGCGGGCCAAGCAGGACGCCGCCATTGCCGGAACGCGGAAAAGCCAGGTGGGCAGCGGTGACCGCAGCGAGCGTATCCGCACTTACAACTTTCCCCAGGGAAGGGTGACAGACCACCGCATCGGCCTGACCCTTTATAAAATTGATGCGATCATGGACGGCAGCCTGGACGAGCTGATAGACGCCCTGATCACCGCCGACCAGGCGGAAAAGCTGAAAAACGGGGAAGCATAAACAAGAATGAACCGGGCCAAAGCCCGATGAAAGAGATAGAGGCGAAGTTATGCAGACATTGTATTTTGACCTGCGGGATACCAAGGGCCCCCAGAAGGGCGTGGAGGAGAAGATCAGCGCCGCTGCCAAAATTTTGCGGGACGGCGGCCTCCTGGGCATCCCCACGGAGACGGTGTACGGACTGGCTGCCAACGGCCTGGACCCGGCGGCCGTTCAACGCATTTTCGAGGCCAAAGGCCGTCCCCAGGACAACCCCCTCATTTTGACCATCCCCGGCCAGCAGTGGCTGCCCCGGTACTGCCGGGACATTCCACCCCTGGCCTACGTGCTGGCCCGGAAGTTCTGGCCGGGTCCTTTGACCATGATCCTGAAGTGCCGGACAGATGTGGTGCCTTCCATTATCACCGCCGGGTTGGACACTGTGGCCATGCGCTGTCCCGCCCATCCCGTCACTGCCGCCATCATCCGGGAGGCGGGAGTGCCCGTGGCGGCTCCCAGCGCCAACACCTCCGGACGCCCCAGCTGTACCACGGCCCAGGACGTGCTGGAGGACATGGACGGCAAGATCGAGGGCGTGGTGGACGGCGGCCCCTGTTCCGTGGGCGTGGAATCCACCATTCTGGACCTGACCTGTGAGCCGCCCCGGCTGCTGCGCCCCGGCGGACTGCCCCTGGAGGACCTGGAACGCCTCATCGGCCACATCGATGTGGACAAGGCCGTGACCCGCGCCCTGGGGGCGGGAGAACAGCCCAAGGCCCCCGGCATGAAGTACCGCCACTACGCGCCTAAGGCCCCCGTAACGGTGGTCACCGGCGCGCCGGACAAGTCCGCCCAGGAAATTTTGCGGCGGGTGAAGCCCGGGGACGGCGTCATCTGCTTTGATGAGTATGTACACCTGTTTTCGGCGCAGGAGGTCCACACCCTGGGACCCAGCGGCGACAAGCTGGCCCATTCCCAGCGGGTGTTTGACGCCCTGCGGACCTTTGACAACAGTGCTGTGGAGGAGATCTACGCCCAGTGCCCGGATAACCGAGGGCTGGGCCTGGCGGTGGGAAACCGGCTGAAAAAGGCCGCCGGCTTCCACATCATTGAAGCGGACAGCACCCGGGTGGTGCTGGGTCTCACCGGCGGCACCGGCGCCGGCAAGACCAGCGCCCTGCGGGCCATTGAGAGCCTGGGAGGCAAGGTCATCGACTGTGACGCCGTGTATCACTGCATGCTGGAGACCGACGAGGGCCTGCGCGGAGCCATCCACACCACGTTCCCCGGTGTGTTCAGCCTGGACGGCAAGCTGGACCGGAAGCGTCTTGGGGAGGAGGCCTTCAGCGACAAGGACCGTATGGCCCAGCTGAACAGCATCGTCTACCAGTTCATGAAGCCGGAGGTCAGCCGCCTGCTGGCGGATGAGAATTACCGCCTCTTTGCCATCGACGCCATCAATCTGCTGGAAAGCGGTGTGGACCGGCTGTGCGACAAGACAGTGGCCATCACCTCGCCCCTGGAGCTGCGGGTCCGGCGTATTATGGCTCGGGACAACATCTCGGAGCAGTATGCCCGCCTGCGGATCTCCGCCCAGAAGCCGGACGAGTATTACCGGGGCAAATGTGATTATGAACTGAACAACGGCGCCGACACGGCGGAGGCCTTTGAGGCGGAGGCCAAGGAATTTTTCGAGCGCCTTGTGGAGAGCATCAAGGAGGAAAAAGCACATGGAGAGCAATGAGATTAAGGAATTGAAGAAAAAGCTGTTTTCCACCCAGAAAAACGGCTATGACAAGCTGGGCGAAAAGGACCTGGCCGCCATGGAGGAGTACTGCCGGGATTACATGGCGTTTCTGGATGCCGGCAAGACGGAGCGCCTGTGCGCCGCGGAGACCGTTCGCCTGGCGGAGACAAAGGGTTACCGGCCCTTTGTCCGGGGCATGGCGGTGAAGCCCGGGGACAAGCTGTACCGCTGCAACCGGGGCAAGGCTGTCATGCTGGCCCATATCGGTGAAAAGAGCCTGGCGGAGGGCGTGCAGATCGCCGCCGCCCACATCGACTCTCCCCGGCTGGACCTGAAGCCCAATCCCCTGTACGAGGACAGTGAACTGGCCTTTTTCAAGACCCACTACTACGGCGGCCTGCGTAAGTACCAGTGGGTGACCATCCCCCTGGAACTCCACGGCGTGGTGGCCCTGAAGGACGGCACCACGGTGCAGGTGAACATCGGCGCCGACAGGGGAGACCCCAAGCTGGTCATCACAGACCTGCTGCCCCACCTGGGCCAGGAGCAGGCCAAAAAACCCCTGGCCAGCGCCATCCCCGCCGAGACGCTGAATCTGCTGCTGGGCAGCCGCCCCATCGGCGACGAGGAGGACACCGGCCGGGTGAAGCTGGCGGTCATGAAGCTGCTGAACGAGAAGTACGGCATCACGGAGGATGACTTCACCTCCGCGGAGCTGGAGGCTGTCCCTGCGGCCAATGCCTGCGACATCGGCCTGGACCGCTCCATGATCGGCGCCTACGGCCACGATGACCGGGTCTGCGGCTACGCGGCCCTGCGGGCTCTGCTGGACCTGGAGGCCACGCCTGCGAAGACCGCTGTGTGTATGCTGGCGGACAAGGAGGAGATCGGCTCCGACGGCGTGACGGGTATGCAGTCCGCCGCGTTTGATACCTTCCTGGAGGACCTGTGCGAGGCCCAGGGCGCCGCCCTGCGGGTGTGTTACGAGCACTCTTTCTGTCTCAGCGCCGATGTGACGGCGGCCTACGACCCCGACTATGCCGAGGTGTACGAAAAGCGCAACGCCGCCTATCTGAACTACGGCGTAGGCCTTTGCAAGTATACCGGAGCCCGTGGCAAGTCCGGCGCCTCCGACGCTGACGCGGAGACAGTGGCCTACGTCCGGAACCTGCTGGACAAGGCCGGCGTGGTCTGGCAGATCGCGGAGCTGGGCAAGGTGGATGCCGGCGGCGGCGGTACCGTGGCCGTGTATATGGCAAATCGCAACATTACCACCCTGGACGCCGGTGTGCCGGTGCTCAGTATGCACGCCCCCTTTGAGACGGTGGCCAAGCTGGACTGCTATGAGACCTATCGGGCCATGAAAGCGGTCTATGAGGCGGAAAAGTAAACTTTTTGACGAAAAGTGCCCGGCGGTCCGCCGGGCGCTTTTTTGGGACATCTGTCATTTTGCCCACGATGGGCGGACAAAGGGACGCAACTTTCCCTGTTTTCCCCAAAAAAAATTTGGGTATTTTCGTTGCATGTGCGACTGTTTTTTGTTAAGATGAGCCATATAGAAGGACAATTGACCGTAGGAGGCAGACAAAATGGCGAGAGAAATCAAATATTATATCGTGGCAGCAGACGCCCTTCCGGAAATTTTCATCAAAGTGGCGGAGGCCAAGCGGATGATGCAGACCGGTGAGGTGGACACCGTGGGCGCCGCCACCAAGCTGGCGGGCATCAGCCGCAGTGCGTTCTACAAGTACAAGGACTCCGTGCAGCCCTTCAATGACATGAAGTCCGAGCACATCATCACTTTTTACGCCATGCTGAAGGACAACACCGGCGTGCTGTCCCGGGTGCTGGCGGTGTTCGCGTCATCCGGCGCCAATATCCTCACCATCAACCAGAGCATCCCCACCAACGGCTGCGCGGCAGTGACCATTTCCGCGGAAACCTCGGAGATGGAGGAGTCCTTGGATCAGTTGCTGGCAGATGTGGAAAGCCTGGAAGGTGTCGTGAAGTTTGAGATTCTCGCGGGTTGACGGATAAAAAGGAGAGTACAAATGATTCAGATCGCGATCATGGGCCTTGGCACGGTTGGCACCGGCGTTGCCCGTGTGGTGGCGGAAAATTCCCGGCAGATCGAGAGGAAGCTGGGAGAACCCCTTCAGGTGAAGACCATCCTGGTCCGGCATTTCAAGGACGGTCCCTACCGCCAGCTGATGACGGATGATTTCAAAAAGATCGAGGAGGATGACAGCATCCGCGTGGTGGTGGAGACCATCGGCGGTGTTGGCGCGGCTTACGAGTATACAAAACGGGCGCTGATGGCGGGCAAGCACGTGGTCACCGCCAATAAGCAGCTGGTGGCGGAAAAGGGCTGTGAGCTGCTGGCACTGGCCAAGAAGAAAAATGTCAACTACCTGTTTGAAGCCAGTGTGGGTGGTGGAATCCCCGTTCTGCACCCTCTGACTCAGTGCATGGCGGCCAACCGCATCGATGAGGTGTACGGCATCCTCAACGGCACCACCAACTATATCCTCACCCGCATGGTCCGCACGGGGGCGTTTTTCGCCGATGCTTTGCGGGAGGCCCAGGCCAAGGGCTACGCGGAAGCGGACCCCACTGCCGACATTGAAGGAATCGACGCCGGACGCAAGACCTGCATCCTGGCGGATCTGGCTTTTGGTCATCAGGTGGACCCGGATAAGGTGCCCATGGAGGGTATCTCCAAATTGTCCCTGCGGGATGTGAAGCTGGCGGAGCGGGCTGGCTACCGCATCAAGCTGCTTGGACGGGCGGTGCGTCTGCCCGGCGGCGGCCGGACGGCGTATGTGGCGCCCCACCTTATTCCAGAGGATAATCCCATTGCCAGCGTGGAGGATGTATTCAACGCCGTGGTCATCCGGGGCAACGCCACCGGAGACGTCATGTTCTATGGCAAGGGCGCCGGCGAGATGCCCACCGCCTCCGCCTGCGTGGCGGATGTGATGGAGGCTCTCCAAGCCAGCCCCCGCCGGGAGGAGATCGGCTGGTCGCCGGATACCGAGGGCTTCGAGGACCCGGCGGAGCTCCATACCCGCTATTACTTCCGCATTGAAGGCAGTCTCACCGACGCGGCCATGAGCTTCGGCCAGGTGGAAGTGCTGTCCGAGGACGGCGAGACGGCCTTTTTGACGGACCGTATCAGTGGACTGGAGGCCCAGCAGCAGGCGCAGAACCTGAAAATATTGGCCTGTATGCGTGTTTTGCCGTAAGCGGTACAAACTGGCGCCGGCTGGCGTATACTGGCAAGAAGCAATCTAAGGCAAAGAAGGAAACACTATGAGTTTGATCGTACAAAAATTCGGCGGCAGCTCCGTGAAGGATGCTCAGCGGATCCGGAATGTTGCCGGTATCATCGCGGAGAAGTATTTGGAGGGCAACGACCTGATCGTTGTCCTCTCCGCCCAGGGTGACACCACGGATGACCTCATCGCCAAGGCACAGGAGATCAATCCCCATGCCTCCAAGCGGGAGATGGATATGCTGCTGTCCACTGGTGAGCAGGTCTCCGTGGCTCTTTGCGCCATGGCGTTGGAGGCCATGGGCCTTCCGTGTGTGTCCCTGACGGCGTGGCAGGTGGGCATCCAGTCCACCGGCGTCCATTCCGATGCCCGCATCAAGCGGATCGATTCCGAGCGCATCCAGGCGGAGCTGGACCAGCACCGTATCGTCATTGTCACCGGCTTCCAGGGCGTGGACCGGGTGGGAGATGTGACCACTTTGGGCCGCGGCGGCTCCGATACCAGCGCCGTGGCGCTGGCGGCGGCCTTCCGGGCAGAGCTGTGCCAGATCTACACGGATGTGGACGGTGTGTATACCACCGATCCCCGCATCGTGCCCAACGCCCGCAAGCTGGATGAGATCACCTACGACGAGATGCTGGAACTGGCATCCCAGGGCGCCCAGGTGCTCCACAACCGCAGCGTGGAGCTGGCAAAGAAGTTCAGAGTGAATTTGGAAGTCGTGTCCAGTCTGGAGCGGAAGCCCGGCACGAAAGTTAAGGAGGTCACCAAAGTGGAAAAAACCAATATCGCCGGCGTGGCAAAGGACGTCAGTATCGCCCGTATCGCTCTGGTCGGTTTGCAGCATAACCCCGGCGTTGCGTTCCAGGTCTTTGACCTGCTGAGCAAGCACAATATCAATGTGGATGTGATTTTGCAGTCCATCGGCCGGGAGGATACCAAGGATATTACCTTTACCGTCCATAAAAAGGACCTCGAGGAGGCGGAGAACGTCCTCAATGACCACAAGGAGGTCCTGAAGTTCGACCACATCGAGCCGGACGAGGCCATCGGCAAGGTGTCCATCGTGGGCGCCGGCCTGATGAGCAACTGCGGTGTGGCCGCCAAGATGTTTGAGGCGCTGTATGAGGCGGGCATCAATATCCAGATGATCAATACCTCTGAGATCCGTGTTTCCGTCCTTTTGAACGAGGAGGACGTGAACAAGGCCGTGAAGACCATCCACGCCAAGTTCTTTGACGAGCTGTAAGGGCGCACGTGATCGGCCGCGGCAAAGCAGCATAAGCGCAATGGGGCGCACTCTTGGGAGTGCGCCCTTTACTTGATACTGGATCTGTGGTAAGATAAACCGATTTCTATAAAAAGAGCAGCCCTTTTTGGGCACATCAAGGAGGAACTCTATGAACGCCATCGTCACTGTCGTGGGCCAGGACAAGGTGGGCATCATCGCCGCCATCTGCATCCTGCTGTCCGGCTACAACGTCAATATCCTGGACATCTCTCAGACCATTCTCCAAGGTGCTTTCACCATGGTCATGGCCGTGGATGTCAGCAAGTCCACCGCCACCATTGGCGAGCTGGGCACCGCTCTGGCGGAGCTGGGCGGGAAGATGGATTTGTCCATCCGCATCCAGCGGGAGGAGATCTTCGACGCCATGCACCGCATTTAAAGGGGAGGAGAGACCATGCTCAATCAAAAGGAGATCCTCTCTACCATTGAAATGATCGACCAGCAGCATCTGGATATCCGCACCATCACCATGGGCATCTCCCTGCTCAGCTGCTGCGACCCGGACCCGAAGAAGGCCTGTGACAAGATCTACGATAAGATCACCTGCTATGCGGAAAACCTGGTGAAGACCGGCGAGGATATCGAGCGGGAGTTCGGCATCCCCATCGTCAACAAGCGCATTTCCGTCACGCCCATGGCCCTGGTGGCCGGCGCCAGCGAGACGGAGGACTATGTGCCCTTTGCCCAGGCGATGGATAAGGCTGCCGCCGCCTGCGGTGTCAACTTCATCGGCGGCTACTCCGCCCTGGTCCAGAAGGGCATGACCTTGGCGGATGAAAAGCTCATCCGCTCCATTCCCGAGGCGCTGGCCTCCACGAACTATGTCTGTTCCTCCGTCAACGTGGGCTCCACAAAGGCGGGCATCAATATGGACGCCGTGGCCCTCATGGGCCGCATCATCAAGGAGATCGCCCAGGCCACGGCAGACCAGGACGGCTTGGGCTGCTCCAAGCTGGTGGTGTTCTGCAACGCTGTGGAGGACAATCCCTTCATGGCCGGCGCCTTCCACGGCGTGGGTGAGGCGGAGAAGGTCATTAACGTGGGCGTTTCCGGCCCCGGCGTGGTGCATCATGCCCTCCAGGCGGTGAAGGGCCAGCCTTTCGACGTGGTGGCGGAGACTATCAAAAAGACCGCCTTCCGTATCACCCGTATGGGCCAGCTGGTGGCCCGGGAGGCCAGCAGCCGGCTGGACACGCCCTTCGGCATCGTGGACCTGAGCCTGGCTCCGACCCCCGCCGTGGGCGACAGCGTGGCCCGTATCCTGGAGGAGATGGGCCTGGAGGTCTGCGGCACCCACGGCACCACGGCGGCCCTGGCCATGCTGAACGACGCCGTGAAGAAGGGCGGCGTCATGGCGTCCTCCTCCGTGGGCGGCTTGTCCGGCGCGTTCATTCCTGTCAGCGAGGACGAGGGCATGATCGCCGCCGCCCGCAGCGGTGTACTGTGCCTGGATAAGCTGGAGGCCATGACCTGCGTGTGCTCCGTGGGCCTGGACATGATCGCCGTCCCCGGTGACACCTCCGCCGAAACTCTGGCGGCCATCATTGCTGACGAGGCGGCCATCGGCATGGTCAACTGCAAGACCACCGCCGTCCGGCTGATCCCCGCCCCCGGCAAGACCGTGGGAGACACCGTGGAGATCGGCGGATTGTTCGGAAGCGCCCCCGTCATGCCGGTGCACCCGGAGTCCAGCGCGGCTTTCATTGCACGTGGCGGCCGCATCCCGGCACCGCTCCACAGTCTGAAAAACTGAACGGAAAAGCGCCTGCGCAAGCAGACGCTTTTCTTTTTTTGCTCAGCTTGGCAGCATCATGCCAGCCAGTTCACTGGCTTTGATGACGTTGGCAAATCTTCCGTTCAAGGCTGCCATATAGGCAGCCTGTACATCTGGCGCGGAAACGGTCCGCTCATCAAAGGCTAGCTCCTTGGTGGCGCAGGCATCGCTCAAAAGTGTAATCTGGAGACCCGGGCCTGTGTATCGGGCGGCCTGCACCGTCGTATCGACGCATACCTGCGTCATCATGCCGCAGACGACCAGGTGTGTGACCTGCTCCTGCCGGAGAATGTTCTCCAGCGGAGTTTGAAAGAAACAGTTTGGCTCATTTTTGGCGAAGTGATATTCACTCTCCAGCGGTTTGACGCGTTCATGAATCTCAGCGCCCCTGCTCCCAGGCTGAAACCAGGATATGAGGCCCGCCGTGTCGATGTGCTGGATGTGGATGATGGGCATCTTTCTCTCGCGAAACAGCTTTAGGACATGTTCTACATTTGAAAGGGCCTTCTGCGGCTCCGCAAGCACACACCTGCCGCCCTCAAAATAATCGTTCTGAACATCAATGAACATCAATGATCAGCAATGCGGTTTTCATCATAAACCCTCGCTTTTTTGGCTTGCCAGGCATACCGCCTCTGGCTGATTTTAATATAACCCAAAACCAAGTGGAGAGGTATTCCGAATGCGGAATAGTCTATCACTTTTATCGATAGTTTAAGGCAAAAAAAAACAAGGCGCGAGAGCCGCGGAGCCTGCGCCTTGTTTCACGGTATGACCTATTGATCATAAACAGCTGTACCGCGGAAAGAGGGGGAATGTGGCGGTCAGGGATCAGCTCTCCGTAAATTTCGCCCTGTCCCGGTCAATCTGCTTTTGGTAGCGGTCCGCCTCGGAGAACACGCAGCCGCAGTACTTCTGCATATAAAAGCCCAGCTCCCGGGCCCGCTGGTTTCCCGCCCGGAAATTGGGGCGAAAATCCCGGTACAGGAATTCCACGCCGTACTGCTTGGCGTACTTTTCCGCCGCCCGGACGATACCCTCGTGATTTTGGTAAAGACTGGCCAGCAGCGTGGTGGTAAACTGGGAAAAGCCGTGCTCGGCGGCATAGCGGGCCGTGCCTTCGATGCGGTGCTCGTAGCAGTAGGTGCAGCGGTGGTCGATGTCATCTGCCACGTGCTCCACAAACTGCCGCAGGCCATAATCCTCCCGGACCCGCACCTCCATGCCGATGGTGGGAGCGTATTCCAAAAGGCAGTCCCGCCGGGCCTGGTATTCCTTCCAAGGGTGAATATTGGGGTTGTACCAAAAGGCCACCGGTTCGATGCCCTCGGCCCGGAGGGGATCAATGCAGGAGAGGGAGCAGGGAGCGCAGCAGCAGTGGAGCAGAACGGTATCCATGGAAGTCTACCTCGTTTTCATTCTAAAGTGGGACAAGTATAACATAAACTCATAAAAAAAGAAAGCGCCGACGCGGCGGTATTTCAATTAATGAATGGCACCAAGATTATTAACAAAATCTTTACAGCCTTCGGTGGGATTTCCGATTGCGCATTCTGTCGAAATAGAGTAAGATACCAAATAATGTGGTATCGTATGGGATACGGGCCAAATAGGCCGCGTAACCGTTTTCCTGAAGGAGGAATTCCATTGAAAGTAGGACTTGACGTGGGGTCCACCACCATTAAATGCGTGGTGCTGGACGACGCGGATCAAATCATTTACAGTACATATGAACGACACTTCAGTCATATCCTGGAAAAATCTGAGGAGTTGCTGCGCCGCATGGCGGAGAAGTATGTGCCCGGCGGCCGGGCCCGGTTCGCCATCTCCGGCTCCGCCGGCATGGGCATGGCCGAGAGTGTGCAGGTCCCCTTCGTGCAGGAGGTATTCGCCACCCGGGTGGCGGCCAACCGCCTGGTGCCCGGGTCTGATGTCATCATCGAGCTGGGCGGCGAGGACGCCAAGATCCTGTTCCTCACCGGCGGCACGGAGGTGCGGATGAACGGCTCCTGCGCCGGCGGCACCGGCGCGTTCATCGACCAGATGGCCACCCTTTTGAAAATGACTGCCGATGAAATGGACGCCGCTGCCCAGCGGGCGGAAAAGACGTATACCATCGCCTCTCGCTGCGGCGTGTTCGCCAAGAGCGATGTACAGCCCCTCATCAACCAGGGCGCCAAGGCAGAGGATATTTCTGCCAGTATTTACCAGGCTGTGGTGAACCAGACCATCGCGGGCCTTGCCCAGGGGCGGCCCATCAAGGGAAACGTCCTGTACCTGGGCGGACCGCTGACCTTCTCCCGCTGCCTGCGCACAAGCTTTGACAAGACCTTGGGTGTGAAGGGCACTTGCCCGGAGAACAGCCTTTTATTCGTGGCCCTGGGCGCCGCTTTTTACTCTGACCAGGAATTTGACCTGCGGGAGGTGGCGGACCAGCTCCGGCTCCACGGTGCAGCGGAGACGTACCGCTCCCAGCCGCCCCTGTTTGCCAATCAGGAGGAATATGAGGCCTTCCGTGCCCGTCATGCCAAGGCCACGGTGCCCCGGGTGCCCTTCGGCCCTGATTACGCGGCCCCGGTGCACATCGGCATCGACTCTGGCTCCACTACCGTAAAGCTGGTGGTCATCGACCAGGAGGCCCGCATCCTCTTTACGGATTACCGTCCTAACCTGGGTAACCCTGTTCCTCTCATCCGGCAGGTGCTGCAAAAGCTGTATGAGGAGCATCCTGCCCTCCATGTGGCCTCCGTCACCACCACCGGCTACGGCGAGGACCTGGCTAAGGCCGCCTTCCACGCTGACTACGGCGTGGTGGAGACCGTGGCCCACTTCACCGCCGCCCGCCATTTCCTGCCCAATGTGGATTTCATCATCGACATCGGCGGCCAGGACATGAAGTGCTTCAAAATCGAGGACGGCGCCATCAGCAACATCTTCCTCAACGAGGCCTGCTCCTCCGGCTGCGGCAGCTTCCTCCAGACCTTTGCCCAGGCTTTGGGCTTCGATGTGAAGGAGTTTGCCAAGCTTGGCCTGTTTGCGGAGCGGCCTGTGGACCTGGGCAGCCGCTGCACGGTGTTCATGAATTCCAGCGTAAAGCAGGCACAGAAGGACGGCGCCACCATTGAGAATATCTCCGCCGGCCTTTCCATCTCTGTGGTGAAAAACGCCATTTACAAGGTCATCCGTGCCTCCTCTCCCGAGGAACTGGGCCGCAACATCGTGGTCCAGGGCGGCACGTTCTATAACGAAGCGGTCCTCCGGGCCTTTGAAAAAGAGATGGGCGTGGAGGTCATCCGTCCTGATATCGCGGGCCTTATGGGTGCCTTCGGCGCGGCGCTGTACGGCAGGGGCAAGGCCCCCAACCGCCAGACCAGCGCCCTTTTGAGCCGGGAGGAGCTGGCTTCCTTCCATCAGGAGACCCGCAGCGAGGTCTGCGGCCGCTGCGGCAACAATTGCCAGCTGACCATCAACACCTTCGCCGATGGCGGCACGTTCATCAGCGGCAACCGCTGCGACCGGCCTGTCACCGGCAAAGCGGATACCGGGGAGCGGAACCTGTACGCCTATAAGCGCAAGCTCATCCTGGGGTACAAGCCCGTTCCCGGCAAGCGGGGCAAGATCGGCATCCCCCTGTGCCTGAACATGTGGGAGCTGCTGCCCTTCTGGCACACCTTCTTTACGAAGCTGGGCTTTGCCGTGTATCACAGTCCCCTCTCCAGCCGGGACCTGTATCTGAAGGGGCAGGGAACCATTCCCAGCGATACCGCCTGCTTCCCGGCCAAGCTGGCCCACGGCCACATCCAGTTTTTGTCCAAGCTGGGGCTGGACGCTATCTTCTATCCCTGCATGACCTACAATCTGGACGAGGGGCTGGGAGACAACCATTATAACTGCCCCGTGGTGGCCTATTACCCGGAAGTTATCGCCGGCAATTGTCCCGAGGTGAAGGAGACCAAGTTCATCTATAACTATGTAGGCCTCCACCGCCCCAAGGATTTTACGAAAAAGATCTTCACCATCCTGCGGAATTACTTCCCGGACATCTCCAAAAAAGAGGTCCAGGAGGCGACAGATGCCGCCTATGCAGAGTATGCCAACCACATGTCTCTCATCCGCAAGGAAGGGGAGCGTATCATGGACCAGGCCCGGGCGGAGGGGCGCCGCATCATCGTGTTGGCGGGCCGTCCCTATCATGTGGACCCGGAGGTGAACCACGGCATCGACACGCTCATCACCCGCTCCGGCGCGGCGGTGATCACGGAGGATTCCATTTCCAACCGGGTGGAGAAATTCCCCACCACGGTGCTGAACCAGTGGACCTACCACGCCCGGCTGTACGCGGCGGCCAAGTACTGCTGCGAGCACCGGGACATGGATTTGGTGCAGCTGGTGAGCTTCGGCTGCGGCGTGGACGCCATCACCTCCGACGAGACCCGGGAGATTTTGCAGGCGGGCGGGAAGCTGTACACCCAGCTGAAGATCGACGAGATCACCAACCTGGGCGCGGTGCGTATCCGCCTGCGGAGCCTGTTTGCCGCCCTGGACGAACAGGACGAAAAGCGCGCAAAGGAGGCGTGACGCATGGAGCTGGAGTTTCAAAATTATCCCAAATTCACCCCGGAGATGAAAAAAACCCATAAGATCCTTATCCCAAACATGGCTCCCGTGCAGTTCCGTATTCTGGCCGCTGCCATGGAGCAGGCGGGCTACCAGTGTGAGCTGCTGGAAAACTGCGGCAGCCAGGTGTGCGAGTTGGGATTGAAATATGTGCACAACGACACCTGCTATCCGGCGCTGCTGGTCATCGGACAGTTCCTGGACGCCCTGGGCTCCGGGAAATACGACCTGGATCACACAGCCCTCATCATCACCCAGACCGGCGGTGGCTGTCGGGCTTCCAACTACATCCACCTTCTGCGTAAGGCGCTGGCGAAGGCTGGATACGGCCAGGTGCCGGTGGTGAGCCTGAACTTCTCCGGCCTGGAGAAGGATTCCGGCTTTCCCATGACGGTGTCCTTCATGCGCAAGCTCCTGGCGGTCATTTACTACGGCGACCTGCTGGTGGCTTTGAAAGCGCAGACGGAACCCTACGAGCTCGAAAAGGGCGCCGCGGCCGCCTGCCAGGAAAAGTGGCTTGACACCATCTGCGGCTGGGTCCGGGAGGACGAAGGCTGGTCCGGCCGGGAGGTCAAGACCGCCATGCCGAAGATCGCGGCGGATTTTGCCGCCATTCCTGTCCACCGGGTGCCGAAGGTGAAGGTAGGCGTGGTGGGCGAGATCTATGTGAAATACTCTCCTCTTGGCAACAACGACCTGGAAAAGTTCCTGGCTACCCAGGACTGCGAGGTGAACCTGCCGGGCCTCATGGGCTTCGTACAGTACTGTATCTATAACCTCTCCGACAACGCCCGGCTGTACGGCGGTACGTTTGTGGAAAAGCATGTTTCCGATGTGCTGCTGGCTTTTATTGAGAGCATGGAAAAGGTGATGATCCGTGTCCTGA
Organism: uncultured Dysosmobacter sp.; assembly: GCA_934590165.1. Lineage (GTDB taxonomy): Bacteria > Bacillota > Clostridia > Oscillospirales > Oscillospiraceae > Oscillibacter. The sequence continues at coordinate 41,186 of CAKTOO010000004.1, read as the reverse complement.
AGGACAACGGCTATCACGCGCCCCTGCCCTTCAAAGAGCTGGTGAAGCTGACGGAGGGCCTCATCTCCACCGGCGACAAAATGGGCGAGGGCTGGCTCCTTACCGCGGAGATGGCGGAACTCATCCGCGCCGGTTATGAAAATATCATCTGCGCCCAGCCCTTTGGGTGCCTGCCCAACCATATCTGCGGCAAGGGCATGATCAACAAGCTCCGGGAGCTGTATCCCCAGGCCAACATCACCCCCATCGACTATGACCCCAGCGCCACCCGTGTCAACCAGGAAAACCGCATCAAGCTCATGCTGGCGGTGGCCCGGGAGCGGCTGGCGGAGCGGCAGCGGGAGAGCGGCGGTGAAGCCGCCCCCGCCAAGGAAGCGGCACTGGTATGAAGATTTTGGCGCTGATGGGCAGTCCCCGGAAAGGCGGCAATACCGCCGCGCTGCTGGCGCCCTTTTGTGAGGAACTGTGTGCCGGCGGCGCGGAGGTAGAGACCGTTTGGCTCTACGAACGGGATATCCGCCCCTGCCTTGCCTGCCGCCGCTGCCAGGAGGACTGGATGGTGTTCGGCTGCGGCCAACGGGATGACGTACAGTTGGTTTTTGACAAGGTGCTGGACTGCGACTGCGTCATTCTGGCAACACCGATTTACGCCTGGTACTGTACGCCGCCCATGAAGGCCCTGCTGGACCGGTTGGTGTACGGTATGAACAAGTTCTATGGCCGAGAAAAGGGGCCGTCACTATGGCAGGGAAAGGCTATGGCCCTGCTCATGACCTGCGGCTACCGGCCGGAGAAGGGCTGTGACCTTTTTGAGGAGGGAATGCGCCGGTACTGCAAGCACTCCGGCTTGCGGTATCTGGGCAGCCACGCGGAGCGGCACTTGGGCTATGATACTGTGTTCATGGACGCGGACAAGGAAGCACGGACCCGTGCCTTTGCCCGGGAACTGTTGGGTGCCATTTGAAAACAAGAAAAGGGACTGTCTCAAAAGAGGCAGTCCCTTTTGCCGCTTCTTCCGCCGGAAAAGATTGACGAATCCTTCTTTTCAGAGGTATAATAACATGATTTACTATGTACACGGAGGAACGGTTTATGTGGATCGCGGAGAAATGGCAGGACTATGAGCTTCTGGACTGTGGTGGGGGAGAGAAGCTGGAGCGCTGGGACAAGCAGTTCCTGGTGCGGCCGGACCCCCAGGCCATCTGGGAGACACCTCACAAAAATCCCGCCTGGAAGCGGGCAAACGCCCGGTATCTCCGCTCCCAGACCGGCGGCGGCCACTGGGAGAAAAAGGCCCTGCCGGAGAGCTGGCAGATCCACTACGGAGAGCTGACCTTTCAGGTGAAGCCCATGAACTTCAAGCACACGGGATTATTCCCGGAGCAGGCGGTGAACTGGGACTTCGTCATGGACAAGATCCGCTCCGCCGGCCGGCCCATCCGGGTGCTGAATCTGTTCGCCTACACCGGCGGCGCCACGGTGGCCTGCGCCAAGGCCGGCGCCAGCGTGTGCCACGTGGACGCGGCCAAGGGCATGGTGGCCTGGGCCAAGGATAACGCCCGCCTCTCCGGCCTGGAGGACGCGCCTATCCGCTGGATCGTGGACGACTGCGCCAAATTCGTGGAGAGGGAGATCCGGCGGGGAAAGACTTACGACGCCATCATCATGGACCCGCCCAGCTATGGCCGGGGCCCCGGCGGCGAGGTGTGGAAGCTGGAGGAGAACCTGTATCCCTTTGTGAAGCTGTGCGCCGGGGTGTTGTCGGACAAGCCCCTGTTTGTCCTCATCAATTCCTACACCACGGGTCTGGCCCCCTCGGTGCTGGGATATCTTCTGAACCTCCTGGTGGCGGAAAAATACGGCGGCCACTGCACCTGGGACGAGCTGGGCCTCCCGGTGACGGAGACAGGCTTGGCCCTGCCCTGCGGCGCCACGGGCCGGTGGTTCAGCGAATAACAGGAAAAGAGAGACGGCATGGCAACAATCATTCAAACGGAAAACTTAAAATACGCCTACCCGGTGGAGGAAGGAGAGAAGCAGACCTTCGCTCTGCGGGGCGTGGACCTGGAAATCGAAAAAGGGTCCTTTGTGGTGGTGCTGGGTCACAACGGCTCCGGTAAATCCACCCTGGCTAAGACCTTCAACGGCGTGCTGCTGCCGGCGGGTGGCAAGGTCTATGTGGAGGGAATGGACACCTGTGACGAAAATCTTCTGCTGGCCATCCGCCGCACGGTGGGCATGGTGTTCCAGAATCCGGACAACCAGATCGTGGCTAACGTGGTGGAGGAGGATGTGGCCTTCGCCCCGGAAAACCTGGGTGTTCCTACAGAGAAGATCCGGAAGCGGGTGGATGACGCCTTGAAGACCGTGGGCATGAGCGAATTCGTCCGCCACGCGCCTCACCTGCTTTCCGGCGGTCAGAAGCAGCGCATTGCCATCGCCGGCGTCATTGCCATGGAGCCGGCGTGCATCGTCCTGGACGAGGCCACCGCTATGCTGGACCCCATCGGCCGGCAGGAGGTGCTGTCCACCGTCCACCGGCTGAACAGGGAGAAAGGCATCACCGTCATCCTCATCACCCATCACATGAATGAAGCGGAGGAGGCGGACCGTGTCATCGTCATGGACGACGGCGTGGTGGCTATGGACGGAAGCCCCCGGCAGGTATTCACCCAGGTGGACGCCCTGCGGTCCATGGGTCTGACGGTGCCGGACACCGTGGACCTGCTGGACCGCCTGCAAAAGGACGGACTGGATGTGCCGCTGGACGCCCTGACCGTGGAGGAGTGCGCCGGCGCCATCGCCGCCGCCCTGCGGGCAAATTGACAGGAAGGACGTAAACGACTTGGAACCGATTCTGCAAATCAAAAATCTGACCCATACCTACGGTATCGGCACGCCCTTCCAGCGCAGCGCCGTGGAGGATATGAGCTTCGACGTTTACAGCGGCGAATTTTTAGGCATCATCGGCCACACCGGCTCCGGCAAATCCACCCTCATCCAGCATCTCAACGGACTGCTGAAGCCCACCAGCGGCCAGGTGCTGCTGCGGGGAAAAGATATTTGGGCGGAGCCGAAAAAGATCCGGAATGTGCGCTTTCAGGTGGGCCTGGTGTTCCAGTACCCGGAATATCAGCTGTTCGAGGAGACCGTATACAAGGACATCGCTTTTGGCCCCACCAACATGGGCAAGCGGGGGGATGAGCTGGATGCCTGCGTCCGGGAGGCGGCCCGCCTGGTGGGCATCCGGGATGACCAGCTGGAAAAATCCCCCTTTGAGCTCTCCGGCGGTCAGAAGCGCCGGGTGGCCCTGGCGGGCGTCATCGCCATGGAGCCCCAGGTGCTGGTGTTGGACGAGCCCACCGCCGGACTGGACCCTGCCGGCCGGGAGAACCTGATGGCCAATATCCGGGATTACCACCGCAATAAGCATACCACCGTTATTCTGGTGAGCCACAGCATGGACGAGATCGCTCAGAACGTGGACCGCATTCTGGTGTTGAAAAGTGCCCATGTGCTCATGAGCGGCACCCCGGCGGAGGTATTTGCCCGGGGGCAGGAGCTGCTGGCTGCCGGACTGGATGTGCCCCAGGTGACCCGTATCGCCATGGCCCTGCGGGAGCGGGGCCTTGCCATCGACCCCGCCGTATACACGGTGCGGGACCTGGAGCGGCAGCTCCTGGCTCTGCGGAAGGGAGGGGCGGTATGCTGAAAGACATTACTCTGGGCCAGTATTTCCCCGGAGAGACCGTGGCCCACAAGCTGGACCCCCGCACGAAAATTCTGCTGGTGGTGCTGTATATCGCCGCCCTGTTCTCCGCCAGAGGCGTGGTGGGCTACGCTATTTTGGCGCTGTGTCTGGCGGCCTGCGTCCGAATCTCCCGGGTGGGGCTCAAGGCCCTGGTCCGGGGCTTGAAGCCGGTGCTGTTCATCATCATTTTTACCGGTATTTTGAACCTGTTCTTCACCCCTGGGGACCATTATCTCCTGGAGTGGGGCTTTTTGAAGGTCTCCGACACGGGCCTTCGGAACGCCGTGTTCATGGTGGTGCGCATCATGCTGCTCATCATGGGCACCTTCCTCATGACCTACACCACCAGCCCCATCAGCTTGACAGACGGACTGGAGCAGCTGCTGGGCGGATTAAAGCGCTTCCATGTGCCGGTCCACGAACTGGCCATGATGATGTCCATTGCCCTGCGGTTTATCCCCACCCTCATTGAGGAGACGGATAAGATCATGTCCGCCCAAAAGGCGAGGGGCGCGGATTTTGAAAGCGGCAACCTGATGCAGAAGGCCAAGGCTCTCATCCCCATCCTGGTGCCTCTGTTCATCAGCGCCTTCCGCCGGGCGGACGAGCTGGCCGTTGCCATGGAGTGCCGCTGCTACCACGGCGGCGAGGGCCGCACGAAGCTGCATGTTTTGAAATACGAGCGGCGGGATTATGTCGCCCTGCTTCTGGGTGTGCTGGTGCTGGCCGCTGTGCTGGTGCTGCGCCATATGGGCCTGTAAGAGAGGAGCCTGCCGTGAAGAAGTGGATGTATGGGGCGCCGCTGGCGCTGTGCGTGGTCCTGTTAGCGGCAGTCCTCTGGCAGAGCAGAAGCTTGGCGCACTGAATACGGAGATTTCTTCGCTGACGGCGGCGCTGGAGCAGCAGGCGCAGGAAACTTCCGGCCTGCGGGAGCAGGTGGAGAAGCTGCGGCATTCCGTTCCCGAGGGACCGGCCCTGACGGACTGGTCCGTTGCGCCGGTGAGCGTGGACCCCGACCGCCGGGAGCTGACCGTCCGGGTCTCCGTCACGCCGGCGGAGGGTCGGGACATCCGTGTGGACAGGGCCGTTGCCCATCGGCCCGACGTGGACCCGGCGGAGAACCAGCAGTGGCCCGGGGCTTACAGCTTCGACGAAATGACCGATGGCACCATCTGTGGTGACCTGACGTTGCCCTATGCTGAAGAAAGTCCGGTAGCCTTCACGGTGGTTTACTACGAGGACCGGGAGCGGCACACACAGGAGGTCGCCCGGCATGATTCCATGGACGCGCTGCTGCCGGTGCGTCTGGCGGAGAACTGGGGCGAGAAGGGATACAACATGTCCGGCACGGACGGTTGTACCTGGTCCACCGGAGCGTGACGCTTGCGGACGGGGTGACGGCGGAGGCCCCGGTGTTCCGCCTGTTGAAAAACGGAGATGTTGCGGTGGAGGCCCCGGCAGAGCCGCTGGAGGAGCAGGGAACGTATTCCGGCTATCCCCATCTGGAATCGTTTGGAGGCCTGCCCTGCGCCGCCGGGGACCGGGTGGAGCTGCGGTTTGCCTGCAGGGATTCCTATGGGCTCCGCTATGAGTTTACCCTCCACATCTGGGACATTCTCTCCTCCTGGCAGACGGCGGAGCGCTGGCCGGAGGGCGGCGTGCGCGTCACCTGGCCGGAGTAAAGGAGTTTACCGATTATGCGCAATATCGCTTTAGCCCTGGGCACGCTGGCGGTGGCTGCTGTGCCGCTGCTTTGCTGTTTGGAATTTGAGGCCGTTTTGAAACAAGAGCTTTGGAGATGGGACGAAAAAGGAGGCCTTTCATCATGAAAAAGTCTTTGATCGTGCTGCTGAGTGGGACCTTGCTCCTAGCTTTGGGGATGGGGCTTCTGAGGTGGAACGAGGTCAGAAAACCGATAGAGGACATTGACTTGGAGCCGGTGCGTGTGGATGCGTCCACCCATGCGTTGGAGGCGGACTTGACGCTGACGCTGCGGGAGGACAGCAAGGACACGGTTGTTTCCGTAGAGACCACGATGGGGGAAAACACAGACACAACAGAGCTGACCGAAGAGGACGGCGGCCATTATACGGGCCGCTTGTCGTTCCCCCTGGACCAGAGGAGAGCGTGTGTTGTGGAGGCTGTCATCACCCAGGACGGTACCACAAGGCGGGAAACTCTGCGTACCTATGAGGATATTTTCAGCCTTCTGCCGGTGCGGGTCCAGAGATGCTGGCGGGTTGGACCGAAGTATCAGGAGGGCTCGCTGGGTTTACATAATGGCGCACTGACCACGCGGGTCTATGATTTGAATGTGGCAGGTATGGAAGGCGGCAGCGGCACGGTGGAACTGAGGGGCTACTGCGGCGGCACCTTGGTGCGGGCAGTCCCGGGAGAATGGGACCCGGACAGCGGTCTTTACAGCACCGGGGACCTGGAGGTGCCCTGTAAGGCAGAGGACACCGTGCGGATCACGCTCTTGTGTCAGGATCCCGACGGTGTGGCGTATGAATTCACCACCGGCCGGTGGAAGATCACGACTAGCGGTAAAGTAGAGGAAGTCCTGGAACGCAAACAGGACATTTACCCTGCACTGACCTGGCCGGAATAAGGAGTTTTATTGACTATGCGCAATATCGCACTAAAGCTCATGTATAACGGCACCGCCTATCACGGCTGGCAGGTGCAGAAAAACGCTGTCACCGTCTGCGAGACGCTGCAAAAAGCCCTGGAGCAGATCACTGGGGCCCCGGTACATCTCACCGGCTGCGGCCGTACCGACGCCGGCGTTCATGCCGAGCACTACATCGCCAATTTCCGCACGGAGAGCCGTATCCCCGTTGAGCGGCTGCCCTTCGCCGTCAATACCCACACGCCGGAGGATATCGCCGTGAAGGAGGCCTATGAGGTGGCGGAGGATTTCAACGCCATTGGCTCCTGCCTGAAAAAGGAATATACCTACCGCATCTACAACTCCCGGTTTAAAAATCCGTTTTATGTGAACCGGGCCTATTTCTATCCCAAGCGCTTGGACGAGGAGTTTTTGAACCGGGCGGCCCATATGTTCGTGGGCACTCACGATTTCCGGGCGGTGCGTTCCGTGGGCACGGAGACGAAGTCCACCGTCCGCACCATCTATTACTGCGATGTGGCCCGGAACGGAGACCTTTTGGAACTGAAGGTCTGCGCCAACGGATTTTTGTATAACATGGTCCGTGCCATCACCGGCACGGTGCTGTACGCGGCGGAGGGAAAATTTGCTCCGGAGGATATCCCTGCCATTCTGGAGAGCGGGGACCGCACCGCCGCCGGACCCACGGTGCCGCCCGGCGGTCTGTACCTGACGAAACTTTGGTATGAGGATGAGCGACTGAACCATGGCTGATACGACAAAAGACATTTGGAATGATGACGACGGCGAGGAGCAGCGTCCCAAAAAGCGGCGGAAGCTGCCGGGCATTCTGCTGTTTTTTCTGACGCTGGCGGTGGTCCTGGGGGTGGTGCTGGTGGCAGCCTACCGGGATGGCACCGGCTTTGATGTGCTGCGCCGCTACTTCTCGTACAGCCGGGAGGAAAAGACCAGCGGCGACGCCGGATACGATTACGACGCTTCTTCCAGCAACCGCTTCGCCGCCTTAGGGGACACCCTGGTGGTGCTGTCGGACACATCGCTGAAGCTGTTAGGACAGGGAGGCGAGGAGCTCTGGTCCGCCAATGTTCAGATGAAGGCGCCGGCGTTGGCTACCGGCGGTGGCCGGGCCGTGGCCTACGATGTGGGCGGACGGGAACTGTACGTACTGGATGAAAAGGGGGAAGTGGCCTCGTTTCAAACGGACGAGGAGGAGCCTCTTATCGCCGCCACCCTTAATGGTAAGGGCTGGCTGGCGGTGACGGCGGAAAAGCAGAATTACAAGGGTTGTGTCTCCGTCTATAACGCCAAGATGGAAAAGGTGTTTGACTTCAACTCCTCCCGCCGCTTTGTGTCTGACGCCTGCGTGACGGATGACTGCGCCTATCTCGCGGCGGTGACACTGGGTCAGGAGGACGGCATCTTTGTCAGCAATATCGTGCTTTACGATTTGACGCAGACGGAGCCTGTGGCCAATTACAGCGTACGGGACGGCCTGGTTATGAGTATCACCCAGCAAAGCGGGAAACTGGTGACCGTTTCCGACAACAAACTGACCATTGCGGATACCGCCGGCCAGATCGCCGGGGAGTATTCCTACGGCGGCACCTACCTGCGGGAATATGACTGCGGCGGCGACGGCTACACGGTGCTACTGCTGAACCGCTACCAGTCTGGCAGTGTGGGCCGCCTGGTGACAGTGGGGACCGATGGGGAGGAGCTTGCTTCCCTGGATGTACACGAGGAGGTCCTCAGCATTTCCGCCGCGGGCCGCTATGTCGCCGTGTTGTACACGGACAGTCTGGTGGTCTATAATCCCGACCTCCAGGCATATGCAACATTGAAGGGCACCGGCTATGCCAAGGAGGCCCTGGTGCGCACCGACGGTTCCGCGCTGCTGGTGGCATCGGAGTCCGCACGGCTGTTTCTGCCTTAAAAGGGGAACATTGGCCGGGTGTTTACAAAACGTTTACAGGAGGAAAGGTAGGCAATCATGATGACACCTGTTATAATAGATATCGTTGTTGCGGCGGTCTTGCTGGGCTTTGCCGTCTACGGCGGAAAGCGGGGATTGTTCCGGGCGCTGTCCGGCCTGCTGGCCGTTGTGGTGGCCCTGGTGGGCGCCGGCATTATCGCCGCTACGTTCACCGCCCCGGTGACAAAGCTGGTGACGCCCTTGATCGCCGGACGTATCGAGGAAAAGGTGGAAAACGCCATGGCCGTCCAGTCGGTCGGCTCCGGTGTGCAGATGCCGGAGACGGACACAGAAGACCCCTCGGCCATTCAAGACCTACTGGCCATCCTTGGATTGGATGATGAGGTCCGGAGCCATTTGGCGAAAGAAGTCCAGGAAGAGGTCCACGATACCGGCGTATCCATTGCTACGGCGGTGGTGGAGAGTATGGCCCGGTCATTTATTTACGGGATCTTGTACAGCCTCTCCTTCGCGGCGCTGCTGCTTTTGATGAAGGTGCTCATCGGCGCCATGGACCTGGTCTTGAAGCTGCCGTTGCTGCGGGGGCTCAACACCCTGGGCGGTGCCGCCGTGGGTCTGGTGGAAGGCGCCCTGCTGCTGTTTTTGGCGGTCTGGGTACTGCGGCGCTTGGGAGTCTCCTTTGAATCGGAGGCCCTGGCGGAGGCCCATATCCTGCGTATCTTTACGGCGAACACGCCGCTGGGCGTGCTGTCGCATTTGCAATAAACTCGGAGGTATACGATGCAGCCTACACTTTGCTCAAGATGTAAAAAGAACGTCGCTGTGGTGTTCATTTCCAAGCTGGACGGCGACAAAACGGTCAACGAGGGCCTGTGCCTGAAGTGTGCCAAGGATCTGGGATTGCCCCAGGTGGATGATATGATGAAGCGGATGGGGATCTCTGATGAGGATTTGGAGACCCTCAACAGCGAGATGATGCAGGCCTTCAACGGTGTGGAGAACATCGAGGACCTGCCTGGCGGCGACGAGGAGGACGGCGGAGAGGAAGAAGACGGCAAGACGGCCACCTTCCCCTTCTTGAACCGCCTGTTCTCCGGCAGCGACGCCGGCCGGGAGAGCACCGGTGACGAGCCCGCCTCCGGCGGCGCCCGGGGCGGCCGGGAGAAGGAAAGCCGCAAGGATGCCAAGGGCGGAAAGCGGAAGTATCTGGAGAACTATTGCATCTCCCTGACCCAGAAGGCAAAGGACGGCAAGCTGGACCCGGTCATCGGCCGGACCCAGGAGATCGAGCGGGTGGTGCAGATTTTGAACCGCCGGCAGAAGAACAACCCTTGCCTGATCGGCGAGCCCGGCGTGGGTAAGACGGCCATTGCGGAGGGCCTGGCCCAGCGGATCGTCAATGGCGATGTGCCCTTCAAGCTGCGGGAAAAGGAGGTCTACCTCCTAGACCTGACGGCTTTGGTGGCGGGCACCCAGTTCCGGGGTCAGTTTGAAAGCCGCATGAAGGGCCTCATTGACGAGGTAAAGCGCCTGGGCAACATCATCCTCATGATCGATGAGGTCCATAACATTGTGGGTGCCGGCGACGCCGAGGGCAGCATGAACGCCGCCAATATTCTGAAGCCCGCCCTCTCCCGGGGCGAGATCCAGGTCATTGGAGCCACCACCTTCAACGAATACCGCAAATCCATTGAAAAGGATACCGCTCTGGAGCGCCGCTTCCAGCCGGTGACGGTGAACGAGCCCTCCATTGAGGATTCCATTGCCATTTTGAAGGGTCTGGCTCCCAATTACGAGAAGTTCCATGGTGTGAAGATCTCCGACGGCATCCTCCGCCAGGCGGTGCTGCTGTCCGAGCGGTACATCACCGACCGCTTCCTGCCGGACAAAGCCATTGACCTTATTGACGAAGCCTGCTCCGACCTGAATCTGAAGGATCCTGACATCTCCCGGCGGATGCAGATCCAGCGGGAACTGGACGATTACGAAAAAGAGCGCACCATGCTGGAGGAAAAGCAGCAGGAGGGTGGTGAGCCGGACTACGAGCGCATGGCCTTCCTCAAGAGCCGGGAGCTGCAACTGAACACAGAGCTGACCGCCCTGTGTGAAAAGGGAGACCCCCAGCTCTCCATGGAGAATCTGGCCCACGTCATCGAGCTGTGGACGAAAATTCCCGCCTCCCGCATCCGGGAACAGGAGTTCCAGCGGCTTTCCCAGCTGGAGCAGCGTCTGAAGAGCCACATCATCGGCCAGGACGAGGCCATCGAGGCCGTGGCCGCCGCCGTCCGCCGCAACCGGGTGGGCATTTCCCCCAAGCATAAGCCCGTCAGCTTCATTTTTGTGGGTTCCACCGGCGTGGGCAAGACGGAGCTGGTGAAGCAGCTGGCCACGGACCTGTTCAACACCCCGGATGCCCTCATCCGGCTGGATATGTCGGAGTTCATGGAGAAGCACTCTGTCTCCCGCATCGTGGGTTCTCCTCCCGGCTATGTGGGCTATGACGAGGCGGGCCAGCTGACGGAGAAGATCCGCCGCAAGCCCTACGCCGTCATTTTGTTCGATGAGATCGAAAAGGCCCATCCCGATGTGCTGAACGTTCTGCTGCAAATTCTGGATGACGGTGAGATCACCGACGCCCATGGCCGTAAGGTGAACTTTGAGAACACCATCATCGTCATGACCTCCAACGCCGGCAGCGCCACCAAGGAGGGCACGGTGGGCTTTGACCGTTCTGTCAGCCAGCAGGACCAGGAGCGGGCCATGAAGGCCTTGCAGCAATTCCTGCGGCCGGAGTTCATCAACCGGGTAGATGCCGTTATCTGCTTCAACCGGCTGACGGAGGAGCACTTCCGGGGCATTGCCCGTATCATGCTCAACGAGCTGGCGGACTCTTTGAAGGAGAAGGGCATCACCTTCACCTATGATGACGCCCTGGTGGCCTGGCTGACCCACAAGTCCTATTCTCTGACCTATGGCGCCCGGAATCTGCGGCGTACCATCCAGAAAGAGGTGGAGGACCCCATGGCCACCAAGATCATTGACAGCTATGAAAATCCCATCACCCAGGTGAAGGCTTCTGTGGAGGATGAGAAGGTCCGGCTTTACACCCTGTAAGCGGGGAGAATGGAGGGGGAAGGTTTGAAACTTTTTCGCAAGGATATGGACCCCCGCTGTGCCTACTGCCAGCGGGGCCAGCAGATCAGCGAGCAGGAAGTGGCCTGCGTGAAGCGGGGCATCATGAAGGTGGAGGACCATTGCCGGTCTTTCCAATACGATCCCCTGAAACGGGTGCCGCCCCGCCCTGCGTCCCTGGATACCGGCAAACTGAACGAAGCGGATTTTTCCCTTTAACGGGACTGGAAAAATCGGAAACAGGCACCCTGCGCCACAGGGTGCCTGTTTTTACAAAGGAGGGAATTTCATGAAATTGGAGAAGGTTTGGACACTTTGTTACAGTGCCACCGGCAACACGGCCAAGACAGTGGATACTGTCGGCGCGGAACTGGCAGCGAAGCTAAGCTTGCCCTTGGAGCAGCTCAGCTTTACAAGGCCAATTGAACGTATAAAGGAATATTCCTTTACAGAAAAAGACCTCGTGATAGTGGGCACACCTACTTATGCTGGCAAGATACCCAATAAGCTGCTGCCGGACTTTCAGTCCCGCCTTCACGGAAACGGTGCCCTGGCGGTTGCGGTCGTCACCTTTGGCAACCGAAATTACGACAATTCCCTGGCGGAATTGTGCGCGGTTTTGGAAATGGACGGATTTCATACCGTGGCCGCCGGCGCCTTTGTAGGCCGCCACGCCTTCACTGATGAACTGGCCTACGGCCGCCCCGGCTGGAGCGACCAGTTTGAGATGAAGGAGTTTGCAAAGCAAATTGCTGACAAGGTAAATCGCTTAACAGATATCCCTGGCCCTGTCCAGGTCCCCGGTGACCCGGCCGCACCCTATTACGTTCCCAAGGGCACCGACGGCCAGCCAGCCAAATTTCTGAAAGCCAAGCCCAAGACAAAGCTGGCCAGGTGCAACGGCTGCGGTGCCTGTGTCCGTTTCTGCCCCATGGGCGCCATTGACCCCCAGCATCCGGTGGAGGTCCCCGGCACCTGCATCAAGTGTCAGGCCTGTGTCCGAAAGTGCACGAAGCAGGCCAAATATTTTGATGACGAGGCTTTTTTGTCCCATGTAAAAATGCTGGAGCAGACCTTCTCTGCACCGAAAGAGAACGAGGTGTTTTTGTGAAATATCTCCGCCGCATTCTCTTTGCGCTGGTGCTGCTGGCGGCCGCCAATGGCGCTCTGGCGCTGATGATGCTGGGCTCGACGCCGCTGGGGATCGGAGCCTGCCTGCTGCTTCTGGCGGGCTTTGTGTATGTGAATCTGCACCCCATTCCCAAAACCGCGCCCACAAAGCGCATCCATCAGCTGTCCGCCGGCTGCGAGCTGCTGCGGCTGTTCCTCGCTACCGCCACCATCAACGTGATATGGATGCTGCTGTGGCTGCCCTCTGCCATCCGCATGGCGAAAAGCGACGGCTTTTTCTCCGGGCTCCTGTTGGCGATTTGGATCATCAACGTTATCCCTATGGTGGTCTTAGAGGGCATCCTGTTTTGGAACGGCATGATTCGGGTCTATTTGACCTCCGTCCAGCTGGGGCTGAAGCACCGCATCCTGGCCGCCCTCTGCGGCTGGATCCCCTTGCTGAATATTTGGTACTTGACAAAAATCATCCGCATCGCCTCCGATGAGGTGGAATTTGAAACGGAAAAATGGGAGTTGGATGAGGTCCGGGCGGAGAATGAGGTCTGCAAGACAAAATACCCCATCCTCCTGGTCCATAGCGTTTTTTTCCGAGATTTTCGCTATCTCAATTATTGGGGCCGCATTCCCCGGGAGTTGAGGCGCAATGGAGCTGTGGTCTATTACGGACAGCAGCAGTCCGCCGCCTCCGTGGAGGACAGCGGCCGGGAGTTGGCGGAGCGTATCCGGGAGATTCTTGACGAGACCGGCTGTGAGAAGGTGAATATCATCGCCCACTCCAAGGGCGGACTGGATAGCCGGGCCGCCATTGCTCACGCGGGTATGGCCCCTTATGTGGCGACCCTCACCACCATCAACACCCCGCACCGGGGGTGTATCTATGCGGAATACCTGCTGAATAAGGTACCGGAAGCTGCCCGGCAGAAGGTAGCTGCCGCCTACAATGCCACGCTGAAGCGGCTGGGAGACGAGAATCCCGACTTTCTGGTGGCGGTAACGGACCTGACGGAGAGCGCCTGCCTGGCCCGGAACGAGACTACTCCCGACGTGCCCGGCGTAGTATATGAGAGCGTCATGTCCTACTGCAGGAAAGCCCGCCACGGCAAGTTCCCCCTGAACGCCACCTATCCCGTGGTCAAGCACTTTGACGGAAAAAACGACGGCCTGGTGTCCGTGGACTCTGCCAAATGGGGGAGCCGCTTCACACTGCTGGAGCCGGTGGGGAAGCGGGGCATCTCCCACGGTGACGTGGTAGACCTGAACCGGGAAAATATTCCGGGTTTCGACGTGCGGGAGTTTTACGTAAACCTTGTGGCAGACTTGAAAAAGCGCGGATATTGAAAAAAGACCCGTCCGGCACGACTGTGCGGACGGGTCTTTTTTCAATTGCAGTACTTGCTGTACAGGTCCACGTGGTCGTAAATGGCCCGCCAGGAGCTGTATGCGTTTCCGGTGACGCAGATGTACTCTCTGCCCTCCGCATCCCGGCCGCAGCTGGCGGCGCAGTTGCCGGATTGGGCCACATAGCCGGTCTTGGCGCCGATGACTTCGATGCTGCCAGTATCCTTGTCCTCGATGCGCCGCAAAAACCAGTTGGAGAGGACCTGTCCCTCAGGATGCTCCGGCGTGGGGACGGTCTCATAGGTGCGGGCGTTCAGCACCTCCCGGCACAGTTCATTTTCCATGGCGGCTTTCAGGATCATGGCCATGTCGTAAACGGTGCAATAATGCGCTTGGTCGTAAAGCCCCACGCAATTGGTAAAGTGAGCGGTCTCGCTGAGACCCAGCTCCTCCAGCTTTTCATTCATCAGTACCACAAAGGCCTCCTGGGACCCAGCCACATAGGTTGCCAGTCCCAGGGCGGCGTCAGCGCCGGAGGGGAGGATGGTACCGTACAGCAGTTCCCGGACGGAGACGGTCTCTCCCACTTCCAGGCCCACCACACTGCAATCGTTGACATAGCAGTAGTCGGTGATGTCGATGGTCATGGTGAAGGTGTCATCCAGATCGGTAACATGTTCGGCTGCCACCAAAAGGGTAAGGAGCTTGGTCATGGACGCGGGACTGATGACGGTCCGGGCGTCCTTTTCCGCCACGATGGTCCCGTTTTCCACATCCACCACCACCGCATAGGCGCTGGGAAGCTCCTCACCCAGCTGAACAGTGTCCGCCGTCTCGCTGGCGGTGTAGATCGCCGGAGCCTCCGGTTCTTGGATGACAGCTTCCACCGGTTCTGCCTGGGGCTGCGGCTTCACAGTCTCCTCCTGCCGGGGTTCCCGCTTGGAGGCCCAGGCAGTCAGCAAGACCAGGAGCAATATCAGCAGCAGGAAAAAGGGGAACAGCTGCAAAAGCTGCCTTCGCCGGCGGGCCTGCTGCTTTTTCTTGCGGGCTGCCATGCGCACTTTGCGCCGGGCGGCCCGATCTTCTTCTGTCAATGCTGAGGTATATTCGCCGTCCATTCTTCCTCTCCTGTCGTTTGCGTGTTTTTTTTATTATAGCAGATGAATTGGATATTTGCATTACCGGATTTTGAAAATTAAAGGAAAAATTTGTGACCGGTTAAATGGGCGAAAAATTCCGCAAAAACGCTGTCAGGCCAGGCTGTTTTCGCATAGCCTGGGGTAAATGGTGCAAGGGGGATGCGATATGGCGATTGTTACCAATTTTTTTGTGGGAGCCAACAGTGGTGATGGCTTTCAAAATTTATTCTCCCGGGTGGTGGACCTGGAGGATACATATGACCTGATGGTGCTGAAAGGGGGACCCGGCGTTGGAAAAAACACCTTCATGAGGGAGATCGGACGCACCATGGAGACGGCCGGAACGACGGTGGAGTACCTGTGGTGCTCCGGAGACCCGGGTTCTTTGGACGGCGTGGTACTGCCGGAGCTTCGCTGTGCCGTGGTGGACGGAACCAGTCCCCATGTGGTGGAGCCACAGTACCCGGCGGCGGTGGACCGGTATGTGGACCTGGGGCGGTTTTATGACCTGACGGCAGCCAAGGCGTCGGCAGTGGAGGTCAAAGCGCACACGGCGGCTTACAAATCGGCCTATGCCAAGGCGTACCGCCATTTGAAGGCTGCCCGCCAGGTGGAGTTGGACGCTGTGAGTGCCGCGGCAAAGGGCTTTGACAGCCAGCGGGCCCGGCGGCGTGTAGAGGGCATCGCGGCCCGGGAGCTGAAAAGCCGGGGCAATCAGCACGGGCGGACCACCCTTCGCTTTTTAGGCAGCATTACCCACAAGGGATATATCTGGCGGTTCGACAGCGTGGATGCCCTGTGCTCCAAGGTCTATGCCTTTATGGACACCTGGGAGCGGGCGGGAGAACTCCTTGCTTTCCTCCACAAAACGGCGGTCAGCCGGGGATGGGACACCATTCTCTGTTTGTCACCGGAGGACCCGAATCGTCCGGAGCACTTGCTCATTCCCGGTCTGGGGCTGGCCTTTGTCACTGTCCGGCCAGGCATGGAGTATGAACAGCGCCCCTACCGCCGGGTTCGCCTGGATGCCATGGCGGAGACAGAGGGGCGGACCAGGCTGCGGTTCCAGGCCCGGATGGCGGCGCTGCTGCGGGAGGAGGGCGTACTTGCCCTCCGGGAGGCAAAGACTGCCCACGACGCTCTGGAGGCGGTCTACAACCCCTATGTGGACTTCAACGGCGTCCGGGCCCAGGCGGCTCTGGAGGCGGGACGTCTTTTGAGTTGGCTGGGATAAATGAAACAGGACCTGGCATATGCCAGGTCCTGTTTGCTTCAGAACAGGGACTTAGCCCTCCTGATACAGTTCCAAAATGGCGCCGTCCTTCCAGATAAAGGCCAGACGGTCAGTCTCATTGGCCATCATGGGACCACAAATGATGCTGTCGGCGTCGGCAATGTACTTTTCCAGATCATCCACTTTGTAAGCCACATGGGGATTCCGGTGAAGCACCTCTGGGAAGGGGGTTCCCTCCTCGAATTTCAGATATTCGATCTTGTAGTCGTAATCGTCCACATTGCTGCACCAGAACCTGGCGCCCTCGTTGTAGACCATGCCGGGCTTTTTGTTGGTGACGGGGATACCGATGTGCATGTAAGTCGCGGCCATAGGGATTCCTCCTCTTATTTGGCGTTCTTCAGTTCTTCATAGACCTCGTAGGCCTGGGCAGCGGTATAGCCCTCGTGGACCACCTTGCCGATGGCGGCGGCCATGCCGGCGGGGCAGTCGGACTGGAAGATGTTCCGGCCCATATCCACGCCGTGGGCACCCTCCGCGATGGCGCGGTACGCCATCTCCAGCGCGTCCAGCTCCGGCAGCTTTTTGCCACCGGCAATGACGATGGGCACCGGGCAGGCGGCGGCTACCCGCTCAAAGCCGTCGCAGTAATAGCTCTTTACCACGTTGGCACCGTTTTCCGCCAAGACCCGGGTGGCCAGCTGGAAAAATTTCTCCGTCCGTTCCATCTGCTTGCCCACGGCCACCACGCCCAGAGTGGGGATGCCGTAACGGGTGCCGGCGTCGGCGGCGCGGCTCAAAAGCTCCAGGGACCGGGACTCGCCGGGGGAGCCGATGAAGGTCTGCACCGCCATACAGTCCGCGTTCATGCGGATGGCGTTTTCAATGTCGCAGGCAAAGCCGCCGCCGTTGGACATATCGTCATAGAGGATGGTGGAGTCATAGGTGACCCGAACGCATTTTGCCACAGGCGCGGTGGGGGAGATGCAGGAGCGGATGACGCCCCGGGTGCCCATCAGAACATTCACGTAGGGGACCAGAGGCGGGATCACCAGGTCGATGCGCTCCAAGCCTGCAGTGGGACCCATGATGTAGCCGTGGTCGAAGGCCAGCATGACGGTGTTGCCGGACTTGGGATCGAACATCCGGGCCAGCCGGTTCTTCATGCCCCAGTCGCAGTGGGCGTTGCCTTTAACGTAAAAGCCCTCCTGGACGGGGGGAACGTCCAGGTGATAGTCGTGGGCGGCCTTGTTTCCAATGTTGTCTGCCATGGGAGGGCCTCCTTATTTCGTCAGATAAGGGGCCTTGCAGGGAGCGTTCCACAGCCGCAGCAGCTCATCGTCCATGCGGGCCATGAACATCTGGAAGCCGGCCTGCTCCTGAACGGTCAGCAGCTCTCCCACGTAGTTGGCCACGATCTCAATGCCCTGGGCCTTCAGGACCTGCTCGCACTTGCGGTAGATGATGAGCTGCTCCATAAGGGTGGTGGCGCCGGAGCCGTTGATGATGAGCATGACCTTCTCGCCGGGCTGGATTTCGATGTCCTTCACCAGGGCGTTCACCATGATCTCGGCGGTCTCGTCGGCGCTCTTCATGGGTTGGCGTCCGCCGCCGCCCTCGCCGTGCTGGCCCATACCGATCTCCATGTCGTCCTCGCCCAGGTCAGCCAGAGCCGCGCCGGTGGAGGGATGGGTGGCGCCCCGGACAGCCACAGCCAGAGTGGCCATGTTGTCGGCAAAGCGCTGGGCAATGGCGGCCACTTCCTCCAGGCTCTTGCCCTCGGCGGCCGCTGCGCCGGCAATCTTGTAGGTGGGGATGCAGCCTACCAGGCCCCGGCGGTCACCAGCGTTCTCCCGGGGCGCGTTGGAAACGTCCTCCTGGGTGACCACCTTCACGCAGTGGAGGCCCTGCTTTTTCACCTGCTTCATGGTCAGGTTGCCAGTGAGCATATCGCCGGCGTGGTTCAGCACGATGTACAATACGCCCTTGCCCTTGTCCGCCAACTTGATGGCGTCCACGCAGGCCTGGGGGCCGGGAGCGGCGAAGATGTCGCCCACCACGGAGATATCCACCATGCCCTCGCCCACGAAGCCGGAGATGGCGGGCTCGTGGCCGGAGCCTCCCTGGGTGACGATGGTGACGCGGTCGGCGTTTTCCAGGGCGTTGTTGATGATCATGTTCTCCTCGCCCCGGTGGATGAGGGAGCGGTTGGCGGCCACCAGGCCGCCCAGCAGCTCGTCGGTCAGATTGTCGGGGCTGTTGATGAACTTCTTCATTTTCATGGCGTGTTCCTCCTGTTGTATTTGAATTTTTGATAAAGTGAGTTCCCTTTACACGCCTTGCGCCAGACCGCGGATAAACAGGGAGGTGGACACGGCGCCCGCGTCGGGGGTGCCGATGGTCTGCTCCTTGTAGCTGCGGGCCCGGCCAAACTTGGACACGAACTGTTCGCTGGCTTTGGCTCCGGCCTCGGCGGCCTCGGCGGCGGCCAGAAAAATGTCCTTGGGGCTGCCATCTGTTGCCTGAGCGGCCTCCACGGCGGGTATGAGGGCGTCCATCATGGTCTTATCGCCTACCTTGGCGGTGGTGATGTCCTCCATCTCGGAAAGGCACCCGGCAAACATCCGCTTGACGGCGCTGGTGTCCAGCTCATTTTCATCAGGGCCAAGCTCCACGCCCAGACCGCCGACCATGGTGCCGTACAGGGGCCCGGCGGAGCCGCCCTTCACCTCCATAATGGCGGTGCCTAGGTCATCCAGAAAGTCCTGGATGCTCTCGTCACTCCACTGGGATACCCGCTCCAAGAGGAGTTTTGCGATTTTGTTGATGGTAATGCCGTGGTCGCCGTCACCAAAGCGGGAGTCGATCTCGCTGAGGCGGTCGGCGTTGTCCGCCAGCAATGTAGCGGCGCTGGTCAGCATGGCCGCCACAGAGGCCCGGTCCAGGGTCATACACATACGCCTCCTATTCTGATTACATCTGTTCAAAGCATATCATATGTGTTACAAAAGTCAATTATGAACGATTAAATTCTACATATTTGCAAATATATTTGTGAAAATATAGGCAAAAAAGAACAAAAATAAAACACCCTCAGCAGAAAATAACTACTAAGGGTGTTACATATGTTACTATTACTCTAGCGATTCAGACACCAGCTGTTCCCGGGCCACCAAATGGGTGAACAACCCCGTCCGCAGAGCGCCCCGCAGGGCCCGCGCACTGGTGTTGGCGGAGCACAGGCCCACCACGTTTCGGCACTGTGCCAGCTGCTCCACAGGCAGCTGAATGGCGAAGTCGTGGTCGGAGCGAATGATCTGGCCGTTCTCGTTGAAAAAGTATGCCAAAAGCCTTCCGCAGGCCTTCTGCCGCTGCAGCAGGGGGCCATACCGGGCCACGGAGGCAAAGTCCGGCGTGGAGGGATAGTTGCCGATGTTCACCAAGGCGGTGTCCATCTTCTGCCACTGCTGCTCCATCTGGCGGTACAGCTCCGTGGCGCAGAGGACTTCTTTTTCCTCACAGCTTTCCGCCAGGGCGGGCAGATACAAAAAGTGCGGCTCCGCCCCCAGAGCCGACGCCAGGATGCGGACGTTCTCATTGGAATGGTAGTTGCGGATGGGGAAGCCCGCGTTGCCCAGCAGAGGGAACAGGTGCTCCACGCCGCTGCGCCCGGGGGGAGCCGCCTCCACCAGGGATACCAGCTGCCCGATGAAGTGGCCCCAGCCGATGCCCACCCGGCGGGCTTCCAGCCGTTCCAGCAGCCGAAGCGCTTCCCGGCACAGGGCCAGGTTGGTCTGGCCGTCGTCCTCGCCGTCGGGGGCCAGAGCGCCACCGTGGAGGGAGGTGCTCTCCGCCAACCGACGCAAAAGGGCCTCGGCGGTCTCACCGGGGGCATGGATGGTGATCTCCACCACCCCCAACTCCCGGGCTTCGCTGAGCATCCGACTGATGAGGGGACGGGAGACCCCCAGTTCCGCCGCGATGTCACTTTGCTTTTTGTCTTCCAGATAGTAGCGCCTGGCCACCAGAGCCAGCCGCCGCAGCTTCTCTGTTTTGTCCTGCACAGGTCTCCACCTCCTTTGTTACATATGTTACCGTATCACAGAATGCGGCTGAATGCAACGGCCACCGGGAAAAAACCGGCTGGGCGGTACCACTTTGCCGCCGCCTGTGATACAATGGATTCGGAAAAAGAAAGGAACCAGACCCATGACGAAAGAAGAAGCTTTAAAAACATATTTTGGCTATGATACGTTCCGGGGCGGCCAGGAGGCGGTTATCGATGCGCTGCTGTCCGGAAGGGACGTGATGGCCGTCATGCCTACCGGAGCAGGCAAGTCCGTTTGCTACCAGGTTCCGGCGCTGCTGCTGCCGGGCATCACCATCGTGGTCTCGCCCCTGGTGTCCCTTATGCGGGACCAGGTGACGGCCCTGGTGCAGATGGGGGTGCCGGCGGCCTATCTCAACAGCAGCCTCACCTTCCGCCAGTACCTGCTGGCCCTGGACCGGGCCAGGGCGGGACGATACAAGATCATCTATGTGGCGCCGGAACGGCTGGAGACAGAGGGCTTCCGGTCTTTTGCGGAAACGGCGGACATCTCCCTGGTGGCGGTGGACGAGGCCCACTGTATCTCACAGTGGGGCCAGGATTTCCGTCCCTCTTACCTGAACATCCCCGCCTTTGTGAACAGCCTGCCCAAGCGGCCGCCGGTGGGGGCTTTTACCGCCACTGCCACACCGGATGTGCGCCGGGACATCCTGAAGCTGCTGGAGCTGAAGGCCCCGCTGTCCGTTACCACCGGCTTTGACCGGGAAAACCTGTATTTTGAGGTGCAGCAGCCCTCCGGCAAGCGGGCGGCGCTTTTGGAACTGGTGCGCAGCCGGTCGGGCAAGTGCGGCATCGTATACTGTGCCACCCGCAAAACCGTGGAGGAGGTCTGTGGGTTTCTGCAAAGTGAGGGCATCGCCGCCACCCGCTACCACGCGGGGCTGGAGCCGGAGGAGCGGCAGAAAAACCAGGAGGATTTCCTCTACGACCGGGCATCGGTCATGGTGGCCACCAACGCCTTTGGCATGGGCATCGACAAGTCCGACGTCCGCTATGTCATCCACTACAATATGCCGAAGGACATAGAGAGCTATTATCAGGAGGCGGGACGGGCCGGCCGGGACGGCGCCCCCTCCAGCTGCATCCTGCTGTACAGCGGCCAGGATGTGCGGACGGCCCAGTTCCTCATCGAACACAGCGAGCCCCGGGAGGAGCTGGACGCCGCGACGGCGGCCCGCCTGCGGGAGCGGGACAGGGAGCGCCTGCGGCAGATGGAGGGCTATTGCCGGACCCGCCGCTGCCTGCGGCAGTACATTTTGCAGTACTTCGGGGAATCCGCCCCGGACTACTGCGGCACCTGCTACAACTGCCTCCATAATTTTGAGGAGGTGGATATCTCCCGGGAGGCGAAGCTCATCGTCCGCTGTGTCTCGGAGACCGGGCAGTGCTTCGGCGCCGGCGTCATTGCGGAGACCCTCTGCGGCGCCGTGACGGACAAGGTCCGCAAATACCACATGGACCGGGAGAGCACTTACGGCGCTTTGCAGGAGCTGACCCAAGCAGAGGTCCGGGAGCGTATCCGCTGTCTCATGGAAGAAGGCGTGCTGGAGGCCAGCTCCGGCCCCTATCCGGTGCTGCGGCTGACAGAGAAGGCGGAGGATGTGGTGTACGGTGCCGCACCGCTGCTGATGAGAACCGACCGGGAAGAGCGGCCCGCCGTCCGTTCCGTCCCCACAGAGCTGGAGGGGGAGGACGCGGAGCTGTTCCGCCGGCTGCGGATTCTGCGGGCCAGGGCCGCCCGGTTTCAGGGCATACCGGCCTATATGGTGTTCAGCGACAAGACCCTGCGGGAGATGGCCGTTCGGCGACCCGCCACCATGGCGCAGCTGCGGGCCGTGAGCGGTGTAGGCAGCGCCAAGGCGGAGCGGTACGGCAGGCAGTTTTTGGAGGAGATCAAAAACTTTTGCGTGTAAAGGCAATTTTCTCGCTCAAGAGGAGAGAATGAAAAAATTTACAAATTTGCAAGACAGTTCCAAAGCGATTGTTGTATAATAACAAACAAGTATCAGCCGCAGCCCTGACCACCGGCTGAAGTATCCAGGAACGGAGGAATCGAATCAAAATGAAAGGTATCGTAAAGAAAAAGCTGACGGCGTGTCTGCTGGCGGTGGCTCTGGTCGTGGGCATGGTTCCGGCGGCATCCAGCGACATCCAGCGACATCGTTTATGAGGTGGACGCGGGAGAGGAAGTCGTCTTTGACCGCTCGGATTTCAAAGAGTTCTACGAGAACGAGTGCGATGACACGTTCCGTTATGTGACGTTCTATCCCGACAGCTCCTATAAGTCCTCCAACGGGGTTCTTTACTATGTCTATGACGGAAGCGGCGAGGAGTCCTTCAGCAAGAGCGAACTGGAGGATTACAATTTCTATTACAGCGATGATGATTACGGCGACTATCCCCTCAAGAAGCTGTCTTTCGTGGCGGATGATGACGCCGACGGCACCGTAGTGACACTGGAATTCACCGCCTATGGCGAGGACGATGAGGCGGACGGCGTTTTGAAGATCCGCATCGGTGAAGCCGGTTCCGGCAGTTCCTCTGCCGACGCGGTGGGCGGCGACATTGTCTACCGCATCACCTCCGGCGGTTCCCTGCAGCTGAACGCCAACGACTTTGCCCGCTTCATAAAAAAGGCCCGTTCCGGCAGTTCTCTGGCCTATGTGCGCATCACGGATGCGCCCAATTCCGGTATTCTGTACTATAACTTCTTCGGCGCCAGTGCCTACGGCAGCTCCTCCGAGCGGGTGACGGATTCCAACTGCAAAAACATCTCCCTGTATTTCAGTCCCTCCCGCCAGAGCGAGTACGCCCTCAGCGAGCTGACCTATATCCCCACCGGCAGCAATTACTGCGAGCAGATCTCCTTTACCGCGTACAGCACCGACGGATATTCCGCCTCCGGCACCGTTCTCATCAGCGTGACCTCCAAGAGCATTTCCGAGATCTATGGTACCACGCTGTCCGGTACGTCCATGAGCTTCCCGGCAGCGTCCCTGTCCATCGCGGTCTCCAGCGCCACTGGTGATAGTCTGGACAGTATCCAGCTGCTGCAACTGCCCGCTTCCACCAAGGGCACGGTGTATGCCAGCTCCGGCAAGAAGGCCAGCACCGGAACGGTGTACAGCTACTCCGCCATCAGCTCCCTGCAGTTCACGCCTGCCGGCGGTTTCACGGGCTCCGTGGAGATCCCCTATGTGGCCTATGGCAGCAGCGGCACACCCATTGCCAGCGGTGTGTTCTCCATCGGCGTGGTGAGCCGGGTCAAGACCTTCTCTGACGTCACCTCCTCCACCTGGTGCTATAAGTATGTGACAGAGCTGTCTGACGCCGGCGTCATTGACGGTTACAGCAATGGCACCTTCCAGCCCAACAAGGCGGTCACCTGGGGTCAGGCGCTGAAGCTCATCCTGCTTGCCGCCGGGTATGACACCCAGGCGCCCACCGGCTCCAGCGTGTTCAGCGGCTACCTGGCGGCGGCCAAGGCCGATGGCCTTGTCAGCGGCAATGTGGATCTGAATGCCGCCATTACCCGCCAGCAGATGGCGCAGCTGGCGGCCAAGGCCCTGGGCCTGAACACCGCTGACCTGTCCAGCGTGAATCCCTTTACGGACACCGCTGATCCCTATGTGCGGGCCCTGAACGCCGCCGGTATCGTGGAGGGCTATTTCTCCAACGGTACCAGTACCTTCAAGTCCAATAACACTCTGACCCGCGGCCAGATCTCCGCCATCGTCTGGCGGATGCAGCAGTACCAAGCATAAGATTTTCATAACAGCGGGGAGCATGGCATTGTCATGCTCCCCGCTGTTATATTTTTTTACTGCGCTGTTATGCGAAGGAAGGTCCTGCATATGCTCCTTGCGGGAGAAATCACGCTGCCTTTTGGTGGAGTTTACTTTTTAGCGGTGGAGTGTATGGCTGATTTTGCCGGAAATTACGAACGACTCTTTGTTACGGAGAAAGGAGTATTTGCGTTGGTACGTTGACAGAGAAAGACGAATATGCTATCATTACCTATAATCGTACTATGTTGATTATTTTTTGGCAAAGCAGGGAAGTATCCTGTCGAACCAGAGAGATGATACGGCATGAAACCGCGGGAATACCTGCGCTCGTTTGGCGGTGTGGCTGCGGTGTTCTCCGGCGGCATCCGCGTCTTTCCCAAAGCGGGAATTAAAAGAGGTTGGGACCTTTTACGGGCAGAATGGGATTCGCCATATTGTCTGCCACTCGGAGAAACTGGATATTGATGGATTTCGGCAAAATTCAAAAAACCTTTGCTATTTCTGCCGGGTTCTCCTATGGGGCCTTGGGTTTGCTGGGTTATCGCACCGGCAGCATGAACGAAGCATGGAGATAATGGAGGAACATTATGAAACTTGCCATGGTACAGATGCAAATGGATACCTCTATTGACCGAAATCTCGCCAAAACCATCCGCTATATGGAGCGGGCGGCGGAGGCAGGGGCGGACTTGCTCTTTTTCCCGGAAGTACAGCTGACGCCGTTTTTCCCTCAGTACGAAAAGCGGGACGCTGAACCCTGGGCCATGGATCTGGACAGCCGGGAGATCGCTGCTATCCGGGATGCCTGCCGAAGGCTGAAGCTCTGCGCCAGCCCAAATGTTTACCTGAAACAGGGAAAACTCCGGTATGACGCTTCTCTCATGCTGGATGCGGACGGCGGAGTGATGGGCGTTTCCAAAATGGTGCATATCGCTCAGGCAAAATATTTCTATGAGCAGGATTATTATGCACCTTCTGATGATGGGTTCAAGGTCTATGAAACACCGTTTGGAAGAATCGGCATCGTGATTTGCTTTGACCGTCATCTCCCTGACGGCATTCGTTCCTGTGCCATGCAGGGCGCGGAGCAGATTCTCATTCCTACGGCCAACATTGAAGGAGAGCCTCTGGAGTTGTTTGAGTGGGAAGTCCGCGTGCAGGCATTCCAAAGCACCGTATTCATTGCGATGTGCAACCGTGTTGGCCCGGAAGGCGACCTGCTCTTTGCCGGGCAGTCTTTGCTGGCGGGACCTGCCGGGAATCTGCTGTGCAAAGCGGATAACAGGGAACAGCTTATCATATTGGATGTGCCGCTGGAAACAGCTGCCCGTGAAAGAGCGGCCCGGCCTTGGCTGACCCTGTGAGAAGCTGGTATGCGCGATTTGATGAACGGTATCAGGCCGTCCGTTATGAAAACTACGGGGCGGATACCATCCTCTCCGGCGCGAAACCCATCTATGTGCCGCTGGTGCCGCCGGACTTCCACTTTGACCCCGAGGTGCTGGAGGACGCCTTCCGGCAGCACCCCAAGGCACTGGTCCTCTGCAATCCGTCCAATCCCTGCGGCAAGGTGTTCACCCGTGAGGAATTGGAGACCATCGCCGCACTGGCCAAAAAATATGATGCCTACGTCATCACCGACGAGGTATATGAGCATATCGTCTACGCGCCCCATCAGCACACTTATTTCGCCGCGCTGCCGGGTATGTGGGAGCGGACGCTCTCCTGTTCCTCCCTCTCCAAGACCTATTCCATCACCGGCTGGCGGCTTGGCTACATCATCGCGCCTCCGGAGATCATCGACCGGGCGAAAAAGGTGCACGACTTTCTGACAGTGGGCGCCGCGGCACCTTTGCAGGAGGCGGTCATTCCCAGCCTGCAATTCGGTCGGGACTACTACGACGGCTTGCTGGCCAAGTATACCCACAAGAAAGAACTGTTTTTGAAGGGGCTGGATGACCTGCGCATCTCTCACAATGACCCGGAAGGTGCCTACTATGTTTTGCTGGACATTTCGGAGTTTGGCTATGACAGTGACCTCCAGTTCTGTGAGGAACTGGCCCGGGATGTAGGCGTAGGCGCTGTTCCCGGTTCCAGCTTCTTCCGGGAGCCGGTGAATCATCTCATCCGCCTTCACTTTGCCAAAAAGGACGAGACGCTTCTGGATGCGCTAAACCGTTTGGAGCAGTTGCGGAAGAAGATTCCTCCAAAGCAGAGAGCCATTTAAGGAGGGTGGGCGCATGTCAGATTTGAAGAAAGAACTTGAAGAAGAACAGGAATATCTCGTTGCGACCCGGCGGGAATTCCACCGACATCCGGAGGTGAGTTTGCAGGAGTTCCGCACCGCGAAGCGAATGGAGGAAGAACTGGCTCGTTTCGGCATCCCCCATACCCGCGTGGGGGAGACTGGTGTGCTGGGTATTCTGCGGGGAACCGGAACAGGAGAGGGTGTCGTCGTACTGCGGGCGGACATTGATGCGCTGCCCATTCAGGAGACCAGCGGAGCGGAGTACTGTTCCCAGACACCGGGCGTCATGCACGCCTGCGGCCATGACGTTCATACCGCCTGCCTGCTGGGGGCGGCCAAAATTCTGTCAAAACATAGAGCGGAATTCGGCGGAGAGGTCCGATTTATCTTCCAACCGGCTGAGGAGATCGGCCAGGGTGCAAAGCCTTTTGTGGAGGCTGGTGCGCTGGAGGGTGCCGACCGGGTTTTCGGGATTCATACCGCACCGGATCTGAGAATCGGGACAGTGGGGCTAAAACCAGGACTGAACAACGCTGCCGTAGACCATTTCACCATATCTCAATGCCCGTTGTGAGGACCGCTTTGGTCCTCTCACTTGGAACGGCTTTGTTATAGTCTTGTTTTTTTAGCACTGTCAAGCGGAGAGTGCCAATGTTAACAAAAGCAATATAGTCTGTTCACAAAAAATACGATTTCTTGACTTCCTTTGGTTGCTCCTTGCACTTAAGCCGAAATGTGATACAATGGCCCCAATCAAAATACACGTTTAAGGAGAATTCCATGTATCAATACAATCTATCCTCTGCACGGAGCCTGCTGACGGAAGCACCGGATTCTGATGCTTGTTTCCTGACTCTGTTGACCTCGGAGGAACTGGATCAGAATCCCCATCTCTCTGGCCTGGAGCAGATCCTTTGGCATACGCCAACGGCACGGGATGCGCGTGTGTGCAAGGCGGAAACACACCGGAGCTATCTCTGCGGAACGATTGCAACTCCACGGCAGACCAAGGAACAGATCCCCATTGCGTTTGGCTACCTCTTGACAGCGGATCAAGTGATCCTTTGTGACGATTCCGGCGTTGCCCATACGATGCTTCATCGGGTCCAAGAGGAGAACCCGATGATGGAAAAGAACGTCGGAGGATTCTTCTATGCGTTTTTGGAGCTTTTAATTACCAAGGATATGCACCACCTGCAAGAGCTTGAAGATCAGCTGACCCACCTGGAAGACCAGGTGTTAGCGGGGATCATGGATGACTTTAATCTTCACATGACCGCTTTGCGGAAGGAGGTTGCCGGTTGGATCCATTACTACACGCAGCTGGAGGATATGGTCTGCGAATTTGAAGAAAATGAAAATGAGTATTTTGAAGAAAATGATCTGAAACTGTTCCACCTGGTAGAGAAACGGATCGACCGTTTGAAGAACCAGGCGCAAATGCTGCGGGAGTATGGAATGCAGATACGGGAGCTTTTTCAGGCAGAGATCGATATTCGGCAGAACCGAATCATGAAAATTCTCACCATCGTCACCACGATTTTTCTCCCTCTGACGCTTGTGACAGGCTGGTACGGTATGAATTTCGCGCATATGCCGGAGTTGACCTGGCAATATGGTTACCCAGCTGTCATCGTTGCCAGCATGGTAGTGGTATTGGTTTGTCTTTGGATCATGAAGAAGAAAAAGTTTTGGTGAATCTGCGATACCAGTGGAGAGATGATCGAAACAAAGCCACTTGCGATTTGGCATAGTAAACACCCCATTTGTTAGATAGTATGCCATACCGTCTAACAAATGGGGGGCATTTCATTTTCCCGGGCTCATTTTTTATTCATCAAATCATGGTCAGCCTGCAGCAGCCCCTCGGAAACACGATCCAACTGCTCCACCTTGTTGTAGCGGTCCACCAGCCGGCCATCACCGTTCGGCTCCCCACTGTGACCGAGGAACGCCAGCTTCAGCAGGATCGGCGTCAGTATCGTACCGCCCACCACAGTGATAATGATGGGGGTCATCATGGCCTGACTCAAAACGCCCATGGACAAGCCGCGGTTGGCCACGATCAGAGCCACCTCGCCCCGGCATACCATGCCTGCGCCCACCTGCAGGCTCTCCTGGTTGCTGAAGCCGCAGAGCCTTGCGCCAAGACCGCAGCCTGTCAGTTTGGAGGCCACAGAGACCACCAGCAGCAGGATGGAGAACAGCACCAGCTGGTCGCTCATGCCGGTCAGCTGCGCGTTGATGCCAATACTGGCAAAGAAAACCGGCGTCAGCAGCAGATAGCACATAGAGTTGAATTTGGACTGGATATAGGCGGCCTTGGGGGTGCAGGCCACCACCAGGCCCGCCGCGTAAGCGCCCGTGATATCCGCTACGCCAAAGAATGCCTCGGCGCAGTAGGACATCACCAGGCACAGCACGAAGGCCAGCACCGTGTTCCGGTGGGTGGCCCAGCCGTGCTGGCGCTCCAGCATCCAGGTGAACAGCCGATAGGCACCATAGCCAGCCACGGCAGCAAAGACAAAGAAGCCCACGATCTTTGCCAGTACCAGCAGGATGCTCTCTCCGCCGCCGGCCACGCTGCTGACCAGGGTCAAGGCAATCAGACCCAGCACATCGTCGATGAGGGCGGCGGCCAGGATGGTATTGCCTGCCTTGGTCTCCAGCATTCCCATCTCCTTCAGTGTCTCCACAGTGATGCTGACGGAGGTGGCGGTGAGGACCGTACCCACAAATACGTTCTCCAGGAAACCGCTGCTTTCGATCATTCCCGTTTTGGCAGCGCCCCAGGCCAGAGCCGTGCCCATGGCCAGCGGGACCAGTACGCCCAGCAGGGCCACTAAAAAGCCGGCTTTTCCACTGTGCTTGAGCTCCTGAATGTCCGTCCCCATTCCGGCGGAAAACATCAGAACGATGACGCCCAGTTCACTGAGCTGAGACAGGAACTCTGTCTCAGAGAGGATATTCAGCCCTGCGGGGCCGAGGACTAGACCTGCCAGCAGCGCACCTACCACCTGAGGCATCTGAAACCGCTGGGTCACCAGCCCCAGCAGCTTGGTACTCAAGAGGATCAGGGCCAGATATATCAAATAATGATAGGACAAAATCAAGACTTCCTTTCTGATACGTAAACGTGCAGTTCTATTTGCATCATGCTATCTTACTTCTTTTTATTCCTTTTGCAATCAGCATTCTGCACAAAATAGCGAACAAATCTTGTCGTTTTTGTTTAATTGCAAAAACACCGCTCAGACATTTCGTGCGTCCGAGCGGTGTTCTTCCTGATAGGGAGTGCGTTATGACAGGTGAGCGGTTTCCGTCATCTTTTTCTGTCAGCTTTTTGATCCCCTGAACGGCAACAATAATGCCGAGCAAGAGGAGCAGCACTGCAAAGATCAACTGCAGGGTATTTCCGAGATCCAAACCTGTCGTCACAAGCTGTCCGCCCAGATGATAAATGGTCATTCCCAGCGCAGTAAAGGTGACCGCGATCATGAATACCGTGGGAATCCACAGCATGGCCCCCTGCCGCTTTGTCTTTTTGAGAAACACCGCGCAGGCAACCAGCGCAAGCACGGACAGCAGCTGGTTGCCGGAGCCAAACAGCGGCCAGATCTCCTTGTAGCCAACCTTTGTCAGCAGATAAGCCAGCACCAGCGTCAGGACCGTTGCAAAATATTTGTTGGTCATCAGGCTCTGCCACGGCTTCCTATTCTTATCATTTACATCATCGTCAAGGAAGAACTCCTGGAAGGACAGCCTTCCCACACGCGCCACGGAGTCCAGCGATGTCAGCGCAAACGCAGACACAGCCAGATTGATCAGGGTAAATACCAGATTGTACGGCAATCCGATGGCCGTCAGGAAGTTGGCGATGGCGCCGGCAAAAATCTGGGGCTGCGTTACCAAGCTCTGTGCTGCGGCCTCTCCATCCCCAAAGGAGGCCACGGCGATCAGCGCGATCACCGCCAGCAGGCTCTCCATCAGCATAGCGCCAAAGGACACCGGGAGCATATTCTTTTCATTTTTGATCTGCTTTGACGCCGTTCCGGAGGGAACAAGAGAGTGGAAGCCTGACACGGCGCCGCAGGCGATCGTCACAAACAGAATGGGGAACAGATACTGCCCGTCCACGCAAAAGCCGGTGAACGCGGCCAGATTGCAGGAGGGATTGGACACAAAGACGCCAACGACGGCTGCCGCGATCATGAAGATCAGCAGATAGCTGTTCAAGTAGTCCCGGGGCTGAAGCAGGGCGCTTACCGGGGCGACGCAGGCGACCAGGATGTAAGCGAAGATAATGATGTGCCATGTACCCTGGTTCAGATACACCGGGAAAGCCAGACCCAGAGCCACCGCTGCTACCAGCATGGCGATGGAAATAGCAGTATTGACCCATTTATGCAGATGACCATACCGCAGGATCATACCCAGCACAACTGCCTCCAAAATAAACAGCACGGATGTCGTGGCTATGGTGATGTGGTGGACATGGAATATGTGGGACAGCGGGATTTTGAAACGCTGGCCCTGTACTTGACGAAAGAGAGCGTTTCAGGGCGGCCTGTGGGGGCGCAGATGTGGACGGCGGGCCGGAATATGAAAAAGCCGGTGGTGAAGTCCTCCTATGTGCCGAATGATACCATGCTGGCCGTGCCGGTGGGGTGCCATATCATAGAGCGGGAAGAGCGGGTAACAGAGTTCGGAAGCTACTGCTATATCAAAAAATACAAGATGCCGCTGCACTGGAACAGCGGCCCGGCATGGAGGCCGGAAGAGGAAAAACAAGGCGGCTTTGACGCCTTGTTACTTGCTTGTAATTAGATATAACTTTAGGAATGGGGGAAGAGAAAAGGGCGGAAACCGCTTGAAAAGAAAGCGGAGGTGCCATAACATGAAATCACAAGGGCTTTTTCGCGCGAGGCGCACGCGCGGGAGGGCTGCCCAGGAAAGGAGCTGCTTTTCATGAATGGAAGAGCTGTTGCTTTATGCAAGTCCACGCCGTCCGGCGTGTTTATCCCGTGCCCGGTGTGCAGGTCCGGGAAGATCATGCGGCTGTACCCGGAAACTGCGGCGGCGTGTGTGTCGCTGTATTGCCGAAAATGCAAGCGGGAAAGCGTGGTTGACATCCAGGCGGGAGATAAGTTTGACCGCGTGACAATCCGCAAAGTGAGGGCATAATTTGGCACAAAAAACGAGGCAAAAAATCGCGGCGGGCGCAGCAAAAAAGTCTTGACCGAATCGCTCAAGACCGCATGCCCCCATTCATGCAAGATTTTTCCCCATGCTAGGTTTTCAAAACAAAGGCGGCCCACAGCAGTCTCAGCGCCCCACCGCCGCCCTGGTTATCCGCCCAGCTCTGGCGGCTCCGGGAGGGGCCACGGTGCGCCCAGAAGGCCCGCAGCGTCTCCACCGCCCTGCCGGTGCCCTGGTATCCGCCCAGCTCTGGCAGCTCCTAGAGGGGCCACGGCGCGCCCAGAAGGCCCGCAGCGGCTCCGCCGCCCTGCCGGTGCCCTGGTATCTGTCCAGCTCTGGAGGCCCCTCGGAGGGGTCACGGTGCGCCCCATAGCGGCCAGCAGCCCCGCCTCGTTGCAGGGCGCTTTGGTATACATCCAGTGTCAAAGGCCAGGAAAGGGGAGAAAAGTTTCCCTTGCTTTTTCCCTTAACGTGATTCTTGACGATGTGGATAAGATACCATGAAATACCACGGAGCCGCTGAAACACAGGGCTAAACAGAGCGGAAAACCACGCTGGAAAACGGCTTTGAGCAATTCGAATCCGCCCAGCAGTTCCATTGAAAAACCCCTTGAATCACAATGAACTGCCCCAGATTGTACGGACAACACAAAAAAGCCCCTGGTAGGAAAATATTGAGTTTTGAGCGGAGTGGCGCAGCGCCAGCGACACCACTCCAGTTTTTAACTGGATGCGCTGATGATTATGGAAATAAATATAGTGGTCGATCAATACATTGGCTTCCTCAAAGGTGGTAGCCTGATGTCTGTAAATGCACACTTGGTTTTGAGAATGGAAAAGAAATTTTCTGCCATAGCATTGTCATAACAATTTCCACGACTTGACATAGACGAAGTTATCCCATATTCTTTAGTCAGGTCAAAGTATGCTTGAGAGGTGTACTGACTCCCCTGGTCGCTGTGGAGATGCAACTGCGCAGCGACTTTCTTTTCTCTCTGCAGAGCAAGACGAATGGTGTCCAGCACAAGATTCACCGTCTGGTTTGTGCCGGTTTTATATGCAACAATACTGTTATCGAACAAATCCCGGATCACAGAGAGACAGAGGACACCCTGACCTGTGTGGATATAGGAAATATCCGTAACCCACTTACGGGGTGGTTTGTCTGCTTGAAACGCCCTGTTGAGCAAATTCTCATATTTGTGAAGTTGCTGCCCCATCTGTCTCCACTTCCTGCATCGGCGAATTTCTGACAGACGTTCGTATTTCTTCATAATTCTCAAGATCGTTTCTGGGTTTCGATATATTTTCTTTGCCCTTTTCAACCACTCCCACATCTATAAGTCCTATCGCATTTTTCTTGTTGTTCCCGGATAATATCTGCTAAATCCGCATCATGCGCACGTTGTCCAAGGCGGTTCACATAGTCATAGTAGCCGCTGCGGGAGATGCCAAAGAAACGGCACATGGCGGATATTGAATAGCGTCTCCTGTTCATACAGATAACCTGGTATTTGGCTCGTGGCCTCACTTCCTTCCTGTCAATTGCAGAAAATCCCGCAAAAGCTTGTTTTCCGTTCGCAGTCGTTCCAGTTCTGTTTTTCCTGCTGATGAGGGGCCTGTCCATTCTTCCTGGGGCGCCCTTGGGGGCGAGACTGAATACCTGCTATGGTTTTCCGTTCTCTGCGCCGGCATCGCTTTGCCCCATCTTCAATCCATAATGTTCAGCAATCTCTCGTTTGGTTTTTCCAGCCCCCTTCATTGCCAAAATCTCAGGCTCCAGAATCTTGATATGTGTGTAATTTCTCTTAGACACAGTAATACCCCCTGACGTAGTTATTTTCCTACATCAGGGGGGCATTTTGTCTATTGTTCGTTTTTACTGGTCCTGTTCACAACGGTTCATGTTCATAGGTACACAATGTGACCTATGGGGCAGAACGGACGGTACAGGGCACGAAAAAATAAGTCGAGGGAAATTCCCTCGACTTACTTTTTCTTTGATCCCAAGTTTATCTGAGCGCCACATTTCAGTTGGATGCGCAGACTTGATACGGGATATAACATTAGATTAAATTTCAGCCCTCTGCCTTTTCATTGGCAGAGGGCCGTTTTTTTGGCTTAACAATTATTGAACATTCCTTACGGTGATAAATGCGCCCCGGTGATGATGCTGTTCAGCAAGCGTGATGTGGTAAATCTGCTGAAGAGGAAGTTGAAGAACGGGCCTGTTCGGGAGTCCGTGCGGCAGAAGCAGAAAATGCAGCAGGTACAGCAAAAGCGAAAAAAGAAAAGCAACGACGGCTGGGAGCGATAATATCATTTCAAATCCGAAAGCACTTTTGCAGGGCTTTATACTCACCCAACGCTAAAATCGTAGTGTCATCGGACAATATGGTGTCCGGCGTAACGGAAACATCCGTTTTCCCGGCGCGTTTGATGCCAAGAATGGTGATGCCAAACTTTCTGCGGACGTTCAGCTCACCAACGCTTTTCCCGATCCACGCCTCCGGCACCTGCACTTCAAAGATGGCGTGCTGCTCGTCGATCTCTATGTAGTCGAAAATATGGTCGGCAGTGAATCGGATCGCCGCCCATTTTGCCATCTGCTTTTCAGGGTAGACCACGTTATCTGCGCCGTTGCGGAGCAGAAACTTCGCCTGCACATCGCGTTCGGCGCGGGATACCACGCATTTGGCACCCAGCTCTTTCAGCAGCGAGGTGGTCTCCAGCGAGTTCTGGAAGCTGCCGCTGATGGTCACAAAACAAACATCAAAATTTCCGATACCGAGCGAACGCAGAAACTCCGCATTGGTGCTGTCGCCGATCTGTGCGTTGGTGACAAACGGAAGCACATCGTTGATTCGCTCCTCGTTGGTATCGACTGCCATGACCTGATGCCCAAGTTGAGAAAGCTGCATGGCGATATGCCGCCCAAAGCGGCCTGCTCCAATCAATAAAACATTTTTCATGGGATAGACAACTCCTTTGCTCATCCAATCGTAATTCTTTCCTGCGGCAGCTTTGCATTGCCGCTTTTTTTGCTGGACACCGCCGCATAAATGAGCGTCAGCCCGCCGACCCTGCCCAGATACATCAGCGCGATCAATACCATCTGCGAAGGAATATGCAGCTGCGGCGTAATACCCAATGTCAGACCAACCGTGCCTACTGCCGACGCTGCTTCATACAGGCAGGAGGACAGCGGAAGATTCTCATATACGCTGATAAAAACGCCTCCGCCAAAGAACAGCGCAAGGTACATCGTCAGAATGGTCGCGGCGGTTTTGACGGCACTGCAATCGACTCTGCGCCCAAAGAATTGGGCACTGTCCCGCTGGCGGAAGGTCGCGGCAGCATTGGCAAGCAGAACTGCCAGCGTGGTGGTTTTCATGCCGCCTGCCGTGGAGCCGGGAGAACCGCCGATGAGCATCAGAAGGATCATCACGCCCAGCGATGCGCCGGACATGGCGGGTAGATCGACTGTGTTGAAGCCCGCCGTTCTCGGCGTGACCGATTGGAACAGGGCTGCCTGAACCCGCGCTCCGAGGGGAAGGGCATCAAAGTCCACAAAGAAGAAAAACAGCGCCGGAAGGGCGATCAGCGTGAGTGTCGTAACGAGAATGACCTTACTTTGCATTCGATAACGGTGGAAATGCAGCTTGTTTTCGCAAATGTCATCCCACGTTAAGAATCCGATGCCGCCGGTTATGATCAGCAGCATGATTGTGATATTGATCACCGGATTTTGAACATAACCGGTAAGGGACGGATACAAGTTGTTGTTCGTTCCCAGAATGTCAAACCCCGCGTTGCAAAAGGCGGAGATGGAGTGAAATACCGCCATCCAGATCCCGCGCCATCCATAGTCCCGGCAAAACACCGGCAGCATGGCAAGCGCGCCAATCAGTTCGATCAGAAATGTTCCCCGCAGGATGAACCGTGTCAGCCGGACGATCCCTCCGACTCTCGGCGCTGAGATGGCGTTCTGCATGGTGCTGCGCTGCATCAGAGAGATCCTTCGCCCGGACAGCAGCGCAAACGATGCTGCCACGGTGACAACACCGAGTCCACCTATCTGAATCAGCGTCAGGATCACCACTTGGCCAAAGACCGACCAATAGCTGCCGGTATCCTGCACCACAAGACCCGTTACACAAACAGCGGAGGTTGCGGTAAACAGCGCTTCATTGAACGGCGTTACGCACCCGGCTGTTGTGGAGAGCGGCAGCATCAGCAGCAGCGCGCCCAGCAGAATCACCCCTGCAAAGCCCAATATGATGATTTGAAAAGACGAAAGACGACGCTTTCTGCAAACCATTTCTTCCGACATCTTCCTCACTCCTTGTGAATTGCGCGATGGATTTATTGTGCGCAGGCCAAACTGTGTATTTGTAACATAGCATTTCTCCGGTGTAGATTCGGTAAAGAAACAAGTGCGGGGCAATATCCTCCTGCGCGGAATCTTGAAGCACTTCTGCTTATGCGGTATAATAACACCGCAATCAATTTCAGGAGAAGTATGATGAAGAATCGACAGCGACAGAAGGATACTCTATTTTCGATCCTTATTTTTTGCAGTGCCTTTGCCGTCAATTTGCTGATTCAGAAGCTCTTTACCACGCAGACGCTGGTACCCATGATCTTTGTGTTCGGCGTGTTTTTGATCTCGCTGAAAACCCACGGGTATTGCTATGGCATCACGTCGGCAATTGTCAGCGTATTTGCGGTGAATTTTGCCTTTACCTATCCCTATTATGTCTTCGACTTTTTCGTGGAGGAAAGCATCTTATCTGCCGTCATTATGCTGGCAGTTGCCGTTTCCACCAGTACGCTGAACAGCCGCATTCGGGATCAGGAAAAGCTGCGGGCAGAAAGTGAAAAAGAAAGAATGCGGGGCAATCTGCTGCGGGCGATTTCCCATGATCTGCGCACACCACTCACCTCTATATACGGGTCCTCCTCCACGCTGATCTCCAAGTATGACGCGCTGCCAAAGGAGCAACAGCTCAAGCTGTTGGGAGAAATTCAGGAGGACAGCGAATGGCTCATCCGCATGGTTGAAAATCTTCTGTCGGTTACAAGAATCGACGGCGCGAAAGTGGAAGTCGTGAAGACACCCACGGTTCTGGATGAGCTGATTGACTCGGTTCTCATGAAGTTTTCCAAAAAGCATCCGAATCAGAAGGTCATCACACAGATACCGGAGGAATTTGTGGACATTCCCATGGATTCGCTCCTTATTGAACAGGTACTGCTGAATCTTCTGGAAAATGCCGTATTCCACGCAAAAGGCATGACGGAGCTGACGCTTTCCATTTCTCTTGTGGGGGATAAGGCGGTATTTGAGGTTGCCGACAACGGCTGCGGCATCCCGGATGATGCACTTCAAAAGATTTTCACCGGAAGTTATGAAAAGTCCGCCGCGCCGGTGGACGGAACCCGCAGCAATATGGGAATCGGACTATCCGTGTGCGCCGCCATCGTCAAGGCGCACGGCAGCGAGATTACTGCGGAAAATAGGAAGGGCGACGGTGCGGTATTCCGCTTTGCTCTGGAAAGAGGGGGTGAGGACGATGGGCAATAACAAGTACAAAATTCTGATCGTAGAGGATGAGGCCAACATCCGAAGCTTTATCAAAGCCAATCTGGAAACCAGCGACTATCAGGTGCTCTGCGCGGAGACCTGTGCGCTCGGCATGATGATGTACGCTTCCCATCATCCGGACCTCATCGTTCTGGATCTCGGCCTGCCGGATCGGGATGGGCTGGACTTGATTCAGAAAATCCGGGAATCGGACACAGCTCCCATCATTGTGCTCTCCGCCCGTTCCAATGAGAGGGACAAGGTAGAGGCACTGGATCTGGGTGCGAATGATTATATCACCAAGCCCTTTGGCACGGAGGAATTGCTGGCTCGTATCCGTGCCGTTCTCCGCAGCCATCGGCACAGCGAAGAGAAGGAAAGTTCCCATGGTGGGAAATTCCGCCTTCAGGACCTGCTGATCGACTACGATACACGGCAGGTCTTTGTGGATAAAGATGAGATCGACCTGACCCAGACGGAATACAACATCATGGCGTTTCTCTCCGTTCACGCCGGAAAGGTGCTGACGTATGCCGCCATCATTCGGGCGGTCTGGGGGTATTCGGACTATGGCAGCGTCAAGAAGCTGCAAGTCAACATGAAGAATATCCGCAAGAAAATGGGCGTGACGCCCGGCGAGAAGCGCTACATCATCAATGAGCTTGGCGTCGGCTACCGGATGCTGGCGGAGGACGAATGAAAGGCGGCTTATACAGCAAGTCTTCAACATTTTTTGATAGTTTTTATAACTATAAGGAGGCCCTATGAAAAAAAGTATCATCATACTGCTCGCGTTTGTTTTGACATGTTCGCTCTTTCCTTCCGCAAGGGCGGCGGATACAGCCCACGCCGCCGCGCCGATCGATCCACTGGCATACCAGCAGATGCTGGGAAAAGGCATGGATGTTGATTGGTGTAAAACTGCCGCTGGCATGTCGCTTTACCACCCGGATGTCCCCAAAGACTTTAAGCAGGCCGGAATATCCCATGTCCGTATTCGGGTGAAGGATGAGGCTACTGAGGAGCTTCTGGCACTGCTGGAGCGGCAGGTCAGCGACTGTCTGGAGACCGGACTGATCCCCATTATTGCCTATCAAGCCGATGAACTGAAAAATGACCCATCAGACAAAAATCTCCGCCGGGTCGAAGCATGGTGGAGAACCGTTTCAGAGCATTTTCGGGATGAATCGTTCCTGCTGTCCTTTGATCTTATCATCGAAGTGACCGATGCTTTGAAGAACCAGCCGGAACGTCTCAACGAGATTTATGAGCGGCTGGTATCGGTAGTCCGGGAGAGCAATCCGGAGCGGATCGTTATGATCTCGCCGCGTCTGCGGTCTGACGCGGCATATCTGCGGGATCTCACCATTCCCTCGGCGGCGAATGGATACCTGATGGCGGAATGGCATTTTTATGCCTCAGGTCCTTCCAAAGAGAATCCACGCAAGCTGTGGACCAGTGGGACTGCCGAGGAAAAGGCACTGATTCAGGAAAAGATCGATTTGGCCCTCCAATGGCAGAAGGAAACAGGAGTTCCTACTTGGGTAGGGGCATGGATGCCAGGAAATTACAATGAGGGAGATACTTACACTGTAGATGAGCAGGTTGCTTTCGCCTCCTATATGACACAATCATTGACGGATGCGGGCATCCCCTTTGCGATCAATGCAGACAGCCATTTTTATGACCGTGAACAACATAAGTGGCTGGAGGACATGCAACCGGTTTTTATGGCGATCTATGGGACGCAGGCGCTGCCTTTTCAGGATGTGCCGGAAGGCGCATGGTATCAGCCTGCGGTGTCGTATGTTTACCGGCGTCAACTGTTTTCCGGTACCTCAGCAACCATCTTTTCTCCTCAGCACGCCATGACCCGGAAGCAGATGTGGATGGTCATGGCAAGACTAAAAAATGTGCGTCCTCAGTCCATGGAAGAGGCTCAGCAATGGGCTGTATCCACAGGACTCAGTGACGGAAGTGATCCCATGACAGAGGTCACCCGGCAGCAGATGGTTACCTTTTTGTGGCGTCTCTCCGGTTCTCGTGATACGCAAAATACACTGGATCAATACAACGATTTTACAGAGATCGCACCCTATGCGACCAAAGCCATGGGGTGGGCGGTGGAAAGAGGGCTACTCAATGGCACGACTCCCTATACGCTGACTCCAAACGGAGCTGTAACCCGTGCACAGGCAGCGGTGATTTTAGCCCGATATGATGCGATGCTCTGAGGCTACGTCTGTCATCCAGAACCTTTGGAGCAATCGGACCGTAGGGGGTAAGACCTCGGCACTCTCTGCCGCTGAAGCCTATACAACGATAGATTAAATTTCAGTTCTCTGCCTTTTCATTGGAAGAGGCTCTAAAAAAATTTAATGAGGATATTTAGTTGTATCACAAAGGCATTATAGTATATTCTATCTGAAAAAAAGAACGAGGATAAGATAATACGATTTAAAAGTACAGATTATTGGATGGAAAGTCGAGATTTGCATTGCAAATCAAACACAAGCTGTTGTCAGTATGGTCCAGAGC
Source organism: uncultured Dysosmobacter sp. (assembly GCA_934590165.1). Classification (GTDB taxonomy): domain Bacteria; phylum Bacillota; class Clostridia; order Oscillospirales; family Oscillospiraceae; genus Oscillibacter. The sequence goes on along the minus strand of CAKTOO010000004.1, from coordinate 1,428 downwards.
AGTCTGCGAAGTGCTCCGCTGCTCCGGGCTCCGTAATGGGACTACGCAGTGCTTCGGCACTGCGGCACAGGAGGGAACTGCATCCGCATTTGCGGACGCAGTTCCCTCCTGTTTTTTCGCTCACAGCTTATTCAGTTTCTGCGTGACTTCATCCACAATGCGCTGACGCTCCTCTTCGCTCTGCGCTCTGTCATATTCCATCAGCGCATTGTCCCGCAGCGTCTCCATTTTCCGGGACCACACTTCAAACGCGCCCTTGCTCATCGTCCCCTTTCGAGTACGGGCAAAATATTTTTTGTAGGCCCGCTGATGAGCCTTCCAAACATCGTTGTTCTGCACCTTGCTGCGGAAGCTGCTGGTGGCTCCGATCTCCCGGCAGGTCTTGCCATCCTGCCCCGGCGCCGGTTCGCCGCAATAGGCGTAGGTCATACCCGGCATCTGCAAGAACCAGCGTCCGCAGTTGGCACAGCGTTTCGGTACAAACCCCTTCTGCAGTCCCTTCATAAGCTCCACATAGACAAAATCCAGCAGCCGGTCAAAATACATCTTCTCGACTACCTCGGCATTTTCTCTTTCGCCCCGGATGCGGTACTGCGCTCTTACCAGCGGTGCGTCTACCTCCGGGTCCTTCCCCAAACTGACACCGCTGACAAAAGCCTCATAACCGCTGGAATAGATCAACTGCGCCAGAGATTCTTTTCTCTGGCCTTTTTTCTTTTCAAACACAGCGTTTGCAAAAACCCGGTCCAGAAACCACGCGTACCGCTCCTGAATGAGCTGAATGTCCTTGATCTGCTGCTGCATGAAGGATGGTATTTCGCGCTCCTCATTGATCACATATTTCGCAAATGCCTCCCGCACTTCCTCACCCACAAATTCCTCAATCTTCATATCTCCGAAATAACGGAAGTCCATCAGATACAATCGGTAGAGCGGCAGAGATCCAAAACCCTTCTGCATGTCCATATAGGCACGCGGAGCGTCATCATAATTCTTTTCGTGGACAGCGGTGTTCAACCTGTCCAACAGCTTCTGAAAAGGTGTGACATCCAGATTTAGGATCTCCGTCAGCACAGTTCCGTAGGGCTGCATCTCCGGGACCATCTCCACCCAGTAGCCGGATGCGCCAAATTCCACTTTTGTGTTCGTATGCGAACGCTGAAAATCAAACAGGTCTTTTCCTAAAACAGACATAAGCCCTCTCCCGGTAGATAATGTATTCGCCTCAATATAGTGTATGTAGTAAAATAATACATTACCTATTTTCAAAAGTCAATCCCCATGTTACGATACAAGCACAGGCCTGAAAGAAATAAACACTCCAACTCAGAAAGGAGAAATTTTTATGAACCGACTGCAAACCATTGACGCGGACACGCTGCAAAGCACCGCTTACGAACCGGTCTCCTTCGTGGTCGACGATCTGCT